>NZ_JAZRKF010000030.1:0-3687 GCF_045646205.1 Methanobrevibacter sp. | reverse complement strand
AAGAACTTGGTTTGTTTCACCTGAGATAGGAGTATCGTTTTCATACCATTGGTAATCGATAGGAAGTTCACCAATTACATTTGCAGTTAAAGTGACATTATTTTCATCTAAATCACATACGATAGGATCGCCAGAAATTGTTACGGTTGGATTAGCATTTACTGTCAATGCTTCTGCTGCTACGATTGCAGATTGACATCCTGATACTGGTGTGGTTACATATGCTGAATATACATATGCTGTAGCATCACCATCAACTGCTAATGGAGATTCTGTGAATGAAGCTGCGGTTACACCTTCAATCAAATCACCATTTCTGTACCATGTGTAAACTGCGCCTTCACCTGCATTAGAAGTTGCGGTTACTGTTACTTGGCGTCCTTCGCAAATTGCATTTACATCTAAAGTAATTGATTCGATGATAGGATCAGCAATTGTTGTGATTTCTTTCTTTGCAAATCTTTCACAAGTTGTATTTCTTTGGATAACTTGTACAAAGAAAGAGTCAACAGAAGCGATAGGCATTGTAGTAGTATAAATAGGTAAAGTAGCGCCTAAGATTTTATTTTCTTCAGATTTACCATTTTTATACCATTGGAAAGTATATTGATCCTCATTATAATCATTTAAATTAGCTACTAAAGTAACTTCGCCACCTTCGCATACTACATCTTCAGAAGAAGTAATATTCACAACTGGCATATCGTGTACAGTAACTACGAATGGCTCACTCATAGCATTACAATGAGTTTCAGGATCATAATAAGAAACTTGGAAAGTGTAAGGCTCAAAATTAACAGCAACAGGATAAGTTCTAATTAAAGAAGTTCTGCTAGGATTAGAGTTTGTGATAATTGCACCATTTTGATACCAAGTAATATTATCGAAATGAATAGAATTACCAGTTACACCATCAATATAAGCATCAATTGTAATGTTGTTAGGACCTACACACACATCGTGGTCACCGAAGATTTCGATTCTATGGTTACGACGAACGACAATAGTCTCAGAAGCAACATTTGAATAACAACCATCATTTGAGATAGCCATTACCTCATATACATATATAGTACTATCACCATCAACTGCTAATGGAGAGTCATTCAAATAAGACAAATTAGCGCCCTCAATTTGAACTCCATTTCTGTACCATACATATGAGAATTCTCCATCTCCTTCAAAAACGGTGTTAAGTAATACTTGACCACCATCACAGATTACATCAGCACCTGGATTAGAAATTGTAATTTCAGGCATTGTATTAACCTTAACTTCAATAGCATCATTTGCTGTACAACCTGTACTTGTTTGGGTAACTTTAATAGAATAGTTACCTGGTTCAGTTGCTGTATAAATTAAAGTAGTAGCTCCTGCAATTTCTGAATTATCTTTATACCATTGGAAAGTTAAATTTTCAGCATTCCAATCGTTCAAGTTTGCTGTTAGAGTTACGCCATCATCTTGAAGACAGATTGTAGCAGTTTCAGGGGTAATATTTACAACTGGGTTAGCATAAACTGTAACCAAGATTTGCTCACTAACTGAATGACAACCTGTAGCATTATCATAATATTCAACATGGAATACATAAGGTTCATCAGATGGAGCAAGATCATGAACTGTCAAAGTTGTATTAGTTTGACCTGAAATAGCTACACCATTTTGATACCAAATCATATTATCAAGAGAAGGTGTTAGAACATTAAAAGCAGCGTTAATTACTACATCTGCACCAGCACAAATTGCGTGGTCGCCAAAAAGTTGAATTTGGTGTTGCGGACGAACAATTACGTCCATAGTATCAGTACCCAAGAAACAACCATCAGTAGTATTAGCTACCACTACATATTTATATAATGTAGTATCAGCACCTGTAACAAGAGGAGATGTTCTTAAGAAACTAGTATTAGCGCCTTCAATGATTACACCATTTTCGTACCAAGTATAAACTACATTAGAACTATCATTAACATTTAAAGTCAATTCAACTTGATCACCATTACAAGTATTAATAATTTCTTGAGCGAATTGGATTTCAAAATCTTCAAGAGCTTTTACTTCAAACCTTGCGCTATCTGCATTATTACAACCTGTAACGTGGTATAGAGGTTTCACATAATAAATACCTTCTTCAGAAGTTGTGAAAGAAGAGATATTAGTAATAGTAGTATCATTATTACCTACCCACATCCATTGATAAGGAGTACCATTAGATTCTGGGAAAGCAGCTGCAGTAACAGTTACAGAACCATTACATAAATACCAAATAGGTTCAACATCGACAACAGCTCTTGGAAGCACATCCAAACGATGAGGATGAGAAGTAACAAGAGCACATTCAGGACGAGAAACTTCTACAACGTAATCACCTGACATATCTTCAGTAGCTACAAAAGTATAGGTAGCGCTATTTGCTCCAGGTATATAATTACCATCTTTTTTCCATTGGAAAGAGAAAGCGGTAAGATTGTTAGGTTCAACATTACCCAACTCAGCAGTAAGAGTAACATTATCGCCCAAACAAGCTGTATTAGCACCGAGGACAGAAACCGTATAATTTTCCAAAACTGTAACTTCAATTACAGAAGTTTGTTGCACGTCGCTACCATCGATAACTTTTGCATAAACTTCGTAATTTCCAGCTACTTGGAAATTAGGTTTAAATGAGCTCGGGGAGCTAAAAGAGTTACTACTTCCGTAAACACTGCCATTTACATACCACTGAATGGTTGCAGCATTTGACACATTTCCAGAAGCAACAGATACGGTAAATTTCAAGGTCGTATCTGATACGATAGAATAAGTGTGGCTATTGGGTGCAATTTGCAGAGAAAAAGCATCAACCGCAGGCACCTTTGGAGCCGATTTTTCCGCGTTCACAAGGCTAAAGCCCAGAATTAGAAACGCGGTCAAGAAAAAAATGATAAATTTTTTCATTGTAGTGGTTTTAATTATTAATATTGTTTTGTTTTATTTTCTGTCTTTTTTCTTTTTTATCTTTCGTTATTTCAAATAGTTATACAATAATTTTGTCTTTTAGCTTGTTTTAATTCACAAAAATATACGTTATTTAGCATACTATACAAATCGACTTGCAAAAATACGAAAAAAGAAACATAAAACAGACAAAAAAAATGACTTTTTGTGATAAATATTAAAAAAAAGCTCTATAATACTGATAATCAGGAAAGTAAATTATCAAACATGCTATATTTAGTTAATTTAAGAAGAGAAAATTCGGCGAGAAAAATAAAAAGCGACGGAGATGGAATCAGATTTTGGAAGGAATAAGGAAATTATGTATATATATAAATAAGTATGGAAATAAGTAAAAAGTGGAAGGCGATAGAACCTGGAGGAACCAATAAGATTTTTTAGTGTGAAAATAATTTGCAAAATGATAAATTTGCCACAAAAAAATAGAATTAAACGTATAATATTTGTTTTTATTAAAATGTTTTTTGGTATTTTTTAATCTTTATTGTTATCAAAAAAAGGAGTATTGGAAACAAAATATAAAAATAAAGAATCAATTTTAATTTAGTTATAGATATTTTTATATTTAAACATAACTATTATCATAAAGTAAAAAAAGAAGATATTGTATTATAGAAATCATGATACCATAATTTAATCTTTATTATACACTATTATTTCATATTATTTATTGTATTTATAATTGTT
>NZ_JAZRKF010000029.1:0-104761 GCF_045646205.1 Methanobrevibacter sp. | reverse complement strand
ATTAAAAGCAACCTAAGCAGAAGCATACACGAAATCGGATGGGGAAAACTAGTCGAAATGATAAAATACAAAGCAAAATGGTACAACAGACAATTCGTACAAATCGACAGATGGTTCCCATCAAGTAAAAAATGCTGGGCCTGCGGTGAAATAAATGATGACTTAGAACGTGGAGAAAGAGAATGGGAATGCCCAAATTGTCACGCTCCTTTATTAAGGGATTTGAATGCGGCATTAAATATTTTAGACGAAGGTCTACGCGCCGTTGGTTCACCGGTGCCAAGCTTAGTAGATTTCGTACATATGTTTCCACAAAAATACTTAGAAATATTTCTAAGTAATTGTGAAGTAAAAACTATATGTACGGCCTAAGAATCTCCGGCTTCTACAAAGCCGGAGAGGTTCATTTTTTCAATAGGTAATCATTGAATAACATTCATATTTAAGAAAGGACGACAAAATATTTACAATGAATGAAAAAATTGATATGCATTCACTAGCTAAAAAAATCTTTCCAGTATTCAAGCATGCCAATAATTGATATCACTGATTACAAAAAAATTATTGAGAAATATTTTAATATAAAAAACTGAGGATTTGTTGATATGGGGGATATTAAAGTTTCAATAGTGGTGCCGGTTTATGGGTTCTACATTAACTATCGGATAATATTTGCTAATCTTATTGGAGGAAATATTCTTCAGCTATATGATGTTCATTTACTGCTTGTTATATTGGTAATTCTTACAGTTATCGGCTGTATATTTGCATTTGCAACATTAAAGTTTGATAAGTGAATATGATAATCTATTTTCTAATCAATGAGGTTATCAATCTTATCAAAAAGTTCTCCATAGTTTTTAAAGAGATTTTTCATTTCCTCATCATTTTTAGACATTAAAGTCATGTTCAGTTGTTTATCCGTTTCAGTGATTTGCGACTGACCTTTATCAATAATCAATGATTTAATTTCGTTATATGCATCTTCAGTTAAATTGTATTTTCTGTTGTGGTTTAACATGTCCATTGCATGAAAAAGGCCATTATCCGGTCTGTCAATACATGATGAAAGTTTAATTTTACTGATCATATAATAAGGAGCTTCTATTTTGTCTCGGCGAAGCACAATTGTGATTTTTGATATGATATGCTCATCACTGCAGTTTTCATTAATGATTTTAAGCAGTTGAAACTGTTTAATATTTGCATCACTGTTCATGAAAGTCATGGTAATATATTCTTTTTAAAAATATTTAAATTTTAGATATATAAAAACTATTAAATATTTAAAAATTCTAAAATAATTCATGACTTATATTCTTTACATATATTAGGGGAGTGATAATATTAATGCAAATAAAAATACTTTCAATTTGATGCCTATTATTAAATTTACACTTTTAGCTTTAATCTGTTCATTAGTATTGGGCCTGATATTCTATAATCTGGCTCAGTTTACAGTATTTCAATATAGTTATTATGGAACAACCGGATTAACTATTCTGGCTTTTCCATTTGCAGTCATGATTTCTGTCGGACTATTTTCCGCATATTTGGAAAGTAAAATGGATGCAGTTATAATGGCTTTAATTGTAGCTATATTAACCGGATTTTTACAATTCCATGTCATTTCTCTTGTTATGGGCAATATGGCACTAGGATGGTTTGAAGAGTTTATCGACAATCAGACACTTCTTTTAATAATTTTTGCAATAGTTGGTGCTTATTTGGGCAATGTCTATTTGAAAAAAAGAATTAATAAATGAAAAGTTAATTAACATTAACTCCAATAATATAACAAGGAAGTATGAAAACTATTATGTTTTCACATTTTAATATTATTTTTTAAGGAGATATGGGCATGGAAAATGAAAAATCTATAGATACAAATCGTATGAGTAAAAATGAATATTATCTAGCAATCGCTCTTGCTGTTTCAAAAAGAAGCACCTGTTTAAAAAGGCGCTATGGTGCTGTAATTGTCAACAATGATGAAATAGTCAGTACAGGTTACAATGGAAATCCTAGGGGAGAGGAAAACTGCTGTGATAGAGGGGACTGTCAAAGAATGAACCTTCCATCCAATTCAGGTAACTACAATGACTGTTTTTCAGTACATGCCGAACAGAATGCAATGATTAGTGCAAGCAGAAACGAAATGCTTGGATCAACTATCTTTTTGGCAGGTGAAATGTATGTTGATGGTGAATGGGTAGATATAGAAGATGCCGAACCATGTCCAATATGCTTTAGAATGATAAAAAATTCCGGAATCGATAAAATAGTCAGTAAAAAAGGAGTTTTAGAACTACGCAATTAATTGGTGTAGTTCTTTTCCCAATATTAATCGGAGTTTTAATTCTTAAAAATATCTTAATTTAATTTTCATTGTTCATTTCAATTTATGTTCATAATGGAACTTTAAAAATTTCTTGGGGGAATTAATGTGGCATCAAGCAAGGAATATCTTGAATATATGTTGGAGCAGTTATCTGCTTTGGAAGACATATCCTACAGGGCAATGATGGGTGAATACATTATATACTATCGCGGAAAAATCATCGGAGGCATTTACGATGACCGCTTTTTAGTCAAACCTGTTAAAGCAGCTATGCAGATGATGCCTGACGCAAATATGGAGCTGCCATATGAAGGTGCAAAGGCAATGCTGCTTGTTGATGATGTGGAAAACATGGAGTTTTTAGGGCAACTGCTTGAAGCAATGTATGATGAACTTCCAACTCCAAAAAAACGTAAGTAACAATGGTTTTGACCTTAAATTATTGCTTTTGATAAAAGACCTGATGTAATATTTTCATCTATTTTTTTAGTTACATTTATATGCTTTGAAGTATAATATTTACCTAACGAACGGTAGGTAGGTAATCATGAATACTAAAGAAAAAATATTTAATGTATCACTTGATCTGTTTTCACAAAAAGGTTATGACTCAGTTTCACTTAGAGAAATTGCAGAAGAAGTTGGAATTAAAAAAAGTTCAATTTACAGCCATTATCCATCAAAAGAATCTATATTAATGGATATCTTTGATTATTTTACACAACAATTTGAGTATAATCCAATAGTAAACAATGATAAAATAAAACTGGATGAGAACAATCCCTTTTTAGAAGATCCCATATTATTCTATCACATGGGTTCAGAAGCAATAAAACAGATGGTATTTCAGGAGACAAACTTAAAGATTTGGAAATTGATTCTCATTCAGATGCATCACAATGAAACCATAAAATTGTTTTTCCAAAATGAAATACTCGTAAAGCCTCTGGTATTCTGGAATGGATTTTTCACTCTTTTAAAGGAAAAAGGAATTATTCGGAAAGATTCCAATCCGAAATTATTGGCTAAGCAATATTTCAGTTTCCCCATTTATTTGCTGCTGGAGATTTGTGCAAAGTATGATGACATTCCTCAGGAAGTATTGGAGCATTTCTTTGAAGAGACAGAAGAACATGCCAATTTCCTTTTAGAAAGTGTAAAGGTGAAATAAATGGAGGATATTATTTTTCCTTATATGCTAAATGAGGATTATTATGATAATGTTAAATCTTTCGCCGATGATTTTTTGGATTTTTCTAAAAAATTTAACTTTAAGGATGATGAGGAAACTTTAGCGGCATTATGTATTGGTGTTTACTGGTATCTCTACGGTACCACTGCACTTGATTTAAACAGCAATATCCATCAGGCTTTGGCCAACTTATCAGAATATAGAAGAGCATTTCCGGAAGATAAGCTTTTCATTGATGAATTGAGGGGAAAACTTTTAACAAGATTTCTTTTTAAGCCATTTAAGAAAAATAATGAGAAATTAACTGAGGAAAATTTGGAATTGCTCATTAATTTTTTAGAAGCCACTGGTGATTATGTAGACCAGATTCCGCACTTTAGAAATTTCAGTCATAATCTGGACGATTGTCTTGGCTTGACTAAATGGTTCTGCAAAAATAGCAGTAATTATCTTGGTGAGTATACATCTAACTTGGAAAATTATCTTGAAAAAAACCATACTAATCATTTAATGGAGGAAGATGTGATATTTTTCCATGGTCATGAACTTGAGTATCATTTAAACATGCTTGGAGCTGAGATAATGAATAGGTTATTCAAAGCAGATTTTGAAAAAAGACCAAGAAAAGCAATAATTCTTCCGGGATGCATGTGTTCAAACACTAAGAAATGCAAAGCAAAAGAAGATAGGCTGGGTAATGTCTGCACATTCTGCAATCCTGAATGCAATGTTTTTAAAATAACCAGACAATATGATGATTGTGAAGTGTATATTGTTTCCCATGAATCTACAGCATTTAAAGGTGCAAAAAAAGAGGATATGGACGAATTGGGGATTATTGGTATTACATGTGTGTTGAATTTAATTTCTGGTGGTTGGAAATCAACAAATCTTTCAATACCTCCGCAGTGTGTTTTATTGAATCATGTTGCCTGTAAAAATCACTGGCTTGATGAAGATATTCCTGCCAGTATTAGTAATAATCAGTTAAAAAAGTCAATTTAAAATACCGAGTATGCAAGTCCTTATTTTCCAATTTTCAATGGTATATGATATGCAGTTGGAAGATAATCCTCTTGTTCATTTGCAGGTAATGGGTTATGAAAACGGTCAATGGAATGTATTCGCCGTATATGAAGACGGTTATATGATGGATTGGTGGCTGGAAAATTTGATTTGGTAATTATCCAAAAAAATATTTGTTAAAATAAAAAAAGAGTAAAAAAAGAGCTGAATAAATCTATTCAGCATTAATTTCTATATCGAAAGACATTCTTTCAAGTTCAGCACTTTCACCAGATTTAATGGTGTATAAAGGTGAATCTTGTAAAATTAAAGTATTATTAACTTCTCTGATTTTGTTATCAGCTACTTCTTGCATGTGGGTTCCTTCATAGAAGAATCCTGCTGCAGAATCCCCTTCCAATTTGTATGAAATTACTTCACCATTATGTTTATTTGTTGCTTTTACATTTACAATCATATTTTAAATCTCCATTAATTGGTATATACTATTATTTATGTTAAACTATTATAAATAGTTAATTTGAAAATATCAATTCATCAATAATGTTCATATCGAGATTTTCTTCAACTATTTCAGCTAATTTATTTAATGAGTAACTCTTTTGAGCCTCATATGGATCTTCGCCGGTCTGGAGTTCAAGGCCTTTTTTAGCCCTGATGTAGTTTAAAAATTCCCTTCTGAAGTTATAGTTATTGAATATTCCATGGAAGTATGTTGCAAAGATATTTTCATGACATGCTCCGTCAACATCTCCCTTTTCATCGTTTCCCTGTCCCTTTTCAATTTCCAAAAGGGCTTTACAGTTTATGAGGTTGCTTGTTCCTTCATGAATTTCATATCCTGTTACCTTTTCACCAATAATATTTTTAAACATTTCACCAGCTATTCCTTCCAAATTATCCGGAATAATAGCTTCAGACTGTGTAACGATTTTTTCTTCACGTTTAAATTCAGAAGTTATTGGAAGCAGACCAAGACCTTTGATTGTTCCCTGTTTGGATTCCTTTTTTTCCTCATCGATGATTTCTTCACCGAGTATCTGAAATCCTCCGCATATTCCAATTATCGGTATTTCACAAGCTTTTTCAATAATTTTTTCTGCAAGACCACTTTGGTGAAGCTCATAGGCATCCTGTGTTGAGTTACGTGTTCCCGGAATGATTATTGCATCAACGTCACCAATATCATCGTTGATTCCAATCATTTTTAGTCCAACATCACTTTCAGCTTCAAAGGGATCGATATCTGTGAAGTTAGCTATTTTTGGAAGACGGATTACTCCTATTGTAATGTCTTTTCCCTCATCGAAAACATGTGTAGTAAGGGATGCTGAGTCCTCTTCAGGAAGTCTTAAAGTCTCATCATATGGTAAAACTCCTAAAACTGGTTCGCCGGTAATCTCTTCAATTCTGTCAAGACCTGGCTTTAGGATATCAAGGTTTCCCCGGAATTTATTGATAACTGTTGCTTTTAAGCGTGAACGGTCATAATCATCCAATAGCACATAGGTTCCGGCAATGGCTGCAAATACTCCTCCCATTTCGATGTCAGCTATTAAAATAACGTTGGCATCTGCAAGGTGAGCTATTTCCATATTTGCAATGTCCTGCTCTCTCATGTTAATTTCTGCCGGTGAACCTGCACCTTCAATTATTATTATGTCGTATTCATCATTCAATCTGTTGAAACTGTCTTTTATGGCGTCAAATGCAGTGTCGTGATATTTATGCTGATAATCGTAAAAATTCATGTCTCCAATAGATTTTCCCTGAATGATAACATTTGATGTAAAGTCACCCTTTGGCTTGAGCAAAACTGGATTCATATGGATGCTCGGTTCAATCATTGCTGCTTCTGCCTGAAGCATCTGTGCTATTCCGATTTCCCCATTTTCAAATGTCGTATAAGAATTTAAGGACATATTCTGGGATTTGAAAGGAGCTACCTTATATCCTCTGTTTTTATAAATTCTGCATAATGCTGCTACAAGCATACTTTTTCCAGCATTTGATGATGTTCCCTGAACCATAATACATTTAGCCATAAAAATCACTTTAATTAATTTTAAATATTATTTATAATATTCCTATTATAAGTTATTTTTTGAAAATATTTTCTGATATACTATTGTGCAATATTTTTTATAATATTTGTCTTTAAAAATCAATTAATTTGCATTAAATTTATTTAATATTTTCAATATAAATTTTATTATCAAATTATGGGAGGATAATTCAATGAATAGAAAGATATTGTTTGCATTAATTATTGTGGGATTGCTTGCTGTTTCAGCAGTTAGTGCTCAAAATTTTGGATTTCTAAATAACAATAATGATGATTCAATGTATCAGGTCTCCTTAATGCAGGCTTTCATGCATGGTGAATATAATGGAGTAATTTCTGTAGGTGACCTTAAATCACATGGAGATACTGGTCTTGGAACATTTGAAGGAGTAAATGGTGAAATGATAATTTTAGATGGTGTTGTTTATCAGGCTGCCGCTGATGGAAGCATTAATGTTATGTCAGATAATGAAACAGTGCCATTTGCTACAATCACCAGTTTTGATGAAGATGGAAATATAGCTAATATAACTGCCAAGAACTTTGACGATTTAACCGGTCAATTGGATAAGACAATTGAAAAATATGGTACAAACAACATGTATGTAGTTAAAATCAAAGGTGATTTTTCAAATATTACAGTCAGAAGCGTTGAGAAACAAGAAAAACCATATAAAGAATTCACTCAAGTTGCAGCAGTAGACCAAAAGGTATTCAACCACACTGACCAGACCGGAACAGTTGTGGCAGTATACTTCCCAGAGTACATGAATGAGTTGAATATGCATGGTTGGCATCTTCATTTCTTATCTGATGATAAGACAAAAGGAGGACATGTATTAGGATTCAGTAACCTTAAAGGATCAGCTCAAATTGATGAAATTCATGAATTCAACATGATTCTTCCAACAGATGATACATTTGCAAAAATGAATTTCACTGAAGACATGTCAAGTAAAATAAGTAGTGTGGAATAATTCAAAAAAGAGTTATTTCATTTTTATTTTTTTTCTAATACGTAAAAATTTTTTAAAAAAAATAAAGCAGTCAAAAGACTGCTTGTTTATTCTGAAATGTATAATATTATACCTTCAACGATTAGGCTGATGCCTATAAGGAGTATAGCATAAATTGGGTTGTTAATTGAGAGTCCTCCAAGGATAAATGCTATAATACCTAAGATTATTATCACTACTGAGGATTTTTTGGATATATTGTCTCCTGCAAAGAAACCGGTGACACCGATTAGAACTAATAGAATAGCAATTATGTAGAATTGGAATCCTAAAAGGAATGATAATGCAGAGATGTTTAATATAAAGATTAAACCACATATGATGGATATAATCCCAATAATGATATTAACTGTTGAAAAGTTAATTAATATTGCTGCAATACCTAGGAATATTAAACTTAATCCAATAAAGACAGATACTAATGCGGTACTGAAAATAGGAAAAATCATAAAAATTAATCCTAAGACTATTGATAATATTCCGGCAATTTTATTAACTTCCATATGTTTTCCCTCCAAATTTTGTTATGTTCACTTTTTCAAGTGAAAAATAAAATTGTAAATGCAATTTGCTTTTACATTTTAATTTATCTTTTATATTGTATTTAATATTAACTATGGATTAATTATTGCCATTTATTAAAAATATTATTTTTTTAATTCAGCCAAATTCTCTTTTAAGAGTTTATAGATATTTTCTGCACCAACGATTTCATCATCACTAACTTTCCAGCTTGAAGGGTACAATATGAACGGTTTTGACTGATCTCCGCCTGCTCCACCGTGGCTTCCGACCAATTCTTCAAAAGCACATACCTCATCGGCTTCTTCATCATAAAAACTGTTAACCAGAATATCAGGGGTATGTTCAAATGAACTGGTTCTTTTCAAGTGTCTAGTGATATTTTTTCCAAATCCTTCAAGAGGGTTTTCACCTTCAATTTCACCGCTGTCCAGGTAATAAGTTCCATTTTTGCCGATAGCCAAATCACCGTGTTCTTTGGATTTAACTAAAATAAAGCCTACATATTCATTATTTATAATGCCCGGTATCAATTCGGGGAAATAACTGTTGAGTTCCTCGTATGTTAATCTTTGACTCCATTGTGTCAGATAAATCATTGCAAGGTTACCTGAAGCAAGAACGATGACTTCAGAGTCACTTAATTCCTGTTGTTCTTTTTCTTCTTTTTTCATTTTTTTCTTGTCACTTGAAAATGGAATAGATCCTGTAAAGTGGTCTTCATCTGAACTCATTTTTGCAAACATGTGCATGTCTTCGGGAAGTAATGATTTGACAAAGTCTTCGAATGTCTGACCGTATCTTTGGGTAAACGTAGCACCGTTTGTCTGACCGTGATCTGATTGAATGACAAACTGATAGTCCCTAGGACAGTATTTATTTGCGTCAGTCAAATGTTTTATCTGTTTGTCCATTTCTCTTAAAGCATACCATGCATCATTATCCCTAACTCCGGAGTGGTGAGCTATTTCATCATAACCAAGGTATGTTGAGTATGCAACATCAATATCTCCAACCATCATATCTCCAATTAATGTTGAAGTGTTAATTTCTCTCATAAATACATTTGTAGCTGCTCTTGTTGGAATGTATACTATTCCACGGCTGATTCTTGGTCTAATATCTTTTACTGAATGTATTATTTGTGAGTAGATTTCACGTATAATGTCTCCAATAAACAAAGCGACTATACGTGCAAAATTGCTCGGATTGGAAAATACTGAGTACCATGCCTTATTGTATAGTTTTTTAAAGTCCATGATTTTACTGAATGTAAATATTACATTGTCAGTGTCCCCTGAGAATAAATTTGATCTGCTCGCTCCATTGTCAACAAGCAATCCGTTTCCATCTGAAATTCTATGTTCCAATTCAGGCACTTTGCTGATTCCGGAACATTGCATCATCTGATTATTATTGCTCTTTTCTATCCATCTAAATGCAACAATGCCTTCGTTATTTCCATGAAGGATTCCTGCCTGACTTGCACCGGTCTGTGAAGACAGGTCAGTTTCCCACATTCTGAGATTATAATTGTCACTTTCAATCATTTCTTTAAGGGTAGGCATGTCTCCTCTTTCGACCGCTTCACATAATACTTCATAAGCAAGTCCATCTATTTCAACAATTATTACGCCAGGATAATCTTTAATTTCATCTTTTCTTTTCTTTTCCGCATCTCTTAAAACAGACCGGTAATATGAACTGTCATCTTCGATTGTTATTAGTGATGATAGTATGGTTGTAACTGCAGCCATAGCTAATGGGGCAAGAATTATCGCTCCACCATTAATTTCTATATCAAATGCTGGTCCGAAAAATTGAAGAAGGAGTCCGTTTAATATTAATGCTCCTACACCGAAGGTTAAAACTAAAAATGGCATTGCTATTCTTGTTAAAATAGGCCAGAGTATTGCATTAATTAAACTGATGAATAACACTAAAAGCAATATGTCATCAAAATAACTGAATTTGACTCCCAATCCTAAAAAACTTATTAAGTATATTCCTAAGACATTTCCAATAAATACAATCAAACTTCTTTTTAAACTTCTTTTTGGAGTTTGTTTTTCATTAATAATTTCCATATTGATCACAGGTACTATTATTTCTTTTACAATTAAATTTTCATGAGGATATTAAACATATATCTTTCTGGTGTATTGATCTATTTGGCTTTTAACATTATCTAAATTAACTCCGGTTTTTTCTTCAACAGTGGATTTAATTTGGCTTAAATTGCTATTGTTTAAATAATCATTCGCTTTTGACTGCAAATCTCCAGTTATGTTTTCCAATTTATTATTGTCCGGAAAAACATTTTTGTAGATTACGGATTTGGCCATATGGACTGCCACGTCCTTGTCCTTACAGCAGATTATGATATTGTCGTGACTAGTTTCATTTGATAAAGGAATGCAATAAAATTTGCCGTTATAATTCACTTTAATGAAATCAAATATGTGAACTTCCAGTAATTTGTCAGCATTTACCACATAACATGTTAAACCATCAATTTCTTGCTTTTCTCCATTTTTTACCAGGTTATTCAGTGCATTAAAACCTAATTCAGTAACTTTGATAATACTTTTGTCTTCGTTACTATTGTATGTGACCAATACTCCGTCGTTCCAATTCCATATTTTGGCACCCTCAACATTTCCGTTATATTTGGTTTGATCGGAGGGAACTTCTATGCTTGTTCCGTTTGGCGTAATATCAATTCTATCATAATTCACTGAAGTTAACATTACTAGAATAACTCCCACTATGATGATTAAAAGGATTATTCCAATTATAATTATTATTTTTTTGTTATCCATTGTTCATACCTTTAAAGCATTACTATGTTAATAAGATTGTATTTCCTACTATATTAATAATATGTATATTAAAAAGATAATGTTGTATTGATAAAATGGGAAGCTTTTCTATTTTTAAATTATATTTTGATGATTTTAAAAATGATAATGAATCATTCTTAAAAGGAAAAGATACTAGGGATGCTATAAAATTCATGGAAGCATTCCCTCAAAAAAACTCAAAAGTAGAGGGTATGTTCTTGAGAAGTATTTTCGGATGTTAATTTTTTGATATCAATGATACATTAAAAAATAATTTTTATCTTCATCGATTCGAAAACATAATTCTTTTAGTTACTTTAGTTTACTAAATTAGAAAACTTTTTATATATAATAAAGTCAATATAATTAGTAGTAGGAAAATGATTTTTATATATGTTGAATTTTAATTTAAATAGTGAGGTTTTTTTAATGAAATTTGAAGAACAAGAGCCTATTGGTGATTCATCCAATGATGTTGTTTTGGAACCTGAAATTGCACAGGAAGCTGAAGGTGAAGAAACAAAACCGATGTTGGATTATGATAATATCAAAAGTTCAAAAGACATTGATGTTCCTCCGTTATTAATTGATCAGGTTATCGGGCATGAAGAGTCCATTGAAACAATTAAAAAAGCAGCCAAGCAAAGAAGAAATGTTTTGTTAATTGGGGATCCTGGTGTTGGAAAATCAATGCTTGCAAAAGGAATGGCTCAGATATTGCCACACGAATCTCTACAGGATGTTTTAATTTATCCGAATGTTGAAGATAATAATCATCCGCTTATAAGGACAGTGCCTGCAGGGGAAGGTAAAAAAATAGTAAAAGCAACTAAAGGCTCTGCTCGTGGTCATGAAGAACGTAAAACTCTTATTACCACATTAGCTATAGGGGGAATTTTAGTAATCGGATTTTTCTATGGAAGAATCCTTGAATCAATTATCGCAGCAGCATTAATTTTACTTATTTCAATTCAAATCAAACCAAAAAATAATACAATGTCTCCAAAATTATTGGTTAACAATGAAGAAAACAGATTTGCTCCATTCATGGATGCAACAGGTGCACATGCGGGAGCTTTACTTGGAGATGTACGTCACGACCCATACCAGTCAGGAGGATTGGGAACTCCGGCACACGAACGTGTGGAAGCAGGTATGATTCACAAAGCAAATCGTGGAGTATTATACATTGACGAAATAGGTACAATGTCAATGAAAACCCAACAAGAACTTTTATCTGCAATGCAGGAAAAGCAATACGCAATTACAGGTCAAAGTGAAAACTCAAGTGGTGCAATGGTAAGATCCCAGGCTGTACCATGTGACTTTGTTCTTGTAGCATCAGGTAACATTCAGGTTCTTGAAGGAATGCATATTGCAATGAGATCACGTATCAGAGGTTACGGTTACGAAGTGTTCATGAAAGATTATATGGACGATACAACTGAAAACAGAGAAAAATTAGTCCAGTTCGTAGCTCAGGAAGTTAAAAATGATGGAAGAATACCTCATTTTGCTCCGGATGCATTAGATGAAATTATCATGGAAGCAAAACGTAGATCAGGTAAACAAAATGCATTAACATTAAGATTAAGAGATCTTGGTGGTCTTGTCAGATCCGCTGGTGATGTAGCTATTGAAAAAGGTGAAGATTTAGTTAAATCAGAGCATGTGCTTGAAGCAAAAAGATTTGCAAGAACCCTGGAACAGCAAATGGCTGACAGATCTATTATTCAAAGAAAAGAATACAGTATGGTTAATCCTGAAGGTGGAAGAGTCGGTCTGGTAAACGGACTTGCAGTAATTGGTGACAGAAGCGGAATCGTATCTCCAATTGCAGCTGAAGCAGCACCTTCACAATCCAAAAACGGCGGTCAAATCATAGCAACAGGTAAACTTGGTGAAATTGCATCCGAATCAGTTCAAAACGTAAGTGCATTGATTAAAAAATACACCAACAAGAACTTGGCTGATTATGATATTCACGTTCAGTTCATTCAAACTTATGATGGAGTTGAAGGTGATTCAGCAAGTGTAAGTATTGCTACTGCTGTAATATCTGCTGTTGAAGAAATTCCAATTGACCAGACTGTAGCTTTAACCGGTTCACTAAATGTTCGTGGAGATGTAATGCCTATTGGTGGTGCTACAGCTAAAATCGAAGCGGCAGCTGAATCAGGAATGAAAAAAGTTTTAATTCCAAAATCAAACTTAAAAGATGTTATGATTGAGAAGAAATATGAAGACATGATTGAGATTATTCCAACAGAAACATTAAGTGACGTTTTAGAAAATATCTTAATCAGCGGAAGCAAAAAGGACCAATTGATTGAAAAGATGAAATCCCTCGGTTCAAAAGTTGCTGAAAAAGTTCCTCAATCAACTATAAATAATCCAACTACCAACTAGTTGGTATTATTTTTCTATTTTTTTTAAATTTTTAGCGATTTTTCCAAAATTATTATATATTTTATTAAATAATTATTATATTATGAGTATTAAAGTGAGTATTGCAAAGGCATTAGCAAAAATTGGGGGGCCTGTTTCGAAATTAGGTTCCGGAAGTGGAAAAAGTTTTGCGGGAATTATTTTCTCAAAGGTTGCGGGAATTGACGCAATTTCTGAATTATCTGATGATTTGGCTATTGGTTCAATAATATTGACAGGAACCAATGGAAAAACAACAACCACGACTCTTTTAATCAAATTATTATCTAATGATATTGAAATTAGAAGTAGTTTTGAAAGTAATACAATAAATGCAATAGCTACTGCTTTAATTCAACAGAAAGGAGATATCGGAGTATTTGAATATGGTATCCGTAACATCAAGTATGGAATTCCAGATACCGTTCAAAGGGTTGTAGATCCTGTCGGTGTTGTTTATACAACAATTTCACCAGAACATGCTCAGGTAGCTGGTGTAAAAAATCCTTTTAAAGATTATTATAAGGCTAAGGAATTATTGTCACAAAATATGGATAAAGGATTCATCATTACAAATACTGACGATCCAAGAACTGCTTTTTTAGGATATAAAAAACGTGAGGACGTTAAAGTCCATTATTATGGTCTTGAAGTCGATGATATTCATGACTTTTTCGATGCGGAGACTATAGAATGTCCTTCCTGCGGAAAGGAATTAACTTATGAAAAACGCTTTTTAAATCACAGGGGAGTTTATTCATGTGAATGCGGATTTAAACGTCCTGAACCACATGTAAAATTAACAAATATCGAATTTAGAAATGAAAAATGGATGTTAACAATTGAAGGTAATTTATTTAACTATCCAAACAAGCATGACATTTCCTTTAAGGTTGATTTAACTGTCCCACCATTCGGATTCCACAATATTTACAATACTCTAGCTTCAATTACTACCTATGCAACATTCACTCCAAAAATAGATAATATTGAAAGCACAATTCATGCAGTCTTTGACAATCTGGACATGTCATTTATACCTCCTGGAAGATTTGAAGTGGTAAGGCATGGAAATAAACTGATAGGTTTGGGTCAGGGAGATAACGGTGATGCAGCCAAAATCAATGCGCTATTTATGAATCAGTTCATTGAAGGGCCACTGGAGTTTATCTACACAACACCGGATGTTGATGAGGAAGAAATATTCGATGACCACTTTGAAGTCATTAAAGCGCTGAATCCTGCTCACGTGATTGTTGTTCCTGGAAGAAAATCAATCGAAAAGGCTGAAGAATATTATAATATAATCAAAAAAGAATATCCTGATGCTGAATTTTACCCGTTAAGTTATGATGAAATGACAAAAAGAATTAATAAGCTATATGAACTGGCTATTGAATCAGAATATGATTATGTCATCATGACAGGCTGCGGTGAAGAGCAGGCAATGTGGGAAAATATCAAGCAAAAGTTAATTAAGAGATAATCATTTCACTAATTATCTCATCTAATTTTTTATAAAATCCGCTGTCACTTTTTTTAACCGGTCTGAAAGAGGATCCGACCTTACAGTTGCATAAATCTATAATGCCTATTTGGTATTTATCACTATCTTTTTCAATCAATATTCCGAAAAATACTTCCTGTTCCTCACAGTTTTCATCAAATTCCTCTTGGGTAATTTGGATAGTGTCATCGTTTAATGAAAATATGTCACATTCATTGATAATAGGTATGAAGTTAAGCATTCCGCAGGAAATAAAGAGATTTTCCTTTTTTAGAACTTTCATGAATCTGTCTTCATATGATTCATCATCTGAAAAGTCATAGCCTTCAAGTTCGGCAATGTTATTTTTTCCCATGAAGTTATTTTCATCAATGATCGTAGCCACCAAATCAGGGTCTATGTAATTATCACAAAAAGACCTGATATTTTTAATAGTTTCATAAACATCCATCACAATACGCCTCGTATCTTTCACATAATTGAAGTACCTTGTCAATTTTAGGTATTGCATCAATCCAATATATAGGTATTGCATCAAATCCATAAAAGATTCCTGCCAGTCCACCACAAATTGCACCGACGGTATCTGTGTCAAGGCCTAAATTAACTGCTCTCAAAACAGCATCCTTAAAGTTATCTGTTGTTTTAAGTGAGTAAATGATACTTTCAAAGGTATCTATAACATATCCTCCACTTTTTATAGTGTCAACATCATCCAATTCATCATTGAAAATCCTATTGAAATGATGTAATTCGCCGGAATCTTTATAATAATCTTTTATTTTATCTGATGCCAATTTAATATGTTCATCAATACCCAAATCATTTTCCATCATTGATTTGGCAATTTCTATATAAAAAACGCATGCAATTTTTGATCTTAAGTGTCCGTGAGTTAGTCCGGAGACATTTTCAATCGTTTCATATTCAATATCTGGAATGAATGCAAGAGGCAGTATTCTCATTAATGAACCGTTTCCATTGTCTCTTTCACCTGTTCCTCCGCATTCCAAAGGGTCCATTCCATTTTTATAAGCATAAATTCCATTGGCTGTTGTTATTCCATAATCAAAAGTATCATCATATTGCGTGTATTTTCCATTGTAAATCCATTCAATGAACTCGCACATTAAATCATCGTAGTCAATTGCCTGTTTATTAACGATACTTGCCATGGTAGCTATTGCCATTGATGAATCGTCAGACCAGGTTCCCGGAGGCATATTGTATGTTCCATAACCAATCATATCAGTAACAGGGTCTTCTTCTAGCTCTTCTCTTGAAGTAAACTCTACAGGCACGCCTAAAGCATCGCCTATTATCAATCCAATCATGCCATCTTTAACTTTCATGGTAATATTTTGTGTTAAAAGAGTATATAAAGTCTATCGTTGGTGAGGTTAATGTTAATCTATTTTAAACATTGGAACATCTCTTTTATTTCGAATTCTTTCTTTAATTTCTTTTTCTTCTTCAGTTATGGGACTATTTAAATATTCTTCGAATTGTTTTGCTGCTTCTCCTCTTAAAATAGGTGTTGGTGCTATTGGTGTAGCCATTAAATCACGTCCTTGATAGTTAATTGTTTTAAGTGTGTTAAGTATGTATTATTTTTAATTTTAAATTATATAAAATTAACTTATGACTCAGAGCAATTTTCATTACTCATATCCATTTTTTGTCTTGAAAAATAACTTTTATATAGTTTTAAGAATTAACTAATTAGTGTATGACAAGAATTTGTTCTAATTGTGAATTTGTTAATCAGGATGATTATGATTTCTGTGCTAAATGTGGAACTCCATTAATCGAAGGAGTCCAGCCTAAAAACGTTTTAGTATATAAAGCACAGCCAAGAGTCAATAAAAACGCCATTATACTATCTTATATTGTTACTATTTTTCTTTCATGGAGCGGTTTTATTTTGGCTTTATTGACAAAACGTTCTCCTGTCGGTGTTTTCACGTTTTTCGGATTTTTCTTACCGTTTTATTTAATCCAATCTCCAGTTAAGGAAATTAAACGTCATGGTTATATCCAACTGCTTATTTCCGTTGCGGGAGTAATATCTTCAATATATGTCATGACACATTAACTCTGCCAATACTATAACTTTTTAATGTTGGAAAATCATACTAAATATTGTATAAAAATTTCTTGGTGATATATATGATTATAGGTGGTTCAGCTTCTCAGGATTTGGCTGCACATGTTGCAAAAGAATTGGGAGAAGAATTATGTTATGTGGAGATAAAAAAATTCCCTGATGGAGAAAAATACTTGCGTATTGACGGTAATGTTGAAGATGAGGTAACTGTTATCCAATCCACGGGATATCCTCAGGATGAAAACTTGATGGAGCTTTTGTTTTTAATTTCCACCCTTAAAGATCTCGGCGCTAAAAAGGTTCGTGTAGTCGTTCCATATATGGGATATGCCAGACAGGAAAAGAGATTTAAAGACGGTGAATCTGTTTCTGCAAAGATTATTTGTCAATTGATTGAATCTGCAGGTGCTGATGAATTCATAACATTCAATATTCATGAAGCATGTGTTTTAAACTTCTTCAATATTAAAGCTAGAAACATTTCTGCAATGCCTGCAATTGCCGAATACTTGGATAAGAAATATTTCAGAAAAACTGATGAAAAACCATTGATTATTGCTCCGGATAAAGGTGCTTATGGATTTGCACAGGAAATGGCGGAAATTATCGGCTGTGAATGTACATATTTATCTAAAGTTCGTTTAGGACCGGATAAAGTAGAAACAAGAATTGTTGATGTCAGATGCGAAGGTGCAGGTGAAAACACTGTCAATGTGGACTCCGTAAAAGGCAAACATGCAGTTATCATTGATGATATTATTGCAACAGGGGGAACCATTGTCAATGCAATAAATATTTTAAAACAATACGGTGCAGAAACTGTAGATGTATGCTGCGTACATCCTATTTTAACCAATAATGGTGCTGTCAGAATTTATGCTGCAGGCGCTCAAAAAATCATCGGAACAAACAGTTTATCTTCCGATACTTCACGTGTATCCATTGCAAAAAGTATTGCAGATGCATTGAGGGAATAAAATGCCAATTGATAAAGAAAAAATTAAACTAGAATTAATCAATGAATCAAATACTATTTTAAATAATTGGAATGAGCCTTATGAAGTTGACACTATTTCTGTAATGAACATGCAGGGCAAGGTAACTTTTTTAGGTTCACTCAGAGTTTTTGATGAAAGAAACGCTCCTGCTATAATGCGTGAGGTAGAATCTAAACTGGCCAAATATGGAAAATTGAGCGTTAGGGATGAAAGGGTTGTTCCATGCTGCTCTCCAAAATACACCCATATTAGCTTTAATATTACTGTTGATAATTCATGAAGGAATTTAAACTCAATTCGCAATATAAACCGCTTGGTGATCAGCCAAAGGCTATTGAATCACTCGTAAATGGTATTAATAATAATGTACGTGAACAGACATTATTGGGTGTAACAGGTTCTGGAAAGACTTTTACAATGGCAAATGTCATTGAAAAAGTCCAAAAACCAACTTTAGTTATTTCACATAACAAGACATTAGCTGCACAGTTATATGAGGAATTCAAGGAATTTTTTCCCGACAATGCAGTCGAGTATTTTGTCAGTTATTATGATTATTATCAGCCGGAAGCTTATGTGCCAAGAACAGATACATTTATAGACAAGGAAGCATCCATTAATGAAGAAATTGATATGATGCGACACTCAGCAACACAGTCATTGCTTTCAAGGGATGATGTGATTGTTGTAAGTAGTGTAAGCTGTATTTATGGTATCGGTTCACCTGAAGATTATGGTGAGTTTGCATTCGGAATAGCTGTCGGCGACATTTATGACCGTTCAGAAATCATCAAAAAACTAGTTTTCATGCAATATGAACGTAACGACATTGAATTCGACCGTGGACACTTCAGGGTTCGTGGTGATGTCATTGAAATCAATCCGGTTCATGGAACGCCGCCTATAAGAATTGAACTTTTCGGCGATGAGATTGATGCAATTAGCATTATTGACAAAGTCACAGGTAAAAAGAAGGAAAGTCTTCCAAGATACATGATTTTCCCAGCAAAGCACTTTGTTGTAGGTCAGGACAAGATGGATGTGGCTTTAGCAAACATTAAAACAGAACTTAATGAAAGATTAAATGAATTGAATGCAACCAATAAACTCCTGGAAGCTCAAAGACTTGAGCAGAGAACCCGTTTTGACATAGAAATGCTTCAGGAAATGGGATACTGTCCTGGTGTAGAAAACTATTCAATGCACTTGTCCGGACGTAAATGGGGAGAAAAACCATACTCATTATTGAAATACTTCCCTGATGACTTTTTAACAATCATTGATGAATCACATGTAACTGTTCCTCAAATCAGAGGAATGTATAACGGTGACCGTGCACGTAAGGAAACATTGGTTGAATACGGATTCAGACTGCCGTCAGCTAAAGAAAACAGGCCTTTGAGATTTGACGAGTTTGAATCTAGTGTTGATAAGGTAATTTATGTTTCAGCAACTCCCGGACCTTATGAACTTGCAAAATCCCGTAATGTTGTTGAGCAGATTATTCGTCCGACTGGTCTGGTTGATCCTGAAGTGATAATAAGGCCTGTAAAGGGTCAGGTTGAAGACTTGCTTGGTGAAGTTAAAAAACGTGCTGAAAGAGACGAACGTGTACTTGTAACCACATTAACCAAAAGAATGGCAGAGGATTTAACCGATTACTATGCAAAAATAGGCATAAAGGTTAGATACATGCACTCTGAAATCGATACTCTTGAGAGGATTGACATTGTTGATGACTTAAGAAGAGGAACATTTGATGTGCTTGTAGGTGTAAACCTTTTAAGGGAAGGTCTTGATTTGCCTGAAGTCTCTTTAGTAGCTATTTTGGATGCTGATAAGGAAGGATTTTTAAGAAATGAGACATCATTGATACAGACAATCGGACGTGCTGCAAGAAACGTTAACGGTCAGGTTATAATGTATGTTGATGAAATGACCCAATCTGTTAGAAATGCAACGGATATCACCAAAAAACGCCGTTTCCTCCAGATGAAATATAATGAAGAGCATGGAATTGTTCCTAAATCAACTACAAGAACCCTTAAGGAAAAAACCGAAGCCGAAGAAAAGATTGCATCGGGTGCAGACATCAGCAAGATGCCTAAAGACGAGTTAAGATTATTAATTAAAGACGTTGAAAGTGACATGAAAGAAGCTGCAGCCAGACTTGACTTTGAACGCGCAGCTGAACTTAGAAATAAACTATATGCACTCAAGGGCTTTGATAAAAACTAGTTTTCATTAGCTGTATCCGCAGATTTTATTTAAAATCGGAATTTTACTCATTATCACAATTATTATCCAGGATATTAAAAATACTGATATAATCAATATTAAAATCAAAATTAAAGTCTGTGTGCCGGTTAAACTTAAAGTCATGAATAGAAGTTTAGCATAATATAAAATCAGTATGTGCTGGATAAAAAACATCCCGTAGGATGCTCTGCTAACGGATAAAATGAATTTTTTAATTGCATTTTGATTTAAAATTTTATATAATATATTGTTTTCACTGTAAATTGTTTTAATGAACAGGAAAACGGAACTGGCCTGAATTATTTGGAAAAAGCTTAAATCAAGATAAGTGTCAAAATCATGAGTGTAATAATAGTTTCCGATAGCTATCTTTAATAAAGTTGATATTGCAAACAATAGGACACATAGGGTTATTGTTTTTTTAAATGAATAATTGTTTTCACGGTTAAAAAGGTAATATCCCAATATCAGATAAGAAATTGGGGTATAAAAGAATGATATGTCCAAAGCATTATAAACCTTTAATGTGTGGAAGATTTGAGTTAAAATGGAAAATATGATAAATATTACCAGATAATACTCAATTTCCCTATCGCTTGAATGCTGAATGAACTTGTTTATGATTGGAATGGCCAAGACCACACCAACTATCATCCATGCATACCAGTAGAAGGAAAATACGAATTCGTAAAGTGTAGTAAATACCAGCAGTACGATTGTAAAAAATATTAATGGATAACAGATTCTTTTTAAACGTCTATTCAAGTACTTTTTTAGTTCAATTTCCTTATTTAAAAGTAGGGAACCGGTAATCATTAAGAATAATGGTACTGCAAATCGGAATAGATGTTCGAAATTAATTATTTTAAAATGCAGTATTTCTGCTTCATCTGCCAAAGTGAAACAGTGAATTGAAATGACAGCGAAAATGGCTAAAAATTTCAAAGCATCGATATATTCGATTCGTTTGGTTAATATTCTAATCATCCCCAAATAATTCAATAAAATATATTTTGTTTTGATAATTATAAATTATTTGTTTTTGAGAGATTTGAATGAAATTTAATATATAATTAAATTCATATTGTTAATCATGGAATGGAAAAAAATCAATAGATACGTATTGTATTTACTTTCATTATTCATTATATCTTTAGGGGCTTCCCTATCAATTAAGGCTAATTTGGGGACTTCTCCATTAATATGCCTTCCATACGTTTGCAGTTTAATCTCAAAGTTAAGCGTTGGAGTAGTTATTTTTATCTTCACTGTTTTTTACATAATTATTCAGATTGTACTTCTGGGCAAAGGTTTTGAAAAAAGACAATACCTGCAATTCATCATTGGTTCCATTTTCTCTTTTTTCATTGATTTTACGTTGATGCTGGTTAATTTCGTTAATCCTGTAGGTTATCTCAATCAATTTCTTTTGCTTTTGTTCAGCTGTCTGGTGGTTGCTGTTGGGGTGCTTTTGGAAATTCAAACTGAAGTCGTTTATCTTCCGGCGGATGGTGTTATTGTAGCCATATCTAAAGTGCTTAAAAAGGAATTTCCTAAGGTAAAACCTTTTGTAGATACATCGATGGTTATTATGGCAGCTATCCTATCAATTGTATTTTTAGGATATCTTGCAGGTGTTCGTGAGGGTACAATCATTTCAGCATTGATAATAGGGCCAATCGTTAAAATACTTCAAAAGTACTTTGATTCACCAATTTCCAGACTCTTTGAAAAATAAATATTTCTCGTCAAATGCTCTCTCTCTAATAGTTTAAATACAATAGAACAAAAATATTATATTACTTAAAATTTTAGGAGATTATTATGACAGATGAGTCTAAAAAGCAGATTGTCATCAAAGGGGCAAGAGAGCATAATTTACAAAATATTGATGTCAGTGTCCCTCGTGATGAATTTATAGTTATTACGGGGCTTAGTGGTTCCGGAAAGTCTTCACTGGCTTTCGATACGATTTATGCTGAAGGACAGCGTAGGTATGTCGAGTCATTGTCAGCTTATGCAAGACAGTTCTTAGGTCAAATGAAAAAGCCTGAAATGGATTATATTGAAGGGTTATCTCCAGCTATTTCCATTGATCAAAAGACAACCAGAGAAAACCCCCGATCAACGGTAGGTACCATTACGGAAGTTTATGATTATTTAAGATTATTATTTGCAAGAATAGGTATTCCTCACTGTCCGAACTGTGGCCGTGAAATATCAAACCAGACGATAGGTCAAATTGGTGATAGTATAATAGAAGAGGGAGAAGGCCTTAAAATCCAAATACTGTCTCCAATTGTAAATGATAGAAAGGGTCAGCATAAGGATGTCCTGGATGATTTAAGAAATAAGGGTTTTGTCCGTGTAAGGGTTGACGGTGAAGTTCGTGAATTGGAAGAGGACATTGAACTTGCAAAAACCTATAGGCATAGCATTGATGTTGTTGTTGACCGTTTAAAAATCAGAAAGGATGTTGATTTTAAAAGAAGATTAGTTGACTCTTTAGAAACCGCAGCAAATTTTTCAGAAGGCTTAATCACAGTTTTGTTTGATGATGGCAAAGAAGAATATGAAAAGAAATATTCGGAGCATTTTGCATGTGTTGACTGTGGAATAAACTTTCAGGAATTGACTCCACGTATGTTCTCCTTTAACGCTCCACAGGGTGCATGTCCTGAATGTAACGGTATTGGTTCTAAAATGGAAATTGACCCTGATTTGATAGTGCCGAATCCTAATCTGACATTGAATGAGGGAGCTATTGCGCCATGGTCAAAATCATCCAAAAAGGAAAATTACTATTATCAGATGCTTGAAGCGGTTTCAAATCACTTTAACTTCAGTATGGATGTTCCATTCAATGAGTTGCCTCAGGAATATCAGAATACAGTATTGTATGGATGCAATGATAAAATACCGTTCACTTTTAAAAGAAGAAACAAGTCATACATGGTCAACCGTAAATTTGAAGGTGTTATTCCAAGAATGGAAAGATTATATCTTGAAACCAAATCAAATTACTCAAGACATTATATTTCAAAATTCATGAGTGACAGAAAATGTCATGTATGTAACGGTAAAAGATTGCGTCCTGAAATACTTGCAGTCACTGTTGGAGGAAAATCCATTGCAGATGTGGTAGAGCTTCCAATAAAAGATTCTTATCAGTTTTTCCTTGATTTGGAATTAACTGAAAGAGAGCTATTCATTGCTAAAGAGGTTTTAAAAGAAATCAAAGAAAGATTAAAATTCCTGGTTGATGTGGGGCTTGACTATTTGTCCATGGAGCGTTCATCAGGTACATTATCCGGAGGAGAAGCCCAGAGGATAAGATTGGCCACCCAAATTGGATCAGGTCTTGTTGGAGTGTTATATATTCTGGATGAGCCTAGTATCGGTCTTCACCAAAGGGATAATGTCAAGTTAATCGGAACATTGAAAAGGCTTAAAAACCTTGGAAACACTGTTGTGGTTGTTGAGCACGATGAAGAGACAATTTTATCAGCAGACCATGTTGTGGATATAGGTCCTGGTGCTGGTGAACATGGTGGTAAAATAATAGCTCAGGGGACTCCACAGGAAATCATGATGTGTGAAGATTCAATCACGGGAAGATATTTATCAAGAAAAGAAGTGATTGATGTACCTAAAACACGCCGTGAAGGAAATGGTGAGTTCATTACAATAAAAGGAGCTAAACAGAATAACCTGAAAGATATTGATGTTGAAATTCCTTTAGGTAAATTCACTTGCGTTACTGGTGTGAGCGGTTCCGGTAAAAGTAGTCTGATAAATGAAATTCTCTATAAGGGAACTAAAGGAGAATTGTCCAATAAATTCACTTTTGCAGGAAAATATGATGAAATCGAAGGATTAAAAAACATCGATAAGGTAATAGCTATTGATCAAAAGCCTATTGGACGTACGCCAAGGTCAAATCCTGCAACATACACTGGTGTGTTCACTGATATCAGGGATCTATTTGCCAACACTCCGGAATCAAAGGCACGTGGATATAAACCGGGCAGATTCTCTTTCAACGTTAAGGGTGGAAGATGTGAAGCATGTTCCGGTGACGGTATAGTTCAAATTGAAATGCACTTTTTGGCTGACGTTTATGTTCCATGTGAAGTCTGCGGCGGTAAAAGATACAATGACGAAACTTTAGATGTTCGTTATAAAGGTAAAAATATCTATGAAGTCCTTGAAATGACTGTTGAAGAGGCATTAGAATTCTTTGAACACATTCCTAAAATACATAAGAAACTTAAAACATTATATGATGTAGGATTAGGCTATATGAAAATAGGCCAGCCTGCAACAACTTTATCCGGTGGGGAAGCTCAAAGGATTAAACTTGCTAAGGAATTGTCAAGGACAAGCACCGGTAAAACATTATACATTTTGGATGAACCTACTACAGGTCTTCATTTTGCAGATATTAAGAGATTGCTTGACGTATTGGAAAGACTCACTGATGCAGGCAATTCCATTGTAGTTATCGAGCATAACCTTGATGTTATTAAGACTGCAGACCATATCATTGACTTAGGTCCTGATGGTGGAGACGGTGGAGGGCGTGTTATTGCAACAGGAACTCCAGAAGAAGTATCTGAAAGCGGAACATATACTGGTGACTTTTTAGATAAAATACTCAATGAAAACATAACTCCTTATGCAAAGGAATTAATGGATGCTAAATAATTCTTTTAGCATTTATTTTATATTTTTTAAAATTCATTGAGATAAGTTATTTCTGTTTTGATATTATTAATTATTTAAATATTTTTTCTGATTGTATTTGTTATCTAATCCAAAGCATTATAAATGAAGATTATATAAAACTAATAGTTGAGGAGATAATGTGAATTTTGATTTTTATGAAGCATTTTTAATTTTTATTCGTGGTATATTAATGGGTTCGGCAGATATCGTTCCGGGTGTCAGTGGAGGAACCATAGCATTAATTACAGGAATTTATGAACGTTTAATCTATTCAATCAGTAAGATTAACTTTAAATTTATTAAACCATTAGTTAAATTGGATTTGAAAGGATTTTGGAGAGAACTTTTAGATGAAATAGATTTCGGATTTTTCATTCCTTTGGTTTTGGGTATTGGAATTGCAATGCTTACCATAGCTAAAGTTGTAACTTATTGTATGGATGTTTACACTGCACTGACCTATGCATTTTTCTTAGGTCTGATTATAGCTTCAGCTTATATTTTACTTAAGAAAATACCTAAATTGCAAATCAAACATGTTGCTTTTGTGATTATAGGTTTAGTTTTGGCTTATATCTTTGTCAGTTTAAATCCTATAGCTGCAAATCATTCCTTGCCGGTAATATTCATTTCAGGTTTAATTGCAATCTGTGCTATGATTTTACCTGGAATTTCCGGATCATTTTTATTATTGCTTCTTGGGCAGTATGAATATATGTTAACGGCACTTCATGAGTTGCATTTCACTGAATTAATAGTATTCATCGTCGGTGCAGTTATCGGTATTTTAGGATTTTCAAAGCTTTTAAATTACTTGCTTAAAAACTATGAGGAATTTACAATGGCATTTCTCATTGGTGTAATGCTCGGTACTTTAAAAATCCCTGCATTGGAAGTTGTGAGCAATGTTACTTTGAATGTTTCAGGTTTGCTTCCATGCGTAATCGTTGCTGTCATTGCATTTGTTTTAATAATCATTTTGGAAACTAGATTTACAAAAGAATAAACCTCCAACTATAAGTTGGAGTAATTCACTTTTTTTTTAAAAATAAATAAATGGATGGTTTAATTTTAAATTTAAGCTGTAACTGTTATTTTATTTTAATATGATTTTCATGCTCAAATTTATTAAGAATTAAATCTATATTTAAATATAATGCTGGTTTTAAAAAAAATAAAAAAACAGTGGAGATTATATCCAATCGGTTCTCCAAAAGGTGCATTAAATCATAAACGGGAACCGGAATATGTTGGTAATATTAAATTTACCCATAATGGAGATTCTCTAGCTATTTCCAGATTTATAGCAGATTATAATTTTAAAGATAATTCGACCTTAAACGAAAAACTTGTCCCTCCGGGTGAAGTAAATAAACTTCTTCGCTCTCAAGCTGTTTTTTTAGCAACCCATGATGAAAAAGTGGAAAATTTCCTGAAATCCCTTAATGTTAAGGTTAGACACACCAGAGTATGTGATTATTGTGCCTATGATGGAAAAATCACTATTGTAAACTCTGACTTTTCATATAATTTTCAAAATCAATTATTATGCAGAAACTGTGCATTGGATACAATTAAAAATGAAATCAAGCTTCAGGGATTTGATAAAAATATTTTCAGGAACCTTAAATCAATTCTTGAAAAAACTGATGATTTGGAAAAGACATTATCTGTTCTTGATCCTCATTTCAATCCATTGAAAAATAAAAATCTGACGTTATTTGACAGAACTTCCACCAAATCAAGGCTTAAGATTCCAACTGTTGAAATGAAGCGTTTAAAAATAAATCATGATTTTAGAGATATTTTAATTAAAAACGGTAACGACAAGCTGTTGCCTGTCCAATACCTGGCCATTCATGAAGGATTACTTAAAGGCAAGGATTTGCTTGTTGTAAGTGCAACAGGAAGTGGAAAAACATTAGTTGGTGAGCTAGCTGGTATTTCAAAGGCGCTTGAAGGCAAAAAATTCATTTTCCTCACTCCTTTGGTGGCACTGGCCAATCAGAAATATCGTGATTTCAAAAAGAAATACAAAAAACTAGGTTTAAATGTAGCCATTAAAGTCGGTCGAAATCGTGTAAAGGCAAAAGGTGAATTAAAACTTCCCGACAGTGATGTGTCTAAAGCTGACATTGTTGTTGCCACTTATGAAGGAATAGATTTTCTTTTAAGAAACGGAAATTCAAATGCGTTAAGCAATCTCGGTGTTGTTTTGATTGATGAAATCCATATGATTGATGATGAGGACCGTGGAACAAGATTGAACGGTCTGATTAAAAGAATTAAAAACTTATATCCTCAAACTCAAATCATTGGCCTTTCAGCTACGGTTAAAAATCCTGAATTTTTGGCAAACGAATTCAATATGAAGCTTGTGGAGTATCCCGACCGTCCGGTACCTTTGGAGAGACATTTGGTTTATATGAGAAGTGAATCTTCAAAACGTCATTTGATGGCTAAATTAGCTAGAAAAGAATTCAATACCAAATCAAAGAAAGGTTATCGAGGTCAAACCATAATATTTACTAATTCAAGGCGTAAAACCCATAAAATTGCTAATTTCCTTCAGGAAAAGCATATTAATGCTGCCGCTTATCATGCAGGGCTTTCATATTATAAGAAAGAAAAAATAGAAAAGGACTTTGACAGGGCAAGATTGTCTGTTGTAGTAACGACTGCCGCATTGGCTGCAGGTGTTGATTTTCCGGCTTCCCAGGTAATATTTGACTCTTTGGTTATGGGAAACAAATGGATTAATCCGAATGAGTTTTCCCAGATGCTGGGTCGTGCGGGAAGGCCAAGCTATCATGATAGGGGTATTGTATATCTGCTTCCTGAAATCGGCAATGACTTTGCAGGAGAAAGTGAAGAATCAAAAGCTTTAGAATTACTTGAAAGCAATAGTGAGGATGTATTTATTGAATATGATGAAGAAAGTTCCTATGAACAGATTTTAGCAGACATATCATCAACATCCATTAAAAATATGGACGAATTAAAAAAATTTTATAAGGACATCGATGTGCCGATTAGTTTGGAAATTGCGGTTCGTGAAATGTGTGAGTTAGGTTTAATAAGTGATGACTTTAAAATAACTAAATATGGAAGGGCTACATCAGTTTCATTCTTAAGTATTGATGATGCTGAATTCATTAGAACTGCCTTGGATGATTGGGATTATTTAATTAATTATGTTAGATTGTCCCCAATGTATAAAAATAAACAGGAATATGATAAATTACAAGTAAAGATTATTGCTATGGCTTTGGATTTGGAATTATTTGAAAACGCATATTTGTCTTCAGTTATTCACAATCAAATAGCCAATGCTTTAAAAATCAAGTTTTCGACAAGGTTATTTGCAGAGTCCACTTTGGATATTATTTCATCAGGTGAAGCTTTGGAAAAATTGGATTCCAAATTCCAGGATGCTTTAATACGCCTTCAAAGTGACTTTTTAAAATGTAACTGTCAGGACAGGCCATTTTGCAGATGTCTGCAGCTTGGAATTTCAGAAGTGATAATTCATGAACGTCTAAAGGGCAAGGATCCTGTTGACATTTCAAACAAGCTCTTTAGAAAGTATCAGATTCAGGTCTATCCTGGAGACATATTCTCATGGCTGGACAATTTTGTTAAAAACTTGGATGCTATTAAAAGAATAGCTAAAGCTTTTAATCGCAGGAGTATTGAACGTAAAACTTCTTATTTAATTAAAAAAATAGAAAACGGGTAGAAAAATGTTTGTAGAAGATAAAATTTTAATCGGTGGGGATGTTTATTTACTACCGAAAATGGCAAATAGGCATGGTTTAATTGCAGGTGCAACAGGAACCGGTAAGACTATAACTCTTAAAACACTGGCTGAATCTTTCAGTGACATGGGAGTTCCGGTATTTTTAGCCGACATGAAAGGAGATATTTCTGGTCTTGCAAAGGCAGGTGAAATGAATGATAATGTGGCTAAAAGAATTGAAGGATTGGATTCTTTCAGGCTTAAGTCATATCCTGTTGAATTTTGGGATTTATTTGGTCAAAAAGGTTTACCTGTACGTGTAACCTTATCTGAAATGGGTCCTACATTATTATCTAAAATTTTAAACCTTACAGAAGCTCAAAGCGGAGTTTTAAATATTGTATTTAAGGTCGCTGATGAAGAATCTTTATTAATTATTGATATTAAAGATTTAAAATCAATGATTAACTATGTGGTTGAAAATAAGGATACTTATGAACCAGTTTATGGTGCAATTGCCGCAAAATCAGCCAATACAATTTTAAGAAATCTGATTACCTTAGAAGATCAGGGAGGAAACGATTTCTTCGGTGAAATTGCTTTGGACTTGGAAGACTTTATAAGAGTCGATGATTCCGGATGTGGAGTAATCAATATTTTGGATGCTCAAAAATTGTCTTTATCTCCTGAAATCTATTCATCATTTTTACTTTGGATGTTATCCTCTCTATATGAACAGTTACCTGAAGTGGGTGATGCTGATAAGCCTAAATTCGTATTTTTCTTTGATGAAGCACATTTGATATTTGACGGTATGGGTGCAGAGTTCTTAAAGAAAATTGAACAGATAACTCGTTTAATCCGTTCAAAAGGCGTTGGATTGTACTTTATTTCACAGTCCCCTTCAGACATTCCTGATGAAATCTTAGGTCAATTGGGTAATAGAATTCAGCATGCGCTAAGGGCTTACACTCCAAAAGACCAAAAGGCAGTTAAAGTTGCAGCCCAGACATTCAGACCAAACCCGGAATTTGACACTGCTGATGTTATTTCCAATTTGGGTATTGGTGAAGCTTTGGTTTCTGTTTTGGATGCTGACGGTGTTCCGGGTATCGTTCAAAAGGTTAATATAGTTGCTCCTCAATCTTATATTGGTCCTATTGACGACAGCTTAAGAGCTGAGTTAATTAACCTCTCTGAATTTAAGGATAAGTATTCACAAGCCATAGACAATGAATCCGCTTATGAAATCCTTGCAAATAAAATAAATCAGAATGAAAATATCGAAACTGAAGTTCCTGCTGCGCCTCCGGTAAGTGAAGAGGTACCTCCTCAGGCACAGGAAGCTCCTCAAGATCAACAGGAGCCACCTTTATCAATTGGAGGATTTGATTTGGGAAGCATTTTGGGTGGAGGACAAACTGCTTCAGGCAAAAGAGCTAAAAAGACTCCTCAACAAAAAGCAGTTGAACAGGCAGCTACAGCTGCAGCAGGTACTATTGCACGTGAAGTTTCAAAAGGTATTGTTAGAGGACTCTTCGGTCAGATGAAGTGATTGATATGGCACACCCTCATGTTGATGCAATTTCTTCAATGGAAGATGCATCTAAATTGATAGATATTATTAGTGAATCTAAAATAAATTATGTTCGAAGCAATTTAAGCATACATCTTCATGAAAGTCAAATAAAGTTATTGAAGAATGTAGATAAACACTCTAAAAAACATCACAGGAAAGCAAGAGTAAGACATTACGCTAAAATTTCAGATGATGACAAACACTTCAAACTTCACTCAAAATTATATCTCAGAAAATATGAAAAACTGGCTAAAAAAGATCTGGTGGAAATTTTGGATGCCGATGATTTGCCATACGATGTCGTATTAACTGAGTATGGTGAAGAAGTATTATCAGAAATCAGGTCATTGGAAAGTGATTGGGCTCAAATTGCCGACTGTGATATCAATGAGTTAAGAAAAATTGCGCTGAACACTTTTGAAATTTCATATAAGTTCAAGAAAACTCAGAAATACCAATTCTAAACGGACATGCTATTGAGTTGTAAGCATTAATTACTTCATCAATAGCCTCTTTTCTATTTTTAAAGTAATACAGGTGGCTATTGCATTCACAGTCACTGCATCCGAAGTCCTGTATATAATCATTTCTTTTAGACAGTTCCTTTGATAATTCACATTCCACTTTTTGGTTGATGTTGTAAATCACTTCTACGACTTCACAATATCTTAATAAGTAATCTATGTGCCAATGGAGCTTTTTTGATTTGGACAGGTGTCTTTTAACACGGGATTCCAAACCGTTCATGGCCGAGCCGATATAGACGTAAAAACCTTTTTTAAATTCAACTTTCAGTTTTTTGCCTATTTTCAGATTTTTATTTTCTTCAGTTTTGATAATAAGACAATAGCAACCTTTCATTAATTAAATTATTTTTTCACTTGCTTTAAATATTTTTTACCTCATAAAGTAAATATTGCTTTCACCTTGTTTTTTTAATTAAAGAGAGTTATATTGTTTAAAGAGGTAATAGATAAATTTAAAAACTATATATTATAAATTAAGTAATATGATTTACTTTTGGTGAAAATTATGAATTTTTATGAATACGGTGATGAGAAAATTGATGTGCTTGATAATGTAATTTCTTTAATCAGTACCAGGCAATATGACAGTGCACTTGAATGTATGGATAATTTGGATTCAGGTGAATTCAGTGATCCTTTGCTTCTGATGAGTAAGGCGCAGTGTCTTTTAAGGTTGGATGAAAAAGAAGAAGCTCATAAATTATATAAAAAAACTATTGACGTTTGTGATGAAAAGTTAAAAGTTGAAAAAGACCCTTTCATTTTAAACATTAAGGGAAACTGCAATCTGATTTTAAAAAACTATGTTAAAGCTATTGAATGCTATGATGAAGTATTGGCTATTGATGATAAAAATTCTCTGGCATTAAGTTTCAAATCAGTTGCGTTAATTAGACTGGATGAACAGGATGCCGCTTTTGACTGTTTTGAAAGGCTTTTGGAAATTGATTCTGACAATAATGATATTAAACTTTTTAAGGTACAGTATCTAAACACTATTGAAAAGTATGACGAGTCAATGAAGATACTGGATGAGGTAATTGGGGGTCCTTTTGAATATCCTCAGGCATATATGCTTAAAGCCGATGCACTCTTTGAAACTCATAATATTGATGAAGCATTGGTCAATGTCAATAAAGCTCTTGAATTAAATCCGGACATTTCATATTCCTGGTATTTGAAGGCAAAGATTTTCATGGCTAAGGATAATTATACAGATGCCCTGATATATTTTGATAAGGCTTTAGGTATTGATGCAAACATTGACTGTTATCTGTTTGATAAGGCATCCTGCTATTTGAATTTGCTTGAATATGAAAGTGCGTATAAGACATATGAAAAGGCTTTCAAGATAAATCCTCATAGCGGTGGAATTGCAAACCCAGATATATTTCTTGATTTCATTAAGGATTTGGAATCCATTGATTTAATTAAGGATTAAAATAAATATAATATTATGGAATTTAAAATCAAATCAAAAGGGCATAAAAATGTATCTTCCGAGCATAAATCAACATTTGAGATAACAAAGGATTCAGAAATCGGACCGACTGCTGACTGTATAATTGGAGTGGCCATGGATGAGTCCATGTTGGATTTTTCCGAAGAGTTTAAGGATAAAATTGCCGATTCCAATACGAAAATTGCTGTTTTATTGGATACTCCTAATGCTCATGATGAAATAATAGGCTATGGGCATGAAGATTTAACTTTAACTCATCCTACGGATATTGTCTGCAGAACAAGTGATTACACGTGCTCCCGTACATTGATGATAAAATCTTCAAAAGCTGCCCGTGATCTTGATTCGGATTTAATTAATGATTTAAAAAATGAAGAAATGTTGGAAGTTACTATTAAAATCCTTGAATAATAGATAACTTTATATAATAATTAAAACATAATTATTTATAACCACTTTTGTTTTATGCGGGGGTGGTCGAGCGGTCAAAGGCGCTAGGTTGAGGGCCTAGTGGGTTAGTCCCTTCGCGGGTTCAAGTCCCGTCCCCCGCACTATTCTGAACTATTTTTAAGTAACTATTTATTATATTAAAATTAAAGATATATTTAATAATCAAATGTATGGTGATAAATATGAAGGCTGTAATTCCCGCAGCAGGTTTTGGTACAAGATTTTTGCCTGCTACAAAAGCGCAACCTAAAGAGATGTTGCCTGTTTATGATAAACCGACTATTCAGTATGTTATTGAAGAAGCCGTTGCTTCTGGTATAGATGATATTTTAATTGTTACAGGTAGAAACAAACGTTCTATTGAAGACCACTTTGACAAATCCTTTGAGCTTGAGCAAACTTTGCAGAGTGCAGGTAAAGACGACCGTTTAAAACAAGTCCGTGCAATCACTGATTTGGCTGATATTTGTTATGTAAGGCAAAAAGAGCAAAAAGGACTTGGTGATGCAATTTACTGTGCTAAAAAACATATTGGCGGAGAAGCATTCGCAGTACTTTTAGGAGATTCCATTACTAAAGGCCCTACACCATGTACAAAACAATTGATTGATGTTTATAATAAATATGGTGCATCTGCAATTTCTCTTGAAGAGGTTCCTAAAGAAAAAGTAGAAAGATACGGTATTATTAAAGGAAGTGAAGTGGAACCTGATGTTTATAAAATTGATAAACTTGTTGAAAAACCACTGGCTCATCAGGCACCATCCAATCTGGCTATTATGGGCAGATATGTGTTGACTGGAGATATCTTTGATAAAATTGATGAGACCGAACCTGGTGTTGGTGGAGAAATTCAGTTAACTGACGCTTTATCAAAATTGGATGCAATTTATGGAAATACATTTGAAGGAAAAACCTATGACATAGGAAACCGTTTCGAATGGCTTAAGACTTCCATTGAATTTGCACTGGATGATGATGAATCTAAAGATGCATTGATTGATTATATGAAATGCATGATAAATAAATGTGAATAAATCCCAAAAAGGGATTATTTCCTCTTTTTTTTAAAAAAATAAATAATTAAGGTTTCATGGCCAAATCCATTATGCTGAATGGATCGCCTTCTTTTTTAACGCTCGGTTCCTGAAATCCTGGAATTGCACTTTTCATAAATTCCTTGTTCATTCTTTTTGAAACTTCGCCGAATATCATTTTATATGCCGTACACTGCGGATCTACTGCTTTTGGTGTTTGATGTGCTACAACAGCATTGTAAGGACATCCCCCTTCACAGTATTTAACATATTTGCAGCGTTTGCAGTTTTCACCAACATATTCCCTGAATTCCTGAAGCTTTTTCCATGAATCGGATTCCTTCAAATCATCGAAACTAGGGTTTGTCTTAACGTTTCCGAGCACATATTCAGGCATTCCAACGAATCTGTAACACGGATAGATTGATCCTTCAGAGCCTACGGCTAGTGTTGTTCCGATACAGTCTGCAAATGTACATAATGTTCCTCTCCGCCTTAAAGTGCTTTTGCAGATATGGTCTAAATCCATTACGCTGAATTTATCCAAATCGTAGAGGTATTTGTCAAGCCAGTCAACTAAGAGTTTTCCGTGTTCTTCCTGGTCAAGCGCCCAAGGGTCTGCATTGTCTCCTCTAAGTGATGGAAGAGCCGCATGAATTTTAAGGCTCATTCCGTTTTCCTTAAAGAAATCGTATAATTCGTCACTGTAATCTTTTGAGTAGTCAGTTACCGTCAATACAAAGTTAATGATTAGTCCTTTTTCTTTTGCCCTATTGAATCTTTCCATAGTTTTATCGAAGTATCCGTCTCCCCTTTGATAATCGTTAATTTCTTTGGGACCATCTATACTGGTACTTACAACAACATTATATTTTTTAAATAGGTCAATTAACTCGTCAGTAAGTAGCCAGATATTGCTTTGAAGTGAAAAGCCTTCAAAATTATCTAGTCTAGAAAGCTTTTCCAGTGCTGTTTCATAAAAGTCATAGCCTGCAAGCAATGGTTCTCCGCCATGGAAAGTGAAATGAACTTTATCCTCTCTGAAATCCTCAAGCCATGTGATAATATCATCTATAATGCTCAAGTCCATCATTTCTTTTTTATTTTCAGAACCCCAGCAGTATTTGCAATTGGATGGACAGTTTAGGGTTGGAATAATCATTACGTGAAATGTCATTTTATCAGGCAATTTTATTTAATTCTTTTAACAGTTCTTTTTTCTCATCTTCTTCCATATTCTCATTTACAAAGAATATGTAACCGCATTCTTCACATTTGAAAGTATCGAGTTCAGCATGTGCACGATGGTTGTCTAAAAGTCTTCTGTGTGCGATTTTATCTTTGGAACCGCATTTTGGACATGGTTCTAACAATTCTTCAAGTTTCATTTTATCACCTTAATTAATTTTTTGGTTTTTTAGTTATTTATGTTTTTTATTTATATATTTACTGGTTTTTAATTAACCGTTAAGTTTAAATAATATGTTTCAGTCACGACAATTTTTATCAGTGAGCTCAACAAGCTTTAAATACTAAATAATTAAATATAATTTTGTTAATTAACTATCCGGTGATATTATGCCAAATGATTGGTATGACTTTTTTAGAAAAATAATAAGCGATGAAACACTCAAAGAATCAAGCGACTATGTAAGGGAAAAAATTTGGAGAGAAACACAAGACGTTAGAAAATCTCAAGATTGGCAAAGGCGCAGGAGGTGAAATTATTAAAATATTATGGGTTTGTTAAATGTTTTATTACAATTTTGATTTAATTTCTTTTTTAATTGGAATTTTAATGGGATATCTGCTGTCTGAAATGTTAATGGAAAAACAAAAGAAGAAACTGTTGAAAAATACTTTTAAAAGATATTATAATACTTTAGTGCTAGAATTTCATGATATTTTTAACACTGAATCTGAGGATTTTTCTGAAGATAATTTCAAAATTAGGGAAAAACAATATAAGAACACAATCAATCAATTAAAAACTGAAAATAAAAAGCAAAAAAAGCTTTTAGAGGATTTGAAAAAATCCAACAATTCATATAAACAGTCAGTAAATGATCTTAAAAAGAATAATAAAAAGTATAAAACGGAAAATAGCTCAGTTAAGCTATGAATCATTTTTATTAGATGAGGAAAATTGATTAAAGTTTGAAGATTGCTTTTTCTTGGAGTATTTTTTCATATATTAATAATTATAAAACATTATTAAAAGGTGATTTAAATGACATATGTTTCTACTCAGTTGGATTCATGGTTAGATAAAGATTATTTAATTAGTATTTCTGATAAAATTGTTGAACTAAATGATTTGGTTCCTAAAATCATAGAAATGCATTTACCGAATTATGATGATAGAAAAAAATTTTTAAATTCTAATTTTGAGTTAATTGATAGTGATGAATTTCAACTCAAACAAATTTTGGATCAAAGAGCAGGTGGAACTACTTGGGAGGAGCATGTTACAATATATGATGATTTCTTTAAAAGACATCCTGAGTTTTCTAAGTTAATTAAAGATAAAGAAGCTTATGAAAAATGGAAACTTGAAGAGGTCCCATATTAAAATTATTATCTGTCCATTATCTTATTAAACATTGTAAATAATGGCAATCCAATTTTTGTAATAAAACCTACTTTTAAACCAAAGAAGTGTCCTTCAAATGCCTTTTCCACTTTTTTAAGCTCTTTCGGTATATCTAGATTTTGAGGACATTTTCTCAGGCATTTTCCACAACCGTTACATCTGCCTGCATTTCTCGGTTTGTTCATAACACCTCCGACATACTGGTAGTAGTCAAATAATGATGGTGAAATCAATCCTTTCTGGCTAAACAGGTATTTTTCATTGTATATCTTCATGCATTCCGGAATATTGACTCCCTGTGGACATGGCATGCAGTATCCGCAGGTTGAACAGTTTATTTTCAGTAAACGATTTATTACTCTTTTTACCAATTCAATGCTTTCCATATCTTCAAAGCTCATGGATAACGGTTCGGTATTATTTGCCACTTTCAGATTTTCTTCAATCTGTTCCATTGTGTTCATTCCAGAAAATACTGTTGTCACATTTCTGTTGTTTAAAACCCATTCCAAAGCCCATTCGGCATTGCTTTTATTTGGATTTGCTTTTTTGAATATTTCTTCAGCTTCTTCAGGCATTTTTCCAGCTAGAATTCCACCTTTTAAAGGTTCCATTACAAATATTCCAATACCTTTTGATGCTGCATATTCAATTCCGTCACGGCTCGCCTGAACGTTTTCATCAAAGTAATTATACTGGACCATCACCACATCCCAGTCATATCCGTCTATTAATATTTCAAATTCTTCTTTTGCTCCATGATATGAAAAACCAACATGTTTGATTTTACCTGTTCTTTTAGCATCATTTAAAAATTCGATTAATCCTTTTTTTAACAGTTTATTTGTCGTTTTCAAGTCTACTGAGTGAACCAGATAATAATCTATGCTTTCTCTGTTTAGTCGTTTAAGCTGTTCGTCCAGGATTCGGTCCATGTCTTCTCTTTTTTTGATTTGAAATGATGGCAGTTTGGTCATTATTTTTACTTTATCCTTATATTCTCCTGTTAATACTTCTCCAAGAAATTTTTCACTATTTCCATAGATATATGCTGTATCAATTATATTTACTCCATTATCTATTGCATAATAAATCTGTTCTCGGGCTTTTTCGTAATCTATTTTGCCGTTTTTCTGCGGCAGTCTCATTGATCCGAAACCCAATGGTGAAAGTTCATCTCCTGTCTTCGGGATTAATCTGTTTTTCATAGTTTTACTTTAAATCTTTTTAAATATATACTCTTTTTGTAATACTTTTTGATAAAATGATATTGAAAAGAAGTAATAATTTTTTTAAAAAAACTCCTAAAAGTAATACTGGGTATATAAATGAATGCAAAAAAAGTAATACTTTTATATGGGAAGTTACAAAAAGTAATACAGGGTATTTAAATGAATTCAAAAAAAGTAATACTTTTGGCTGTTGGTATTACTTTGTGTTTTGACCGGTATTTATTTTTTCAATTGGGTCTCAGAATATGGGATTTCAATTGAAAAATTTTTCAGTAATACTGGGTATATAAATGAATTCAAAAAAAGTATTACTTTCAGGTGAAAAATATGATAGATGAAATAACAGATTTTCTCTTTGGACTTAAAATGACAATAATTTCAGGAGTATTTTTATTAATAGCCATTATTTTCATGATTTTTGGAATTGATACTCCGATTTACTTAAACCCTGCATGGGGAACGGTAATAATCAGTGGAATTCCAATGTTATTGTTGGCTATGACAAGACTGGTGCGTGAAAAATGGATTTCATCAGCACTATTGATTGCAATAGCTATGGTTGCTTCCCTATTGATTGGGGAAGTATTTGCTGCAGGTGAAGTGGCATGGATTATGGCACTTGGAGCTTTACTGGAAGACTGGACTGTTGAGAGAGCGAAAAAGGGTTTGAAAAATTTAATTGACTTAACTCCGCAAACTGCAAGACTTACTAACGGGGATGTAATACCTGCAAGTGAGGTCAAATTAGGTGATAACATAAGAATTTTACCTGGTGAAAACATTCCTGTTGACGGTGAAATAATTAAAGGTACAAGTTCAATAGATCAATCAGTAATGACTGGAGAGTCTTTACCTATTGATAAGACAGTTGGTGATGACGTATTTTGTGGAACTACAAATATGTTTGGTGCTATTGACATTAAGGCAACAAGCTTATCTGAAGATTCCTCTCTTCAAAAGTTAATCGATTTGGTCAAGGCAGCAGATGAAAAACAGGCACCAACACAAAGGATTGCTGATAAATGGGCAACATGGCTAGTTCCAGTCGCATTATTGATAGCTATTGCTGCATGGCTTGTTACAGGTAATATTGAACGTGGAGTTACAGTTTTAGTAGTTTTCTGTCCATGTGCTTTAATTCTTGCTACTCCAACTGCAATCATGGCAGCTATCGGTCAGGCAACAAAACATGGTGTATTAATCAAATCCGGTGAAGCCTTAGAAAAACTAGGCGGTCTAAATACATTGGTATTTGATAAGACCGGAACATTGACTTATGGTAATTTGGTTGTATCCGATATTATTCCATATGATGTATCCGAAGACGAATTGCTGCATTTGACTGCATCATGTGAAAGCTTTTCCGAACATCCCTTGGCTAAAGCTATTGTCAGTAAAGCAAAAGATGACAACGTTGAAATCACTGATGTGGAAAACTTTGAAATGTATCCTGGTTTGGGAGTATCATGTGAAATTAATTCCAGTAAAATCTATGTGGGAAACCTTAAATTCCTAAATGAAAATGGATTTGATGATGATATAGAAAGTGACCTGGATAAACTTAAAAATGAAGGTAAAGCAACGGTTATTGTTGCAAAAAACAATTCTATCATTGGTATTATTGCACTATCCGACATGATTCGTGAAGATGCTCCTGAAATGATCAATAACCTGCACGATATTAAAACCAAAACTGTACTGCTTACAGGCGATAATAAACAGGCTGCTGATTATTTCGCCTCAAAAGTAGGTATCGGTGAAGTTCACGGTAATTTGCTTCCAGAAGAAAAGCTCGATTGGATTACCAGATATCAGGAAAATGGCGAAAATGTCTGTATGGTTGGTGATGGTGTTAATGATGCTCCGGCACTTAAAACAGCTAATGTGAGTGTGGCAATGGGATCCATGGGTAGTGATGTGGCTATTGAAGCGGCAGACATCGCTCTTTTAGGGGATGAGATTTCAAAAATCCCATATCTTAAAAAATTATCCAATTCCACATTGTTTACTATTAAGGCCAATATTATTATTTCAATGGCAATTAATGCAGCCGCTATAGTCTGCTCAGTTTTAGGTCTTTTAAATCCTGTTACTGGAGCTATTGTTCACAATGCAGGGTCTTGTCTTGTTGTTTTAAATGCGGCACTGTTGTATGATAGGAACTTTGATAAGAAAAGTAAAAATTCTAATCACAATCACTATCACACACATGAGGATGGCATTCACACCCACAGTCATGATAATGTGGAGATCATTGATGAAATTCAAACGGAAAGTGGAGTTCGTCATTTGCATGCCCATACTCATCCGATGAATAGACACGCATGTGAAAATTATCATAACTAAACGATTTAATTTAAATTTAATGATTAATTAAATATTAATCATTTTTTCTTATTTTTTATAAACTTCATGTTCTATTTTTCTAATATATCATGATAAATCATTATATTTATAAGGTATCCTTTACAAATTTATTATTAATTTTAATTATGAAGTGGATATTATGTTAACCTCTGTTCAAAAAGAAATATTACAAACACTAATAAACCTATATCAATCTTCAAATGGAAAATCTATTAAAGGAGAAGACATCGCTGAGGTTATGAATAGAAATCCTGGAACAATTCGTAACCAGATGCAGTCACTTAGAAGTCTAAGTCTCGTTAAAGGGGTTCCTGGTCCAAGAGGAGGATATAAACCAACAATCGAAGCATATCATTCTTTAAATATTTCTATTTCTGATAAGGAAATCAAGGTTCCGATTTATAAAAATAATGAAAGACTGGAAGATATTTCTGTTGCGAAAATTGAATTTACTTCCGTTCCCCAGCCTGCTGAATGTGAAGCTGCCATTAAGGTGCTTGGAAGCATTAAAGATTTAAATCTTGGAGATACTGTTAAGATAGGTCCGACACCCGTCAATAATCTAAGCATTATCGGCGAAATCGTTGGAAGAGATGACATGGATAATATTTTGCTCATTGATACAAATACCATAAGAAGCATTCCAAAATTAACTGTAGGTGATATTGCAAGCAAAGACGTTATTTCCTTAAAAATTGACTGCAATATAAAAGAAGCTGCAAAAATATTTTCACAAAATGCAATTGACGGTGCACCTGTAATGAAAGACGGAAAGGTCGTTGGTGTATTTACCGCTACTGATTTGGTACATGCCATTGCTGAAGATAATGCTGATGCTACTGTTGGAGAATTGATGTCAACAAAGGTAATTATCATTAATGAAGATTTAAAACTTGTTAAAGCAATAGAAATACTTTTTAGAAAATCTATTTCAAGATTGATTATAGCTGACAATGATAATAATTTACTTGGAATTGTTACAAGAACAGATTTGATAGAATCAATAACTAATTTTAAGCAGTTCCCTATTCATATTAATTAGTGTGATTTAATGGATAAAGTTAAGCAGTTGGACGTTAAAAAAGACATGAAAGTGTCTGAATTAATAGAGCAGTTCGATAAGTCAGGTGTTTTGGGTTCAGGTAGAGTAGCCAGGGCTTCAAACATTTTATGCGATATGATTAAAGATGAGGAAATGAGCGTTTTCATGAGTCTGGGAGGTCCATTAATACCTGGAGGCCTTAGAAATATCGTAACTGATATGATAAGAAATAAACATGTTAATCTAATCATTTCAAGCGGAGCCAATATTACTCATGATATGCTTGAGGCATTCGGCGGAAGTCATTATCGTGATGAGGGACGTGACGATGAGGATTTGAATGCTGAGGGAATTGGAAGGATTGCCGATATTAATGTCGGATCTGATGATTTTACAAAATTTGAAAGTGAAATAATTAAAATTTTTGAAGATATTTCTGCACGTAAACCTAAAATATCAATTCAGGAACTGTTATATGAGGTTGGATTACTTATTGATGATGAAAATTCATTTTTAGCAACTGCAGCACGTATGAAAACACCTATCTTTGCGCCAGGTTTAATTGACAGCATGTTCGGTTTGCAGTTATGGATGTTTACACAGGATCATGATTTTACCGTTGATGCGGTAGGGGATATGCATTATCTTTCTGATCTGGTATTTGACAGTGAAAGAATCGGTGGAATTCTTTTGGGCGGTGGATTGACTAAGCATTATACATTAGCTTCAACATTGCTTAGAGGAGGGCTTGATTCAGCTATTCAAATAACAATGGACAGACCTGAAGCGGGCAGTTTAAGCGGAGCACCCTTGCAGGAAGCAAAGTCCTGGTCCAAAGCGAAATGCGGTTCAACCCTTGAAACTGTAATCGGTGATGTTACTGTTATATTTCCATTAATATATGCTTCAGTTTTGGATAATCTGGGTGATTAGATTGAATTATCTTTTTTTGGGTATTCTATTTATTTTAGCTGGTTTTTTCATGAAGTTATCCGATGATGCTTATGATGAAAATGATGATTTGCTTTTAGCCACTGTTCTTGGAATATTCTGTTCACTGGCATGTGCTATTGCAGCCGTGTCTTATACTGGGGCGGCATATATATTCTTTGGAATTTTAATAGGTAATCTGCTTGCATTCAAGGTGGATGGTATTCATCATATTATAACACTGATGATTTTTGTCCTGTTTTGTTTGATTTGCGGTATTCCTGAAATAAGTATTGTAGTTTTACTCATCGTGATTTTAGGCGCATTGACTGATGAGGTAGGTCATGAGTTAATAGCTAATTATACAGAAAATAATTTTATCATATTATTTTTTGAATATCGCTTTGTAATGAAAATAGTGATATTTACATTGGCTTTGTGTGGTGCTTTTTCATTTTGGACATTTATCCTATTCATTCTTTTTGAACTGTCCTATGTGACGGCTGGTGTAATTTTTAAAAAAGAAGATTAAAAAGGAAAAATTTTTCCTTTCTAGTCGTCTAATTCAATACCCATTTTTGCAGCAAATCTTGCTAAGAGTACAGTAACAACAACTGCAATAATGGTAACAATGATTGCATAGGTAAATAAGCTTGATAATGCGCTTCCGGTACCGACAAATTCTTCAATTAATTTTTGAATCGCATCATTCCATGCTAAACCTGCAACGAATGCAAAAGCAGTAGTAATTAAACCTAAAATGGTTTCCATAATTAATTTTCCTACTTCGGATGCCATGTATTTTCCCTCCTTTTGATTTTTTTGTTCTTTAGCTAATTAGAACATATTATTTTATATGATTAATTATTAAAATAGTTTTAGTTTAAGTTAACATTATTTTAGTAAATTTTCACAGGCCTGTTTTGGATCTTGTGCTTCATAAATACTTCTTCCAACTATAATTGCATTAGATATTTCCAAGGTTTTTTTGCCGTCTCCGCCCTGTTTTCCAACACCTGGGGATATGATGTATGCGTCATCACCAACAATGTTTCTTATGTCTTGCAAACGGTCAAGACGTGTTGCAGGTGCCACATAATTAGTAATTCCCATTTCAACACCCATCTTTGCTATTTCATCAGCAGCAGATTGGAGGAATTTTTTAGCTCCTGGATGTGACATTTCTGTGAGCAAAAACAGCTCTTTTCCATATTTGTTTGCAACATCAAGACATGCCTGTACGCTGTCCTCACCTACAAATCCATGACAGATTATTGCATCTGCACCTGCCTTGAATGTTTCTTCACAGATTTTTTCATTGGTTGCATCAATATCTGCTACTTTAAAATCACATATTACCTTAAATCCGAACTTGTCCTTTAATTTTTGAATTATTTCAAGGCCTTCGGCAAGTGCAAGGGGATAGCCTATTTTTATGGTGTCCAAATTGTCCTCAATTTTTTCACATATCCTTATTGCTTCACTTTCACTACCTACATCTAATGCTAAAATTAAATTGTTTTTTATATTCATGTAAATTATATTTGTAAATGTTACAATAAGTATTTTATTAAAATGGGCTTGTATAATCAATGAATTTATTCAAGTTAAATTGAATATATATTAATTAAATATTATATATTTAAATACTAGAATGTACAAAAAGTTACATGTCAAATCAAATTTAAATTATTTTAATTTAAGTTTGCCTAAATTTGATATCGAATAAAATTTAAATAAGAGAGGAATTTATCATGCATATTATGGAAGGATTCTTACCACCATTTTGGTGTGCTGTATGGTATGTTATAGCAATACCGGTGGTTGCTTACGGAATCTATAAAATTAAAAAAGTGGCAGATGAACAACCTGAATCTAAAGCTTTACTTGCAGTAAGTGGTGCATTCATGTTTGTTATTTCTTCATTGAAATTGCCATCTGTAACAGGAAGTTGTTCTCACCCTACAGGTAACGGATTAGGTGCAGCATTATTTGGACCTGCTGTTACTGCAGTATTGGCAACTATTGTTCTTCTTTTCCAAGCAATTTTACTTGCTCACGGTGGATTAACAACTTTAGGAGCTAACTGTGTATCTATGGGTATTGCAGGACCTCTTGCTGCATGGATTATATACAAATTATGTAACAAAGTTGGTATTCCATCTAAAGTTGGAATATTCATTATGGCATTTGTAGCTGACTTTGCAACTTATCTTGTAACTGCTATACAATTAGGTGTAGCTTTCCCAGAGCCAACTATGGCTGCTGCAATTACAAAGTTCTTCTTAATCTTTGCTCCAACTCAATTACCATTAGCAATCGCTGAAGGTTTATTAACTGTAATTATTTGGAACGGATTAATGAGTTACAAACCTAAATTGTTAAATCAGTTAGGTGCAATTTCAGACAGTGAATTAGCAAAAGGTGAATAAATATGAAACATGAAAATATTATATTATTTGTAATTGTACTTATTATTCTAATAGTGCCTCTTGCATTGTATTCTGGATTAGGTGAAGAACAGGGTTATTTCGGTGGATCTGACGATCAAGGTGCAGATGGTGTATCTGAAACTGGTTACAAACCATGGTTCAGTTCAATTTGGGAGCCACCTAGTGGTGAAATAGAAAGTTTATTATTTGCTGTTCAGGCTGCCATTGGAGCAATTATTATTGGTTACTTCTTTGGTTACTGGAGAGGATCTGTTAAAGAAGAGGAATAATCTTCTTTAATATTTTTTTTTTTAAAAAGAGGGATGATAATTGAAGTTTGATATTGATAATATTGCTCATAATAATAAGTTAAGCGAAACTAATGCATATGTTAAGATTATAATATCAATTTCAATAATGCTCATTACATTATTTATGAATAATCTTTATTTGGATTTATTCGTTTTATTATTGATGAGTGTTTTAGTGGTTGTTATTGCAAGAGTATCTTTAAGAAATTATCTTAAATTTTTATCAATTCCTGTGGCTTTTGCAGTTATTAGTTGTATATTTTTAGTATTCTTTTTTACTAATACTAATACCAGTACAGTAATATATGATACAGGTTTTTGGGGAATTGTAGTAACTCAAAATTCTCTAGATTTGGGAGTTAATACTTTCTTCCGTGCTATGGCATGTTTTTCATGTTTAGGGTTTTTAACTTTAACAACGCCAATAGCTAATATCTTACAATGTTTATATAAATTAAAAGTACCTGTAATTTTCATTGATATTTCACTTTTAATGTATAATACTATATTTATTTTCTTAGACCAGCTATTTACTATGAGAAATGCACAGGAAACTAGATTAGGTTATGTGGGAACAAAAAGTACTTATAAATCTCTTGGATTTTTATTTAGTAATTTGTTTTTCAGATCTCTTGATAAAAGTGAAACATTACAATGTTCTTTGGATTCAAGATGTTATCAAGGTTATTTACCAGTATATAAACCTAAAAGGAGGAATAAATAATGTTAAAAGCAGAAAATTTGAGTTATTCTTATGATGATGGTACTCAAGCTCTTAAAAATGTTAATTTGGAAGTAAAGAAAGGAGAAATTGTAGCTCTTCTCGGAAAAAATGGTGCAGGAAAATCAACATTATTTTTACACTTTAATGGAATTTTAAAACCTACTAAAGGTCGTATTTTAATCGAGGGCGAAGAATTAAAATATGATAAGAAGAATTTAGTCAAATTCAGACAAAAAATAGGTATAGTTTTCCAAAATCCTGATGATCAGTTATTTGCACCAACTGTAGAGGAAGATGTTGCTTTTGGTCCTTTAAATTTAGGTTTGGAGATGGATGAAGTTCAGGACCGTGTGGAAGATGCCTTAAAGAAAGTGGGTATGGATGGTTTTGAGAAAAAAGCACCGCATCATTTAAGTGGGGGGCAAAAAAAGAGAGTAGCTATTGCAGGAATTCTTGCAATGAAACCTGATATTATGGTTTTAGATGAACCAACTTCCGGGCTCGACCCTAAAGGTGCTTCAGATATACTTAAGTTATTATATGAGTTAAATGGAGAAGGAATGACTATTATAATTTCAACACATGATGTGGATTTAGTGCCAATATATTCATCAAAAATCTACGTAATCAGTTCAGGTGAAATTATTAAAAGTGGAACTCCAAAAGAAGTATTTTTCGATGTTGATTTAATAAGAAGTGCAAATTTAAGACTTCCACGTGTAGCACACTTATTTGAAATATTGGAAAAAAGGGATGGCTTTAATTTTAATGGTGAGTACCCATTGACTATTTCGCAAGCTAGACGATTAATTAATGGAAATTAAATTTTTTTTTTAAATTACTCATTTTAATAAAAATTATTACGATTTTATTACGGGTGTAATACTTTTTTTCTAAAAACTATTTTTACAAAATATGTATATATTAATATTTACATATTTCATTAATAAGGTGAAGTTTATGAGGATTGGAATTTGTGATACTACATTTGCTCGTTTTGATATGGCATCAGCTGCTATCGATGAGCTTAAAAATAACGCTTATGATTTAAAGATAATTCGTGAAACAGTTCCTGGAGTAAAAGACTTACCGGTGACCGCTAAAATCCTCATAGAAGAGGAAAATTGTGATATTGTAATGGCATTGGGTATGCCGGGACCTATGGAAAAAGATAAGATGTGTGCTCATGAAGCATCAACAGGCCTTATCAATGCACAGCTAATGACAAATACTCATATATTGGAAGTTTTTGTTCATGAAGATGAAGAGGAAGACCCTGTCGAGCTAAAAAAACTTGCTGAAAACAGGGCTCGTGAACATGCTCAAAATTTAATCAAGATGATGTATCATAGAAAAGCTATGAGAAAAGAAGCAGGAATGGGAATGCGTGAAGGAAAAGAAGATGCAGGCCCATTATAAAGGTGTAAAATGGAAAATGAAATAACTATGGAAGATAAAAATGCAACTTATGTTGTTCTTCCTGCATATAATGAAGCGACAAGAATCAGACCAGTTCTTGAAGATATAGCTCGTAAAGGTTATAATATGGTCATTGTTAATGACGGATCTTCAGACAACACTTTGGAAGTCATTAAACAGGCGAAAAAAGAATTTCCCGATAAAATTCATATTTTTTCTCTAATGCTTAATCGTGGAGTTGGAATAGCTACTCAAACAGGTTTTGAAGCCGTTTTAAAATTCAATCCAAAATATGTTGTTAGTATGGATTCTGACGGACAGCATTCTGCTGATGATTTGGATGAAGTAATAAAACCTCTGGTCTCCGGTGAGGCTCAAGCCGTAATTGGTGTAAGGCCTTTTAAAGACATGCCGAAAACTAGAAGTTTTGCAAATTCAATCATGAACATTTTAACAAGGATATTCTATAGGGTTAATGTAAGTGATTCCCAAACTGGCTTTAGAGCAATAACCGTTGAGGCATTAGATAAAATTTCAATTAACGCTACAGGTTATCTTATATCTTCCGAATTTATACGTGAAATTAATGATAATGATATTCCATTTGCAGAAGTACCAATTCAAACAATTTACACTCCTGAAACTCAGGCTAAAGGAACAAATATCAAGGTAGCATTTAAAATTCTGTTCCAAATGATAAAACATCAATTTTAAGGTGAAAAAATGTATTTATATGCTTTAATATTTCCAATAATTTCTATAATTGCCATTCTCTGGTTTATTACTAGATACTTTAAAGGAAAAAATTCATTCATGACTGTACTTTTATGGTCACTATTTTGGATTGTTGTTAGTCTATTTGCAATTTTTCCAAATATAAGTATTACATTTGCACGATTATTTGGTATAACCCGTGGTTTGGATTTCATAATTATTTTAGTATTTGTCGTATTGTTTTACACAGTTTTAAAATTATATTTCATCGTTGATAAAATGCAAAATGACATAAATACTCTTGTTAAGGAAATTGCATTAAATAATGAAATTAATTTAGATGATGAGGAAGAATAATATTTATGATTTATTTTAGAGGATGCACTGCACGCGAAAAAGAAACATCAATCTCTGATGCTACTGAAGAATTATTAAAGCTGGCTGGTGTTGAATATAGGGTTTTGGATGATGAAAAATGCTGCGGATCAGTATTGCTCCGAACAGGCTTTATTGAAGAAGCTCAAGAACAGATTCAAAAAAACACTGAAATTTTATCAGATGAACTAATTTTAACATCCTGTGCGGGATGTTATAAAACCCTAAAACAGGATTATAATAATTTGGATGTAATTCACATTTCTCAATTTTTAAGTCAATTGATTGATGAGAACAAATTAAACTTCCATAAAAAGAATTTGAATGTTACATATCATGATTCCTGTCATTTGGGAAGACACTGCAATATATTTGATGAGCCGAGAAATGTCATTTCAAAAATAGCTAATTTGATAGAAATGGAAAATAATCATAAAAACAGCTTTTGCTGCGGTGCCGGCGGTGGAGTAAAATCTGCCTATCCTGAAATTGCATCTCAAATGGCAGATTCCAGAATTTCTCAGGCAATTGATACTGGTGCAGACTTATTGGTTACACCATGTCCATTTTGCAAGCTTAATTTAAAAGACCGTGGTCTTGATGTTTTGGATTTAACTGAATTTTTAGTAAAATACGGCGGTGATTAGATGAAAAGCAGTGAACTTGAAACGATGAGAAAATCATTCAATACTGTCAAGTCAAGATCATCTGAAATTAAGGACTCACCTCAAGTTAAACGACTTGAAAAACGTGTCCGTGAAATCAAAAAATATTCCATTGAAAATTCTTCTGATTTATATGAAGAAGCTGTTGAATCATTCAAAAGAAATGGAATTGACGTTGAGTTTGCCGAAAGCAAAGATGATGCCATTGATATTATTTTGGATTTGATTAATGATATTGATAATAAGGTCATTGCAAAAGCAAAGTCTAATACTTTGGGTGAAATTGATTTAAAAAAGAATTTGGCAGATAAAAATTGGGATGTTGTAGAAACTGATCTTGGTGATAGGATATTACAACTTAAAAAAACCGATAATAAACCGGTTCATCCAACAGGACCAGCTTCTCATTTAAATATTTCCGAGATAACTGATATTGTAAACGATTCACTTGACAGCAATGTAAATCCTGTTGCCCGTGAAATCATGGAACTTGTAAGACAAGATGTGCTAAATCGTCTTGAAAATGCAAGTGTAGGTATATCAGGTGCCAATGCTATAGCTGCCGAGGAAGGGTCATGCATAATGGTTCACAATGAGGGTAATATTTCAATAGTTTCACTGAAAGATTTACATATAATCGTAGCTGGAATTGATAAAATTGTACCTTCTTTGGAAGATGCAGTTTCTGTTTCAAAACTTGAAACTGTCTATGCTACCGGAAACTATGTAACTTCATATATGAATGTAATATCCGGACCGTCAAAAACTGCAGACATTGAAAAGAAATTGCTTAAAAATATGTATGGTGCCGAAAAGGTTGTTGTTATACTTCTAGACAATGGACGAAGTTCTGCAAGTGAGGAATGCCTGTGGTGTATCGGCTGTGGAAACTGTGTAGTTCACTGTCCGGTCTATAATGCAGTCGGAAATGAGTTCGGATTCAACAATTACCTTGGGGGAAGAGGTGTTGCAATGTCAAAATTCATTGAAGATGATGAGACATGTTATAATTCAGGCCTTTACATGTGCACATTATGTGGTTTGTGTACGCTGAATTGTCCAGTATCTATTCCAACCAATGAAATAATCGAAAACATGAGAAAATTATCTTCTGAAGTCGGATTTTATCCTAGAGTTCATGGAAAAATAAAAGATAATGTCACTAAAAACGATTCTCCTTATTAATGCAATATATTAGTTATTTTTTCTACAATCTCTTTTAACTGTTTTTTTTCGCATAATTCGATTAATGCCAAGTGAATTCATTATCATATCGGTGCATGTCAGTTCAGTGACAGCCAATAAAATAACCGTAGTTCCAAAAAGAGGTTTTTAATAATCTCTTAATTAAATCTTTTCTTCTTTTGAAAAGAATTCATCAAAAATCTCGATTTCTTTTTAACTTTTCATAAGGCATACACTTATAAAGAAAGAAAACCAAATATAAATATATTATATTTTAATATTATAAACGGAGGAAATACATGCTTCTATTAATTAGTCCTATAAACCATGAAGAAGCTCTTGAATCTATTAAAGGTGGAGCAGATATTGTTGATGTAAAAAATCCTAAAGAGGGATCTTTAGGTGCTAATTTCCCTTGGGTTATTAAAGAGATTAGGGAATTAACTCCTGAAGACAAGTTAGTCAGTGCTACTTTAGGTGATGTGCCTTATAAACCAGGTACAGTTTCTCTTGCAGCAATGGGAGCTCACGTTTCAGGAGCAGACTATATTAAAGTAGGATTATATGGAACCAAAAACTACGATGAAGCTGTTGAAGTTATGAAAAACGTATCTAAAACTGTTAAAGATGTAAGTCCGGATACTATTGTAGTAGCTGCCGGTTATGCTGATGCTCATCGTGTTGGTGCTGTTGATCCTATGGAAATTCCAAAAATAGCTCGCGATGCAAACTGTGATTTGGCAATGCTGGATACTGCTGTAAAAGATGGCCATACTTTATTTGATTATTTAGATATGGATAAGTTAACTGAATTCGTTGAAGAAGCTCATAGTTATGATTTAAAAACCGCTCTTGCAGGATCTGTTAAAAAAGATCAATTAAAACCATTACATGATATTGGTTGTGATGTGGTTGGTATTAGAGGAGCTGCCTGTGTTGGCGGTGACCGCAATACCGGTAAAATCCATCATACTGCTGTAGCTGAGTTAAAAGAATTATGTGATTCATTTTAAGTAGGTGTTTTTAATGTTTTCTAAAAAAGTTCAAGAAGCAAGAATGTCTTATACATTTGATGATTTTTTACTTACTCCTAATGCTAGCCGTGTAGAGCCAAAGGATATTGACACTACTGTTGAATTGTCCAAAGGTATAAAGTTAAATATCCCTATTTTAAGTGCTGCTATGGATACCGTTACTGAATCCGACCTTGCTATAGCTATGGCACAGGAAGGTGGTATTGGAGTAATTCACAGAAACATATCATTGGAAAAACAAGTTGAAGAAGTTAAAAAGGTTAAAACTGCTGAAGACTTAACTATCCGTGATGTTGTAACCATTACTCCTGATTCAACTATCATGGATGTTCAAAATAAAATGCAGGACGAATTAATCAGCGGTCTTCCTGTTGTTGATGGTGATAAGATTATTGGTATTATCTCCAAAAGAGATATCAGGCCAGTTTTAAAATCAGAACCTAACAAAACAGTTAAAGACATAATGACCTCTGATGTTGTTACTGTTGAAGAACCGATTACTGCTGAAGAAGCTTTAAATATTGCTTATGAAAACAAGGTTGAAAGATTGCCTGTTCTTCATGATGGAAAATTGGTAGGAATCATTACAATTAAAGATATTTTAAATCAGGCACAATACCCTAATGCTGCACGTGATAAAGACGGGAATTATTTGGTTGCTGCAGCCTGTGGACCATTTGATTTGGAACGTGCAATTGCACTTGATGAAGCAGGTGCAGATATCATTTCAATTGACTGTGCTCACGCTCACAATTTAAATGTTGTTGATTACACTCAAACCATTAAGGAAAATATCAATGCTGAATTATGTGTCGGTAACATTGCAACTGCTGAAGCGGCTGAGGACTTAATAGCTAAAGGCGTAGATGCTCTAAAAGTCGGTATCGGTCCGGGTTCAATGTGTACCACCCGTATTGTTGCAGGTGTTGGTGTACCTCAGCTCACTGCAATTTCTGATGTTGCTGATGTGGCAGCTGACCATGGCATTCCTGTTATTGCAGACGGAGGTATAAGATACTCAGGTGATGTAGCTAAAGCTATCGGTGCAGGTGCAGATGCAGTAATGTTAGGTAATTTGCTTGCAGCATCCTACGAAGCTCCAGGTGACGTTGTTGTTATGAACGGTAAACAATACAAAAAATACCGTGGAATGGGATCAATGGGAGCTATGACCAGTGAATTTGATGGCGGTGCTGACAGATACTTCCAAGGTTCTAAAAGTAAAATGAACCACACAAAATATGTTCCTGAAGGAATTGAAGGTGCAGTACCATACAGAGGAACTGTTTCAGAAATTTTATTCCAATTAGTTGGTGGTTTAAAATCTTCAATGGGATACTGTGGAGCTGAAGATATCGCTGACATGCAGAAAAAAGCTAAATTCGTAAGAATTACCAGCAGCGGTATTAAAGAGTCACATCCTCATGATCTGTTAATCACTAATGAAAGTCCTAATTATCACTCTTTCGATTAGGATATCAGGTTTATATCTGATGGTATTTTGAGAAAATACATTATTTTTCTTAAAATTTCCATTAACTTTAAATATAATGTAATACAATATTATTACATTAGATAATTTTATGATTGTTTTTAATCATGGTAAATCTAAATGATTTACATTTTTTATTATTATTTTTATAGAATGGAGAGAAATTAAAATGGCAAGAACTAAAAAAGTTGGTATTACAGGTAGGTTCGGTGCAAGATACGGAAGAAAAGCAAAAAGATCTGTTAAAATCATCGAAGAAAACATGAAAAAAAATCATGTTTGTCCTAAATGTGATAGACCTTACGTAAAAAGACAAGCTGCTGGAATTTGGAAATGTAGAAAATGTGGTGCTGTATTCACCGGTGGAGCTTATGTTCCTCAAACCCCTATGGCTAAATCTGCAGCACGTAGTATCAGAGACATTAAAGTGGAGGAATAGTCCTTGTATAAGTGTCCACGCTGTGGAACAGAAGTAGATCAAAAAAGCTACATGGACAATAAATGTCCTAACTGTAGATATAGGATTTTATTCAAAAATGTTCCAGAAGTAACCCGTTGGGTATCTGCAAGTGTTCCTGACGGAAATATGGTCAACAGAGTCGGCCTTAAAAAATAGATTTAAATCAAGATTTTTATCTTGTTTTATCTATAATATTTTTTTACTATTTTTGATTTAAATGTTAATTTCAACTTCTAGAAAGCCTTCTCAAAAAACAAGAAAGTTTTGTAAAAATTTAGCTCATTCAACGGATTCCACATCTGTTAATAGAGGAAAAATGAATATGAGAGAACTTTTATTAAGGGCTCTCGATGAAGATGAAGTTAATTTAGCTATTGTTAATGAGATTAAAGGAAATCCCAGTAGGATTACTTTTTACTCCAATAAAGGAGAAGTATTACTTACTATTTTAATCAGTGTTACAACCACAAACGAAAGAATCAATATTTCTCCGTCACAATTGAAAATAGTCAGTGAAGTTCAAAAGTTAAACTGCTTAAGTGATATTTTGGGCTTTGAATTAGTTGATAAGGCAGACGGTAATTATATTCATATTACTAGTGGATATGAGGACTTAATAGCTAAAATAAATTTCATTAATAAATTTGGAGATAAACTTGATTTCCAGATTAATGTTAAGAAGATTTTAGATAAAGATGATTGATAATAGTCCTTTAGAGTCTGTAAAAAGTCAGATTAATATTGAGTTTGATAATTCCGCTCAAGCCAAAATCATTTATGATTCAATTATTTTGGAATTTGAAACGGCTCCTGATTACAGATCCTCTATGAATTTAACTCTTGATGATAACAGCATCATTATTGATATTGATGCTCAGGATTCAACATCATTTAGAGCTTCCATAAATTCTGCAATTAAGTGGATTAATTTATCATTACAAATAAATAATTTAACAAATATATAAATTAAAAGGTGATTATATGGAAATTCCTGAAAATATACAACAGCAATTAAATCAGTTTCAACAGTTACAACAACAGGCTCAAGCTGTAACCATGCAAATTCAAACTGTTGAAGTTCAAATTCAAGAAACTGAAAAAGCATTAGAAGAATTAAAAAATACTGATGAAAATACTGAGGTATTCAAACAAGCGGGTAATTTACTCATTAAAGTAGATTATAAAGATGCTTTAGATGATGCTGAAGATAAGTTAGAAACTCTCAAGTTAAGAAAACAGACTATGGCTCGTCAAGAAGAAAGAGTCATGAAAAAACTTGAAGAAATGCAAACTAACATTCAAGCTGCTATGCAAGGAATGGCTCCTAATGGAGCTTAATTTCTATTCTTTTTTTAGATTATTATGTCCAAACTTAAAAAATTATCCTCTGAGGATTTAGATACCATCTCAACAGATTTTGGAGAAATTCTTGAAGTTGAAGTTTCCAAAGTCATTTCAACCAAAGAACTTGAAGACCTGGATTTGGATATTGAAATCAATTATGAAAATGATCAGCTGGATGTTGATGTTGATTTAGGCGTTTCATTTGATGAGTTATCTGAAATCAATCAGGATATGTTAAATGAAGCTATTGATGAAGCTTATTTGAAGTTTGATTCATATATAGATGAAAATTTCAGAGAATAATTATTTTTTTTAAACCATGTAGTATTACTTATTATTATTTTTTTATTATATTAAGTAATACTTTTTTATAAAAAAGTATTTATACTATTAAAACAAACTATAATATAGGTTTGAAGTCAATTATTAACAGATAGCTTAGCAATCGGATGAACACAAAATTTTTTCTGTCTTTCAAAATTCCCTCTTTCGAACTTCAAACTTTTTCTTATTTTTTTATTTTTATTTTACAAGTTGGTTTTAGTTTTTTCAATTAATTTTTAAAAAGTATTACTTTTGAATAAGATTTTACATACCTAATGACTTTTTTCAAGAGAACTTTATAGATTTTCGGTATTTTTAAAGTACGATTTTTTAAAAAATATATTGTATGTTATATATTTCTTTAATTTGTTTAAAAAAAATATTTAATTTTATATAATAATTTATAATTTTTTGATTTAATTAAAATTTATTTATTCAAGTATAATTTAATTTTTTTAAATTATAGGTAACTTTATATACTATGATATTATACATATTATACAAGGGTTAAAAATCATATTTTTTATACTCTCCCCTAAATTGATCATTATTTTTAATTTTCAAAATTAGGCTAAAATTTATTTTTTAGTCTAATTTTCCTCCTATTGTTTTTTGCTTTTTTTTTAAAAATATTAAATACTGCATTAATTAAATTAATAATTAAGGTGATAATTTGATTAAAAAGATACCTGTTTTAGATTTAAAAGATGGTCAAGCAGTAAGTGGTAAATCTGGTTTAAGAGATACATATCAACCATTGCAAACAGTATTCGCACCATCATCCAATCCTGTTGAAATTGCTCAGGGATTAAAATTAAATGGGGCGGATGAACTATATATTGCAGACTTGGATCTTATTGAAAGCAATGGCCACAATATCAATGAAATCAAAATGGTCAACACAATCATTCCTGTAATTTTGGATGCGGGAATAAAAAATGCAGAATCATTTCCGTTTTTCCTGGATTATGCCTTTAAAATCATCATCCCAACCGAAACATTGGAAAGCTTAGATGACTTATATGAAATCTGCGCCAAATATCCAAAAGAAAGAATTGTCATAAGCGTTGATGTTAAAAATGATGAATTATATTCCAAAAACCTGGATTTAACTCTTGAGGAATTTAAGGATGTATTAATTGATATTGATGTATCACAAATAATTCTTTTAGATATCAGTGGTGTTGGAACTGAAAAAGGATACAATGAAAAATTATTAAAAGAATTCGATGATTTAAAAGATAAGATAATAATGGCCGGCGGATTGAATAAGGACTCCATTGATGAATTGGAAAAATTAGGTATAAAAAAAGTATTGGTAGGAACAGGCCTACATTCAGGTGAAATAAATATTATCTAAATCAGTGCACTTAAAACAACATAAGGGAAGGCACACGCTACAACAAATAATACAATGCCTAATCCAAGTTTAGGGTTGTTATCATCCAAGATACCGGACATTACAAATAATAATCCGAAAAATCCGAAAAATACAGGTAATATGTGAGAAAATATTGTTGTTCCAGTTATCGCCATTTTTAATCACTAATATTCTTTTAATTTTTAAATTATATAAATCTAATCATATATTCATTATCTTTAATCTTTTTCTTTTATTTGTAAGTTGCTTGATAATTCTAATTATTAAAACATCTGGATAATAATTAATTGTTATTTGAACTAACTTTTTTATTCTATTAATGTTAAATTAAATAATTATGAGAATTGATACGCATCATCATCACAAAAAAGCCGGAAAGAACCTGGCTTTTGTATTTTTCATGAATCTTGCATTTAACATAATTGTCATTGCCGGGGGACTTGCAACCAACAGTATGGCAATTCTGGCAGACTGTATTCATGACATGTCAGATACGATTTCAATAGCTATTGCATGGCTTTTAGAGAAAATATCTCAAAAGGATTCATCTGATAGCTATTCTTACGGATATCAAAGATTTTCAATTCTCGGTGCGGTCATCACTTCTATTTTTGTAATCATCATGGCATTTGTAATACTTTCGGAGGCAATTCCAAGACTGTTTAATCCAGAAGGCGTTGATGCCGGAGGAATGCTTGTAGTTGCCATTATCGGATTAATATTTAAATCAATTTCTGTCTGGAAGCTTCATGATGGAGAGACATTCAATGAAAAGGCTATTCTATTCCATCAGCTTGGAGATGTATTTGAATGGGTTGCAATTTTAATACTGAGCATAATTTTAATCTTTTGGGATGGAGCGCCTTATTTGGACCCCTTCATTTCAATTGGTATTGCATTGTGGTTAATATTCAACCTGGGAAGAAACCTGTACAAATCAGTTCAGGTATTGCTTCAAAAAACGCCGGATAATTTTGATGTTGATGAATTTAAAACCAGTATCCTGGCAATTGAAGGAATTAATGCAATAGATGATTTTCATATCTGGTCACTTGACGGCATTGATTCAGTCATGACACTTAAAGTAGCTATTGATGAAACTCATAATCCGGAAAAGATTAAAAAAGAGATTTATAATATTTCAAATAAATATCATGTTGTAGATATTACAATAGAATTTGATTTTCATGACAATAGTTAGCATTGGTCCGGTTACTCAGGACCTAATAATCACAAAGAATAAAAAAGAATCAAAAACTGGGGGAGCCGTTTATTTCCAGTCATTTGTTTTTGAGGAGTTTTACCTAGACTATCTAATCGTCACAAACTGCTCAGATACAGGTTTAATCAAGGATTTTCCAGATAAAAGTAAAGTCAAATTAATTGAAAAAGACGAAACCCATTATTTTATCAATGATTATCCAAATAATGATGATTTTCGCATTCAGTCAAGCAATTTTGCAAATATTTCCATCACTAAAAAAGATTTGGAAAATGTTTTTCCTGAAAATATTGATGCTTTTATTATAAACCCATTGAATGCATTTGATTTTCCAAAAGAAACTATTGATTATTTAAAAAGCTTTAATGCACCTATCTTTATGTCTCTTCAGGGATTTTTAAGATATCCAAATGAAAAAATAGGCGATAAGTATTCCATAAAGCTGAAGTTAACCTCTGATGTTAAAGATATTATTCGTGATATTGACGGGCTTTTTTTAGATGAAAGTGAAGCATTAATATTATTTGAAAACAGTGACTGTAAAGAATTTAATATTAATGAAATTATTATTACTAACGGTTCTAAAGGCTCAAGAGTCATTTCAGATGATGAATATAAGATTGAAGCTGTCAAAAATGATAATGTAGTTGACTCCACAGGTTGCGGAGACACTTATATGGCAGCCTATATTTCAAAAAAATTAACCAGCAAATCCATTTTAAAATCAGCCAATTTCGCATCAAAAATAGCCAGTGATAAACTATCCTTTTTTGGACCATTTAAAAGCGATAATTAATAATAAGTAAACTTTATTAATTACTGTGTTAATAATTATATATGATTTAAAGAATTTTTAAAAATAAATGATCATCATGTTGTCCAATTCATCTAATAATAATAAAATTGAAAAGGAGTTTGAAAACTTACGTAAGGAGTTACTGGATTTAACTTTAAGAAATCAGCTGCTTAATTTCAAGTCCAGGGCTAAAACTATCAAAATCAATAACCAAACTCCGATTAATATCTTCCAAACATTGGTTTTACAGGAAAACAAAATGTATTTCGTATCCAATAAAAAGGATAAGAAGGAAGAGAAATCTTCAGTTTGGGACCATATTCCATTTGATTTCAGTAAGTTTTCAGAAGGAAATAAAAAGCTTGAGGTTGATTTAACTCCAAATGAGCTCCAAAAGAGATTGTATTATATTAATAACCAGGCTAAAACAATGCTTCAGGAGCAGGGTTACAATATTTTATACCTGGCTGTCGGTTTTTTAGAATGGATTGACAAATCCAAACCAAGACAAACTAATAAGGCTCCTTTGGTTTTGATTCCGGTTTCCATGGAGAGAAAAAAAGTAGGTGAATCATTTAATTTGGAATGGACTGGAGAAGATATTCAAACCAACATTTCCCTTAAGGCAAAACTTCTTGAAGGGGGCATTGAACTTCCAGATTTTGAATTCAAGAAATATGGTGAAGTGATAGATCATTATATTGAAAAAGTAAAACATGCTGTTCACAAGATGGAAAACTGGAGAGTCAATCATGAAATAGCCTTAGGTTTCTTTAGTTTTACAAAATTTGTAATGTATAATGATTTAAATCCTGATAGCTGGGCTGCAAATGTTGATTTAACCAAAAATGAATTGATTCAGGCAATATTCAACCCTGCAAAAAATAATGTTGAAGCATTCAATGAAGAGGATATTGACTCACAGCTTCAATATCAGTCAATGTATCAGGTTTTAGATGCTGATTCATCACAAATTGCTGCAATACAGGACGTTAAGGCAGGAAGAAATCTCGTTGTGGAAGGACCGCCGGGAACAGGTAAATCACAAACTATCGTTAATTTAATCGCTGAATTGCTTGCAGAAGGCAAATCAGTCTTATTCGTATCAGAAAAAATGGCAGCATTGGATGTTGTAAAAGACAGACTTACCAATGTGGGTCTTGGAAAATTTGTTTTGGAGCTTCATTCACACAAAACAAGACGTAAAAAGTTCCTAAAAGACCTTCAAAAGGCAACTACAGTAAGGGCTGTCGACACTTTAAATATCGACCAGACCATAAGAAAGCTTGAAACCTTAAAAATACAGCTGGACGATTATGCAAGTGTTATTCACAGACCAGTATCTGCTGTTAATTTATCCGCATTCCAATTATATGGTATGAAGGAAGCGGCTGACGACCATTTTTCACGCAAACAAAGCATAATGCCTTTGGTGAGATTCAACAATCCAGAATCAATAACGTTAAAGGATTTGGATGACATTATCTTGTCTTTGGAAAGTGTTGCTGAGTTGTATCAGACCATTTCAAAGGAAAATCCTTGGAGCAAATGCTCTCCTAAGAGTTTGCTTCCAGGTGATTTAAGAGAAATAGAAATGTTAATTAACGATACATTAAAATCTCTTGATGCATTCCTGGTTGAACGTGGAAGAGTTTATGACATTTATGGTATTAAAAAGCCAGAAACCTTAAATGAATTTAAGAAATCCCTTTCCGCATTTGATATTATTAAAACTCAAAATTCAGAATTGATTGATGCTCAAATATTGAAATCCGGTGCATGGGACAATAATAATGATGACCCTTACAGATTAATACAGGAATTGGCCAAATATCAAAGGGTTGCAGGAGTATTGGATAAGTTCAATCCAAATATATACCATGCAGACATCGACAGGATAATCTATGAACTGAATGAACTCTCTCATAAGAAATTCCGTTTCTTTAAGGGCAATCAGCATCTTGAGCTTGTTGAAAGATATTATAACTATCCTGTTCAGGACGATATAGGCACTATCATTGATGACTTAACTCGAGCGAAAGCAGCCATAAGACTTAAAAAGAATTTGGAAGCTAATGAACAATTGGCTAAAAGATATTATGGTGGATATTGGCATTTAAATGCTGATGTTAATGATTTAAAAGCTATTGCCCAGTGGATGACTCAGTTTACTTCACTTACAAACGAAGGAATATTTTCACAAAATACTATTGACATTTTATCAAAAGATTTATTTGACATTAATCCGGAAAGAGATTTGGTTGACTATATTGATTCAGGAAACGAATTCAGCAATGATTTGGATAAATTAAAATCAAAATTAAACCCAAGAAGTAAATTAATATTTAAAAAAGGTGCAAACGACGTTGCATTTGAAGAATGGCAATCACAATTATACAATTGGAGAGGACAGCTTTCAAGTCTCCATTTATGGTCCCAGTATCTGAATACTAAAAATTCACTCAAGGGAACCACTGCGGAGTTATTTGTTGATTCAATCGAAAAAAGAAACATTAAAAAAGATGATGTCAAATCACTGGTTGAAGGAAACTTTGCAGATTCCATGCTCAATATTTTATTTGTGGAAAACCATGAATTGGCCACATTTATCGGAGAATTGCATGAAAATAGAATTAGAGAGTTTAAGGATTTGGACAGAAAGATTTTAGTCCTGAACCGTAAAAGAATTTTCCATAAGTTAAACAGCAATATTCCACAGATATTCGGTGCAACCGAAAATCCTCAGGCAAAAGTGCTTGCAGGAGAGTTTACCAGAAAAAGCGGACATCTCCCTGTTAGAAAATTATTGGAAAAAGCAGGAGGAATGATTAAACAGATTAAACCATGTTTCATGATGTCTCCGTTATCCGTTGCACAGTATCTTGATCCAACCAACGAAGAATTGCAGTTTGATGTAGTTATTTTTGACGAAGCAAGTCAGGTAAAACCAGAAGATGCATTAGGTGCATTCATGAGAGGAAAAACTGCGGTTGTAATGGGAGATACCCAACAGTTACCTCCAACTTCATTCTTTGATCAGATGGCCAGTGGAGAAAGTGACGAAGAGGAGGCAACTTCTCTTGATATGGAAAGTATTCTGCATTTATGTAAATTATCCTTCCCGGTTAAAATGCTTAAATGGCACTACAGAAGCCGTCATGAATCATTAATTAACGTTTCCAATAAGGAATTTTATGATAACGAATTGCTCGTATATCCTTCACCTTCACATAATGACTCAGAATTGGGATTAAAATTCCATTATAATCCTGATACCGCATATGATAGAGGTTCATCATCTGCAAATCCGAAAGAAGCAGAAGATGTTGTTGAAGCGATATTTGACCATTTTGATAGATATGGTGATACTAAAAGTTTAGGTGTCGGAACATTTTCCGTTGCTCAAAAGAATGCGATTTTGGAAAAATTGGAAGAAAGACGCCGTGAAAGACCTGAATTCGAACCCTTATTCTCAGAAAATAAAGATGAAAGATTCTTTGTTAAAAACCTTGAAACCATTCAGGGAGATGAAAGGGACGTTATTTTAATCAGTGTAGGATACGGTTTTGACAATGAAAGAAAAATGTCCTTAAACTTCGGTCCGCTAAATCAGGATGGTGGTGAGAGAAGATTAAATGTACTGATTACACGTGCAAGACAAAAATGTGTTGTATTTTCCAACTTTAAAGCTTCAAGCATGAAATTAACTGCAAATCCTCCTCACGGTGTAAGGGCATTGAGAGAATTTTTGGAGTATGCTGAAAACTTAACTATGGGTACTCATACTGGAGAAGAACATACTTCAGCACCATTTGAAGATGCTATAGCAAGTTTTCTTGAAGAAAACGGTTATATTGTTGATAAACAGATTGGATGTGCAGGATTCAGGGTGGATTTAGCTATTGTTGATGAAGAAAACCCTGGAAAATATATTTTGGGAATCACAACTGACGGAAAAATGTATGCATCCAGTAAAGTTGCACGTGACCGTGACAGACTCCGTGAACAGGTACTTGAAGGCCTGGGATGGAAACTTTATCATTTATGGTCTACTGACTGGTATAGAAACCGTGATTTGGGACGTAAAAAATTATTGGAATTCATTGAAAAATCCATTAAAGAAACCCGTAAAGAACAAAAAATAGCTCGTGAAAAAGAAGAAAAACGTAGGATTGAGGCTGAAAAAAGAGCTGAAGAATTAAGAAGAAAACGTGAAGCGGAGCTTGAAGAACAAAAGAAAAAAGAAGCTGAAGAAAAAGCAGCAGCTCTTGGAGACAATGTGGAAGTAATATCTCCGGACGGCCTTGACTTCGATGATGATATAATATTTGTAAGCAAAGATTCTGAAGATGACTTTGATGATGACGGCATAGAATTTATCCATGAAGAGTCTCCTAGTGAGTTTGTTGAAGCGGAAGATGAACCTAAGGAAGATATTAAAGTAAAATCTCCTAGTGAGTTTGTTGAAGCTGAAGAGGATGTTAAAGATGATATTAATGCAGCAGCCCCTAGTGAGTTTGTTGAAGTGGATGAAGAATCCAGTGCCTTTGATGACTTTATATTCAAAGATGATTTAGAAGAACCTTCAGATGATGATAATCAAACTTCAGATATTGATGATGATTTAGAAGTCACTGATAAAGATGATTCTGATGATGGTATTGATTTGGAATCTGGTGATGATTTAGAAGTCGTTGATAAAGATGATTCTGATGATAGTATTGATTTGGAATCTGGTGATGATTTAAACGAACCTGATTCTATTGCGGATATATCTCTTGAAGATGATGAAATATCTGAAATTATAAATGAAAATTTAGATGAAAGCTTTGATAAAATTAACTCTTCAAATGGTGATGAAGAGGAATTAATTGATGAAGAAGAATCTGATGATATAAATATTGATGAATTTCTTGAAGAATTAACTGATGATGACTCAAATAATCATTTAGATGATGGTGGAGAAGATGAAGATACACTTGAAAGTGATAAAGACAGTAGCGAAGATGTTCCGTATACAGACGAAGAACTCACAGAAGAAATCCAAGAAGAATCCGAAGAAGAAATAGATGTGGATTCAGATTCTCCAAAAGTTAAATTTGGATCCAGCATTTCTAAAGTTGCTGGTGGTGGAATATTATCTTCAATTAAAAATAAATTTTCACGCTTTAGTGATGATGAAACTTCAGATGAAGAAGCAATGGACGAAGTGAGTGACATAATTAAAGATAAGCTAGAAAATGATGATGGCTTTATCTATGTTGACCACGATGATGACGAAATCATTGAAGATGATGATGTAGAGGACTCCATTGATGAAGAAATTATTGAAACTCCTGAAGAGGATATTGATGAAGAAATTACTAAAGAAAGTTCTGTAGATGATGAAATCATTGATGATACTCCTATAGAAGAGGAAATTGTTGAAGAGGAAATCATTGATGATACTCCTGAAGAGGAGGATATCGTTGAAGTTGATGATGTTGAAGAGGAAATCATTGATGATACTCCTGAAGAAGAAATTATCCCGGAACCTGTTAACAAAACAAGTAAAAAGCCTAAAGTTACTTTCAACAAATCCGCAGACAGTATAGATTTGGATGAACTCTCACCTGTTGAAGAAGAAGTTATTCATGATAATTTGGATGTTGAATCTGATGATGAAAAGATTGATTTAGATAAAGATTCTGATATTAAACATTCAAAAGACGAGGAAACTGTTGATTTGGGTTCTGACGATGATTATATTCATGTGGATCATGATGATGTTGAAACTGATGAAGAAATATCTCCAGATAATGAATCTGATGATGTAAAACCTGATGAGGATAAGGTTGATTTGGGTTCTGATGATGATTATATTTATGTAGATCACAGCAATGATGAAGAAAGTATTATTGATTATTCCGAGGATGAAAATGAACCTCCTGTTGTTGAGGTAAATCCTTTGAAAAATATTCTTTTCGGCGATAGAAAGCCAAAAAATCCGGATGGAATAAGTGAATCTAAATTTGCAAATGCCATTAAAGGCACTACCAAACTTAATTTAACTAAAGAAGAGGTTGAAACAGTCCATGGTGAGATTATTGATGATGATATGATTGACAATAGGCCTGCTCCTGAAGATGATGACGTGGTTGAAGTTGAAATCCTCTCCGGAGATTATAAAAGCAGGAATGTGGATGTCAATCCTCTTAAAGATATGAATGATGATGTAACTGAACAGGAAAATAATGACTTTGAAAATAGGAATAGGGTTGTGTTTAAAAGAAATGTTGATGGTGTATCTGAAATGACAAGAAAGAGAACTGTTAATGAAAATGATTTTAATCGTATAATTGATGAAGCTATTGATAACCATCCGGACGGCAGTCTTGATGATGAAGATATTTCTAATCTTGCTTCTGCATTAGTAAGTAAGGCATTTGATGATGTAATTTCTGATGCATTTAATGTAAAAGATGATGGATATAATCCAAGATATGAAGACAACTATGAAGATAATCAAGAAGATATTGTAAATAATGACATTAATGACGAGGATAGTCAAAAAGTAAATCCGATATCTACATCACCTGATGGAGTTACATATTATAAGGGCATTAATGACGTAAACAGCCCTTTAAGAAAAAATAATTTGTATTATGATGAGGACAAAAACAAAAATAAATCAGTTAAGGACTCCATCAGAAGCGGTATACGTGATATAAAGTATATTCGCAAATCCTTAAACGAAATCGAAAATCCGACACAGGTAGGATATGTTTCTGTTGTAGATAGAACTGAAGAATATGATGAAAGCGAATATCTAACTCCAATTCAGGATTATGAAGGCGAAGAATATGTCCCTCAGGATGAAGGATTAACATTTGCTGAAAAAGAGGAATTAAGATACGAACGTGAACTTCAAATGGAAAGACTTAAAAAAGAATTGTCCAGTGATGATGATACCATAGTCACTATCCATGAAGAGGAAAGGCGTGAAGATAGAAAAGATCAGGCTTTGGAAGACATTATTCAAATAGCTGATGAAGATTACAAGGAAATTGAAAAAGAGAGATTCAAAAGCAATAATACTTTAAAGGCCTTTGATGATAATAAGATTCCAAAAAGAGGTAAGGTTGAGGATGAAATTGTTGATTATAAGTTTGCAAGTGATTTTGGACTGAATTCACAGGACGATTTATTCAACAGGCCGATTGAAAAAGTATCCGAATCAATTAATGAAATCATATCTGTAGAAGGTCCTATTCATGTTAATGAGGTTGTAAAAAGAGTTAAAGACAGCTGTAATATTAAAAGAGCAGGCTCTAAAATGAAAAAGCAAGTTCAAAAAGCTATTAAAGAATCTGAAAAATCAGGAAATATTATAAGAATTGGAGACTTTTTATATGATGCCTCAAGCAATGACGTTGTTATCAGAAGAAGGGTAAAACCGAAAATAGATTTGATTTCAGATGAGGAAATCGCCAAAAACATTGAAACTATTCTCTCCCACAAGCAAAGTCTGACAACAGCCAGCTTAACAAGAGAAGTTTCACGCAATTTCGGTTTCAAATCAACTTCCCATAAAACATCATTTAAAATAAAAAGTGTACTGGACTCCATGATTGCAGAGGGTACTGTTAAATTATATAATGATATTGTTGAGCTCAATTAGGTATTTTAAATGTCAACAAAAATTACATCTCCCGAAAATTTGCCAAAAAAGCCCGGCGTTTATATAATGAAAAACGCTGAAGGCGAAATTATCTATATAGGTAAGGCAAAAAACCTTTTGAATAGGGTTCGTTCTTATTTCAGGGAAAAGCTGGACAGGCCAAAAACCCAAATATTGATGAGTCATTTTGACAGTCTTGAATACATTTTAACCAACTCTGAAAAGGAAGCTTTAATTTTAGAGGCCAATCTGATTAAAAAGCATCATCCACGTTACAATATTCAATTGAAGGATGATAAACGTTATCCTTATGTTAAAATAACCAATGAGAAATTCCCACGTCTGGTAATTACAAGAAATATCACTAAAAATGGGGTCTTTTATGGGCCTTTCACTGATGTGGGTTCTGTAAGAAGAACTGTTAAGTTTTTAAAGTCACTTTTTAAAATCAGAACCTGCCGTAACATGAACGGGCCATGTTTAAATTCCCAGATTGATTTATGCTATGCTCCATGTGATGGAAAAATCACTGAAGAAGAATACGCTGAAATAATTAATAAAATTGACCTATTTTTCCAGGGAAAGTATTCCGTTATTGTTAAAAATCTTAAAAAGGAAATGAAAGAAGCGGCTGAAAAAGAGGAATATGAAAAGGCGGCCGTTTTAAGAGACCAAATTGAATCAATAGAAGAAATCATGGAAAAGCAGTTTGTTGATTTGGTCGATGATGATTTGGACCAGGACGTAATAGCTATTGCAAAGGGAAAAACTGACATTTATGTTGTAATAATGCCCATTAGAAACGGAAAAATCACAGGCCGTGATGACTTTTTGATGAGCGGATCTGAGGATGATTCGACATCAGAGATTCTCTCTTCTTTCATTCAGCAGTATTACGGTTATAACAGACATGTTCCAAAACAGATTCTTTTGAGTGAGGAAATTGATGATAAGGAATTGCTTGAAGAGTGGTTAAGTGACCTTAGAGGCAATAAGGTTCATATCAAGGTTCCTCAAAAAGGCGTTAAATTAAGGCTTGTCAAGATGGCTGAAAAGAACGCTGAAATTATCCGCCATCAAAAGAAAAAACTGGAAAATTCATTAATCGAACTTAAAAAATATTTAAAGCTTGAAAAGGTGCCTCGCGTTATTGAAGGTTATGACATAAGTAACATTTCAGGCAAATTTGCAGTCGGCTCAAAGGTATCCTTTAAAGATGCAAAACCAAATAAAAAGATGTATAAACATTTTAAAATGGAAACTCCCGGACCTAATGATTTTGCAATGATGAAAGAATTGCTGACCCGCCGTTTAAAATTAATCGAAACAGACCCTGAACCTGATTTGATTGTCATTGACGGAGGTAAGGGTCAGTTGGGTATGGCATGTGACGTTTTGGATGAACTGAACTTAACCCACATCCCGATTATCGGTCTTGCAAAGGAATTCGAGGAAATCTATCTTCCAAACTCAAAAAGACCCATTATAATTCCTAAAAATAACCGGGCTCTCCATCTCCTCCAGCAGGTAAGGGATGAATCTCACCGCTTTGCCATTACATATCACAGAAAGCTTAGAAGTAAAAATATCTCTGAATCCAGTCTTGATGACATTAAAGGCATTGGCAAGAAGCGTAAAATCAATCTTTTAAAGGAATTTGGAAGTATTGAAAATATTAAAAATGCAAGTCTGGAAGAGTTAAACAATGTTGAGGGTATGAGTAAAAATTCTGCCCAAAACGTTTTCGATTACTATCATTAATGGCTAAAATTCGTCTTTTTTGGCATTAACTTTATATATAAGGACGTTAATAATTACTTTTAAAGAATTGTTAAATAGGTTTATATTATGGTAAAATGTCCAAGATGTGGTCATGACAATCTTTCGTCAACCACATATTGTGAAAACTGTTCCTATATTTTAAAAGGTTCACCTACTGGTCAAAAAAAGGGTGGATGGAAAATGGGAACAGTTAAAAAAATAGCTTTAATTATTGGAATAATTGCTATTGCGTTGATTTTATTTTCAGTTATTTATAATTTCACACAGCCTTCCAATGAAGAATCCTTAAATGTTATTGTAGCGGACTCTAATGTCCAGGAAGGCTCATCTCATCCTTACGAAGTAAAAGTGCTCTATGATGGAACATGGTATTCCAAATCAGGAGAACCATCTTCACTTCAGGAACAGTCCAATCAGGGTAATCATACATTTGATCTTGACTGTGCCGCATGGGATAAGGTTTATGTTTTAGCTGAAAAGACTGATGGTGCATCAGGTATAATGAAAGTACAACTCATAAGAAATGGTGAAGTTGTAGCTGAAAATTCAACTACTGAAGGTACTAATCAGATAACAATTAACTATCAAAGTTAATTTTCAATTTCATTAGCTTTTTGGTTCAATAATTCAACAAGTTCATCAGTTTTGTAGATTCTGATTTCTTCAGTTTCAGGTCTGAAGATTTTCATAAATGTAATCAAATCGTTGCATAACTGGTCGTATTGAATATTTAGTGTGTTAAAGTTAGACAGTAGTCCGATTAACTGGTCACGTTCTAATTTTTTATTTTCCCTAGTTACCTTTTCCATGTTTGCAAAATGTGTTTCTATTAGCAATTTGTCATTTTCTAAAGTGTCAATATATTCTTGAATTTTATTTTCACAACTCATATTTATCACTTAATAAATATTTTTAAATAGTGTCATTTATAAAAATTTGTATAATATAACGGGGCAAAAACTATGATTAAAGTTGAAAATGTAAGTAAATCATACGAATTAGATGACGGAAATTCCGTTGTAGGTCTTAAAAATGTTAGTTTTGAAGTTAAAGAAGGAGAAATACTTGGAATCATGGGAAAAAGTGGTTCAGGTAAAACTACACTTTTAAGGGCTTTAAGAGGTGTTGAACATATTGATGAAGGTAAGATTACAGTCGACACCGTAAGCGTAGATGGAGACTCCTCACAGTTTTATTATAATGAACTTAAAAAAGTAACAGCCATTCATCTTCAAAGGTCATTCGGATTATGGCCTGATACAGTTCGTGAAAACGTTTTAAGGAAATTGTATTCCCGCAGATATTTTGATGAAGGCGGAACTGATTTTGACGTTGCCGAAAGTGAATTCGGAGAAGAAGCAGACAAAATTTTGGAATTGGTGTCATTAACTCATAAAAAAGACCATTACGCTTCTGTTTTAAGTGGTGGTGAAAAACAAAGATTAATCATAGCTCGTCAACTTGCAAAACAGCCTAAAGCATTACTTTTGGATGAACCTGCAACAATGGCATGCCCTAAAACAAAACAAGAAATTCTTGATGCAGTTAAAAATATCAATAAGGAATTGAATATTACAGTAGTTTTAGTTTCTCACCTGCCTGAAGTTCAAAAATACCTTGCAGACAGAGTAATATTGATGGAAGACGGTGAAATTAAAAAAGAAGGCACTCCGGAAGAGATTACCGAAGAATTCATGAGTGGAATGGATCCTATTGTGGATATTGAAAATATTTCCACTGACGAAGACGTCATTGACGTTAAAGACATTTATAAAAGATTCTATTTACTGACCGGAGGCGAAGTTCTCCAAATTGAAGACATTAATTTCAAGGTACAGAAAGAAAATATTTTAAGTTTAATCGGTCCTAGCGGTGCTGGAAAAACGGTTCTGCTTAGAATGCTTGCAGGATTGGATGATTCAGATAAGGGGGATGTCCTCTATCAGGTTGACGGTGAATGGCATGATATTGCTATTGCCGGAATCGGACGTATGAAAATCCGTTCAAAATTAGGTTTCATGCACCAGGAATTCTCTTTGGTACATTATGCTACAGTATTTGATCAGTTAGCTACCAGATTAGGTTATAAAAATCAAAATATTGTAAAAGAAGCTCGTGCAAGGGCTGAAAGAATGGGCCTTAGTGATGAATTGCTTGATTCTCTTTATCTGCTCACAGATTTACAGGAAAATGAAGCAAGAGCCCGTCTTGAACAGGTTGGACTTGCACCGGACATTCTCGCTGACTTGTTCCCTAAATTCCCGGAAACCGCAACCCGTGAAGCGGTAAAGGATATTTTTGAAAGCCTTGACTTGGATATGGACATTTTACACAGAAAATCCTATGAACTGTCCGGTGGACAAAAGGTACGTGTAATGCTTGCATTGATATTGGTTTCAAAACCGGAATTCCTTCTTTTGGATGAACCGTTTGGAGATTTGGACCCTATCACATTAAGAACTGTTACCAATTCCCTTAAAAAGATATCCAAGAAGTATAAGATTACAATCATCATGATTTCACACAACACTGACTTCATCAAGGAACTGTCCAACAGGGCACTCTTTATGGATGACGGTAAGATAATCGATGACAGTGAGGATATGGAAAAAATAGTCGATGACTTCATTGATTTCTGTCATGCAAGCTATTTAAAAGAGGATGAATAAATGTTTGATGTTATATGTGTCCCTGTTGATGGGTCTGAATATGGATATAAGGCAGCTGATGTAGCTATTGAAATAGCTGAGAAATTTTCATCAAAAATAGCTGCCGTTCATGTTTTGGAGGAATTTTCCTTCAGCAGCTATGATTCCGAAGAGGACAGCGGTGATGCGATTTTAGCCAAGATTACCGAAAAGGCGGCCGAACACAATGTGGAAGTTATCGAACATCTGTTAACTGCTGATGCTTTAAGGGACATGAAGTTCATTGTTAATCAAACTGGGGCTGATTTGGTTGTTATTCATAGATACGGTTCTGATAATGAAAGATTTGTGTCTTTTGAAGAAAACAGTGTCAGCGATCACCAAATCGGTTCAGTTGCAGAAAGACTTTTAAGAATTTCTGATGTGCCAGTTTTATTAATTAATTAATTTATTTTTATATTTTTTTTACTTATTTTAAGATATGTGTAGTTTTTACTAAATATTTAAATAGAATAAAAACATTATTATTAATAACTAAACTTTTTAGTTTGTTTTTTAAGAAAGGAGATATTATGATAGTTAAGGAATGGTGCTCATTCTGCGGTGAATGCGCAGGAGTATGCCCGAGAAATTTAATACAAGTAAGAGAATATGCTTTAGTTTTTAATGAAGATGACTGTAAAGATTGTGACACTTGCGTTAAAGCTTGTCCAATAAACGCTTTAGAAAAGGAGGACTGATTTTATGATTGAAACTGATGTAATAGTTGTTGGTGCAGGACCTGCCGGTTCAAGTGCAGCTAAACATGCTGCCTTAGGCGGAGCAAAAGTTATTTTGATAGATAAAAAATCTGAAATTGGATCTCCAAAAAGATGTGCTGAAGGAGTTTCAATCGAAGGACTTGAAAGATTGGGAATTAAACCTAATCACCGTTGGGTTACCAAAAAAATTGAAGGTGTAAGGATACAATCCCCTGACGGAACCGATATTTGGTTAACCGAAGATCAGGTAAAACTCCCTGAAGCAGGTTACATTCTTGAACGTAAAGTATTTGATAAATATATGGCAATGGATGCTGCAAGAGCAGGTGCTGAAATCAGAGTCAAAACTTTAGTAACCGGCGTTGAAAAAATTAAAGACGGTTATATTGTTGAAACCGAATCCATGGGAAAAGAACAGACCTACAAATGTAAAATATTAATTGCTGCTGACGGTCCTGAAGGACATGTCGCAAGATGGGCAGGCCTTAAACCAGCTGCAAAAGCAAAAGAAATGGAATCCGGTGTACAATACGAAATGTGTAATGTGGAATTTGAAAAACAGGGAGTCATCGAATTCTATTTAGGTTCATGCGCACCTGGAGGTTACGTATGGATTTTCCCTAAAGGTGAAGATATTGCAAATGTCGGTTTAGCAGTTTTACCTCATAAGGCTGAAAAAACCGCAATAGAATATTTGGATGATTTCGTTGCAAACTGTCCTTATTTGAAAAATGCCCAGGCTGTTGAAATCAACGTTGGTGGAGACCCTGTCGGCGGAATGACTAAAAAACTTTATGATGATAATATTATGGTTTGTGGAGATGCAGCAGGCCAGGTTAACCCATTGACTGGTGGAGGAATTATAAGCGGAATGACTGGTGGAATGTGTGCAGGTCAGGTTGCTGCAGAAGCTATTAAAGAAGACTGTTCTAAAAAATTCTTAAAACAATATGACCAAATGGCTCACGAAGCACTGGACCATGAAATTAAAAGATATAAAAAAGTACAGGAATACTTACTCACTTTATCCGATGAAGAATTGGACAGTATTGCCCACGCATTTGAAGATGAAACTTTCGAAAAAATATCAACCACTGAAATTGTTAAAAAATTAGTTAAAATTTCACCTAAAGCTTTATTGAAACTAGGTAAATTCGTATAGGGTGTTTTAAGTGATTTTAGTTACTGGTGGAGCAGGTTATATTGGTGCACATACTGCCAAAGCATTGCATAAGGCAGGCTATGAGACTGTTGTAGTTGATAATTTGTGCAAGGGTTATGAAACCTTTGTAAAATGGGGAAACTTTGAAAACTATGATTTCGGAAGTAAAGACCTACGTGAAGTCTTTGAAAAATACGATATAGATGGAGTGTTGCACTTTGCTGCTTTTTCATCTGTTGCAGAATCTGTTGAATTTCCTCAAAAATATTTCAAAAACAATTACAAAAACACACTGAATCTCTTGCAGATTATGAGAGAATTTGGCGTTGACAAATTCATATTGTCTTCAACCGCTGCAGTTTACGGCAATCCCGAAAAAGTCCCGATTACAGAAGATCAGGAATTAAAACCTATCAATCCTTATGGTCACTCCAAATGGATTACAGAAAAGGCTTTGGAACGTGAAGCTGAAAAAGGAGACTTTAATTACGTATCCTTAAGATACTTTAATGCTGCAGGTTGTGACTTTGACTGTGAAATTGGTGAATTGCACGACCCTGAAACTCATCTGATTCCATTGGTTTTGGATGCGGCTATCGGAAAAAGGGATTCAATTTCCATATTCGGTACTGATTATGATACTCCCGACGGTACCTGTATCCGTGATTATATTCATGTTAATGATTTGGCCAGTGCCCATATTGCAGCTTATGAATATTTATGTGAAAAGAATGAGTCAAACATTTTCAATTTAGGTAATGGACAGGGATATTCTGTCCGTGAGATTATTGACATGTGTAAAAAGGTTACTGAACGTGATTTTAATGTTGAAATAGCTAATCGCCGTGAAGGTGATCCTGATATTTTAATTGCAGATGCATCCAAAATCGAAAGGGAATTGGGCTGGAAACCTAAATATGATTTGGAATGCATTGTTTCATCTGCATGGAAATGGCATCAAAAAGTAAACAGTATTTAAAAAGGTTTTATTATGGAAAACAACAACTACGGATCTAAAATTGACGTTAGAATAATCGTGTCCAATCTGGATATTGCCGGACTGGTTTCAAAGGCTGTTGACAGTGCTCAACTTGAAAGGGATTATAATGTTGTTGTTTCTTCGATAATACCTACCACTGATTTGGAACTGGCTAAAAAAGTAGCTGACGGTGCCGATATTATCCTCATAGGTGGATACGGGCAGGACGATAACTTCAACATGTTATTCAATGATTTAAAAACAGATTTTAACCATATAGGTTTATTCGATTACAATAATGTTCTGTTTGAAAGCGAAGAGGTAAATGCCGAACTTGCTCAAAAGGAAATATTGAATTCAATCATCAAGTCAACACTTTCCTATTCTTTAAATTTAATTAATATCCATACTTTAGAAAACAAACTGTTAAAACTAACACACAATTATAATAACTTGCTTGATGATTACAATAAACTTATTAAGGAAAATGAAGTATTGTCTATGGAAAACAATGATTTGCATGAAGACATCAATACTTTAAAGTCTGATTTCACCAACTTCAAAAACAGGTTTGAGGATATTCACAATAAGGATTTTCTCGAAATTTACAGGCTGGATGAATTGTGGTATGAAGTTTTCAGGCAGGATTTGGTCGATGATGAAAAGATTGTAATAGCTACAAATAAGTTCAAGCCCGATAATATTCTTGTTGGTCAGGGTTTTATTGCAGCACAATCAAAAAATCATGCTGTTGACTGGTTAAAAATTATTAAAACCGCTTTAATTTTTGTAGAAGATAATAAAGAAGAATTGGTTGAGGAATTATCTTCAAAACGTCCTACTAAACCTCCTGAAGTTCGTGAGGACTATGATTTGCCGAACACTTTTGAAAATTTCTGGGAGTAAAAACATCATTATTTTTATACTAGGTTAAAGAAAAATAATAATTGATAATTATATGGTGTTTGCAAATGCAGGGTGAGATGGAAGATAAGTGTGGTATAGTAGGAATTCATTCCAAAGACATGTCTAGGAATGTTTCTTCTTTTGTTTATTATTGTTTATATGCTTTACAGCATAGAGGTCAAGAATCCGCTGGAATAGCTACTTTTAATCAGGATAAAGGATTGAATTATTACTGCGGCATGGGTTTAATCACTGATGTTTTTAAAGATTATGAAATTAATAATCTTGATGGGAATATTGCAATTGGTCATGTAAGATACTCTACAACAGGCCAATCCAGATTAGAAAATTCTCAGCCTTTTGTTACTGATTTTGATGATGGTTTTATTGCCATGGCTCATAATGGTGATATTGTTAACTCTGGTGAATTAAGAGAAGAACTTATAAAAGACGGTTATGAATTTAAATCAGACACTGATTCTGAAGTAATCTGTTATTTGCTTAAAAAAGAACATCATGATAACAATAAAAGTATTCTTGATGCTATTGAATCTGTTTCTCGCCAGCTTGTTGGATCTTATGCATTAGTTATCCTCGTTAATGGTGATTTGTATGGTGTACGTGGCCCTATGGGCATTAAGCCGTTAGCCGTTGCAAAAAGAGGGGATGATTTTGTATTGGCTTCTGAAACTGTTGCTTTTGATGTAATCAATGCTAAATTCATAAGAGACATCGTTCCTGGTGAAGTTGTTTACTTTGAAAATGATGAAATTAAAAGCCATATGTTGGAAATAGCTGATGAAACTGACTTATCTCACTGTATGTTTGAATATGTTTACTTTGCAAGACCGGACAGTACAATAGATGGCATTAATGTTTACCAAACCAGATTAAACATTGGTAAAGAATTACATAAATTATATCCTATTGACGCTGATGTTGTCATTCCAGTACCTGATTCATCAATTCCTGCAGCTATAGGTTATTCAAGAGCTTCCGGAATTCCTTATGGTGAAGGTTTAATCAAAAACAGGTATGTTGGAAGGACATTTATTATGCCAACACAGGAAGAACGTGAGTTGGCTGTTAGACTTAAATTAAATCCTATTAAAGAAGCTATTAAAGGTAAAAAGATTATTTTAATCGATGACAGTATTGTTAGAGGAACCACATCTAAAAAATTGCTGGATTTGGTTAAAGAAGCGGAACCTGCTGAAATTCATTTCCTGGTAGGTTGTCCTCCTGTAATAGCGCCTTGTTTTTATGGAGTAGCTATGGCTACCAAAAAAGAATTGATTGCTGCTAATTTCAGTGTTGAAGAAATTAAAAAGCAGTTAGATATTGACACGTTAGGTTATATTACCTTAGATTCTCTTATAGATGCTATTGGAATGCCTGCTGAAGATTTATGTTTGGGCTGTCTGAATGAAGAGTATCCAACTGAACTTCCTGATGACATTGAGGCTGAAACCTATTATAAACCTTAAGAGATTAATATGCCTGAACTATTAGCTCCTGCCGGAAACTTCATATCACTGCGCGCTGTTTTGGAAAACGGTGCTGATGCAGTTTATTTTGGCTTGGATGAATATAATATGAGAGCGAATGCTCGAAACTTTTCTATAGATGATTTGGCTAAAATATCTGAGATTTCTGAAGAATATGGGGCGAAAACTTATTTATGTACTAACATTATTTTAAAGGAGTCCCAAATAAACGAGCTTAAAAATAATCTGGAAAAGATTTCATCTTCAGAAATTGACGGGCTTATTTTATCGGATATTGGATTAATAGAGGATACTGTATCACATGGCCTTGAAGCGCATGTAAGCGTTCAGGAAAACGTAACGAATTCACACACATTAAAGACTCTTCACAAACTCGGTGCCAAAAGGGCAATTTTATCCCGTGAACTGTCCATTAAGGAGATAACAGAAATCACCGCCAAATCTCCAATTGAAACTGAAATATTCATTCATGGGGCAATGTGCATGGCAATTTCAGGCAGATGCTTTTTAAGCTATGGCCTTTATGGAAGAAGTGCAAACTGCGGGGACTGTCTCCAGCCCTGCCGTAAAAACTGGACTTTAACCTTTGAAGAATCGCAAAATGATGCAGTTTCAAATACTTCCGATGTTGCAGATGAGTCCTTTGTCATTTCACAGTCTTATGATGACTCCTACAGAAGCAACTTCTTTTCACCAAAGGACATGTGCATGATAGAATACATTCCTGAATTGATTGAGACCGGCGTTTCATCATTTAAAATTGAAGGAAGGGCACGCAGTCCGGATTACGGTGCAATGGTAACATCCGTTTATCGTGAAGCCATTGATTCCTATTTGGATAATCCTGATGAATATGAATTCAATCCTCAATGGATGGAGGAACTTGGAAGTGTTTTCAACAGGGGATTTGACACAGGTTTTTACTTCGACATTCCCTTTGAGACCAGTGAAACCAACCAGTCCAAATACGTTAAAAAGGACATTGGTCAGGTCGTTAATTATTATAATAAAGTTAAGGTTGCAGAATTAAGGATATGGGACGATTTAAAGATTGGCGATAAAATCATGGTTCAGGGTGAAACTACCGGTTCCATTACCCATACAATTGATTCCATGCAGATTGAAGGTAAAGACGTTAAAGAGGTATCAAAAAATTCAAATGTGGGAGTTTTATTGCCTCATAAAGTTAGAAAAAATGATTTTGTTTATAAATTAATTGAGAGGTCATAGCAATGATTAAAAAAATAGCAATTTATGGAAAAGGTGGAATTGGAAAAAGTACAACTGTAGCTAACTTGTCTGCTACATGGGCCAATGAAGGTTTAAATTGCCTTGTCATAGGCTGTGATCCAAAAGCGGATACAACACGTACATTATATGGTAAAAGAATTCCGACTGTTGTCAACACTTTAAAGGACAATAGAAATCCTGAAAGGGATGACTTGGTTTTTAAAGGTTTTAAGGATATTTTATGTGTTGAAAGTGGAGGTCCCGAACCTGGTGTTGGATGTGCCGGACGTGGTGTAATCGTTGCAATGAAAAGGCTTGAAAAGATTGGCATTTTCGATGAAGACCTTGATGTTGTCGTATATGACGTATTGGGTGATGTTGTCTGCGGAGGTTTTTCCGTGCCTTTGCGTGAAAAATATGCTGATGAGGTATTGATTGTAACATCAGGCGAATATATGTCACTTTATGCTGCAAACAATATTGTCCGTGGAGTTAAAAAACTTAAAGGAAACTTAAGCGGTATTATCTGCAATTGCCGTAATGTTGAAAATGAAGAAGAAATTGTCAATGAGTTTGCTAAAAAAATAGGCACTCATGTTATTGGTACAATTCATAGAAGTAATTTGATTCAGGATGCTGAATTAGATGCAAAAACCGTTGTAGAAAAATACCCTGAAAGTGATGAGGCTGGTGAATACTTCGAGCTTGCTTCAAGTATAATGAATAATGAAAACATCTCAATTCCTGAACCTATGGATGATGAGGAATTTGAGGAATTTTTCAAATCGTTTTAGATGATTAATATGAAAAAACTTTGTATCTTTGATTTTGATGGGACATTATTCGACTCAGTAGAGGATGTTGTAATATGCTTTAATGAGGCATTGTCAGAATATGGATTTCCTACTTTAACAAGGGATGAGTATATTCCCTGTTTGGGTGGAAACATTGATGATATTGTTTCTAAAGTACTGGGAGTAAATAGTAATCCTCAAAATATAGAAAGCTTTAAGAAAACATACTTGGATTTATATGATTCCTCTAAAAAGGAAAAAACAATTCCGTTTCCAGACAGTAATGAAGTTTTAAGAAATCTTCAGGATAATGGCATATTGCTTGCTATCAATTCAAATAGACTTACTTATTCCTTGAATGAATTCGTTGAAAAATTTTTTTCTGATATTGACTTTGTAGCTATTGAAGGCCACAACATTAACTGTCCGTCCAAACCAGATCCATTTGGAGTAAAAAATATCCTCAACAAGACAAATTTAAGTTCAGATGAAGCATTCTATATTGGGGATTCCATAACCGATATTAAAACGGCTCAAAATGCTGATATGGACTGTGTAATTGTCGAATGGGGATATGGTGATGAAAAGACATTCAATCATGATTATCCATTAAAGGTCATTAATGAATTTTCACAATTATATGAACTGTTTTGATTATTTTTTAAAAAAGGAGAAGAAAAATTATAATTTTTTCTTCTATCGATATTCGTGTTTAAAGTTAGCATCATATAACTTGGAAGGAGTGAAATCACCTGGGTCTAAGACATCTCCAACTACAATCATTGCAGTCTTTGTTATATTTGCTTCTTTAACTTTACCTGCAATATCCTTTAAGGTTCCTCTGATTATTTCCTGGTCCGGCCAGGTAGCCTTTTTGACTACTGCAACAGGGGTGTCTTCAGTGTAGCCTTCAAGAAGTTCATCAACAACCTTGTCAATCATTGATATTCCGAGGAATATGCACATGGTCGCATTATGCTTTGAAAAGCTTCTGATACTTTCAAGCTCTTTTTTAGGAGTTCTTCCTGCAGGGCGTGTAATGATAACACTTTGTGAAACTTCAGGTATTGTCAGTTCCGCTTCAAGGACACTTGCCGTTCCAAATAGTGAACTTACGCCCGGAATAATGTCATATTCAATATTGAGTTTTTTCAACTCACGAATCTGTTCGCCAATAGCTCCGTAAATTGCAGGGTCTCCGGTATGAACACGTGCAACAAGTTTATCTTCTTCAATTGCCTTTGCCATAATGTCAATAGTTTCTTCGAGATTTAAATAAGCGCTGTTGTGAACATCACAATCTTCTTTTCTTGGAGCCAACACATCTTTGTTAACAAGGGAACCTGCATAAATAATAACGTCTGCCTTTTCGATAACTTTTCTTCCTTTAACAGTTATCAAATCAGGGTCACCAGGACCGGCTCCAATAAAAATAACTTTAGCTGTCATAAATAGTATTTTATTTAATCTAGTATATAATTATTAACCGGCACAGTATAACCTAATAAAAGCAATATTGCTTTTAAAAATGAGTAAACTTTATTAATTTCAAAGATAATTTAAAATTATGGACAATCAAGGTTTTATATCTGTGGAATTTTTATTTTCACTATTTATAATATTAATAGTGGCCGCTGGTTTACTTGTTTATTCTCAAAATACAATTAATTCAACTTTGAATATCGAATCTGACCTTAACCACAGGCTGATTTTAGATAATGTGGCAAATACAATAAATCAGGTAGATTCTCAGGGAGAATTCTATTCGAAATATGTGAAATTGCCTGTAACCGATAAGAATTATGTATTGAAATTGGAAAAGAATAAACTAACGATTGAATATGACAATAAAAAAGGAGAAACGATTGTTCCTTTCATTGATCCATATTCAACATATAAAATGTATCCGGGCCACATTTATGAAATTGAAAAAACGCATGAAGGGAAAATACTGATAAAATGAAATTGGAAAATAATGGACAGGCCAGTGCTGAGTATTTGCTGCTCTTTGGAGTGCTTATTGTAATTTTAATGATTTCAATATCATTCATAGCATCACAGAATGAATTGACGATGGCAATGGCAGCTGCAAAAAACGGCGTTAACGATGGAAGTCTTTATGCATCAAGTGCCATTTATCCGTCAGATACCTATAATGAATACTCCAGGGCAAATTATGAACTTTTAATTCCGTCTTCGGTTGAAATAGTTAATGTCAGCTATGTCAATATGGGATATGATTCCAATTTTGAAAAGGAAAAAATCCAGTTTAAGGTTTATGCCCACTCTTCAAAAGACTTGAGTAAAAAGGAACTGGATTCAATAGGGGATAGAATTAATTATAACTTAAGAAAGTCAGTTGCCTTAACTTTTGAGTCAACAAAAGCAACCAATAAACTCTACAATCCCGTCTTTTCCAATCATTATATTTTTACAACAGCAAATGTTAAGTGGGTTTGAAGCCTATAATTATATAGGTGAAAAAATGGAAGATAGATTTGAAAAAGGAATGGGTGTATTGAAAATAACCAATGAAGTAACAGTAGAAAATCTTTTCAAAGAACTTGAAGATATAGCGCCAGATTTAGGTCGTTTTGTTGTTGAGTTTCCATACTCTGAAATATATACAAGAGAAGAAGTGGATTTGAAAACCCGTGAGCTATGTACTGTTGCAGCATTAACTACACTTGGAACGATCCCACAACTGAAAGATCATATTAATGCAGCTTTGGCAGTAGGAAACACTCCTCGTGAAATTGTAGAAATCATAATGCAGATGTCTGCTTATGCAGGTTTTCCAAAAGCAATCAATGGCGTAATGGCTGCAAAAGAAGTCTTTAAAGAAAAAGATTTGCTTCCGGTGGAATGATGTATTCGGAAGATGAAAAGAATAAACTGATGGAAGAACTAAAGGAAATGGAATCTTTGAAGGTGGATACCGGAGACGAAGGTAAAATTCTTCAAAATGATTTAATTGACTTTATAGTTAACGGCAACGGGGACAAAGAGGATTTAATATTCAGAATCGAACTGTTTACTTATGCTTTCAAACTCTTTTCAAGAAAGGAAGTCAAGTTTGAAAAAAACCAGTTTTTTGTATATCTTAATGATTCAATTTTGGATTTTGAAAAAATCGATTTGATAAAAAAGGATTTGGATAAATTTGAATTGGTGATAGAAGCGGTTAAGGATAATGGCGAAGTATTAATTAATTTGAATTTCACTTACCATTATTAGATTTTAAAAACTTTTCGGGCATTGTTGGTAGTTATTCTATCAACAGTTTCCAAATCTTCATTTTGAATTTCAGCTATTTTTTTAACAGCATTAACCACATTTGCAGGTTCATTTCTCTCTTCTTTAGTCATGGCAAGATAAGGGCTGTCGGTTTCAGTCAGAACATGGTCAAGAGAAATGTTTTCTATTAAATCCTGATGTGCTTTTGAATAGCACAGCATTGTAGAAAAGCTCATAAAGTAATTGTCCCTTTCCATTATGCGTCTTGCGGTTTTCATGCTTCCGCTGTAGCAGTGAAATATTACATAAGGAATGTCATCATAATCCAGAACGATATTGAGTGCTTTTTTTTCACAGTCCCTTACGTGCATGAGCAGCGGAACTTTATATTCATTGGCTATTTCTATAAAGCTTAAAAAGATTTCTCTTTGTTTTTCTCTTAAAGCTTTGTCCTTAACATAAAAATAATCCATTCCGACTTCGCCGATTGCAGTAATATTGTCTATATTTTCAATTAAATGCTCATGTGCAAGTTTCAATTCTTCGTCGCTGCAGTTCTGTGAAGAAACTGGGTGATAACCGAATGAGGGGTAAATAAAACCTTCATGTTTGGAGCATAAATCCAGAACGCCCTGATTGCTTTCATAACCTATGCCGGATACAATAACCGCATCAAGTTTGTCCTGTGCTCTTTTAATGATTTCGTCACGGTCCTTATCGTATTCTTCAAAATCAATATGGCAATGTGTATCAATCATTTTCTATACTCCGAATCTGCGTTCTCTAGCCTGATATGATCTTATTGCTCTTAAAAAGTCGACTTTTCTTAGCTCAGGCCATAATGTTTCACAGAAATATAATTCTGAATATGATGATTGCCATAAGAGGAATCCGCTTAGACGTTCTTCACCGCTGGTTCTTATGATGAGGTTAGGGTCATCAATTCCTCCGGTGTATAGGTTTTTACTTACCAATTCTTCATCAACGTCATCTACTGTGATTTTTCCTTCCTGAACATCATTAATAATCTTTTTAAATGAGTCAATAATTTCCAGTCTTCCATCATAACCGATAGCTAAATTAAAGAAACGTTTGTTGTAATGTTTGGTTGCTTCTTCTGCTTCTCGTATTGCTTCTTTTACATCATCTGGAAGTAATTCTGTTCTTCCAACAACTTTTACCTTAACTTCGTTTTTATGTATTTTTTCATGATCGACCAGTCTTTTGAAGTTAAAAATGAATAGTTTCATCAGTCCTTCCACTTCTTTTTCAGGTCTGTTAAAGTTTTCTGTTGAAAATGCATATGCTGTAATGATTTCTATTCCAAGTTCAATACTCCAGTCCAAAACCTTTTCTAAAGTATCTGCTCCAAGTTCATGTCCTTTAATAACATCAGTATTTCCTTGAAGCCTAGCATATCGTCTATTACCGTCCATAATGATAGCGACATGTTTTGGCATTTTATCAGGGTCCAAATCCCTTGATATATACCAGTCATATAGTCTATAAATTATATTCTCGCCCATTATAATTACCCGAAGTTTTTATTAATTTAATGTTTGTATTTTAATCTTATTAAATATTGGCTAATTTGTGTGCTAATTTTAGACTTCTTAAATATCCTTCAACATTCTGGTCTCGACTTGTATCGATATAAACACCGTCAATTCCGAATGTCACTGCCCCACAGCTTGGCCAGGAATTAACTAAAACAAGTGTTCTAAAAATAATATTTCCAATAATTCCGTCAGGAGCTATAATGACATTGCAGTTATCTTTTATGGCCTGTTCAATCAGTATATAATGGTTTATCACTTCAAAATCAGTATTTTTTCTAATCATTTCCGTTAATTTTTCGCTGTCATCTATGGATTTGGATATTTCATCACTTCTTCCGTAATCTCCTTTTCTTCCGCAGGCCATAACTGCTATTTTAGGTTTTTTTGATTGTTTCTTAAGAAATTCTGCGCAGTGAACTGCTATTTTTAATTTATCATCAAGTGTCGTTCCCTCATCGATTCCAACAGGAGTCAGTAAGAATTCGACATCGCTGCCGTTAATATATGTGGCTCTTGAAATGTCTCTGAATTTGCTTTTCAGCTCTTTCATAACACTTGATGCAGGCAGTGATCCTCTTATTACCGCATCAACATTATTGTTTAATATTGCATTGACTAATTCATCATCATTATCAACCAATGTTATTTCAACATTTTTATTTTCCTTTTTAAAGGCTTCACATGCCTTTAAAATATTTTTATTTTCTCCAAGTCCTACTGTAATATTTGTCATTGTTATTATTTGTGCCTAAAATATTATTTATATATATTTAAAATTATCTTTTAATTTTGTTTTATTATTATTGAACATTTTTAGGCATTATATGTCATATTATTGACAGTGTATAATAAGTTTAAATACTATGATGATTAATATTAATATTATGGAAGAGGAAGAAATTTTGGATACATTAGGTTATGTGATGGCTTCAACATATAGACTTGCTGTATTAGAATATATTGGAAAAGGTGTTAAAATACCATCGGACATTGCAAGAACAATAGGTGTTAGGACTAACCACATATCAAATGTTTTATCTGATTTAAAAGAACATGGTTTGGTTGTTTGTTTAAATGAGAATGCTCATAAGGGCAGATTATATAAAAATACGGAATTATCTTTGGAAGTTTTAAAATATTTAAAAGAAATGAATGAATAAATAAAAAAAATTATGATGATTTGTTAAAATCATCAATTGCGCTGTCAACCAATTCAATGACGCTGTCTCCTAAGTCAGGATACTTGTCACTAATGGCAACAGGTATATTATCACAATATACTACTTCAAGGCCAGCTGCAATAGCATCTTTTGTTGCAACATCTACGGCCGCTGCCTTTAGTTCAGTTAACATCACATCTGCTTTATCCATATATTTTGCCATATCTTCTTTTAAAAGAGGTCTGTTTGACAGATGTGCGGTAGTTCCAACAACTTCGCAGTCAAAATTCTCTTCAAGATAAGTAACCAGTTTGTCTTTAACCTCTTCAGGTGCGGTTGTTGCAAATAAAACTTTTTTTCCTGAAATATCCTCTAACGGTTTTGGCCTGAATACCGTTGATATGACTGTGGCATCAGGATTTATTTCATTTATGAATCCTTCTATTTCAGCTATTTTTTCACTGCTTGCCATAGGTTCTTCACACATGGTTAAAATTACCATATCACCTAAAGATATTCTGTAAGGTCCGAAGTATGTTGTTAAATTGCTGGTTGGCTGGTTTGCACCTATCAATGCAATCTTTTTATTTGTCTTGATTGGAGGAATTGCAGCTCCGCTTCCTTCAAAGATTGCGAATTTTGAATCGACTTCATTAGCAAGGCGAGCTCCTTTTTTCATATTGGTCAAGAATACTTCACCTGCCATACCTCCGCCGCAGCGTCTGCATCCTATAGTCAATATTCTGCTCATCAATGCGTCTTCCCAATGATCACTTGCTGCGTGAACTCCTTTTTGTGACTGTTCCAGCAGGAATTCTGCTGAAATTTCAAGTTCTTCACCGTGAACGATTTCAGGCTCTTCAGGTCCTCCCCTTCCCATAGCAATAACGCATGGTTCATAACCTTTTTTATCAATAAGTCTTGATACAAAACCGGAAACTGCTGTTTTTCCAATACGTTTTCCGGTTCCGAGGATGGTGATTGAAGGCTTTTCCATAACGTCGTATTCACTGTGAGGTTCGAATTTAAAGTCCGGTCCTTCATATGTAATTCCTTCATTTAAAACTTTACAAGCTATTTTAAATCTTTTAGGATAATCAAGAATAGGTTCATCACTCAAATCCATAACTGTATCGATATCATATTTTCTTATCATTTCAACAATGATGTCGTATGGAATATCCTTATCTTTTGCAAATTGAACGGGAACACCCAATACTTGGGAATATGATTCTTCTGTATCGTCCCTTAATTTTTCAGTTCCGCCAATAAAAACAACGGCAGAAATATCAATGTGTTCTAAATTATTTAAGGTATCTATTGCTTCTTGAGTGACCGGCAGGTAATGTTCGCCGTCAACAAGACAAAGCATTTTGGTTAAATTAGTCATGATTTAATATCTTTAAATAAAATTATATAAATGTTAATGATGGTGTTAGAAGTGTAAAAAAAGAGTAAAAAAGAAAATTAAGCTACATTAATTTCTTTTTCAGAACGAGTAACTAAATCTGCTAAAGAATTACATACATTGTCTGGAATGGAATTGTTATCTTTATCAGCAATTACTTCGGAAATTACTTTACAAAGAACAAAGATTGCATGTTTATGTTCTGCTTTAGTTTTATGAATGTGGTGTGGACTGATTTTTAGTGATATGTATTCACTGCAGTCGTTAGTTATTTGATTATCTTCTGCTAAGTATTTTAAAACATAAACCAAAAATTGATGTAATTGTATCATTTCATCCTTATACATAATTATCTAACCTATAATGAGTTAATTAATTCCGGTTATAATTGAATTAATTGTAATTTTAACCTATATTTTTTGTAATAATATAATATTATTTTTAATCATATTTAAAGATAAGCATTAAAGCAACTTATTTTAGATTAATTATTGTAGTTTACGTTGTGAATTTCCCATTATATATTATATTATAAGAATTATTTTGAAATAGTTAATTTTTTAAAATGAATTTGTAAAAACCTTTTTTATTTTGATGTATTTTATAAAATAGCTATTTCAGTTAAAGTTTTACATCAAAATCCTTGCTTTCAACGATTTTAGGTAATTTGCCAACAGTTCCAATATTCTCATCAGATATTATTAGAACTCCTTTAAAATATTCTTTATAGTTTTCAGCAGTTTCCAGAGCATTTGAAACTTTGCTTTCAGAGTCGTTGCCTTCAACATCATTGGCAATTCTTGTTGCAAGTCCGTCGGCAAGTGAAGGGCTTTTTGAAATAACGCTGACGCTGTCTGATGTACCGAAACTTATTGAATGGCCAATCTTTCCCGAAGAGGTGCATATGCCGAGGGGATGTTTTCGGGCTTTAATCCTAAATGCAATGTTGTTTCCCAAAATCTCATTGTTTGAATAAATTCCACAAAGGACATCCCTGTCGTTTATAAGAGCAATGTCTCCGCCATTTTCAACAATGGAATAATAAGAATCGTTTTCAATTAAATAGTCAAGACACATTTCAGAAATCGTTCCGGCAACACATGCCATAGGACCGACATCCGCTTTAGCTGATGATTCATACATTTTCAAAACTATGTCCGGTAAGTTTTCTGCGCTGTATTTTAAGGGCTCTAAGGACAATAAAAAATCCCTGTTCTGGGAAATATATCTTTTAAGTTCAGATCTGATTTTTAGGATATATCCCTTTAAGTTAACATTATCCAAATCACTTTTAAGGCGGATATGTGTCTGGTCAATATTGATTTCTTCAAAGTGCATATATAATATTATATAGTATTATTTTAAATAATATTTTAATATATTATATAATATAATTTATAAGAATGTGATAATTTGAAAGCATTTGATTTTTTATTAAATAAAAGAGAAGAAAAGCCTAGAGTGAAAGGAATCACAATGGTTCTTGATAAGGGCTTAGGTCTTGAAACAGCAGAAAGTCTAATGGATATCTCAGGAGAATATGTCGATTATATGAAATTCGGATGGGGAACTTCCATTATCCATGATGAAGAGATTATTAAGGCCAAAGTTGAAATGTATAAAAATCATGATATTATTCCATATACCGGAGGAACATTATTTGAATTGGCATTCATGAACGATAAACTGGATGAATTCTTTAAAAGAGCTCAGGAATTAGGTTTTCCGGCTATTGAAATATCAGACGGTTCTATAAATTTGGCTCATGAGGATAAATTGGATTCAATTAAAAAGGCAAAAGAGGAAGGTTTCATTGTACTTTCCGAAGTAGGTAAAAAAGACCCTGCTTTGGATAAGGAACTTTCACTTGATGAGAGAATTGAAAATATGCAGTCAGAACTTGATGCCGGATCTTCTCTAATCATTGTTGAAGCAAGGGAAGGCGGAAAAAACATTGGAATTTTTGATGAATCCGGAAAAGCCAAAGAAGATGAAATAGATTATATCTTGGATAAGATTGATGGAGATAAAATATTGTGGGAAGCCCCAAACAAAGACCAGCAAGTCTTTTTTATTTTAAAGCTTGGAAATACAGTTAATTTAGGCAATGTTTCCAGTGATGATATTACTTCTCTTGAAACTTTAAGACAGGGTTTAAGGGGAGATACAGTAGGAAAAATTAATTAGAAGGTTTTACATTGAAAAAGAGAGATTTAAACCAAATCAATCAAAAGATTGAAAATGGTGAAGCCAATATTTACACTGCTGAAGAGTTTAAAAAGCTCATAAAAGAAGATAATGCTCCAAGTTTCGAAGAGGTTGATGTGGTAACGACAGGAACATGCGGTGTTATGAGCGGAACGGCAGCTATTCTTAATTTTATTGTTTCAGAGCCTGGTGAATTTATCAGAGCTCAAAATGTATATTTAAATGGAGTTCCAGCTTATGCAGGTCCTTGTCCCAACGAATGGCTGGGAGAAGTTGATGTAATATTGCATGGAACCGCACATTCTTTAAATGATAAAAACTATGGTGGAGGATTCCTCCTCAAAGAGATAATGGAAGGTAAACCAATTGATGTGGGAGTGGAAAGTGTTGACGGTAAAATAATAGAAAATACAATCACTCGTGATGACATTAACAGGGCTCAAATTATAGGTTCACGTATGGCATTTAAAAACTATACTGCATTTACAAATCCCGGTTCAGAAGCAGTCTCATCAATATTTGCTGCAAGACCTCTTGAAGGAAAGCTTTCCGGATTGACATTTTCCGGATGCGGTGATTTAAATCCGCTTCAAAACGATATACCTCACAATGTAATTAAAACAGGTAAAAAGGTATTGTTGAATGATGCGGAAGCCTTTATTTTAGGTGACGGTACAAGATCAAATCCTCAAAAACCAAATCTAATGCTTTCAGGTGATTTGATTCAAATGGACCCTTATTATTTCGGAGGATTTAAAACAGGTGAAAGTGGAGAAATATTCAACACCGTAGCTATACCTATTCCTGTACTGACAGAAGAAATTTATAACAATCTGCTTATTCAGGATAAAGATGTCATGATTCCTGTTGCAGATATCAAAGGCCGTCATTTGCCGTTAACTGAAACCAATTATAATGAGTTGTGGGGAGACTATGATTTAAGACCTCAATATTCAAGTTCAAAATGTGTGGAATGTGACATCTGTGAAGTCGAAAAAATCTGTCCTACCAACGCATTTTCACAAAAGCGTCTTGATTTAAGCCGCTGCTTTGGATGTGGAATGTGTGCTAATTTCTGTACTCATGACGCATTTAACATGAATACCGGTAGTGTTGATTTAAGAATTAATGATGAAGACGTTAACATACCGATTATCTGCAGACAATCAGATAGATTAAGGGCGAATAAATTATCACTTAAATTAAAGAAAAAGATTAAATCCGGCGAATTTAAATTGTGAGGTAATTCAATGACTTCAAAACAGAATATTGATGATTCACCAATTGACTTTGCAGAACAGATCATTCATGATGTCAAAAATTCCAAAGAGGAAGGAGTATTGAAATGCGTTCAGTGCGGAATGTGTACATCAACATGTCCTGCAGCACGTCACTCCGATTATAATCCTCGTGACATCATTGAAAGGGTTTTAGAGGGTGACACATCAATTTTAGAAGATGATTTGATTTGGAACTGTTTTTACTGTTATACCTGCCACAGCGTATGTCCTGTTGGAAATAGCGTGTGTGAAGTAAATCAGATTCTAAAGCAAATTGCAATATCAAATGGAATCGGTTATGATAAATTATATGAATATATGGGTTTTGCAGACTCATATTTCACTGCAGCTATTGGGGCAATCCCTGAGATATTTTTTGATGATATTGGCCGTGATGTTCCTGGATGGTGGGAATTCAGAAAAAATCTGGGAGAGATTAGGGATGAGCTGGAGCTGGACCCTCCATTAATGCCGCCAAAAGATGTTATTGATGAAGTAAGTAAAATATTAACGATTACAGGATTTAAAGCTAAAATTGAAAAAATAAGAGCATCCCAGGAGGCAGAAAAATGAAATCTATTCCGGATAAAGATATTTTACTTTTCAGGAGCTGTCTTGTAAGTGTAGAATATCCTGGTGTTGAATCATCTACAAAATTTGTTTTTGACAAATTGGGAATTGATTATGCAATATCCGATAAGCAAACCTGCTGTACAGGTCTCGGTCATTATTCCGATGTATTTGACCAGGTTGATACCTCAGCTATTGGGGCCCGTAACTTTAAAATAGCAAAAGAACTTGGAAGACCAAATCTTGTAATGATGTGTGCAACGTGCTATGCGATAAACAAAAAATCAGTAAAATTATTAAATAAAAAAGATGATTTAAGAAACCACATCAACCAGCTATTTGAAGAAAATGATTTGGGCCATTTAAAATATGAAAAGGACGATTTGCTTCCAACAGAAAACATTTTTCATGTTGTGGATATTTTATATAATAAGATTTCTGAAATTCCAAATCACATCAAATACGATTTAAGCGGCTATAAGATAGCTACTCACCACGGATGCCACTACTGCAAGGTTCACTATGAAGATACAATTGCAGGATTCAGAGACCCGAATATATTGGACGAACTGGTGAAAGCCTGCGGATGTGAAAGTATAGGCTGGTATGACCACAAAAGAGCAACCTGCGGAACCGGATTCCGTCAGAGATATTCAAATCCAGATCTCTCATTTACCGCAACTGCAGATAAGATGAATGCACTTGGTGATGAGGAAGTTGAAATTGTGGTTCATTTATGTCCTAACTGCCATATTCAGTTTGACCGTTATCAGCCGTTAATATCAAAAAGAGAAGGAAGAGAATTTAAGGCAATTCATTTAAATATAGCTCAATTTATCGCAATTGCAATGGGCGGCGATTTTGATAAGGTAATTGGTGTTAAAGCTCATACCACACCAATAGATTCAGTTATTAAGGAGTTAAAGGAGGTTGAAAAATGAGGGATGATTTAAAAGTTGGTGTATTTTTATGTGAATGTGGGGGAAATATTTCAGATATCATTGATTTGGATGAAGTAAGAGCCTCCCTTGATGTTGAATTCATTGGACAATTCGAGAATTTATGTTCCCTAAACGGACGTAAGATTATACGTGATGCAATATTTGATTATGATCTGGATAGGGTTGTAGTTGCAGCATGTTCACCGATAAGTCATGAAAAAACATTCCAGGATTATGTAAAACCTCTAAATCCTTATTTGATGGATATGGCCAATATTCGTGAACAGTGTTCATGGGTTCACTCCAATAAGGAAAAGGCTACACATAAAGCTATTACATTAATCAACGCTTCCATTGAAAAGGTCAAGCAATCCGATGCGGTTGACCCAATATTCTGTCAGACTCCTGATGAAGTTGCAGTTATCGGCGGTGGAATAGCCGGTATGAATGCTGCATTATCCCTTGCAAAACAGGGAACGAAAGTTACCTTAATCGAGCAGTCTCCTTCAATCGGCGGACACATGGCAAAAATCGGAAAAGTATTTTCTCCGGTAAAAATTGCTGAAGAATGTGGAATGTGTCTTTTAAATCCAATTTTAAATGAACTTGTCTGGAATGAAAATATTGAGGTTTTAACAAACTCCAAAGTAATTGAAGCGGAAAGGCGTGCAGGTACATATAATCTGATTGTTGAAAAATCTCCTAGATATGTCGATACCGAAAAGTGTATTGCATGCGGTAAATGTAAGGAAGTCTGTGAAGTTGAAGTTCATGATGACTGGAATGATGGCCTGTCAACAAGAAAAGCAATTTATAGGCCATTCGGACAGTCATATCCTGAAAGCTATGTAATAGACATGGAAAATTGTACCAAATGCAGTAACTGTGTAAAGGTCTGTAACATGAGAGCCATTAAACTTAGGGGAAGACCTGAAAGAATACCTCTCCAGGTAGGTTCGATTATTGTTGCAACGGGTCATAAGCTATTTGATATGGAAAAAAGACCTGAATACGGTTACACCCGTTATGATGATGTTATAACACAGTCTGAATTGGGACGTATCACTGGTGTTAACGGACCAACCAAAGGTAAACTACTGAAGGCAAACGGTGAAGTTCCAAAAAGGGTGGTAATGATACAGTGTGTCGGTTCAAGAGACGAAAAGCCTGACGGACATAGATACTGTTCCAAAATATGCTGTACTGTAGCTTTAAAAAATGCAAATATCATAAAGCATAAAAATCCTGATACTGATGTGGTAATATGTTATACTGATGTTAGAACTCCGGGAATGTTTGAAAAGTATTATAAGCACACCCAGGAAAATGAGGTGCGATTTATACGCGGAAGACCCGGTGAAGTCGTTAAGAAAGGCGATAGCTTTATAGTCAGAACTGAAGACACTTTAAAAGGCGAATTCATTGAAATCGAAGCTGATATGGTAGTGCTTTCAACTGCAATGGAACCTTCTGACGGTACTCGTGAGATTGCTGAAATATTGAATATCGGCACAACTGAAGACGGTTTCATAAAAGAATCACACCCTAAAATCAAGCCTGTTGCAACTGATGTTCAGGGAATATTTGTCTGCGGAACAGCACAGGATCCAAAAGACATTACCGAATCAATCATGCAGGCAACAGCATCAGCATCAAAAGTGTCTGAATACAATTACGGCGGTGTGGAAATCGAGCCGTTCATTGCCGAAATTGACAAGGAAAAATGTATTCTTTGCGGTGACTGTATCAGCAGATGCAAATACAAGTCCATGAGTATTCAGAATGATGAGGTCTACATTGATCCGATGGCATGTACCGGATGCGGAAAATGTCTGGTAGGATGTGCGCAAAAGGCCATTCATGTTAATGGTAATATTGACGAAAAAATTACGGCAACCATTAGAGGTGTTCTTGACAACAAAGAAGATGGCGAACGTATGATTTTGGTCTTTTTAGACAACATTGGTTATACTGCTGCCGATAATATCGGAGTAAACCGTTTGAAATATCCGGAATCTGTACATATTATTAAAGTAATTTCCGTTAACCGTGTAAGGCCTAATCATATCAAATATGCATTGGATAATGGAGCTGACGGAGTATTTATCGGAGAGTTTCCGGGCGATTTAATGTATGATGAAGTTGAACGTAAGGTTACTAGAATTAAGGAAACATTGGAAGAGCTTAATGAAAATCCGGATAGGATAATGTTTTCCAAGGTATATATCCCATACTTCACCGGTCTTGCCCGAAAGCTTAATGACTTCGACAAACAGATAGAAATTTTAAATGAGGAAGAGTATTGAAAAGATTAATTTTTCTCATTTTCTTTAACATTTTTTTAATAATATTTCATTTTGTATAATTTGATAATCTCATAAAAATTGGAAATGAGCAAAAATTCTTCAAAAAATTAAATTTTCGTATTTTTCTTTATTTTTTCTAATTTTTCTTTATTTTTTATAGATATTGTTTAATATTTTTTATTATATTTTGAATAAAATTTTATTTTTTATATTTTTTTACATAAATTTGCGAACAGTTTATGGCTAAACTATATATATTGATTACAACAAAAATTTAAATTATATCGCATATGTTATATTTTTTTAAAATTATGGCATATTGGTAGTATTATACACGTAAAATGAGGTGTAAATATTAGGTTAAAGAAACAATTTTTAATTATAATTATCATGTTATTGTTTATTTCAATAGCGGCAGTATCTGCAGTTAGTGAAGAACAATTAACTGATAATGTAACTGTATCCAATCAAAACAATGTTGTTTTGGGTGCAGCGATAGATGATATGAATATATCGTCATCTGGTGAAAATTCCTTTTTGGGTGCACCGGATTCGGGCGATAGTGTTTTAGGTGCTCAGGATGCTGGAACTTTGGCTAATTTGAGAACTAAAATCAATAATGCTCCTTCAGATTCTGAGATATTTCTGGAAAATGACTATAATTTTGGTTCATATAGTTCCGGCGCAGGTGTACAAATAAGTAAGAATTTGGTTATTGACGGTCAGGGATATACCATTGATGCAAATGAAATGGGAAGAATATTTTATATTCCAAGTATTGGTTCTGCATCTAAGATAGGTTATAATGTAACTTTAAAAAATATTGTTTTTAAAAATGCAAAATATGCTGCAGCCGCTGGAGGTGCAATTTATTTTGGAGGATATAATTTGACTGTTGAAAATTGTACTTTTGAGTCAAATAAGAATACTTTTGCTAGTAAAGGTGGTGGAGCTATATATGTTGCTTATCGTGAAAATGTTTTAGTTAATATTACTGATACCACTTTTACAAAAAATTCTGTTCAACATGGTGGGGGTGCTCTTTATTTTGATAATCCAAATAATCTACAAACTGACTTTAATATATATATAAATAATTCTGATTTTATAGAAAATAGTGCTGGTCCAAGTGGTTATGGTGGTGGAGCTATAATTAATTATAGGGGTGCTAATCTTTATATTGATTCATCAAGATTTGTAGCTAATACAGCTAATGGAAAAGATGGTGGAGCTATTAGATATTCTGGAACTACAACTATAACAAATTCAGAATTTTATGAAAATAAGGCTGAGTATGGAGCAGCAATTGGTTTCGGTCAATTTGTTGATTTAACTATAAAGGGTTCTATTTTTGCAAACAACACCGCAGTCCAGGAAGGTGGTGCTGTAAAAGCTCGTTATTTTACTATTGATGATGTAGATTTTATTAATAACACTGCTGCACGTGGTGGTGCTTTGTATTCTAGATCTAATGTTGCTACTCTTCAAAATTCCAGATTTACAAACAATACTGCAAGTATTTATGGTGGTGCATTATATGTAAATGAAGAGGTAAATAGTCTTTCAGTGTCCAATAATGATTTCATTGATAACAATGCTAATGAAGGTGGTGCTGTATATTCAAATTCAAAAAGTGTCACTACTACAAATTCTAATTTTTATAATAATTCAGCAAATAGTGGTGGTGCCATATATATTAACAAGGGCGAATTCACTATTTCTGGTTCAACTTTAGAAAATAACACAGCTACTATTGAGGGTGGTGCTGTCGATGTCCGTTCAAGTGATGGTGTTGAAATTAAAGGTTCCTTATTAAAAAACAACAGTGCTCCTTTGGGTGGTGCGGTTTACTGGTATGGAAATAACGGTAAAATCATAGAATCCCATTTCGTTTCCAACAATGCAACCAACGGTTCATCAGTTAATTGGAGAGGAAGTTCAGGTTCTATAGAAAAAAGTACTTTCAATGATTCAAATATTAATTTTGGATCTGTTTTCTGGCATGGACCTGATGGAAGTATTTCCGAATCCACATTCCTGACTCCAAAAGCGGTTTACATTTGTTCTTATGGTGATGTGCATTTTAAAGATAACACTGAATTATCTCCTGAATCAGGTGATTACATTATTTATGTTGCAAATAAGGCATCTTTCGATTCTAATGACTTTAACAATTTAATTTATAACTATGGACTGATTATTTCACCTACTTATATTGTCACATTAGATAATACTACTAAAATTTCAAACAGCAATTCTGTTGTTGTCTATACACAGGTATTGGATGACAATAATAATATAATCGAATTGGGTGACAATATTGTAAATGTTTATGATTCCACTAATTTACCTACAACTTATAACGGAACTCATTATGTGTCTTCCATAAACAATTTAAAAATAGGAGAACACAGAATTTCTTCTATTGGTTATAATGCAAGTAGATTCACTGATCTTACAGTTAAGACAGGTGGAGTTTTATATTTAGTTTTAAACTTAACAATCAATCAGACCAACTTTGGTGAAAAAGTAGTTATTAATGCTACTCTTGTAAACACTACATATAATGGTACTATGGATATAGCTTTAAATGATATTCATTATAATGTAACTCTCACTAATGGTACTGCTATATTAACTTTATATAATTTAGCTCCAAATACTTATGATATTGTTGCAACATATCAGGAGTTCAATCAAACAATATCTACTGATGTAATAATTAGTGTTGAACTACGTAATTCAACTATAAACATCACGGCTAATAATGTATATTATGGTAATATTACTACAATTAAGGTTAATGTTACTAATGGTACTACTGGTTTTGTATATCTGTTTGTAAATAATAAGATGTACACTATTCAATTAGTAAACAGTACTGGTGAATATAATTTAACTGGTCTGGCCGGTGGTAACTATACTGTATTTGGATTATATGCTGGTGATGCATACTTTGAAAGTTCCTATAATCAAACATCATTTAATGTATATAAATATGATACTCCAATTAATATAACTGTTAAAGACATTAATGTAGGTCAAATAGCTACTATTAAAGTAGATTTTCCTAGTGACATTAATGGTAGGGCATATGTTTTCATTGAAGATAGGGAATATGTCTTCTATAATAGAACTAGTGTTACAATATATGAAAGTAATTTAACTGCAGGTAACATAACTGTAAGGGCATATCATGATGGTAATAATAAATATAAGGAAAACACTACTGTTGCATACTTCAATGTAACTAAAAAGAATATGACCATTATAGTAAGAACTGCTGATGTTCCTGTAGGTGAAAATGAAACTATTTTAGTAGTTATTCCTGCTGATGCAAAAGGTGTTGTACTTTTAACTGTCAACGGTACTAATTATTTCCAATATGCTGACGGTAATTTAGCCAGATTTGTAATCAGCGGCCTTGCAAGAGGTTTGTATAATGTTACTGCCACATATGCTGAAGGTCCGATATATAACACTGCAAATGCAAGTTCTTCATTCAACGTTTTCTATGTTCGTGCATTTGACTTCAATGTTTCAACTTCAGTCGACAATGACCTAAATGTACTGGTTGATATATCCCTACCGAAGGATATTGATGGAGATGTGTATGTTGAAATAAATGGTACAAATTACACTGCACATATGAGTAAAGGTAAAGGTACCGTTTTGATTGCTGGACTTTCCGGTGGAGAATATAACGGTACAGTATATCTGGTAAATGATACTAAATATTTAAGTTCAAACAGAACATTCACCGTAAACCTTGAAAGAGTATCTCCAAATATCGTTGTTGATTATAACCATACGATCTATGTTGATGATGATGCAATAATTAAGGTAACAATTGATAATGATGCAGCAGGTAATATTACTATACGCATTAACAATACAAATTACACTCAAAAAATTGAAAATGGTGTAGCTAATTTCAACATAACAGGTTTGGCATGGAACACTTACCAGTTCAATGTGACTTATGCAGGTGACAGAAAATACTTGCCTGATGTAAAAGAATACACATTGGAAGTAAGCAGAATCCATAATTATTACTCATATCTTGAAATTCATGACATATACGTTGGTGAAAATGCAACCGTAAAAGTAACCTTTGAAGATGACACTACCGGAACTGTTACCTTATTGATTAACGGTTCTACCCATGTAATTCATCTTACTAACGGAACAGGAACAATCAACATTACCGGTCTTCCTGTAGGTAAGCACATAATAAATGCAACATACAGCGGTGATAGGAAATACGAACCATGTAACAGAGTATTTGAAGATTTCCACGTTAAAAAGATTATCAACTATGATTTCATCCCTAAAGGAAATACAAGTGATACTCACGCAGATATTAATGTAACCTTGCCAAGTGACGCTTCAGGTCATGTTAACATAACAATCAACGGCGTTACATATACTAATATTCCTGTAACAAATGGATTTGCCAATTATACTGTTTACAATCTCGAATCAGGTAAGCAGTATCCTACAAGGATTGATTACAGTGGTAATGAAAAATACGAAGCTGCTTCAAGAAACATCACTTTAAACAGTCAAAAAACTTTGGATTATGAATTCATTGTTGAAGGAGATTCAATCCATGTAGGTGATGTTGCTCATATTATAGTAAAATTGCCTAAAGCTACTGACGGTGACCGTGTAGTTATCAGAGTTGAAAATGTAACTAATCCATACAATACTTTTGTTGTAAACGGAACCATCAATCAATCAGTTATTAACTTAAAAGAAGGAGAATATCATGTCACTGTTGAATATGAAGGTAATAGTGAATTTGAAGCATCTGCAAAGTCAACTTATATTTACGTTTCAAAAATATCCTCATTCAGATTTGATGTAATAGCCAATGAACCTTATGTCGGTGAGAACCTGACTGTTGATATAATATTGCCTGATGATACAAAAGGAAATGTGACAGTAACCGTAAGCATTAACAATACCAATTACACTGCAAATGTTACAAACGGTACTGCACATGTTGAAATCCCTAATTTGCCTGCCGGCGTGTATAATACTACTGTATTCTACTCAGGTGATAACAAATATCATAATGCAACAAAAACAATTGAAGTAATTGTTCAAAAAATAGACGTTTATGAATTCACAGTCACTCCTTCAGATATTTTTGTCGGTGAAAACGAAACAATTAGAATTAAATTGCCGAAAGATATTGATGGTGACGTAACAATCACTATAGTTAATACAACTCACGTAAATAGAGCTGTAAATGTTGTAAACGGAACCGGATGGTATAATGTAACAGGATTGGCCAGAGGTCAATATGTTGCTTATGTAACTCTTAAAAACGATTCAAAATACGAAGAGGATACTGTTTTCGGTAACTTTAAAGTTTCACCTATTGCAGACTATCTATTCAATGTTACTGTAAGTGATCCAAACTACGTAAGGGATAACATTACATTTAATATTGAGTTACCTGAAAATGCAACCGGAAACGTGAGTGTTATCATATTCGGAAATGAATATCTCGGTAAAATTAAAGATGGTAATGCAACAGTCAATATTACTGCACCGTACTACGGTACATTCCCATATAGGGTAAGTTTCGAAGAGGAAGGAAAATACTCTTTAAAAACACAAACAGGAAGCGTTGTAATTTCCAAATTGTCTGTTGATTTAAATCCTGACTATCCAACTCCAGTTTATGTTGGTGAAAATGTAACATTCAAAGTTCAATTGCCTAAAGATGCAACAGGAAACATTACTGTAATTACCCGTATGGCAACTTATACTGTAAAATTGGTCAACGGTTCAGCTAACGTTACAGTTCCGGCTTATCCATTGGCACAAAACTATTCTCCATCCATTTCATATAGTGGTGATGACAGGTACTTTGCTAACACTACCACCTTGAATCTGGTTGTAATTAAAGTATCTGATTATAATTTAACCGTAAACGTGTCAGACATTCATGTTGGCCAGACTGAGATTGTTAACATTACACTTCCAAGTGATGCAACTGATGACGTGTTAATTTATGGTAACTTCAGTACAGACAGATTCTCCAAAGAAATCATTAAAGGTAAAGTGTCATTTGACATAGCTAACCTTAAAGCGGGAACCTATAATATTACTGTATTGTATCAAGGTTACAACAAATATGAAAGTAAAAACGTAACCAAAACGTTCACTGTAGGAAAAGTTAACTCAACAATTGCTATCGAATTGGTAAACGGTTCCAAAATTGTTGTAAGCGTTCCTGATAATGCTGTCGGAGAAGTGGAAATCAGCATTGACACCATTAAGGAAAACGTAACTATTCAAAACGGTAAAGCTATTTTGGATGTAAGTAACGTTGATCCTGGTGAATATCTAGTTAACGCTAGCTTTGCCGGAGATGAAAACTACTTTGGAAATAAAACCAGTAAGACAGTTGTTATACCTAAAATCACTGATTACTTAATTAATGTAACTGTTGAAGATATTATTGTTGGCGAAAATGCTACCGTTATTGTTCGCCTTCCTGGAGACATAAACGGATTTGCAAACATTACCGTTAACAATGTTCCATATAATAATGTTGAAGTTAAAAATGGTATTGCAAAATTAAATGTAACCAAGTTAGCTGTCGGTAAGTATGATGCTTCTGTTAACTTCACAAACAGTAAATATGCATTTAAAACCAATTCAACTGAATTCGAAGTATTTAAAATTAAAACAGTTTTATCTACTTCAATCAGCGTTGAAAATCAGACTGCTACTATTACAGTACGTATCACTGAAAATGCAACTGGAAACATTACTGTTTATATTGACAGTAAACCTTATCAAAGAGTGATTGAAAACAACCAAGTACAGGTAACTGTGGATTTAATGCCTGGAGACCATATTGTTCAGTCCCACTATGACGGAGATACCAATCACTCAAGTGCAGATACCTCATTATACGTTATTGAAATTGAAAAAATCAAGGATTATGATTTAAAGATTAATTTAACTGAATTAATCACTGTTATTGAAAACAATACCATTACAGTCACTTTCCCTGAAAAGGCATACGGTAGAATAACAATATATGTCAATGAGGACTTCTATAACGCAGAAATTAACACAACTACACATAACGCAACAGTAACTCTTCCATACTTAAAAGAAGGTGTTTACAATGTATCCGTTTCATATTCAAATGAATTATATGACTACATGTCAAACAGATCCTCATTCAGAGTAATAAAATTAAACACAACTATTGATGTTGATGTTGAAAACATTACCAAGGATTTAACTGAAGTCATTAACATTACTCTTAATGAAAATGTTACCGGTGATGTGTTAATTGATGTAAACGGAACAGTTTATCACAGAACTCTTGAAAATGGAAAAGTTAACTTAACATTAACTAACTTGAATGATGGAAAATACACTGTAATTGTAACTTATGAAGGCAGTGATTTCTTCAATGTCAATTCAACTTCAGTTAATTTCACAGTATCAAAAATACCTGTTGAGATTACTGTAAACGCTTCAGATATTGTTGTAGGTCATGTTTTAAACATCAAATTCAACATGTCAAGAGAAATCACAGACTTGGTAACAGTTCAGGTTGGAAAAACCAATTACACCTCCTTTGTATATAAAGGAAACGGTAGTTTGGATGTTTATGACTTGCCTATCGGCGATTATGATATTACCGTTTACTATGCAGGTGATAAGGATTATCTTGCATCTTCAAACAAGACAAGCATTTCAGTAACTGGTAAAAAATCATCTAAAATGAACGTAACTGTTGCTGACATTACTGTCGGCGATGACATCAGTGTTTACATTAATACTACTGAACCTATTAACGGTCCTGTTTACGTGACCATTGCAGGTTTAGCATACACTCGTGAACTTGTAAACGGTGAGGTCACTTTCAAGGTTTCAAATTTAACTGCTCGTGATTATACCATATCTGCATTCTTCATGGGTGATGATGACTATGAATTGTGTAACGCAACTTCAAACTTCACAGTCCATAAGAAAAACACTAATATTGTTTTAGATGTGGATGATATTAATATTGGTCAGTATGAGATTGTTAATGTGACTGTTAATGAGAATGCTACCGGTTATGTATTGATTTCTATTGGTACTATTCATGTGTATGCTAATATTACTGATGGTGTTGCTTCTGCGGTTATCCGTAATTTAGCAATTGGCAAATATAATGTGACTGTTGAGTATATTGGTGATGATAACTTTAACGGTAATTCCACTAAAGGATCATTTGTTGTGTCACAGCTTAAAACCAATATTACAATTGATGGATATAATATTTATGTTGGTCAGAATGTAACCTTTGATATTGCTACTTCTGCTAATATTACTGAGGTTGTAATTGTTAATGTGGCTAAAACTGGTGATGCTGCAGGTCAAAACTACACTACTTTCATTGAAAACGGTAAAGGTAATTATACCGTTTATGATTTGGCTGCTGGAGATTACACTGTAACTGTGTTCTTCCCAGGTAACACCCAATACGCTGCTGTAAACAATACTACTACAATTAAAGTTTATGCTAAGAAAGCTTCCCAGGTCACTGTTGAAGTTGATAATATTACTGTAGGTGAAGATGCGGTTATTTTCGTTAATGTTACTGACGGTGCTACAGGATCTGTTACTATTATTGTTGCCGGTGATTATTATACTAAAGAATTGAATAATTCAAAAGCTAATTTCACAATTTCCGGTTTATCTGCTCGTGATTATCATGTTTCTGCGGTTTATCTTGGTGATGATTATTACTTGATGGGTGAAGGCACTGCTAACTTTACTGTCAATAAGAAAGACACTGAAATCGACTTTGAAGTCGCTGATATTGATATCGGTCAGTATGAGATTATTAACGTGACTGTTAACAAGAATGCTACCGGTTATGTATTGATTTCTATTGGAACTATTCATGTGTACGCTAATATTACTGATGGTGCTGCTTCTGCGGTTATCCGTAATTTAGCTGTCGGTAAATATAATGTTACTGTTATGTACATGGGTGATGATTATTTCAACACCAATTCAACCAATAAGTCATTTACTGTATCACAGCTTAAAACAGATATTACAATCAACGGAACTGACATTTATGTCGGTCAAAGCGTAACATTCAATGTCACAACTTCTGCTAATATTACTGAGGTTGTCATTATTAATGTGGCTAAGGTTAGTGATGCAGTAGGTCAAAACTACACTACTTTCATTGAAAACGGTAAAGGTAATTACACTGTATATGACTTGCCTGAAGGTGAGTATATTGTAACCGTTTACTTCCCTGGTAACACTCAATACGCTGCTGTTAACAATACTACTACGATTAAGGTAAATGCTAAGAAAGTTTCCGAAGTCACTGTTAAAGTCGATGATATTACTGTGGACGAAGATGCAGTCATTTTCGTTAATGTTACTGATGGTGCAACAGGTACTGTTACTATTATTGTTGCTGGTGATTATTATACTAAAGAATTGAATAATTCAAAAGCTAATTTCACAATTTCCGGTTTAATTGCTCGTGATTATCATGTTTCTGCGGTTTATCTTGGTGATGATTATTACCTGATGGGTGAAGGCACTGCTAACTTTACAGTACATAAGAAAGTCACTTCAATCAATGCTACCGCTAAAGACATTAACGTAAGCGAAATCGAAACAATTAAGGTTAACGTTACTCAAGGCGCAACCGGTGTTGTATTAATCGATATCAACGGTACTAAATACTATGCAAACCTTACAGATTCCAAAGTAAGCTTGGACATTTCCAATTTAGCTGTTGGAAGGTATGATGTAACTGTTACTTACCTTGGTGATGACAAATTCCATTCAAATGAAACAAAAGCCACTTTCACAGTAAGCAAATTAGATCCTGAAATTTCCATTTCATTACATAAAATTTTATTTGCTCATGGTGAAGATGTAATCGTATACTTGACAGGTCCTAGCGATGTTACTGGTGTTGTAACCGTAACTGTAGGAAATATTTATGGAAATGATACCCACACAGCATACATCAATAATGGTGCAGGCACTTTGATTATTAAAAATCTTGACGTTGATTCATACAATGTTTCAGCATTCTATCATGAAAACTACAAATACATTGGTAAAAACACTACCAAAATAGCATTTGAGGTATATCATAACGGTACAAACATTTCCGTAACTGCCCATAATATTCATGTTGGTCAAAAAGAAACAATTATGGTAACCTTCCCTGAAGGTAAGTTTGAAGGTAATGTAACCATTTATGTAGATGGAAATCCTCACAATGCTACAATTGTATATAATGCTACAACCAATATGTCTAAAGCTATCCTAACTTTAGATGAGGATTATGCTGCCGGAACTTATGATGTGCAGGTCACATATGTCCATGAAACTGAAGGCAAAAAGGTTTTATACGAAGGATCAAATGAATTCACAGTTTCAAAAATCGAGTCCATTATTAAAATCAATCCAATAGCAGACATCAAATTCGGTGAAAACACAACTGTGGTAATGAAATTGAATCATGATGATGCTACCGGAGAGATTCACGTATATGTCGATGGTAAATTGCATGTTGTTGATGCAACCAATCCTGTATTGGAACTTGATAACTTAAGAAGGGATTATTATTATATTCAAGCATTCTACATGGGTGATGACAAGTACTTGCCTAGTGAAGCTGAAGTTGAATTCAACGTAACCAAAGCAACTCCTTCAATGAATATCATCATTGCTAATGACACTTATGATGTTGGCAGTGACGTAGAAATTAATGTAACTATTAACAAGACCGCTACAGGTTATATTAACCTTATTGTAGATGGTGCTGAAAACTTATTGGAAATTAATAACGGAATTGTTTCATACACTTTAGTCAATGCAACTCCAGGCAATCACACTATTGTTGCTGAATATCTCGGCGATAATAATTACTATAAAGCTTCAGCTGAACGTAACTTCACTGTTGGCAAATACACTCCTGTAGTTAATATTGCTGATATTAGTATTGATGAAGATACTCATGAAATTAACGTGACCGTTAAAGTTAATGATGATGCTACAGGCACCATTTTCATTATTTTGGAAAATGGTACAACTGTAGGTAGTGGAATCATTGACAAAGGTGTGGCTGTAATTACTTTAGACAGAATCTTAGATCCTGATACTTATAATATTGTTGCAAACTACACGGGTGATGATAATTACATGAACATGACTGCTTCTGCTTCATTCACCGTTCCGGACATAACCAACTATGTATTGCCGGTCAGTGCAAATAATATTACTTATGGTGAAGGTGTTGTAACTGTAATTGTTATTTTACCAGACGGTGCTAAACGTGAAAACTTAACTGTTAAAGTTGATGGAGTTGTCTACAACAATTATGTTGTTGATGGAAATGCTGTTAAAGTAACTCTCCCATCATTGAAAGCCGGTGATCACGTTGTTGATGTAACTTATGCCGATGACGGTTATTATGCAACCAAATCCAATAGTACTGTATTCAATATTGCTAAAGCAACTTCAGATGTAATCCTTGAAGTAAACAGCATTTATTATGTGGACGATGACATAGTCATTAATGTAACCCGTTTCAATTCCACTGGTGCTATTACTGTTAAAATCAATGGTAAAAACTATAATTTAACAGGCAATAATGTAAGCATACCTAAAGGTTTACCTAACGGCACATACATTGTTGATGTTATTTTAGATGGTGATGAAAACTTTACTGGCGCAGCTAAGAACGCTACATTTGCTGTTAATAAGTTAACACCTAATGTTACTGTGATTAATGTCGACCGCATTATTGTTGGCAATGATGCAGTAATTAAGATTGTCGGTTCCGATGACCGTGATGCTAATCTGGTTGTTAATGTTGGCGGCATTGATTATGCAGTTAACTTGACTAAAGGCAGCGCTGCTTTAACAGTTAAAGGATTGGATATTGGCAATAACTCAGTCACTGTTACTTACTTGGAAAATGATAAGTATGTTGAAACCGGTGCTAACGGTTGGGTGAATGTCGTTGACAAAGCTTCATCTGCTGTTGTTATTAAAGTTAACGATAATTATGATGTTGATGATACTGTTGAAATTACTGTAAAGGCTGTTAACTCAACTGGTAATCTTGTCGTTACAATTAACGGTAAAGTTTACACTCCTAAAGATGATAAGATTACTATCGATAAGGCTGTTTATGGTACTTATGACATCGTTGCTGTTTTAGATGGTGATGATAATTACTACGGATCATCCAATAATGCAACATTTAAAGTAAATAAAATTACTAAAAATATTTCAGCAAATAATGTCACTATTACTGTTGGAGAAGATGCAGTAATCACTGTAAAAGGTCCGCAAGACAGAACAGGTCAAATCATTGTTGAAGTTGGCGGAGAAAAATACCTCAAAGAAATGAAAGACGGTGTATCTGAAGTAACAATTAAGAAATTGGATGCTGGCGAATATCCTGTTGGAATAACATACTTAGAAAACGACAAATATCTCAGCACAGGTACAAATGCAAGCATAACTGTCAATTCTAAAGCCGATTCCTCTCCTTTAATGAACGTTACTGTTGATGTTCCTGCTAATTCAACTAACGGTACTGTTACTGTTGAGTTACCTGAAAATGCTACAGGTAATGTGACTGTGATTATTGATGGTAAGGAGTACACTGTTACTGATTTGATTAACGGTAGTGCTGTTATTCCTATTGATAACATATTGCCTGGTAATCATACTGTTGAAGTGATTTATTCCGGTGACGGTAATTACACT
>NZ_JAZRKF010000028.1:0-15988 GCF_045646205.1 Methanobrevibacter sp. | reverse complement strand
TTCTTTTTTCATATCTTTCATATTTTCTAATGAATTTATAGTAACTACGTTCGACACTAATAGTCCTTTCTGCTTTATCACTTACAACAACACCCTCAAGGACTTGGCCTCTTACAGGCAAAGTTCCATGAAAAGGACAGTTAGGATCATCGCATGTAGTTTCTGGTTCTTGAACATTAAGCCCAACCATATTATCACCATTTAAATTTTTTTAAACCTTTTTTTTATTCTATCTTCAGGACGAATTGACAAAATGTCACCATTCACTTCGACTTTTTCACCAGATGGAATTTCGAAAGTGAAAATTGAACCGTTTTTGGGAATTAACTTTTCCTGACCCTCAGATTCAATTTTAAAGGTATTTTTTGTCTCATCAATAATAATTCCATATAAATTAAGAGATTTATTTGTCTTACTTTTCACATCAACTTTCAATCCAATGAACTCATGATGAACTAGATTCTTTGAAGTAATCATATTCCCAAATCTCTTAACTAAAACATTTATAATAAATCATGCAGAAAAATTATAAAATTTTATTGAACATATCGAAGGATTATCTTCTCCTTTTATTATTTTTCTTAGATTCACGAATTTCAATTGAATCGGATGAGAAACCCATTTCAGACAAAACTTCTTTGACCTTTACTTTATGATCACCTTGAAGTTCTATTTGACTGTTTTTAGCGGTTCCACCACAAGCACATTTAGCTTTAAGAGTTTTAGTAAGCTCTTTGATATCAATTTCATGTTCATCGATACCTTCGATAATTGTCATGAGTTTTCCAAATCTTCTTCTAACTGTAAAAACTTTTACAGCCTGAACTTCACGTCTGATTTCTTCACAGACACAAAGTTCCTCAGGAAGCCCACATACATCACAGATTTTTGACATTTAATTCTCCTTCTGTTTTTCATTCAATATTGTAAGAACACGAGCAATTGTTCTTTTTAATTCTCTAATTTTTCCAGGATTTTCATTAACCCCGGCAGCTGCACTTTTAGAAACATTTTTGGATAATTCAGTTCTGAGTTCAACTAATTTTTCTTGAATCTCATCAACTTCCATGTCCCAAATTTCTTTACTTCTTAAAATCGCCATTGTTCCAACTCTTTTAAGATAATTAAATTTAGTATTTAACTATCATCTTCTTCTACTTCTTCAGTAGCTTCTTCTTCGACAACTTCTTCTACTACTTCTTCTAATTCCTCTAAATCTTCGATTTCTTCGACGATTTCTTCCTCTTCGATGATTTCTTCGGTTTCAACATCGATTTCTTCTTCAATAACTTCACCATCATCTTCTTCGATGATCATTTTTGGAGGAAGAATTTCAACGGAATCAGGTAAGACAGTTTCTGGAGGCATAATTCTTACATAAATACCTAATACACCAGGTTTTAACTGAACAGTTGCAAAACCTTCTTCAACTAATCTGATTGAAGGTTCACCACATTTTTTAATGTATCCTTCAACGAATTTAGCTACAGCAGATCTTGAACCTCTGATTTTACCAGAAATAGTAACTTCTACACCTTGAGCTCCTGCACCCATAATTCTACGAATAGTGGAGTAAGCAACTCTTCTGAAGTGCATACCTCTTTGTAACATGTTAGCTATTTTGTAAGCCATGATTTTAGGGTTAAGTTCAGGTACAGCAACTTCTTTAACTTCGATTTGAGGATTGTCTAATCCAAATTCGTTTTTAAGAGTGTTGGTAATAGATCTAACGTTTTTTCCACCTCTACCAATAACCATACCAGGTCTTTCTGCGTAAACAATAACCATGGTACCTAAAGGTGTGATTTGAACATCCATACCACCGTATCCTGCTCTTTCAAGTTCTTTTTCTAAGTATTCATCAATCCTGGTTCTTCTAAGGCCCTCTGTGACAAAATCTTTTTCTATCATTAGTTAGCCTCCTGTAAAACTATTTGAATGTGAGTTGTAGGTGTATTGAAAGGAGTCATTCTACCGAATGCTCTAGGGATGTAACCTCTAATGACAATACCTCTGTGACTTGAGATATGTTCAATGAATAATTTTTCAGTGTCCATACCTTTGTATTCAGCATTAGCTTCAGCATTTTCTAAAACTTTTAAAATTTGTTCTGCTGCTTTTACAGGATATCTACCACTAGCCCATCCTTCTTGACCTTTTCTGTGTCCAACACCTTTATTGTGTCTTTTGAAAGGAACGGATTTTTTCATTTCCATAACGTCTTCTAAGTAAGTTTTAGCTTTAGAAACTTCCATTCCTCTGATTGCGTTACAAATTTCAACACTGTGTTTTGGTGAAATCTTGAGAGATTTTGCCATAGCACGTGCAGTTTTTGCTTCGTCAACTTCTTTATTATAAGCGTATCCATTTTTAGCCATGATCTAATCTCCTTATTTAAGTGGTACAAACATAGATGATCTTGTAGCTCCCATACCTGGGTCACCGTGTTGAACTCTTTGTCTGGTTGGTGCGTATTCACCAAAGTAATGTCCTAACATTTCAGGAGTGATTTTTACTTCAACAAAGTTACGGCCATCGTAAATACCGAAAGTGGTTCCAACCATTTCAGGTATAACAATCATATCTCTACAGTGGGTCCTAACAACAACAGGACGACCATCTTTAGTTCCTTCTTTATTCAACTTTCTCATTTTATCCAAAACTTTTTGCTGTCTTGGTAAGAATCCTCTTTTCAAAGATCTTCTTTGTCTTGCAGGATATAATTTCATTACTTCCTCTAAAGACATTTCTTGTAATTCTTCAAGAGTATAACCTTTATATTTAAATATTTTTCTTGCCAATGAAACACCCTCTTATCTATCTTTTTAATCCAGTTCTTCTAGCTGCAATTGAACCAACTTTTCTTCCTGGTGGCGCATGTCTTGAAATAGTAGTAGGACGACCAGGATGTTGTCTGTTACCTCCCCCGTGAGGGTGATCTACAGCGTTCATTGCTACTCCTCTAACAGTCATACACTTTTTACCTTTAGCTTTAAGAGCGTGCCATCTTTTACCGGCTTTAAGATAAGGTTTATCTTTTCTACCTCCACCAGCTACAACACCAATACTTGCACGACAATTAGGGTTTAAGTATTTTAATTCACCAGATGGTAATTCTACAACAGTTTGATTTGCATCGTGAGTAACGACATTAGCATAAGTTCCAGAAGATCTTACAAAACGGCCACCGTCTCCAGGAGTATTTTCGATATCGTAAATTGGAGTACCTTCAGGAATTTCAGCGAGCGGTAATGTGTTACCAAATTTAATAGGTGCGGAAATACCACATTCAATTTCATCATCAACTTGAATGCTTTCAGGTGCTAAGATAAATTTCTTTTCTCCATTTTCGAATTTTACTTCTGCAATAGGAGCGGTTCTTGCTGGGTCATGTACAATATCAATGACTATACCTTTAATACTACCTTCTTTTTCTAATGCATCGAAAGATCTGTATCTAATTTTATCTTTAAAACGATGAGAAGCAACACGATGAGTAGGAGTTCCTTTACCTCTTCTTTGATGTATTAATCGTTTTCCCATTCAAATTCCTCCTTAGAATACTCCTATTCTGACAGCAAGTTCTTCTGCCATTTCTTCTTCAACAAGTTTAATGTATGCTACTTTTTCACCTTTTGGAGTAATGTGAGTATTTACTCTAGCAACTTGTTCTTCGTATAACTCTTCAAAAGCTCTTTTGATTTGCTTTTTGTTAGCGCTACGACGTACGACGAAAGTAATTTCATTATTTTCATCGATTAAGTTCATGGTTTTTTCAGTAACATGAGGTTTAATAATAATTGAGTATGAATCCATAATAATCACCTTAATTTTCCAAAATTATTGGAATAAACCTCCTAACTTTTCTACAGCAGATTTAGTGTAAATAGTAAGTCTTCCTGGGTGAGTACCTGGTGCTAATAATTCAGCATTTAAGTTGTCTACAACAACAACATCTACACCAGCGTGGTTTCTTGCACCTAAGCTGATACCATCATCTTCACCAACAACTAAAAGAGGCCCTTTTACTTTTTTGTATTTTCTTCCTCTTGTTTTACCTCTACCTGCTCTTATTCTTTTACCTTCTTTTGCACGAATGATATCATCATAAACTCCTAAACTTTGGAAAATTTCACGAGTTTGTTTAGTAGTTTTAACAGAACAGATTTCGTCTTCTACAATGATAGGAACTTGTTCTAAATCTTCGACTTTGTGTCCTCTGTTAGCAACGAGTTCTTTATCAGTAGTTGCTGCAACAGCAGATCTGATTGCGAATCTTCTTTCTTTTATGTTGATTTTTTCGTGATGATTTTTCTCAGCTCTTGTTGGGTGAGCTTGTCTACCACCAATAGCCATTGGTACAAAAGCTGCTCTTGAACCGTTTTTAATCCTAGGAACTCTAGCAGTACCTCTACCTGAACCCCAACCTTTAGCGGAAGTTCTTTTACCTGCCATTGGGTCATTACCCCATGGTTGTACTCTAGCAGATTGTGCTGATAAAACAGCTCTTTTGATTAAATCTGGTCTGTAAACTTCATCAAAAATAGCAGGAAGTTCGATTTCTTCTTTTACTTCCCCATTAATAGAATAAACATTAGCCTTCATGATTATACCCCTTGTTTAGATTTTGTACTTATGTAGTTGATTTGAGGTATATCCTCAGATTTTTTACTAGGTCTGATAGCTTGTCTTAAAATAACTAATCTTTTGGATGGTCCAGGAACGGAACCTTTAATTAAAATGTAATCATTTTTAACAAGACCATATTTAATAAATCCACCATCAGGGTTGATTTGATCAACTTCATCAGCAGATGCAATTTTTAAAACTTTTTTGTTGAATTCAGTTCTTTTATGGTATCCCATTTGACCTGCCTGTGCTACAGTCCACATAGTTCTTCTTGGAGTCCAAGGACCAATTGAACCTACGTGTCTTCCTTTACCACTTCTAGTAGCTTTACCATATTGAATTCTAATATTCCATCTTTTAACTACACCCTGGAATCCTTTTCCTTTTGTAGTTGCGATTGCATCAACAAATTGACCTTCATTCAAGATGTCACTAGCTTTTACTTCGTTACCTAATAACTCTAATGCGGTGTTTAATTTTTCTTCAGCGTTTGCGCCTCCGATACCACATTCAAATATGTCTGGTTTTTTCTTAGGAACACTAGTAACTTTTGGATTGGTGTGTACTAAGACTTTGATATCTTCTGTGCGATCTAAAACACCTTGTATTTTTGCAATAGCTTCAGATTTATTGTATTCTTTAGGAAGTGAAATTTTCCTAGAGAGTTCTTCATCCAAATTATCTGCAAGTACTTCAGTGATTACTTTCAATCCACGAGAAGTTTTTTCGTATGCTCTAATTCCCATTACTACGACTGGAGGGACTTCCAAAACGGTAACTGGAGTGAAAACTTCCATACCATTAGTTGGAGAGTTTTTATCGGTATCAGTGACTAAAGCATGAGTCATACCGACTTTATACCCTGCGAGGCCTAGTAATTTTGGTTCATCATTTTGCGGCCAAGCCTTTACTCTAGGGGTTTCTTTTGCTGCTCTTTTCCTTGGACTGTAAGCAACAGACCCTTTTCTTGGCTGGTGATGTCTTACCATTCATTAACCTCCTTAATATATATTTTCCTTTATTTTAATCATATTCAATTTTTTGATAGCTTGAAAAAAGCTATGTTGATAAAATTACATAAAATAATTTTATCGAATAATAAATAGCTGTAAAAATCATACAACTAGATAAATATTATTTCAATATATTCTATTGAGCTAAAATTTATTTGAAGCACAATAAAGAATTAATTTAATGTATAAATAATTCTGCGCTAAGTTATTTTTGGCGAGTCCCAAAAATATCAATGTATAAAAAGTTGAGCAAATAATCTATTAGCAGTGTAAAAACTAATAAACAAAGTGAATTAAAATCTCATAAAGTTGAATAAAGAAAGCGTAGCGACAACTGCCTCTTCAGTTCGAACAGTTTCAGTACCCTGACCAGGAATAGTATTTAATTTGATTAAATCCCAATTAGGATTTGAAACATCTTCTTGAATTGAAGAATAAGGGCCACCAAACAAAATAGCAATACTTTTAGATTCTTCTACTTTATGCTTTAATTCATCAAAAATAGAATCAATATAATCTCCATATCTTGTAGTTTCAATTACAAGATTAGGTTTAATTAATTTTAAGCTATTTTTAAGACTCTTATTAGAGGATATTACATTATATCCCCAGTAAATGTCATCTGGTTTATCAGGTGTGACTATTACTTCTTTCTTAGCTATTTTAACAATCCTAAAGTCAAAAATTTCTTTAACAGTAAGTTGTTCTTTGCAGAATGCAAGTTTATCCATACCGATATCCACAAAAGTTCCTTTCTTGTTTCTTTTTACAGTATAACCCTGTCTATAATCACCGACGTCTGGTTGATTATTCAAAGGATGATGCGGAGTTCTAAGCGGCGGGAGTATTCCTACATGCTTGAGTTCCTTTTTTATTGGAAAAGCTTGTTTCCTCAAATATTGAGGTGTGTCCATAAAACTTAAAACTTCAGCCATAAAGGCTCCGTCACTTTCTCCATCTTCATTTTTCATATGATCATCATTATAGATAATCACGTTATCTGCTTGAAACACGGCTAAAGCTCTACCTAAAATCCCTACTTTGTAAGTACGGACTTTGAGATCTTTAGACTCAGAAAGAAATGAATTTGGAATAAATATAGATAGCTCATCTTTATACATCATACATAATATATTATGTAAACTATATAAAGATTACCCTACATTTATAGCTTCACTAAAATAGATTTACACATTTTAAAGTATTATATCAATTATAATACCTGTAGCTCTTTTTATGCTACCAACTTTTTTATACTCAGAGAATATATTACTATAATATATCAGTAATCTACTATATAAAGGTATTGTTTTTTAGACTAAAAAAATAAAAAATAGAGTTTGTGAAAAAAAATTAAATCACAAATCGGTCCAAGAATACATCTTTATATAATTATATTTAAAGTATTGACCTTATTACAATAACATCGACATTCTGAGATTCCTTTTTATGAAATTCATATATCTTCGGAATCGGAAATGAATATCTGAAAATATGGGTAATCTCAAAAGAAAGACTTTCATAATAATTGATTAGGAATTCCTCAGTTGAAGCCATATGAAAAGAATACAAAACATCCGGTTCAAATTCTCGGGCTTTTTGAACAAATTCCAAATCAACGCCTCTTTCAGCATTCTTTTGAGATCCGAAAGGAGGATTTTGAAAAACGGTATCGATATCCAAATCCTCATTAAAATTTAAAACATCAGATACAATGAAATTAACATTGTCAAGAGAAAAATCACGAGCAGTATTTCCGGCCAATTCTATGGATTCCTCATCAATGTCAATTCCAATAGCTGAATTGGCTCCAAGTAATGCTGAACCTATGGAAAATATTCCGCAGCCGCAGCCCAAATCCAAAATATTTTTATTTTCAATATCCCCTAAAGACAGTGCATTCCACAACAGATCAGAAGCAATGACTGATGGAGTGGCATACTGTTCAAGTTCCACTTTCGGTTTTGGATGGGGAGGTATGGATTGTATTTTCATTTCCAAATGTCTTTTTCTCGTAATTTTTTTCATATAAACAACAAATTTATAATTTATAGTACATATATTTAATATCATAAAAATTACTTTGAGGTTTCAAAATGTTTGAAAAAGTATTAATTGCAAACAGAGGAGAGATAGCTATCAGAGTCATGCGAGCGTGTCGTGAACTTGATATGAAAAGCGTAGCGATATACTCTGATGCAGATAAGACTTCTCTTTATACAAATTATGCGGATGAAAGTTATCCTTTGGGTAACCCCTCACCTGCCAAATCCTACTTAAATATTGAAAAAATCATCAATATTGCACTTGATTCTGGAGCCGATGCTATTCACCCAGGATATGGATTTTTAGCAGAAAATCCTAAATTTGGAGAAGAATGTGAAAAAAATGGAATTAAACTTATCGGACCTAGCGGAAAAGTTATCCATGAAATGGGAGATAAAATCACATCAAAAGCACTGATGAAAAAAGCAGGCGTGCCAGTTATTGAAGGAACACCTGAAGGTGTAAGTGATATTGAAGAAGCTAAAGAAATAGCCAGACAAATCGGATATCCAGTAATTGTTAAAGCTTCCGCAGGTGGTGGAGGTATTGGTATGCGTGCAGTTTATGAAGAAGAAGAACTCATACGTGCTATTGAATCCACACAATCTGTCGCAGCTACAAACTTCGGTGATTCAACAGTATTTATTGAAAAATACCTTGAAAAACCAAGACATATCGAATTCCAGCTTTTAGCTGATGAACATGGTAATGTTATTCATGTAGCGGACAGGGAATGTTCTATCCAAAGAAGACACCAAAAATTGCTTGAAGAAGCACCTTCCCCAATCATGACTGAAGAATTAAGAGAACAGATGGGTGGAAGCGCTGTTAAAGCTGCAGAATATATCGGATATACCAGCGCAGGTACCGTGGAATTTTTATATGATAATGGAAACTATTATTTCCTGGAAATGAATACACGTATTCAGGTAGAACATCCTATTACAGAACTTGTTACCAATACTGATTTAATTAAAGAACAGATAAAAATTGCTGCCGGCGAAGAATTAAGTTACGAACAGAAAGACATTAAAGTTACCGGTCACGCAATTGAATGTCGTATTAATGCAGAAGACCCACTTAATGACTTTGCACCAAATCCTGGTAAAATTACAGGTTACAGATCTCCTGGAGGACCTGGCGTACGTCTAGACAGTGGTGTTTATATGAATTATACAATTCCAACATTTTATGATTCAATGATTTCTAAATTAATTACCTATGGAAGAAACCGTGACGATGCCATAAACAGAATGAAAAGAGCATTAAGCGAATACATTATTTTAGGTGTAAAAACTACGATTCCATTCCATAAAGCAGTTTTAAGAAATCCAAACTTCATCAGTGGAGATTTAAATACACACTTCATTGACGACTACAAAAAAGGTATTGAAACTGAAATGGTGAATGTTATTGCAGAAGATTTAGAGATTGTAAATAAAATGAAATCCACATTCATGCCGGGTAAAAAAATTGCCGCAATATCCGCAGCAGTCGGATCTTATCAAAACCAAGCAATGGCACATATGGCTAAAAAATAATCTGATGGGATTAAAATGCAAAATGAAATAATTAATATATTGAAAAAAGAAGAAAGATTTTCTGAAAAAACCATTGAAGAAATCCGTGAAGTTGAAATTAATGATTTTGCTGATATCATTAAAGAAGTTGGTCACCAGGAAACTGAATACTTAAGCAGAAATAAAATTATGGACAGTTTAAATACCGAAGTCATTGGAAAAGAAGTATATCTTTTCAAAGATGTCATGTCCACCAATACAGTGGCCAAATTCTTATCCGAAAACGGTGCAGAACATGGTACTGTCATCATTTCTGAAAAGCAAAGTGATGCTAAAGGAAGACTTGGAAAACATTGGGAATCCCCATTAGGAGGAATCTGGTTATCCCTTATTGTAAATCCAAAAGTAGACCATTCAAAAATCCCTATGATAACACTTGCTACAGGTGTTGCAGTTGTTAAAGCTCTTGAAAGAATAGGAATAGATAATGCTGAAATCAAATGGCCGAATGATGTGCTTATCAACGATAAGAAAGTTTGTGGAATTTTAACAGAAGCAATCACCAAATTCAACACAATCGAAAATGTTATTATCGGTGTTGGTATTGACGCTAATTTTGATGTAGATGTGCTTTCCAAAGAATTACAGGAAGGAACAACAACATTGGACATTGAATTAGGCCATAAAGTTGATGAAAACAATGTAATTGCAATTTTACTTGAAGAATTTGAAAAAATAGGTAGAGTATTCAATGAAGGAGGATTTGAAGCAATCCTTAAAGAATGGAGAAAATATTCATATTCAATCGGAAAAATCGTTGAAGTAAGAGAACCTTTCAGCAAATCCTATGACGGATATGTTTTAGGAATCAGCAGAGAGGGTGCTCTGGTCGTTGAAAAAATTGATGGAACCTTAGAAAAAGTAATTTCCGGAGAATGTATAATTAAAAACTAAATACAATCTCCATACATTTGTCTTCATTAATAACTAATTTTTCCAAGTTATTAAATGAAGATACTATTTTTTTATTTAATTCAGCCAAATCCAAATTAAAAGCATCACTTGTTGATAAATCAAATCTTATTGTGGCAGATGCTCCAGGCATTGAGACTGGAGGAATGGTAATTATACCATGCTGCTTTAATAAAATAAAAGAGAATACATAAGCCAAATCATCATCAGATAAGTTATGTGATACTTTAACTTCACTGGCCAAATCACTTGGAGTAATCATTACACCTGTAGGTGTAGCTTTAAAATTATTGAAATTCTGATTTAACAAATCCAAAAGCTCATCCTTTCTTGAAAAGCTTTTGATTAAATTGTCTCCATTGAAATTTTTAATACCATTCATCATAGCAAGAATTGCCGGAGGCTGAGCTTCTAGACCAAATTGATTTACCTTTACTTTAATTTCATCAATCAGATCAGCTCGACCTGCCATTAATCCTCCTCTTGGACCGGGCATTAATTTATCAGTACTTGTTATTGAAATATCTGCGCCCAAATCACAGGCTTTCGGTTGATTGAATACGACAGTACGCAGTCTTGCTCCGGAAGCGTCATCAACCATTACAGGAATATCCTTTTCATGAGCCATTTCTATAACTTTCTTAAAGTTTTCCAAATCAATGACCTTATGATCCATTGTTGAACCGGTAATGACAACAAGAGAAGTGTTTTCAGGTATTGAAAACTCATCAAAATTATCAGTTTCACTATAATTAGCATTAACTAAAGCACAGCTTCTAGGAATAGATGGATGTGCAGGTAATTCTGCCAAATAATGAACTACATTAGTATTTTCACTTACAAGAGCCAAAATTGTTGCAAGAATTCCGGAAGAAGTTCTATTTAAAGGGAGAACTTTTTCACCACCCATATGCTCAATGCCCACCTTTTGAAGTTCCTCTTCAAAAATTGCCGGACCGACATATGTTTCCAAAAGATTCAATTCTGAAGGGCTTGCAATAAATCCTCCAGACAAACCCGTCAAATCATATAATGAATCACGGGATTTATTTAAAACCCAGTCTTTAATTATCGATAAAGCGTTTTCTCTTTTTTTAACTTCATCCAAAGAATTGTTTACAATCATTTATGAATCATCCAATTCGATTTTCATATCAGCAAAAGCTTCAAGGAAAGGTTTTAAATCTTTTTCAGTCATTGGAATTGAAGTGTATTGTTCTTCTTCAGGTTCTTCATAGGAATATTCGGCATCAAGAACTTTACCTTCAGGAGTAACCCAAATCATTAAACTGTCACTGACAGTATCTGATTTTTTAGTTGGTGGGAAAAATATTTCAAAGGAAGTTCCTAATTGAGAAAAGAACTTTTCTTTTTCTTCTTCACTTTTATTGCATTTTTTAATTTTTCTAATTCTTGATTTTAATCTTTTTTCTGCGAGTTCATTTATATCTGACATTTTAAAAACTCCAAACTTTAATTAATAATTTTAAAAATTATAATATATATAATAACATTCAATCATATAAACTATTGCCTTTGCTGTCCATGGCCACAATAAGCGGTCCGAAATCTTTGACCTTTAAATTCCAAATAGCTTCAGGCATTCCCAAATCAAGCCAATCGACACTTTCAATCTCTTCAACGGCATCAACATACAATGCAGCACAACCGCCTGTTGCAACAACATAAACAGCCTCATTTTCAATCAATGCCTCACGAACAGTATCATCCATACCGCCTTTTCCAATCACTATTTTCGGCCCCATAGCAATCACATCACTTTGATACGGATTCATACGCATTGATGTGGTCGGTCCGATGGCCACCATCTTATAATCGTCACCATCCTGAGTTATAATTGGACCTGCATGGAAAATTGCTGCTCCTTTAATATCTCTAGGAGCGCCTTCCTCCAGGATTCTTTTATGAGCCTGATCTCTTGCAGTCAATATATTTCCGGTCAAACTGATAACATCACCAATTTTTAAATCAGCCACACTATCCTCATTAATAGGTACATTAATCTTTTTCTCCATTTACACACCTTAAAAGTATAATATTATTTAAAAAATAATATGTGAATTATTATTTATTTATAATTTTAATATTATTAAAAGTAGTGATTGATAATGTAAGATAATATGAATCTAAAAAAAGCACCTCAATTTAAGTGTTATTTTAACAAATAAATAATTGACATATGGCTTTAGCAACAATTCCATCAGAATAAGAAATTTTAAATACACAACAAGTAGTAACAAAAATCATTAAGAAATATTAACGGTAATTGACTCCTCTTTTTAAATATTTTCCAAGATATGTGATTGATGCAGATACAATAATGGCAAGAAGGGTCGGACCTAAAAAGACTGAATCCTGATATGAAGCCAATTGATATATAATAAAGCCGGCAAACCATGCGAACATATTCCATTTTGAAACACCATCATTACCGATGTCAAAATAATATGAAACCGATAATACTGCAGCCATTGGAGCAAATACTGAAGCGATAAGGTAAAGAAAACTGATATAATGATCCATAATACCTAAAATCGCAATTAATGCACTTAAAAAACTTACACAGGCCCCTACAATTTTGGGATTGAGTTTATGGAAAATAGCTTTTGCAGATTCGCCTGAAGAGTTGGCTGCAAGAAAGTTAGTTGTAATAGTTGAAAGAACCATGATAATTACTCCCGGAATTCCAAGATTTGCAAGAAGAATTGCCTCTGCAACATTATTAAGACCCATGCATGCAATTTCTACTCCAATGAAATACATCCAAAGACTCGCAATAGTATATGCTATAGCAGAAACTGCAGTAGCATTAACCGGTTTTTCCACATCCTTTGTGTAATCTGAAATAACCGGCAGCCATGAAATTGGCATGGCGATTGAAATTTCAAAAATATTCCAGAAGTCAAGAGCTTTAGAATTAGCATTAACAGTAGACATCACTCCAGAACCGTTAAATCCGAATAATCGGACAGTTAATACTACAAGCAGTAATGTAAGAATCGCCATCACAACTGTTGTGACTTTTGATGAACGTTGAAGTCCTACATAAACCCACAGAGCAATAAATATAGCAAATATCATACACATTAACGGAAATGAAATTTGTGGATTTAAACCGGCCAAAGCCGATGCCCCCTGAGCATTCAATACCGCTATCCAGGCCACCAACTGCATAACATTCAATGCGGCAAAAAATTTAGAGCCATATCTGCCAAAAGCAGAGGTAGCTGTTTCCATTGCATTCATCCTCATTTTGGCACCGATATAACCTACTAAGAAAAGCATTAATCCGCCCAGCAAATGCCCAAGTATTAATGGAAGCCATAATGAGTTTAGAGATGAAAGTGACCCTATCTGTATTCCTGCTTCAATTTCAGAAACAGAAATAGCAACTCCAAACCAAATAATCCCATTTGTAAAAATTCCAGTACGATTTTCCATAGTATTTATCCTTTATAAGTCTTGTTTAATTTAACAATATATTATAATTATTTTAACAAATTTAATATATTTGTTTTGACCAATATATGAGCACTAACGAAAAATAATAGGAAAAAATTTTATGTCAAGTATGGATATGCCATATTATCGTACACTTTTTGATTAAAGCCATACTACTGTCACACATTTTTCATAGATTTTTAATAATTTTTAATACTTACCAAATGCTCTCTTGGCAAAATTGAATTTAGTAAGGGGTAGTATATATGACTATGAAAAGTGATAGCGAGCTCATCACCTATTTTGGAAACACAAGGAATCTCAAAAAAAGCACCCTTGATTCCTACAGAATCTACATCAAGGAATATGCCACCTACAATGACATGACAATGGTGGAACTTCTTGATGAAGCGGAAAGAGAAGAGGAAGAAGGAAAACGTTGGAAATACAGATCACTGAGAAAAAGACTTTTGGGCTTCAGGGCATACCTGTACGAAAAACACGCATACACCACAGCCAAAAGCAGATTCAGCAAACTGCTTGCATTCTACAGGCATTTCGAAATAGAAATTCATCCATTACCACCAATCAGCAACAAAAACATTGATGATGTGGTAATCAGCTTCAAAGATTTGCCTGACAAAGAAATAATCAAAAAAGCTTTGAAAATATCCGCTCCACTCATGAGATCAATAATATTGTTCATGAGCTCATCCGGATGTGCAAGAATGGAAACACTGAACCTCACCGTTGGAGACTTCATCACTGCAACCGAAGTCTACCACAAAAGCGATGATATCTATGAAGCACTCAAAAGGATGAAAGACAATCAGACAATCGTTCCTCTGTTTTATCTCAGAAGGCAGAAAACAAACAAGTATTATTACACCTGCTGCAGCCCTGAAGCAACAGTTGAAATAATCAACTACCTTTTAAGTGAAAACAGATATCTTCAACCGGACTCACCACTGTTTAAAATCAGCGGACAGGAATTCATCAAAAAGTTCAGGGCAATAAACAATCAGCTCGGACTTGGTAAGGTCGGATACAGCAGCCGTTTTAGAAGCCACATGATGAGGAAATTCCATGCAAGCCAGCTACGTGAAAGCGGACTGGACATGGACACCATAGACGCCCTGCAGGGAAGGGCAAAAACAGAAGTCAGGAAAAGCTATTTTTTTGACAATCCTGAAAACATAAGATCAGAATATATCAAGCACATGGACTGCCTGACCATTAACCTGGACGTCAACTCCATTGACATCAAAAGTCCTGAATACATCGAACTTGAAAATGAACACAGGGACTACCGCCAGCATGTGGAAAACATGGAAGATGACCTGAAATATATCAAGTCACGTCTGATGGCCGAAGAGGCCAAATAATTACTTTAGCGTGAAAGTGGGATTAATAAATCCCACATCTTCTTTTTTTAAAAACCGAATACTTACCAAATGCTCTCTTGCTCATCTGTTAAATAGCTGTTTTTTGAAACACTTAAACACCGACGACAAAAAATGGTGTATAACAATGATTCGAAAAACTGATGAAAACCTATTGAATTGGATTTACGAACACGTAATTGACTTTACTGATGAGAATGACACCTCAGGATTGACATGGGAAAGTTCACGTGCAGACGCTGCGAAATTCCTCCATTCAATACCTCAAAAAGAAAGAGTTCAAAAATATGGTTTCTCTTCCGGCCACGCTCATTTCTATCTTACAGATTCATTTGCAGATATTGAGGAAGGCCTTGAAAAAGGATTCATCTCAGAAGAAACCTGCAGGATAATTCACAAGTGGAAACGTGAAGCCAGACGTGAAACATGGAACATGGAAGATGTAAGAGAAATATTGTATCCTGAAGCTCCGGAGGAAGAAAGAATAAGACCACTATTCCCTTCAGTTGATTTTAGGCATTTCATTGAGATGGGATTGCTCGAATGGGTGAAAACAGAAGATGAAAATGAAAAGATAGTCAGAGTGACTGAAAAGGCCAAAGCCATATTTGGGGAATTCTGATTATTTCTGATTAACATTAACATCAGGGTATGGCATTCAAAAACTGCTTTTCGAAACCGTTTCCTATATATGTGTGGGTTTGAAATTAGACTTCTATTTCAAAATCCTCCATGTTAATGTTAATCCATCTTATTAAATTGAAAGAAAAAAAGTAGATATTATTTTTATCAATGGTTATTGTTGGAAACATAAAACCCAACTTAAACTAATGAACCAATGCCAAAAAATAATTAACCTATAAAAACAAATAGAATTTCAATGTATTATCTAATCAAAAATAACCTTGAACAAACAGATAAATCTGCAATCACAAACCCTCAA
>NZ_JAZRKF010000027.1:0-20530 GCF_045646205.1 Methanobrevibacter sp. | reverse complement strand
AAGTAAAGAGGACTACTTTATGAATCGATGAATAATATAGTTGAACTTTCGGATAAAGTTCTGCTCGAGCCGTATGTTCGGAAACGGACACGTACGGTTCCACAGAGGGTGCGGATGAGCAATCATCCAATCCTATCTAACAAACACCCCCATTGAACTAAAAAAAATAAGTAACTCAATAATAGGAAGATACCTTTAAAGTGCAATTCATCTCCGGCTTGCAGAAGCCGGAGAATTCTTGCACAAAAATGTTAAAATTCATCAATTACTCTTTTTATTTTTTCAAAATTTTCATCAGATGTAACATCCACTATAGTTTTATGCAATAGAGTATCTTCAATATTTCGGTTAGATAATGAGATAATGTCAACTTTAGCATCGTCATTTTTAGGATCTTTAACTTTATCTCTTACAGCAATTTGTAAGGTAACAACATCAACATCCTTATCTTCAAACTCAGTTCTAAGTTTTTCAAGAAATTCATCACTTACAAAATCATTAATGTTTAACCCGTAAGCTTTAGATTGGAGTGTAGTCCATTTCATATACATTACCTCTTTTTTGAAAAAATAATATTGATATTAAATATATATTTAAATTATATAAATCATTTTCCAAACAAATTCTATATGGATTTATCATGAATCCGATGATGAATGTTATGAACTCTAAAGTATTTAAAATTAATTATTTTTAAATTCAGAGTTTAAAATTGACTAAAATCAATTTTAATCACCTAATAAAAATTTATAAAGTAAATACAATATTTCAATATAGAAATAATAATAAATTGTGAGATTTTCCCGACTTATTGCTAATTTTTAATGTAAAAATAAATTGTTGATTTTAATTAATCATATTATGTTAGAAAATATAACTACGCTAACTAATTGGAAACTTCTAAATTACATGATAACTATTTTACCAATTGATTAAGAACATTCATTACATCACACTGAATCATTACAATCCTATTGTCTTTAACATAATTGAAATAATACCTTGGATGGTTATTTTTTACAAAACCCGAATGAGTTTCAACCTCTTCAGTTTTAAAGAATCCTTCAATACCATTGATTGATTTAATTTCATAAGAACCGTCATTCAAATCATTGAGTGTGAAATTTGCATCCTTTAAATCGTATACTTTAATATACAATATCAGAATATCATTTTGATGGAACGTCCTTTCTTCTTTTGTTACACTGTGATTTGAAAAGGTGTCCTCATAGATTGCACTATATGAATCCCTATCCTCCATGAATCCCCCAGGTACGGAAAATGTAATGCCATTAATTTCAATGTCTCTAGGATTCGGAGGTTCATATTTACCATTATAAGAATTAGGATCTGCCTTAATATATGAAAAAACTAAAACCAATCCAATTAAGAACAATACCATTATAATTATTGTATTCTTTTGCATTTTATCCCCGTATTAAATTCTCAGTCAATATCATTTCATATCATTTCAAAAAATTTAGGAGTTTTAAATAAGCATGCTATTACTGCAGATACAAGCATTATCGGAATTAGATTCATCGGAAAGATAATCATTAACAGCAAAACTACTGCGATAGGCTTTTTTAAGATGCTTGCCATAAATGACGTTGTGACAACAGCCATTGAAATTACAGGATCGATATTTAAAAGAATGCTTAATGCACAGCCCATTGCAGCTCCTGAAAATATGAGCGGGAAGAAATGCCCTCCCTTAAGGCCCGTTTCGATACAGACATTCGTTAAGAGAATTTTTATAAGGCTCGTTAAAATCAGAACGACTGCTCCCAGCTGGGCGCCTGTTCCAAGCAAAAGATAAATCTGTTGTTCGCCTGAAAACATGGTCAATGGAAGCAATGTTCCCATAATACCAAGTATTAACCCGCCAATAAGTCCTTTTACGATGAAATTACCTTCAAGACCTTTAAATATTGTTTTAGATAATTTGTGGCTAATGAAATAGACATATGAAAGAAGTATTCCTAAAATTATCAGAAGTATTATTGCCGGATAATTCAAATCGGATAAAGCAGCAGCACCTATTGAATGAAGACCCCCATGATTGTGGGTTAAATGATTTAAAAAGATAAATATTCCAAAGGAACTTAAAATAGCTACAAAATAGAATATATTTTTTGATGTTTTCGGCAGTTTGCCGTCTTCGTTTTCAATCGGCTCAACGAATCCGAAAATAGGTGAGACAAATATTGTTCCCAACGTTGCCGTAATACCAATATGGGCCAATTCTTCAAGTTCTTCATTAAATATCCTTAATTTGTCTCCAATCCATGTATAGAGCCCTGCAATAATGCCTGTCAAACCCGCTTCAGGCCCCACACTTGCACCGAATATCAGAGGCAATAGAGAAGAGACTATGGACGGAAAAATATTGCTGTATGAGTATCTATGGTCCTTTTTAACTTTTTTAATTACCTGATTCAAGTCTTCAGGACTGTCTCCATATTTATTCTTCCACAACCCTATTAAAAGTCCGCCTATTAAACATACTGCAATTGTATAATATTTGAAATTTATTAAAGCCGGCAGATAATCCCACAGGAAATGAATTCCGAAGTTCATGGCATGTATAAAGCACCATATGATTAATCCGGTCATGACCCCTATTATTATTGTGTATAACGTTAAAAGCAAATTATTTTTCAAATCCATCAATAAGCCTCAAAAAAGGTTAACAATTAAAAATAGTTTTGTGAAATTAAATATTTAAATTTTAAAACAAAGTTATTAATAAGAAAAAACTAAAAAAATAAACGTATGTACAGTTTTATTCTTTGTGCAGTTGTTTTAATAGCATCTTATTTCATATACGGAAAAGCAATCGAAAAACTTGCAGGAACTGATGAAACAAAGACAACTCCAGCATATAAACTTCAAGATGGTGTCGATTATATGCCAATGTCTACATTTAAGGCATATTTGATTCATTTTTTAAATATTGCCGGTTTGGGACCTATATTTGGAGCCATCCAGGGAGCATTGTTCGGTCCTGCAGCATTCCTATGGATTACCTTAGGCACTATTTTCATAGGAGCCGTACATGACTTCTTCTCAGGATTCATGTCTATGCGAAATGACGGTTCTACAATGCCGAATATCATTTCAAAGTATCTGGGAAGCACTATCCAAAAATTTGTTGCAGCTTTAATAATCATGACAGGAATTCTTGTAGCATCCACTTTTGCAACAGGAGCGGCAGACTTGATTGCTAGCTTAACCAATACAAATACATTTATCTGGATTATAGTAATATTCATTTACTTTTTCATAGCAACAATATTGCCGATTGACAAGATTATTGGAAAAATATACCCGGTTTTCGGCGCTTTGTTTTTAGTCATGGCCATTTTAATGACTGGAGCCATACTCTTAAACCCAGGATATACCATCCCCGAATTTACAACACAAGGATTATATTTTACTGACAAATCTATTTTCCCATACCTATTTGTTACTATTGCATGCGGAGCCATATCTGGTTTTCATTCATCCCAATCACCTATAGTTGCGCGCTGCATGAAAAATGAAAAAGATGCAAGACCAGTATTTTTTGGCGCAATGGTTTTAGAGGGTTTAATCGCATTGTGCTGGGCAGCAATTGCAATGGCATTTTTCCACGGCCAGCCACAGCTCGCAGTAATTTACGGAGCAACACCATCCGTCGGAGTCAATGAGATGGCAGTGACGTTGCTTGGACCTGTTGGTTTAATCTTAACAATAATCGGTGTTGTAATCTGTCCGATTACCACAGGAGACACATCACTTAGAAGTTCAAGAATTACAGCGGCTGATGAATTTCATATCAATCAGGAAAAAATAATTTCAAGACTTAAACTGGCCATACCCCTATTTATAGCTTCATTTTTATTGACTTTTGTTGATTTCAGTCTGATTTGGAGATATTTTGCATGGGCTCAGCTGATAATAGCCACATTAGTGCTCTTTGCAGCATCCGTTTATCTTATTGAGAAAGAAAAACCTTATATTATTACATTACTGCCTGCAATAGCATGTTCATTAATTGCATTTGCATATATCCTGCAGGCCCCGGAAGGATTGAGACTGCCGTCAATGATTGCTAATTTAGTTTCAGTCATTGCAACAGCAATTATCACGATAATATTTCTTAAAAAATACAAAAAGACATAAACATTTTAATCAGTTAAGATAAATAAGGAAATAAATAGGAAAGGAGGTAAAAAATATGCATCCAATAATTGCAGCAATTTTGTCATTAATTCTTCCTGGTTTAGGCCAAGCTGTAGAAGGCGATGTTAAAAAAGGAGTAATATTTTTCATAGTCTTTATAGCACTTTACCTTGTAGGAATGCTAATATTCAGAGGATGGATTGTTTTCATCATCAGGACAATATTCCGTCTCTATGCAGCATACGACGCATATATGATGGCACAATAACCATCATTATTTTTTTATTTTTTTTAGAGACAATTTTTCAAAAAAAAAGTAATCTAGAGGGTTTACCTCCAGAAATTAATAAATTAACTGTTTTAAATCATTTCTGATAATGGAAGTTGCATCAAATCCTTTAATGGCATCAACCATTTCAGGGAATTTGGATTTAGGAATTAAAACGTTGATCTGTGAAAAGTCAGAACCCGGAGTGAGTGTAGGTTCATCAGCACAGAGCTTGTTTTCAATAAGATATTTGGAAACCTCTTCGATTTTGGAGTTTTCAATGTTGAATTTTACATCGAAATATTTTTTAGCGGTAATAGCACCCAATAACTGTTCATAAATCATTTTAGCTTTTTCAAGTTTTTCTTCTGTGCATTTTTCACTGGCATAAAGTCCTGCTGAAGAATGTAAGATTGTTTCAATTTCTTTTAGGCCTGCTTTTCTTAAACTGCTTCCGGTTTGTGTATTATCAACAATTAAATCAGCACCTTTAGCAATGTAAACTTCAGTAGCACCATCGGAGTTAATCACCTGTACCATCTCATTATCACCGTCAGTCAAACCCCTGACCTGAACAAATGGTACTGCATCCCCATAGATTTCCTGATATGCTTCATTTTCCATGAAGAATTTTCTGGTCAGGTTTGGATATTCAGTAAAACATAAAATTGGAGTTTTTCTGTCTTTATTTGCTCTGAAAAAGTCAGATAAATTTTCATAAGGAGACTCTTTAGGAAGCGCAACAATCAAACGGGTTTTTCCATAATCCAAATCCCCTAGCTTGATGGTATTTGTATCCCTTAAAACTGACTCTTCCTTAATCCAGTCTTCTCCAACAATAGCTATATCGACCATTCCCCTATTTAACTCAACGGGAGTTGATTGCGGACGGGTTAAAAAAGCAACAATACTGTCATCGTTTAATATTTCAATTTCATAAGACTCATCGCCAGGTTCATATCCTTTAACCTCATAACCTGCATCAACAAATAACTGATGAGTATTTCCTCTTTTCACATTATTTAAACTTCCTTTTGGAAGTCCTAAAATTATTTTATCATTCATATTAATACCTAAATAAGAATTATTTATTTTAATGATATATATAATTTTTAAAAAAAATAGAAATTTTAATCTTAAAAATAGTAAAAATAAAAGAAAATAGAGAAAAATCTATTTTCCATTCAATATCTCTTCAACGGTGAAACCAAATTTATCCGCCAACTCCTCAACAGTATATCCACTATTAGGATCATTAGCCCAGGCATTTAAAATATTAAGACAACCTTTAATCTCACCTTTAATCTCACCTTTAATTTCACCCCTGGCTTCTGCCTTATCCAAAATATTCATTCTTTCGATTTTTGCTTCTTTCAATCCAATCATCTCCTGCAATCTTAAGATATCCTCATCAGTCTTTGCATATTTGTGAATCAAACATTGCATACAATATATCAGCTCAAATTTTGTAAAAACATTTTCTACGTTTATATCAGGAAGCACTTCACAGATTTTTTCAACTGCCAACTCCTGATTATTCTTACAGCATCTTGGAAGAGTGATGAATTCAAGACCTTCGGTTTTAGTGAATAGTTCTTGATGGTTAATTCTATCAACCATATTATTTAAATCATTCCAAGCCCCATCATAAGGTAGAGAAAAAATCATTGGTCTGAATATATCACTTTGAGAATAATTAATTCCCTTTAAGCAATTATCCAAAGGTACTGTAGTTGTAATTACAGTTAAAACAGGTTTCCAATGATTATACATGAAAAGAGTTTTATACTTATATGCTTTATCAAGTTCCTCTTTTCTCACCTTTGATGTTTCATCTTCCACATTGATGATATGTATCGATGCATCATCCATCATTACAAAATATGCTATATCTCCCCTCAAATTGCCTCAACCAAGTTTCGGCATTTCAGTAGGTATGGTTTGGAGATATTTACCCGGAAGATTATGTAATTCATGAAAAGCCTCACCAAAATATGGAAATTGTCTTTTGTTGAATGTATCTTCAGGGAATGGCATTCTAATTGTTTCTTTATCTTTCATTTTTAACACCCACACCTTTTTTGTTTAAGTGAAATGAAGTACATTTACAATTAATTATTTGTAATAAGTAATATATAAGTTAGTAAGTTATTTTAGAGAACAATTTAACCTTGTTTTTGAATATAACCTCCTTAAATCAATATTTACATTAGAAAGTAAAATTTTTCATGAAAAAATTTATAAATCAACATCAATTAAAAACAAGTATTAAATAGAATTTTTAACAAATAATTAATTAAGAAGGTGATAAAAATGCCTGAAACAGATTATTTAAAAATACCTCAAAACAGAGTAGGTGCTTTAATTGGTACCAACGGAGATGTAAAAAAATCCATTGAAAAATTAACGGGCACAATAATTGATATCGATAGTGATGATGGAACTGTTTATATCACTCCCCGTGAGGATATGGAAGATCCGTTAGGTGTTTGGAATGCTAATCACATCGTAAAAGCCGTAGCACGTGGTTTTAACCCAGAAGTTGCTATGAAATTAATTCATGATGACATTTATCTTGAAATTATGAAATTGCCTTTGTATATCGGCAAATCCAAAAAAGCATTGGCCAGATATAAAGGAAGAATCATCGGTAAAAACGGTAAGACCCGTGAACTCATTACCGAACTGGCCGAAGTTGACATGGCCGTTTATGGAAAAACAGTTTCATTAATTGGTGAAATGGACAATGTTTTAATTGCCAAAGAGGCTGTTGAAATGATTCTAAACGGTTCCAGACACAAATCCGTTTATGCCTTTTTGGAAAACAAAAAAGAAACACTTAAACTTAAGGAATTTAAAGATCTCGTCGGTATCCACGATGATAAAATTGAGTTCAAAGACGGCATAGACTTTGACGAAGAGACCTTGCAGTAACATTATTATGTTACTGTCCTACTTTTTTTATATAGAATTATTACCTTACTATTAGAATATTGCTTTGAAGATAGAATATTATCGAAGTGAATAGCAAAACATTATATACTTCAACCAACATATATAGATAACATAGTGTAAATACTATATTTTTTACAATTTTTATTATTATTTTACTGTATATTTTTCAACAAACTAGGTATGGTGCTGTAAAAATATTACTCGTCAAATGCTCTCGGATGTTATTTATATACTTATTAAATTAATAATTTTAATTATAGAAAATTCTATAAAAATCAAAGGAGGACATAATTTGGTAGAAACAGATGTAGGACTTGATTGGCAGAAAGATTTCCAACACTTAACACCATCAGAGTTCTTTCGTAAAAATAAACAGATGTTAGGTTTTACCGGGAAAATTCGTTCATTAACTATCGTATTTCACGAATTGATTACAAACAGTTTTGACGCAGCCGAAGAATCCGGAATATTACCAGACATTGACATTGAATTAATACGTGTTGACAAAGAGCACTACATATTAAGACACAAGGATAACGGACCTGGAATTCCTGAAGACTATGTAATGCAGGTATACTGCAGTATGTTTGCAGGATCCAAATTCAGAAACATCCAATCCAGAGGACAACAGGGTTTAGGATGTAGTGGTTGTGTATTATTATCACAAATGACTACAGGTAAACCTGCTCGTGTAATTTCATGTTATAAAGATGGAGATGAAATTAAAGGAGTTAAAATGAAATTCCAGATGGATGTTAAAAACAATACAGGAATTTTAATGGAAAGAGAAGAATATACTGGAGAATCAACCGGTGTCTGTATTGAACTGCAATTTAAAGAGGTTTCCTACTCCATGGCAGAGCAGGGTGCATTCGAATACATCAGAAGAACCATGATTGGTAACCCTCATGCAAAAATCACATTCAGGGACCCAACAGGACACAAATATATCTTCAAAAGAGCAGCAGACGTTGTCCCTACACTTCCAAAAGAAGTATTGCCACACCCTAAAGGTGTAAGCGCTGACGATTTAATGACAATGGCAAAAAATACTGATAAAAGAAGATATAAAAGTATGTTAACTTCTTCAATGTCCAGAATGTCAAACAAAAGAGCAGACGAAATAGCTGAAATGACTGGAATTGACATGAACAAACGTCCTAAGGACATGACATTCCAGGAAGCAGAAGCTATCGTTCAGTGTTTCAAGAAAATGAAATTTATGGCTCCTCCAACTGACGGTCTTATACCAATCGGATCCGATCAGATTGAAAAGGGTATGAAACAAATCCTCAAACCGGAATTTGTAACCACAATTACCAGAAAACCTGTTACTTATGCAGGTGGTGTATCATTCATTATTGAAGCAGGACTTGCTTACGGTGGAGATGCAGGAAGAGTTGTCAACGAACAGAGAAAATCCGAGATCATGAGATTTGCAAACAGAGTTCCATTAACATTCGATGCAGGAAGCTGTGCTATTACAGAAGCTTTAAAAAGTATTGACTGGAAACGTTACGGTCTCAGAGATATGGACAATACCCCATTAACTTTATTCGTGAACATTATTTCAACACAGGTTCCTTACCTTTCAACCGGAAAACAGAGTGTTTCTCCAGAACCTGAAATCGTTCAGGAAATCAGACAGGCTACAATGAAATTGGCTCGTCAGCTCCAAAAACATTTAAGAGCAAAAAGAGCTGCAAAAGAAAAAGAAAAACGTTCCAAAGTATTTGAAGAATATGTGCCTGTAATTATTGAAGAAGCCGCTAAACTTGGTGAAACCGGCGTTCCTGAATATCATGAAGTCCTTGCAAAAGTAACTAAAAGAGCTCTTGCCGAATTGCTTGGTGAAAAGGTCGAAGAGGAAGTCGAAGAAGAAGAACTTGACGCAATCATCATGGAAGAGCTTGATGAACATGGATATGCAGTTGATGAAGAGCACAGTAATCTCAATTACAGTGAAGATGAAGATGAAGGAGATTTTGAAGAATAGGTGATTATATGGCTGAAAAAATAAATCAGGAAGGTAAATCTCATAAAGAAGTAAGAAAAGAATATACTTTCAACAAGTTAAAAGGATTAGGTCAAGAAATCATTGAAGAAATTGAAAAGCAACAAGTTCCTTCAATCAGAGTTCCTTCAAGAGGTACCGGAAACATTGTTTACGATGATGCTAAAAGATACTATGTTTTAGGAGACAGATATGGTAGAAGATCTCTCGGTAACGTTAAACAAATCAGAAAATTAGGTCAGATGGTTTACGTTGCAAATTTCTGTAAAGATTTGGTTGCAAGAGAAAAAACCGCTACCATCAGGGAAATGTATTACGTTTCCGAAGGTTGGGGAATCAGTTTCAAATCACAGCAGGAATCAAACATTGTTGGAGAGGATTTGGAAGTAACTCTCGGTACAACCCGTGAAGATTTAGGATTAATGCCTGAAGAAGACGGTGCATCAGTTTACGGAGACATTACCCTTTTGGATGATGACGTTGAAATTAACGCTGCAAAGGCAGGAAAATCAGGTTATACAATTTCTCCTACAATTGACCAGGTTGAATTCCTCGATTGCGGTGTTGAAAGAGTTATTGCAGTGGAAACCATGGGAATGTTCCACCGTATGGTACAGGAAAGTGCACACAAAAGATTTAATACATTGATTGTCGGGCTTAAAGGACAGGCTGCTCGTGCTACAAGAAGATTCATTAAAAGGGTTAATGAAGAATTGGATTTACCAGTCTACATCTGTAACGACGGAGACCCTTGGGGATTCCACATTGCACAGGTTATTATTTCTGGAAGTGCAAAATTAGCTCACGTTAATCATGATTTAGCAACTCCTAATGCAAAATTCATGGGAGTAACAGCATCTGACATTATCAAATATGACTTACCTACAGATAAGCTTAAAGATGTTGACGTCATGAGATTAAAAGAGCTTTCAAAAGACCCAAGGTACAAAAACGATTTCTGGCAAACTGAAATCAAAAAGATGCTTAAGATCGGTAAGAAAGCAGAACAGCAATCTTTCTCAAAATACGGGCTCGAGTACGTTGTTGATAACTACTTCCCTGAAAAACTAGAACAACTGGAAAATTAAACCTAAAATTTTCCTTCTTTTTTTTATTTTTTTGATCCATCGAAACATTTATATACTCCAATATTCTATATACCCTAGTAGGTATAGGTAGGTGTTATTTTGAAAGAATGTATGGATAGCGAAAATTTACATAGAAGACTTAGAAAAATCATTGGCCAATTGAACGCAATAGACCGTATGATTGACGAAGACATTCCATGTGAACAAATACTAATGCAAGTCAATGCATCTAAGTCTGCACTACATAAAGTTGGGCACATTATTGTAGAAGGACATTTAGAACATTGTGTTAAGAATGCAATTGATGATGGAGAAGTTGATGATGCATTAGGCGATATCTCAACAATTTTAGAGTACTATTCAAGACTCTAATTTTTTTTTAAAATTTCACTATACCCCATAGGGTATATCTATACCAGGGGGCTGTGAGAAATGAATTTAAAGTTTGGCAAAACTGAAAAGATAGACCTGTCACTGATAACAATATCCGCAATCAGCCTGGTGGCAAGCTTTACGCTTTCACTGGATTATCTGTCCTGGATTGCCGTGATATTTTGTGGAATCCCAATATTTAAAGAATGTATAGAAGGATTAGTAAGTGAATTTGACATAAAAGCAGATTTGCTAGTATCAATTGCAATCATAGCTTCAATAATCATTGGAGAGGTATTTGCAGCAGGAGAAATTGCAACAATCATGGCTATTGGAGGATTTCTGGAAGAATACACTGTATCAAAAACACAGGGAAAAATCAAGGAACTTGTGAAACTGACACCGACAATAGCTACAAGAATTCGTAACGGAAAAGAAGAACATATTAATGCTGATGAAATAAATATCGGAGATACCTTAAAAGTACTTCCGGGCGAAACCATAGTGTGTGACGGAATAATAACTGACGGAGAAACATCAATTGACCAGGCCACATTGACGGGCGAATCAATGCCTGTTGACAAGGCCGAAGGGGACGAAGTTTACAGCGGAACAATAAACCTTTACGGCTCATTCCTGATGAGGGCAGTTAAAAAAAGCAAAGACAGTTCACTTCAAAAGTTAATTCAACTGGTCGAGTCATCTTCACCTGAAAATTCAAAAATCGTTAAGACTGCAGACAAATGGGCGACATTAATCGTTGTAATCGCATTTACTGCATCAATACTGATATATCTATTCACATTTGAAATAACAAGATCAGTGACTGTTCTTGTAGTATTCTGCCCTTGCGCACTGGTACTTGCTACGCCGACTGCAATAATGGCGACCATAGGAAATCTGACCAAATACGGAATCCTGGTTAAAGACGGCCAATCAATAGAAGAGCTGGCTCACATAAACGAACTTGTATTTGATAAAACAGGCACTTTAACATACGGAACTCCTAAAGTGGTTGACGTAATCAGCAAAGACGACGATATGATGTATCTTCTTGCATCTCTTGAGTCCAAATCAGAACATCCCCTTGCAAAGGCCATTGTTAGCCATTATGGTATCAGAAAGCTTGGGGATGTTGAAAACTTCAGGATGATAATAGGAAAAGGAGTGAAGGGTTATGTTGACGGCTTTGAAATAATGGCCGGAAAAAAGACCCTGCTTGAAGATGAAAACATTTCAATAGAAAGCTCAGTTAACGTGAAAAATGGTGAAAGTGAAATATTTGTCGTGAAAAATCGTGAATTAATAGGAGAAGTAATCTTAGCCGATGTGGTACGTGAAAATTCATCAAAAACAATAGAAAGATTGAAAAAACTTGGAATAACAACAACGCTGCTGACGGGAGACAATGAACATGCCGGAAGCTATATTGCAAATGAACTGAAAGTAACGAATGCAAAATTCAACTGCCTTCCCGAAGATAAATGCGAATATATCAGCCAAAGACAACTTAAAGACAACAAGGTGGCAATGATTGGAGACGGAATAAACGATGCGCCTTCCCTTAAAAAGGCCAATGTTGGAATAGCTATGGGAAGCATTGGAAGTGATGTGTCCATAGAAGCCGCAAACATCGCATTAATTAACGACAACATCGGTGATTTGCCCCACCTAATCGGAATTGCAAGAAAAACAATCAAAACAATTAACATGAACATAGGATTTTCATTAACATTAAACATTATTGCAATGGTTATGGCTCTTCTCGGCCTGTTAAATCCTATTGAAGGAGCACTGATACATAATATCGGTTCTGTTGTCGTTATCATTTATTCTGGGCTTCTCGTTAATTACAAACTTCCCAAAAAAATTAGGCATAACTAAAAATTTAAATAAAATTAAATAAAAAGCATATTATATAAAACAATGGAGGCTACATAATGGCAATCGAAGAAAAAGAAATTAAAGTTGTAGGAATGCATTGTCCTTCCTGCGTAAACGCAGTACAATTATCATTAACTGATGTTGACGGAGTTGAAGATGCTAAAGCTGATTTGGACTCTGGAATTACAAAAGTTACCTTAGATACCGATAAAGTAAGTGATGCAGACTTATCAGAAGCTGTAGAAGAAGCAGGATTTAAAGTAGAATAAATCCTCTTATTTTTTTCATTTTTTAACCAAAGCATTATTTTTTCTAAACTCATTTTTAGATTCATTTCATTTACTATTTTGAAAAGCAAATCAAATATCAAATTATATATAATTTAAATAATAAATCTTAAAACATAGATTAAATTCTAAATTTTTAAAAGGGATTAAAATGAAAACTGTTGCAATTAATGGATATGGAACTATCGGTAAAAGAGTTGCTGATGCTGTTTCAGCCCAAGATGATATGAAAGTAATTGGTGTAAGTAAAACCAGACCAAATTACGAAGCAAGAACTGCTGTTGAAGAAAAAGGTTATCCTTTATACATTGGAATTCCTGAAAGAGAACAGATGTTTAAAGACGCAGGAATTGAAATTGCAGGTACTGTTGAAGACATGATCCAGGAAGCTGACGTTGTTGTTGACTGTACTCCTGGAAGTATCGGTCCTCAAAACCTTGAGATGTATAAAAAAGCTGGCGTAAAAGCAATATACCAAGGTGGAGAAGACCATGACTTAACTGGCCTTTCATTTAACGCTATTTCAAATTATGATGATTCATACGGCGCAGACTACACCAGAGTAGTTTCCTGTAACACAACAGGTCTTACCCGTACATTACACACTATTGATAAAATAGCAGACATTAAAAAAGTAAGAGCAGTAATGGTAAGAAGAGGATCAGACCCTTCTGAAATCAAGAAAGGTCCTATTAACGCAATTGTACCTAACCCTCCAAAAGTACCTTCCCACCACGGTCCTGATGTAAAAACCGTTATGGACGGTATTGACGTTACCACAATGGCTCTGCTCGTGCCTACCACATTAATGCACCAACACAACATTATGGTTGAAATCAATAACGATGTGGAAACCGCAGAAATTCTTGAAGCACTTGAAAAACGCTCAAGAGTTATTGTTGTATCTGCAGAAGAAGGATTAGGTTCCACTGCTGAGTTAATGGAATACGCTAAGGAATTAGGTAGAAGCAGGAATGACCTATACGAAATTCCAGTATGGAAAGAATCCGTTAACGTTGTCGGAAATGAACTCTTCTATATGCAAGCAGTACACCAGGAATCAGACGTAATTCCTGAAAACATTGATGCTATACGTGCACTTTTAGAAATGGAAAGTGACAACGAAAAATCAATTGCAAAAACCAATAAAGCGATGGGAATTTTATAATTCCCTTATTTTACTATTTTTTTATACCAAAATTAACCTAAAAAATAGATTTTACTAATATCATCAACACCATCAAAGTCCGTATAATTATTATACGATACAAAAATTTATTTAATATAAACGTACAATTATTATACAGTGAGGTGTTGCTAATGTTTAAAGAAATTTTTGGAAATTGTCCTCAAGTCAAAGTAATTGACTATTTAATATCAACCCCCTTTTCCGAACATACAAAACAACAAATAGCAGTAGGTTCTGAAATATCTAGGTCAACATTAAATAATTTTATTGATGATTTAGTTGATATTGAAATAATTACTTTTAAAAATTCAAAATTTAGTTTAAATCCTAAATCAAAAATCGTTAAAGGATTGATGGAAATTAGTGAAGAATTAGTTGAAAAAAACTTTCAAGAACAAATAAATCTACCTGAAGAGATATCTGATGAACTTTCTCCTGAAGAAGAAGAGTTATATTTAAGTGAAGATGCTCCAAATGTAGATTTAGATTCACTAGAAAAAGAAATTAATATTAAAGAAAATTACACATTTTATTCCATGAATACAAATAAACTAATTAATTTTGAATTTATGTTAATGGAAGAGAAATAAGGTGAAAAAATGAAAAATAAACAAGAAGAATATAAAGTGCCTACAAAAGAAGGTATTAAAATAAATCCTAACTCAAAAGTAATTTCTACATCACGTGTAGGTGTTGGTGGAGATGATAATGAAATAATGATAATTTTAGTAAACAAAAAATTAAACAACGATGAAAATGGAAACTTAGAGATTATTCATGAATCAGATATGCAGATTATTTTAAACAAAAAAACAGCAACTGAATTAAAAGATTTATTGGAAAAATATATTTGATTAAAATGACGAAAAATAAGAATTCTGAAGAAATCAGAGAAAAAATCTTATTTTTCATGTGGAAAAATCATTACTTTAACAAAAGGCACACACCCATCACCAATTTATGCAACAAATTATCCGAAATTCCCTGCAAATTAATAAATAAAGAAGTCAAAAAACTACATGCAGAAAGAATAATAGGGTTCAAAAAAACTAATCATGGCCTTGATGTATATTTGAACAAAAAAATGAAAGAAGAAATTAGGATAGTTATTGCTAAAAGATTAGATGAATATTATTCATTCTAATCTTTAACATTTTTTCTAAAAATATAATTACCATTAAAATAAAAAGTATTTCCATGAAGAATAAAGTATTTTTTGGACCTGCAGGAAGTCCCGTTAACTACAAAGGAGCAGCTTATAAAGCTCCAAAATACATTCAAAGAATTGGACTTGATTCCTATGAATACCAATCACCATATGGAGTCAGAATTGGTGAAAAATCCGCAAAGATATTGAAAGATGAAGCGGAAAAATTCGGTATTTTAATTTCAATGCACGGCCCATATTATATTAATTTATGTGCCAAGGACAGTGAAAAAATCGATAAAAGCATTGGCCACCTAATAGCTACCGCCCGTGCAGGAGAATGGATGGGCGCATACAGGCTTGTTTTTCATCCCGGTTTTTACACCAACCAAAAGCCTGAAAAGGCCATGGAAATTTCAAAACAGACAATCAACCGTTTATTTGAAGAGCTTGAAGCTGAAGGCATTGAGGACTTTACCTTTGCTCCTGAAACCACAGGCAAACGTACCCAGCAGGGAAACATTGAAGAGATTGTTGAGCTGTGTGCCAGCTTTGACCACTTTGAGCCTACAATCGATTTTGCACATATTCATGCCCGTGGAAGAGGCTTTCTAACTAAAAAAGACGATTACAACTGCATTTTCTCAACAATTGAAAACAAATTGGACATTGACCGTCTTCACTGTCACTTTACAACCATTGAGTATGCAAGCCACGGTGAGGTCAAGCACCATACATTAGATGAAAGCGATGAATACGGCCCTCAAATTGAAGATCTGCTTTCAAACCTCATAGACAATGGCTGGAATGCAAATATCATCTGTGAAACTCCTCTAAGGGATGTTGATGCTTTAAAAATGAAGGAATTATACGAAAGTATGATTTAATTTTTCCTTAATTTTAGGATGACAAGTTCCGAATCGGTTCCCCATCTCATTGGAGTGTCCATTGACCCGACCCCTGTCGTTACGTGCAGGTAATGTCCTAAAGTATCCTTAAAGAGTCCAATGTTATATTTAAAAATAATGTTTGCAAAATTGACTGCAGGATAGAACTGTCCTCCATGAGTATGGCCTGAAAGCTGAATGTCAAAGCCTATGGATGAGAATTCCTTCCAGTAATATGGAACATGATAGTTGATGATGTTAACAAAGCCTTCCTTAACAAGTGATTCATCGATTTTAGGAGTGTCCCTGTCATCAAAGCTGAATGTCAAACCGAAAATGTTTAAACATTCAAATTCCATGGATTCATTGTCCAAAACAATAATTCCTGCTTTTCTGCATGCCTTAAAAACGTTTTCAATTCCCGGATAAAAGTCATGGTTTCCGGGAGTGAATATTACAGGCATGTTAACTTCCCTAAATGCCATCAAATCATCTTCCTCAACAACGGATGACCCGTCCGTTAAGTCTCCAGAAATTATAGCTATTTCACATGTGTCTTCGAGTTCCTTTATCTTATCGACAACTTGGCGAACAATCTTTTTATGGCGCACGGAGCCGAAATGAACATCGGATAAATGTATGACATTAATGTCTCTTGAAAGATTATCTAATTTTAAAGTTTTTTCATTAACAACAAGTTTATGAGCCTTATAATAATTGTATATGCCTAAAATAGGAACTATGGCCAATAGAGAGACATTGACTTCAGTAGGTAATTGGACAAAAACTGATAATGCATAGATTATTAGAATGTCAATCAAAAAGATTACAGATGCCCACATCCAGACGCCGTCTGCAGTGGATAGAAATCGTCCGATAACAGTTGATTTTTTAGCTTCAAAAAACATCGGCACAAGATGAAGCAGTCCTACAAGTACTGCCAAAGTCAGAATAGCCAAATCATCCAGGGGATGAAACAGCATGAAAATATACTTAAAAAGGAAAAATTCAAACAGCATATAAAAGGGAGTCATGAAAATAACTCTCCTTGTTCTAAAACTCATAACACATACTCCATAATTTTAAATATTATAAAGATAATATATTTTAAAATCTATATATAACTATGGTGATTTTTTGAAAAACAGTTCTAAAAAAAGCGAGCCTAAAAGTCAAAGCCAAAAATCTGCAATATTAACAAATGACAACAAAAATGCTGCAGAATGTGTAGTTCTAAAATCTGCAGGTTATCCTTTTGACTTTGAATTAATGGAACATTCATTGGAAATAACTGATAAAAGCTTATTTGAACAGTATGCTCGTGACCAATGGCTGGGTATTGAAGTTAACAGTGAAACCTACCTTTTTGATCAAAAAATCATCCCTGATTTTGCTTTTAAAGTGGTTTGTGCAAGACCTGAAAATTCAATCATTTCAGAGCACACCAGAATAAAGATAATAATTGAAGACAAAAAGGACAGTTCCTTAAAGTCAACCAAAAGCAGCATCACACTTTCAGATGTTGTCGGTCAAAAGAGTGCCAAAAATAAAATCAAGGTCATTGAAAAGTTTCTTGTTGAACCTGAAAGCTTCGGCAAGTGGGCTCCAAGAAACGTATTATTTTACGGACACCCAGGTACCGGTAAAACCATGCTTGTCAAGGGACTTGCCGGAGAGGTTGACGTTCCGCTTTATTTAATCAAAGCAACAACACTCATCGGTGAACATGTGGGTGATGCCGCATCCAAAATACATGATTTGTATGAAAAGGCTTCAAAAAACTCGCCGTCAATAATATTCATTGATGAAATTGATGCCATTGCACTTCACAGATCATTCCAGTCACTTAGAGGTGACGTTTCCGAAATAGTGAATGCCTTATTGACCGAAATGGACGGTATTGATGAAAATGATTCAGTAATCACAATATGTGCAACCAATAATCCTTCATCACTTGACAGTGCCGTTAGAAGCCGTTTTGAAGAGGAAATTGAATTCAAGCTTCCAAGCGATGATGAAAGATATGAGATTTTTGAAAAAAATATTTCCACATTGCCTTTAAAGCATGATTTGGACCTTGAAAAACTGGTCAAGGTATCAAAAAACATGTCCGGAAGAGATATTAAGGAAAAGATACTCAAGACTGCACTTCACCATGCAATAGCCGGGGACAAGGACTGTGTTGATATGGAAGATATTGATTATGCTTTAAAATCATGTAAAATAAAAATCAATGACGTTAAAGGAATGTTTGAATGAAATTCACAACCCAACTCAGAGACGCTTTTAAATACACATTAAGAGATTGGAAAGCAATTGTTCTTTTAGGCATATTCCTGTGTATGGCATCTACATTTGAGGAAATTCACAGCAATAATCTTTTAATTTTAATTGTAGCATTTGTTGTGTGTACTGTATTACTGTTCTTCGAAGAAGGATACAGATATAAAATAATTAAAGAGACTATGAAAGGGAATAATAATCCCCCGGTTATTAATAATTTAAAAGAACTGATAAAAGAGGGATTTTACGAATATATTACAATAAGCGTATATATATTGATTTTAAACATATTATTCTGGATTGTTAACCATATGGAAATAACGAGTAGCATACATTTTATCCAATGGACAATTCTATATATAATTTCCATGGCAATCTATTTCTTATTTTTTGGTGCGCCGATAAATAAAATACTGACGGAGGCAAATTTTTCTCCGCTTTTAACTTTATAGAAATTGCCAAAATTTATTTAAAAATCGGGTTGAAAAAAACGATTATTCTGGTAATTATTGGAACAATAAGTGTAAATCTTATTTTAAGAAGCGTTTTGGATTACGGAATTTTTAATTTTGTCAATTTCATTGACTTTTTAATAAACTTTTTTATAAGTCCAGTCATACTGTTATTTTTAACCAGATTAATTGCATTAATCGGAAAAGAAGTTACTTACGATTAAAATCAAAAATATACTCTGCAGACTTCAATACTTCCTGCTTATCATCAGCAGCCGCCTGCTTTAGATTTTGTGAAATGTCGAAAAATATCTTGTTGACTATGGAATTTGTTAAATTATTTAGAATTTTACTACTGCCATCTACATCTGACAACTTTGAAGATGCTTTTTTTGTTTCACGTTGTCTTATCTCTTCCATAGATACTCTTAAACTTGATAGTAAATCATCAACTTCCATTATTTTAAAGGATTCTTTAAGCAAATGATACTCTTCATCGATGATGATTTCCGCTTCACCGAATTCCTTCTCACGAAGCTTGGTATTGTAATCTGCGATTTCACGCAAATCATCGATATTGAACAGTTTGACTCCCAATTCCTTAACGTCCTCTGAAATATCACGAGGATTTGCAATGTCAACCATCATCAGCTCGCAATCACCAAATCCAATGTTTTCAAGCCTTTGCCTGTTAATAATTGAGTGGGGTGCACTGGTTGCGCTTATGACCAAATCGGCATTAACAAGATAATCGTCAAGCTGTGAAAATAAAATGGCTGTTCCGTCCAAGTCTTCAGCAAGTTCAACCGCAACATAAAATGTTCTGTTAGCCACAAATATTGCATTCAGGTTCTTTTCAGCCAGTGCCTTAGCCACAAGCTTTCCCATTTTTCCGGCACCTACAACCAAAACGGATTTGCCGGTCAAATCACCCAAATGCTTTTCGGCCAAATCAACTGCTGCTGAACCTATTGAAACTGATCCCTTGTTGATATTGGTCTTGTTTCTGACAACCTGGCCTACATGAATAGCTTTTGTAAAAATCAAGTCTAAGAATTTACCGCAGTGATGATTTTTAGATGCTTTGGCTTTTGCATCCTTGACCTGACCTAAAATCTGGTCTTCACCAACAATCATTGATTCCAGGCCTGAAGTCATACGCAATAAATGCATAACCGCAGATTGACCATGTTCTATGACAATGCTCTGATTTTCATGAGACAATAACTCATCCTCTTCAGAAATATAATCATTGTTTATATAATATTCCTTCCTATTACAAGTGGAAATCTCAATATACTCTGAAATTGAATATTTTTCCTGAAGTATATTGCCAATATATTTTGACATCTTTTCTGCACCATACCAATTTAGATGCATATTATCTGCATAATCAGTTTTAAAATCCAACCCTATCTTATCAACATCTTTATTCAAATATAGAAAGGGAATGTTTTTTTCTTCGCAATATCTATCTACTGCATCAAAATATGAAAAGAAATAATCTTGATAAAATGCAAATGGTGTCTTTATAAAC
>NZ_JAZRKF010000026.1:0-23812 GCF_045646205.1 Methanobrevibacter sp. | reverse complement strand
AACCCAATCCTTAGGAAAGTTTTAGGAGGAGATTAATTCTTCTCTTATTATCTTTTTAAAAAATGAGGGATTAAATTGAAATTAGTAGTATTAACAGGAATTCCAGGTTCTGGAAGTACAACTTTACTTAATAGGGCTCTTGATGAAGTCGATTATGTACATTTAAACTATGGTGACATAATGACTGAAATCGCTATTAATGAAAATATTGTTGAAGATAGGGATGAATTAAGGAAATTACCAGCTGAAACACAAAAAGAAATTCAAGCAAAGGCTGCTAAAGAAATCAAACAAAGATCTGAAGAGAACAATGTTATTGTAGATACTCACTGTACTATCAATACTCCTGCCGGTTTCTTGCCAGGTCTTCCAAAATGGGTTTTAGATGAATTGCAACCAGATCTTTTCATTTTAATTGAAGCTTATCCTGATGAAATTATTTACAGAAGATTAAATGATGACACTCGTGTTCGTGATGTGCAAAAAGCAAAAGACATTCAATTGCATCAAGAAATGAACAGGGCCACTTCAATGGCTTACGCCACATTGACCGGTGCTACTGTCAAAATCTTATCAAACCACGACAATCATTTAGATTCTTCAGTCAAAAAATTGGTAGATGTATTAAATTTATAGAGGTATGATTATGGTTGATCCAATGGGAATTGTATATCAAGCGTTGAATGCAATCTTTAATCCTATTCTTGCTTTAGACCCAAATCCGGCAAATCCGGCTTTGACAGTTTTGATTATTGCATTCATTGTGTCCTTGATTACCACCGTTGCAAACAAGTATCTGGTGGATCAAGATGAATTGAATGAGCAACAGGCTGAAATGAAAGAGTTTAATGCTAGATTAAGAGATGCTCAAAAAAGAGGAGACGGTAAAGAAGTTGCTAAACTTCAGGCCGAACAGGCTGAACTGATGAAAAACCAGACAGCAATGATGACCAATCAGTTCAAACCGATGATTGTAACTTTTGTTCCGATTATTTTAATATTTTTCTGGATGAGGTCTTCTGCAATCCATGATTTGGTAATTATTTTACCGAAAACTGTCTATTGGGTTATTTTAACTCCAGTTTGGCATTTCATTGGCAGTTTCCTGTACGGTGGTCAAGCAACTATTCCATATGGTATTGGTTGGTTGTTATGGTATATGATTTGTACCTTTGGTATGAGCCAGATTTTAAGAAAATTCTTAGGATTCAAACAAGGGTTCTAAATAGGTCATAAAACTATACATTTATTAATGATAAGAGAAATATATTATAATATTCTATATTGAATACGCTATTACACAATTATTAAATATTTATTAAAATTAAATTTATAGGTGATTAAATGCCTGCAAATAGGTTTAGATCAAGATCATATAAAAGAATTCATAAAAACACTCCCGGTGGGGAAAATGTTTTAAGATACAAAAAGAAAAAACCATCTAAGCATGTTTGTGCTGAATGTGGTGCAGTATTACATGGAGTTCCTCGTGGACGTCCATATGAAATTGGAAAATTATCAAAAACAGCAAAAAGACCTAGCCGTCCTTACGGTGGGTACTTATGCTCAAAATGTGCTCGTAAACTTTTCAAAAACGAGGCTAGAAAATAATGATAATTACAATCGGTGGGTTAGCTGGAACAGGAACAACAACTACCGCTGAACTTCTCAGCGAAAAGTTGGATATTCCTTACATCTCTGCAGGTTTCGTATTCAGGGAAATGGCTGCAGAGCATGGTATGAGCGTTCTTGAATTTAGTGAATTTGCCGAAGGTAATGATGAAATTGATAAGGAAATTGACAAAAGGCAAGCTCAAAAGGCCAAAGAAGCAGAAAATTTAATAATTGAAGGCAGGTTATCCGCATATTTTGTTGATAATGCTGATTTGAAACTTTGGTTAGTGACTCCATTTGATGTTCGATCTAAACGAATAGCTGAAAGAGAAGAAAAATCTGTTGAAGTGGCCAAAAGCGAAATCATAACTCGTGAAAAAAGTGAAGCCTTAAGATACATGGAAATCCATAACATTGACATTTCAAATATGGATATCTATGATTTAATTATAAATACTGATACTTTCAATCCTGAAAACGTATCAGAAATCATTATTCAAACATTAAAGGTGATATAAATGGCATCAATCGAAGTAGGTAGAGTATGTGTAAAAATCGCCGGTAGAGAAGCTGGCGAAAAATGTGCAATCGTTGAAATTATCGATGAAAACTTTGTGGAAGTTGTTGGTGAAGCAGTCAAAAACAGAAGATGTAACATTGCTCACTTAGAACCAACTGAAGAAACTATCGATGTTTCTGGCGACGCTGATTCTATCAAAGCAGCTTTAGCTGATTTATAGATGAATAATTAACTTTATTCATTATTTTTTACTATTTTTTATACTATTTTTTTAATAAGGTTTAATTCATGAAAACTAATTTAATTACAAAATCCAAATCAATTACAAACCCTGAATATGGTTGTAAACCTGAAGAAAGACCTATCGAAGATTATATCAGGAAAGGCGTAATTAATTTAGATAAACCATCAGGACCAACATCCCATGAAGTGGATTCCTGGGTAAAACGCATTTTAAAACTTGACAAAACAGGTCATGGAGGAACTTTAGACCCTAAGGTTACAGGTGTTTTGCCTGTAGGTTTGGCTGATGCAACCCGTGCAATTCAGTTATTGCTGACTGCTCCAAAGGAGTATGTTTGTTTGCTTACTTTTCATTCAGATGTTCCTGAAAGTGAAATCCGCCGTGTTTTTGAAGAGTTCACTGGAAAGATTTTCCAATTGCCTCCAGTAAAATCCGCTGTAAAACGTGAATTGAGAACCCGTAATGTTTATTATTCTACAATTTATGAAATCAAAGGCCGTGACGTATTGTTTAGAATAGGCTGTGAAGCAGGAACCTATGTCAGGACATACTGTCACAATATCGGTGAAGCACTGGGTGTCGGTGCCCACATGGCCGAACTTAGAAGAACCCAGGTCGGATCTTTTCGTGAACGTGAGAATCTGGTTACTTTACAGGATGTAACCGATGCATATCATTTCTGGATAGAAGACGGTGATGAATCATACCTGAGAGAAGCGATAATGCCTATGGAAAGGGCTGCAGATTATCTTCCAAAAGTCATAATTAAGGATTCCGCTGTTGATGCAATCTGTCATGGTGCTGATTTGGCAAGCGGAGGAATAGCATATATCTCAGATGACATCAAAAGAGGAGATATTGTGGCTATTGAAACTTTAAAAGGTGAATTGGTCGGTGCAGGTAATTCATTGTTTTTTGCTGATGAAATCCTTGAAGCTGAAGGCGGTTTTGTAGTAAACACTTCAAAAGTATTCATGAAACCTGACATTTATCCAAGACTCTGGAAATAACTTTCATTTTTTTTCATTTTCAGTTATTTATTTTATACTTTAATATTTTACTTTATTTTTAAATGGTTGTATTTTTCATTTAATGAAATCAATTATTATTTTCTTAATTTTGCTATGTGTGATGTATAGATGTAAGGATTAATTAAAAGTAAATGGTGAGGTTTTTGGGTGGGAAGCTAGAAAGCTCCTCCACCTCCACCACCGGAACCTCCTCCGATGCTGCCGATTCCACCACCGTCGGATGATGGGTTTGCTGCTGATACTCCTGTGTTGAATGCACTGTTTAGCATCACTAAACCGGAGTATGAGTGGAAACGATATAAATCGCCATAGTAATAGTCATCATCATGCACTGCAGGTTCATGGAGTTTCATGGATTCATAAACCTTATCGGCTACTCCAAGAGCGGTTCCATAAACGAGGTACTTGTTCCAGACAACTATTGATTCCGGAGGGTGTTCTTTAATTAAACTGTTGTCTGATAAAAACTTCTTGAAGTTTTTCCATTTGAGATAGTAGACACGGCCCTCAGGAGTCCATTGTCCAAAAATATCGTCAGGGATAAAGAGAAGTGCAACTGACAATATGCCTATGAATATGGATACATAAAACAATGTCCCTGATGCAGGATGGTCTGAAAAGCTGCATACAATGAATAATATTACAGCGATAATTATTCCGAATATTGAATATGCTGTACTAAAGCTGCTTCCTGTATCATTGAAGTATTTGGATAGTCTGTTTTCTCCAATTTCCTCTTTTTCTACAATTTCTTTCCATTCATCAAATTTGGATACAAACAATTTGCCGTTGTATTCATTGTTTAACTTGGAAGACAATTGACTGACGTTCAATATGCCGTCAGCACTGAATGTTTCAAGTAAGCTGTAAGCGCTTTTTTCGCTTCTGGACATTTCATTGAATTTGCCGTCATCGAATTCCAGAATCAAATCTGAAGTATGCTCTGCTTCCACAACATCCATTTTCAATATTTTCCGGTCAATCAGGTCCATTATTGTAGCTTCAAATCCTTTCATGTCCGGTTTTCCAATGCTGTTTCTGTTAAGAAGCGCATTAACGACAGCAGGTGAATCGTCTGTCGGCAGTTCCCTTTCATAAATGCCATTATAATTAACTTTAGGTTCTCTGCCGTATTTCAGATAAACGGCAATCAATGATAATGGTGAAAGAAGACATAGTGTGGACAATCCGTTAAATACAGTACCCCAGAAGTTAACGTTGCCTTTATAGTCAGCCTGTTTTTGCATGATCTGGTCTTTGGCATCGGCGTTAACATGTTTGGCATAAGTAGCATCTTTGAAATCATCCAACGGCATCAATACCTGCAGTTCATAAAATTTACCTTTTGGAATGTTTTTTGTTTCCACATGTATTGTGTCTCCATTTAGGGAATCGCTTGAACTGAAATATTCCGGATTCAAATAATATTGATTGTCTTTATTTCCCGGCAAATGTATGTTTGCAGTTATCTTTTCGATATCACAATCCCAGTTTTCTCCCCATAGCTTGTATTGAAGAGATCCTATATCATTATATAGTGTTACAACATTTTTCATTGAGTATGAGTATTTTACGGTCACTTCCTGGTCATGAATTTTTTTGGTATGGCCTTCATCTGCCCATAAATAAACGGTTATACGTTTTTGCCCATTATCTCTGTCGGATACCTTAAATTCTCCATAGGCACCGTCAACCGTAACATTGACATCTTCTATGCTTTCACCGCTTTTCAGGGGAATATCACGATAGACTCCATTGAACGTTCCGTCAAAGGAATAGGTATAACTTTCATTGACGCTTAAAATTCCGTTGTCATTAACGGTAAGGTCAATTATTGCATCTATAATGCTGTAATCTCGGTCTTCTGCATAAATTGCATTAGCTGTAGACAATATCACCAACGATAATATTATGGCCACAGCTATTTTTTTATGGTTCATGGCATTCACCATTAGAATTCTACTTTCGGTACTTCCCTTGATTCCGTATCTGTTTCAAAGAATTCTGATTCTTTAAATCCAAACAATCTTGCAAGCAAGTTTGATGGGAATTGCTGACATGCGTTATTATACATTAACACGGTGTCGTTATAGAACTGTCTTGAATAAGCGATTTTGTTTTCAGTGTCACTTAATTCGGATTGCAGTTCCTGGAAGTTGCTGTTGGCTTTTAAGTCCGGATAGTTTTCAGCAACTGCAAATAATGTTTTTAATGCACCGGTCAATTGGTTGTCTGCTTCACTTGTTTCTTTCACGGTGGATGCATTCATTACATTGCTGCGTGCTTTTGTCACTTCTTCAAGGACTCCTTTTTCGTGTGAAGCATAACCCTTTACGGTTTCCACTAAATTTGGTATTAAATCATTTCTTCTTTTTAATTGAACGTCAATCTGTGCAAAAGAGTTTTTAACTCTGTTTCTTAAACTAACTAATCTGTTATACATATGAACTATTGTAAAAATAACAAAAATAATTAGTACAATTACTATTATGGTAACAATCCAATCCATTTTATCACCATTATATTATATATTAATATTGGGTAAAATATTTTTAGATTTGTTTGAAAAAATTTTATATTGATTTGGGATTTAATTTTTGAATTATTCCATTTCTTTTTTTCAATTTTTTAGATTTTTTCTTTAAAATCTTATTTTAAACAATACCTTTATATACTTTAATCATTATATATTATTGTATCATGTTACATAGTGTAATATGTGTGCAAGTATTTTTTTAGAGCTAGTTGTGCCGAGATAGTCTAGCCTGGTAAGGCGCGAGACTGGAAATCTCGTGGGCGTTTTGCCCTCCTGGGTTCAAATCCCAGTCTCGGCGCTTATTAGTTTTTAACAACTTATTTTTTTAATTAATTTAATTAATTAAACATATTGTTAAACTGATATTTTTTTGCACTCTTAGTTATCTTAACTAAGTTTATAATTGTTGAAAGAACTGTGTTTTGAGAAATTCAAAACATTCGAATCTATTATTTTACGTCTCGTAGGTTCGCTCTATAAATGGAGGTTATTTAATGGAAGACGAATTTAAGCACTTGGTGCGTATTTCTAGAAAGGATGTAGATGGTAATAAAACCATCGAGCACGCTTTAACTGATATTAAAGGTGTAGGATTATCTTTATCTAAAACTATATGCCGTGTATTAGACTTAGATTTAAATTCTAAAATCGGTTATATTGCTGATGAAGATGTTACAAAAATTGAAGAGATTATAGAAGATCCTAAAGCATTTGACATTCCATCCTGGATGTTAAATCGTAGGGAAGACTATGTAACTGGTGAAGACATTCACTTAATCGAATCTGATCTTGACATGACTTTAAGAGATGATTTAAACAGAATGAAAAAGACCAGAAGTTACAAAGGAAGAAGACACGAAGTTGGTTTACCTGTCAGAGGTCAAAGAACCAAATCTACTTTCAGAAAAAGTGCTTCAGTTGGTGTAAGACGTTCATAAGCATAAACGCTATTTTTAATATAAATTATTTATTTAGATAAGGAGATGTTTTAATGGGTCAACCAAGAAAATCAAGGAAAAAGTATAATACACCACCACATCCTTGGAATGCAGAAAGAATTAAAGATGAAAATAAATTAATGACTAAATACGGCTTAAAAAACAAAAAAGAAATTTGGAAAGCTGACACATTAGTTAGAAGATATCGTAGGGAAGCAAGATACTTACTCGGTTTCTCAAGCGATCAAATGCAAGAAGAAAAATTAGAATTATTAGGACACTTAGCTAGAACCGGTGTTTTGCCTGAAAACGCTGCAATCGAAGATATCTTAGGTTTAACTGTCGAAGATATCTTAAGAAGAAGATTACAAACTATTGTATACAGAAAAGGTTTAGCTCGTACTCCTAAAGAAGCTAGAATGTTTGTTGTACACGGTCACATAGCTTTAGACGGTAAAAAAATCAACTCCCCAAGTTATGTAGTATTAAAAGGTCAGGAAGAAGAAATTGGATTCTACCGTTCTTCACCTGTAGCAAAACAAATTGAAGAGTACAACAACAATAAGGATAATAAAGCTAATACAGAGGAATAAAGGGTGTAATTATGGCAAAAGATGAAAAATGGGGTATAGCTAATATTTACTCATCATTCAATAACACTATTATTACTGTAACAGATATTACTGGTGCTGAAACTATTTCACAATGGTCTGGTGGTAAAGTTGTACGTGCAGACAGACAACAGGCTTCACCTTTCGCAGCTATGGCTGCAGCAACCAGAATAGCTGATGATGCTAAAGAAAAAGGATTTATTGGTTTACATATTAAAGTAAGAGCTCCTGGTGGAAACGGACCTAGAAGTCCAGGACCTGGTGCACAAGCTACTATCCGTGCTTTAGCAAGAGCTGGAATTAAAATTGGTAAGATAGAAGATATCACTCCAATTCCTCACGACGGTACTGGAAGACCTGGTGGTAAAAGAGGAAGAAGAGTATAGATGGAAGGGTTTAATATGGAGATAGAAGTAAAAAGTCAAAGCGATAATGAAATTGTTTTCATTGTTCGTGATGCAGAAGTGCCTTTTATAAATGCTATCAGAAGAGCTGCAATGGTTAATGTTCCTAAAATAGCTATTGAAGATGTGAATATTATTAAAAATGATTCAGCTATGTTTAATGAGGTACTTGCTCATAGGCTTGGTTTAACTCCTTTGGTATCTGATTTGGATGCAATTGAAGGATTATTATTGCCTGAAGATGATGGCTGGTTTGACCGTCAGGGTGTTGCATTCAGTTTAAATGAAGTCGGACCTAAGGTAGTTTATTCTAAGGATTTAATATCTTCAGACTCAAAAATTAAACCAGTATACGATACAATTCCTATTGTTAAACTTAAAAAAGATGAAGAACTCATTGTAGAAGCTTATGCAAAAGTAGGTTACGGTAAAAACCATGTCAAATGGATGCCAACCACTGTCTGTGCATATAAACAGTATCCTGAAATTACCTTCAATGATGAGGTGGACATTGATTATGACTGTGCTGATGCATGTCCTAGAGGTGTCTTAAAATCAGATAAAAGATCTAAAAAGATTAAAATCTTGGATATTGAAAACTGTGCTATGTGTAAAAGTTGTGTAAGGGCTTCTATTAACAGGGCTGCTGCAAACGGAGCACCTGACAAAAGTTACATTAACGTAGGATATCGTGAAAATGATTTCATATTTAGAATTGAAACTGATGGAGCAATGCCTCCTAAAGAGGTATTATTAAAAGCTTGTGATAAATTAGGTGAAAAAGCAGAAAAATTTATCAGTTTTAGTGAGAAGGAGGAGTAAATAATGGTTAAGAAAATTATCAAAACTAATCCTAACCTTATTGAACTTATTAATAAACTTAATAAACAATCAAAAAGTGAAGATGCAGCTATTTGGAAAGATGTTGCTAATAGACTCGGTAGGTCAAATAGAAGAACTGCAGAAGTAAACTTATCCGATATTAACAGACATGCTGATGCAGATGAAACTATTTTAGTACCTGGTAAAGTTTTATCTAATGGTGAATTAGACAAAAAAGTAAATGTTGTAGCATTAAAATTCTCAGCTAAAGCACAGGAAAAAATCGAAAGTGCAGGTGGAGAATGCATCTCAATTGATGAGATAATCGAAACTAATCCTAAAGGATCAAACATTAGGATCATTGAATAAGGGTGTTAAAGATGATGATTATTGACGGAGAAGGATGCGTTTTAGGAAGATTAGCTAGTATTACTAGTAAAAATCTTTTAGAAGGCGAAGAAGTAGTAATTCTTAATGCTGAAAAAATTATGTTAACTGGAAACAGGGATTGGGCTTACGCTAAATACAAACAAAGAGTGGACAGAGCAAGTATCTCTAACCCTCGTGATTTAGGTCCTAAATATCCTAGAAGACCAGATGATATATTTAGAAGAACTGTAAGAGGAATGTTACCTTTCAAAAAATCAAAAGGTAAAACCGCATTTAAAGGTTTAAAAGCATTTGTCGGCGTACCTGCTGAATATGCTGATGCAGAACTCCAAGCAGTTCCTGAAGCAGAATACAAAGATCTCAAAAAAGGTATCGAATTAGGAGAAATCTCCAAACTTTTAGGAGCTACCTTTTAGATAAATGGATGTGTGATTATGGTTAAAGTTATTCATACAAGTGGAAAACGTAAAACAGCTATTGCTCGTGGTACCGTTAAAGAAGGAACCGGTAAAGTTAGAATTAACAGAGTTCCTTTAGAACTTTACTCTCCAGAGCTTGCTAATTTAAAATTACAAGAACCTTTAAAATTAGCTGGTGACTTAGCTAACGAAGTTGACATTAACATCAATGTTGTTGGTGGAGGAGTAATGGGCCAAGCAGAAGCTGCACGTATGGTTATTGCAAAAGGACTTGTACAATGGTCACAAGATATGGATTTAAAAGAAAAATTCATTCAATACGACAGAACTATGTTAGTAGGTGACCCTAGACGTTCAGAACCTAAAAAATACGGTGGTCCTGGAGCAAGAGCACGTAAACAAAAAAGTTACAGATAATTTTATTCTGTACTTTTATATTTTATTAAAATTTATAAAAGATGATTTAAATGATTCCTATAAGATGTTTAAGTTGTGGAAAACCTGTATCAGCTCATTTTGATGAGTACAATCGTAGAATTGCAGCTGGAGAAAAATCTAAAGATATTTTAGATGATTTAGGTTTAACCAGATACTGTTGTAGAAGAATGTTGATTTCTCATGTGGAAACATGGGAGTAGATTTTACAAGTTGTAGGGATATTGTTAAAATAAAATTACTCTTGGTAAAATAAAACTTTGGAAGTAATATTTATGGAAATGGAAGAATTAACAAGATTTGAACAAGCTAGACTTCTTGGGGCTAGAGCAATTCAAATATCTATGGGTGCAAAACCAAAAGTTGAACTTGGCGACTCCTTAGACCCTATTGATATTGCTTATAAAGAACTTAAAGAAGGAGTTTTACCATTAGATGTTATAAAAAATGAAGAATTGAATAAATAGTTAATCTATTTATTCTAATTAAATTTATTAAAAAAATAAAAAATACCATAATAACTCTATAAAGAAACTTACTGATTTTTAAGGGCTATAGGTTATGTGGTAACAAATCAACTGACACTGAGGTGTTTTTTTTGGATAGTATAATAGAAGATGTCCAAGTTCGTAAAATTCTGGATAGCAGAGGAAACCCAACTGTTGAAGTGGACGTAACCACTTGGAACGGTTTTGGCAGAGCAGCTGCGCCTAGTGGAGCGAGTACTGGTTCAAGAGAAGTGGTCTCATTTCCCGAAGGTGGGGTAGATGTTATTGTAAGCGAAGTTGAAGACTTTATTGCTTCAGAGCTTATTGGTATGGATGCTAATGACATTACTACTATCGATGAAGTATTAAGAGAAGTGGACGGAACTGAAAACTTGTCAGCTATCGGTGGAAATACTACTGTAGCAGTTTCAATGGCTGTTGCTAAAGCGGCTGCTGCTTCATCCAACATTCCGTTATATAGATATTTAGGTGGTAATTGGGTTAATGAATTACCGTATCCTTTAGGAAATATGATGAATGGTGGAGCTCATGCAGGCATTAATGCACCGGATATTCAGGAATTTTTGGTTGTTCCTATTGGGGCTCAAAATATTGTTGAGGCAATTTTTGCTAATGCTTCTGTTCACAAAAGATTAAAAGAACTTATCCAATCCAAAGACTCCAATTTCACTGGTGGAAAAGGAGACGAAGGTGGATGGGTTCCAAACATTACTAATGATGATGCTTTAGAAATTCAAGCTAAGGCATGTGAAGACGTTGGTGATGAATTAGGTCTTGAAATCAGACCTTCTCTAGACATGGCTGCTTCTGAATTATGGGATTCAGAAAAACAGAAATATGTCTATGCTCAAGATGGTGTCCAAAGAGATACTGGAGAGCAAATTGAATTTGTAAAAGACATTATAGATACTTATAAGATGTTTTATGTCGAAGATCCATTTGACGAATCAGATTTCGAAGGTTTTGCTCAGTTAACGTCCAAGGTTGGCAATAAATGTCTTGTTTGCGGTGATGATTTATTTGTTACAAATAAGGAATTGTTGAAAAAAGGCATTGAAATGAATGCGGCAAATGCAATCATTATTAAGCCGAATCAAATCGGTTCATTATCTGAGACTTATGCGACTGTTAAATTAGCTAAACAGCATAATATCGTACCTGTAGTATCCCACAGATCAGGTGAAACAACTGATGAGACAATAGCTCATTTGGCTGTTGGTTTTGCTTCACCTATGATTAAGACAGGAGCTATCGGCGGAGAAAGAATAGCTAAATTAAATGAACTTATACGCATTGAAGAGGAACTTACAAATCCGAAAATGGGTCAATTTTAAAGAGGGGAGTTATAATATGTCAAAAATAACTATAGATTACTCAAAATGCAGAGGCGATGACTGCGCTGAATGTGCTGATGTCTGTCCTATGGAAGTTTTAGTTCTCAACGGGGATAAAATCGAAATAGTTGACCCTGACGAATGCAGTTATTGTGAAGTATGTATGGATGTATGTCCTGAAGATTGTGTAAAAATTGAAGATGACTTTTAAATAAAATTATTAAGGAGAATTAATTATGACAAACGAACTATTAATTGAATTAGACAGTTACTTAGCAGCAGGTTTACATATCGGAACCCAACAAAAAACCAGCGATATGGAAAAATACATATTCAGAGTAAGATCTGACGGTTTATATGTTTTAGATATTCAAAAAACTGATGAAAGAATCAGACAAATCGCAAAATTATTAGCAAAATACGAACCTGAAGACATTTTAGTAGTAGCTACCAGACAATACGGTCAGGCTCCTGTTAAAAAATTCGGTGAAATCACTGGTGCAACAACCATTCCTGGAAGATTCATTCCTGGAACCTTAACCAATCCTAATTACGCTAAATTCATTGAACCAAAAATCATTGTTGTAACTGACCCTAGATCAGATGCACAAGCTGTTCTTGAATCAAAACAAAACGGTATTCCTGTTATTGCATTATGTGATACTGAAAACTTACTCAGTTTTGTTGATATTGCAGTACCTGTCAACAACAAAGGTAGAAAAGCTATTGCTTTAGTTTACTGGTTACTTGCAAGACAAATTTTAAGAGAAAGAGGAGAAATTCCTGAAGACGGTGACTTAGATATCGAAGCAACTGATTTCGAACTTAAATTTTAAGTGAATTGAATGATAAGGAAACCTGCTGTAGCCGGATCATTTTATCCGAAAAACCCTGAAACTCTTAAAAAGACAATCGAGGATTGTTTTACAAGTGAGTTTGGGGTGGGATTCATTCCCGAATTAAATAATTTTGATGGTACAGATTATCCCATCAATGTTATGGTTCCGCATGCGGGTTTCATATATTCTGGCCCCGTAGCCTCTCACGGCTATTGCCAGATAGTTCAAAACGGTTTTCCTGAAGTTTTTATTATATTAAGTCCCAATCATACTGGTTATGGTAGTGAAGTTTCGGTTTTCAATGAAGGAGAATGGATTACTCCATTAGGAAACGTCAATATTGATGAAGATTTTGCAAATTCAATCATATCCTGTTCAGATGTGGCGTCAGCAGATTTTGATGCCCATTTATTTGAACATTCAATTGAAGTGCAGCTTCCTTTCTTACAGTATTTCAGCAATGACTTTTCCATAGTTCCTATTGTAATGGGTTCTCAATCCTTTTCTGCTTCCTCAGACCTTGCAAAGGCAATATTTGATTCAGCTCAAAAGTTAAATAAATCTTATTGCGTTATTGCAAGTACCGATTTATCTCATTTTAATAATCAGGAAAAGGCAAACACAGTTGATGGCTTTGTACTGGAAGATATTGAACACATGAATGAATTCAAACTTTATGAGGAAGTAATCCAGTATAATATAACCATGTGTGGTTACGGTCCGGTTATGGCCACCATCGCTCTTTCCAAAATGTCAGACAAGCATAAATGCGATATTCTGGAATATAAGACAAGCGGTGATGTAACCGGGGATTTGACTTCAGTAGTAGGATATGCGTCAGGTATTTTTAAATAGGTGTCATTATGAAAGCTATGGCTTCTGCTCCGGCAAAAATGATTTTATTTGGAGAACATTCCGTTGTTTATGGCGAACCGGCTATTGCGGGTGCCGTAAATAAAAGGGCATATGTTGAAATTAAAAAGTCATATAACGGAAAGTCTATTTTAAGATCCTACGATTTGAATTTTGAAGTTGAATTAAACACCAGAAACAAAACTTATATTTTAAAGAAAGGAAAGCCAGGTATTATTAGATATATTTTAGAAGCTTTTCATAGAGTTCATGATCATAGTCCAATTGTAATGACTTTATCTTCTGAAATACCAATCGGTTCCGGATTGGGATCATCTGCAGCAGTTACCGTTGCAACACTTGCGGCATTATACAGATACCACAACATTCGTTTCAACAAGAAATCTCTTGCCCATGATGCGCATATGGTTGAACAGGCAGTTCAGGGTGTCGCATCTCCGCTGGATACTTTGGTATCAACTTACGGAGGGCTCGTTTATTTATCAAGAAACAAAACATTCGAACCATTTAAAGTTAATTTCAATGCTCCTTTTGTTGTAGGATACACTACCAAACATGGGAATACGGGTAAAATGGTTAAGGATGTGAGGTCTCTTAAAAATAGAAATCCGAAAGTCATAAACCCGGTTATCACATCAATGGGTAATCTGACGAATTACGCTAAACAGGCAATTCTTAAAAGAGATTACAAAAAAATCGGTGAATTAATGAACATCAATCATGGATTTTTAGATGTTTTAGGTGTTAATACTGTGGAATTGTCCCGTATGGTTTATGCTGCAAGAGAATGTGGTGCAATAGGTTCAAAAATCACCGGTGCAGGTGGTGGAGGAAGTATTATAGCCCTTTGTCCGGGAAAATCCAAGGAAGTTGCTGAAGGTATTTCAAAACAGGATAATGTTTTACATGTTAATTTTACCAAACGTGGAGTTTCTTCTAGAGTTCGTATGTGATTTTCATGATTATTTTAAAAATTGGTGGCAGTATTTTAACTAACAAGGATGCACCTGAAAGTGAAGTAGATTCTCAAAGCTTAAAAAGAATCGCTTCAGAAATCAAAAGGTCTTTGGACAATTCCTCCAAGGAATTAATCATAGTTCATGGTGCAGGTTCTTTCGGCCATCCTCCTGCAAAAAAATACAAAATAGGTGAAGCTTTTGATAAAGAGGAATATCCTCAAAAAAGATTAGGCTTTTGTGAAATTCAAAATGCAGTAAAAAAACTAAACATGCTTATTTGTGAGGAATTCATATCTCAGGGTTTGCCTGTTATTGCAATTCCCGCTTCTTCATTCATGACTGCAAGTTCCAAAAGAATCACTGAAGGAAATTTGGATATTTTCAGGAATTATTTATCAAAAGGATTCGTTCCGGTAATATACGGTGATGTTGTACTGGATGAGGATTTGGAATTTTGTGTTATTTCAGGAGATCAGATTATACAATACTTATCAGGTAATTTAAATCCGGAAAAAGTTGTTTTAGGCACTGATGTAGACGGTGTTTATAACAAAAATCCCAAAACGCATGACGATGCTGTTTTTTATGAAAAATTCTCATCCATTGAAGATTTGGATGCATTGGAAGGAACCACTAACGTTGATGTAACCGGCGGTATGGTAGGTAAGATTAAGGAACTTTTATATTTGGCTGATTTAGGAATAGAATCTAAGATAATAAATGCTGAAGTTGAAGACAATATTTATAAAGTTTTAGAGAATGATGATGTTAAGGGAACTGTTATTTCAAGGAGTTAAACATGATTTCTGATAGAAAATTAGAGCATTTATTAATTTGTAAAAATTATGATGTTGAATTTAAGGATAAAACCACAGGTTTTGAAGATGTGGAATTGATACATAATGCACTTCCTGAAGTAGATAAGAATGATATTGATTTGTCCACATCAGTTTTCGGTAAAAAATTAGATTCTCCTTTGTTTATAACAGCAATCACAGGAGGCCATCCTGCTGCAAAAGAAATCAATAAACAATTAGCTATTGCTGCAGAAGATAATAATATTGCTTTGGGAGTCGGCTCTCAAAGAGCTGCATGTGAACATCCGGAATTGGCAGACACCTATTCTGTTGTTCGTGACAATGCTCCGGACTGTTTATTGGTAGGCAATATCGGCGCACCCCAATTGAATCTGGCCAATAAGGCTGTTGAAATTTTGGATGCGGATATTTTAGCCATTCATCTCAATCCTCTTCAGGAATCAATTCAGCCTGAAGGCGATTTGGATGCCAGAGGATATCTGGAATTAATTTCCAAGATTACTGACGTGGTCGATATTCCTGTCATGGCAAAAGAAACAGGATGTGGAATATCTGCAGAAACCGCAAAACAGCTGGTCGATGCAGGAATCAGTTTCATAGATATTGAAGGTGCCGGCGGAACAAGCTGGGCTGCCGTTGAAACATATAGGGCAGAAGACAGATATTACGGTGAATTATTCTGGGATTGGGGAATTCCAACTGCTATTTCAACTGCAGAAGTTGTCAATAGTGTTGACGTTCCGGTCATTTCATCCGGAGGCATCAGATCAGGTCTTGAAGCTGCCAAAGCCATTGCTCTTGGAGCGGACAGTGTGGGTATGGCCTTACCATTTTTGAAAAAATCAATTTCACAGGAAGAATTAAATCATTTTATCAATAAATTCAATGATTCTTTAAGGATAGCCATGTTTTTAGTTGGAGCTAATAATATTGAAGAATTGAAACAATCAAAATTAGTTATTCGTGGAAAAACAAAAGAATGGCTAAATGAACGAGGAATTAACACTAAGAATTATTCAAGGAGATAGGAAACATATGAGCGTTGAAGTAATCGCAATAGGAGGATATCAGGAAGTCGGTAAAAACATGACTGCTGTCAAGATCGGCGATGATGTTATTATTTTTGATATGGGTATTCATCTTGACAGAATTAGCATGCATGAAGATACAGATATTGACAGAATGCATAGCCTAGATTTAATTGAAAGGGGAGTTATTCCGGACGATACATTAATGAAAGACGTTGACGGTAAAGTAAAAGGAATAGTTTTCTCCCACGGTCACTTGGACCACATTGGAGCTGTAGCCAAATTGGCTCACAGATATGATGCACCGTTAATTGGAACACCATATACAGCTGCGTTAATTGAAAAACAAATAAAAGGTGAACGTAAATTCAAAGTAAACAATCCGATTAAGGTTTTAAATCCCGGAGGAAAAATAAAGCTTTCAAAAAACATTACTTTGGAATTCGTTCAGTCAACACACAGTATACCTCAAGCAGTATTTCCAGTATTGCACACTCCTGAAGGTATTATTGTTTATGCACTTGATTTTAAATTTGACAATCATCAAAAAGTATCTCCACCGCCTGATTACAGAAGATTAAAAGAATTGGGCAGAAAAGGAGTACTTGCTTTAATTGTTGAGACTACAAATGCTAAAAATTATGATGAGGTAAAGACACATTCCGAACGTATTGCACGTAATATTTTGGAAGACGTGATGAGAGGACCGTTACATGAAAAAACGGGTATGATAGTCACCACTTTTTCATCACATGTTGAAAGGGTTCAGGCAATCGCTGACATTGCTAAAAAATCACACAGGGAAATATTTTTCCTCGGAAGATCCATGGAACGTTTCTGCGGAATAGCACAAAAGCACGGAATTTTAAAATTGCCAAAGAATGCCAGTATTTATGGAAGTCCAAAAGCAGTTAACAGAGCTTTAATGGAAGCAGATGAAGCTCGTGATAAATATTTACTTGTAACAACCGGTCACCAGGGTGAACCTGATGCATTATTGCCAAGGATAGCCAGCGGAAGAACTCCATTCAATATTAAGCCTGGAGACAACGTTATTATTTCCGCACCGATTATTCCAAATCCGACAAATGCTGCAAACAGACACATTATGGAAAGAAGATTGCAGTCAAAAGGTGCCAGAATCTATCCGAACGCACACGTTTCAGGTCACGCCGGAAGAGAAGACCACAGAGAATTTTTACGTATGATAAAACCTCAGCATATCATTCCGGCACACGGAGATTTATCAATGCTTGCAGCCTACGGGGAATTGGCTGAAGAAGAAGGTTACAGAATCGGTTATGATGTTCATATTTTAAGAAATTCACAAGCGCAAGTTTTTAAAAGTTAGGAGAGATAATATGAGTGATGTAAAAGAAATATTGGGTAATTATTCATCTGACATTATTAAAACAATCGAAGATGAATTAAATGTTATTACTCCAGATAATCTTCAGGAAGCTTCAATTTATTTAACTAAAGCCGGCGGAAAAATGCTCAGACCGTCTTTAAGTTTAATAACCGCTGAAGCTGTTGGAGGTAAAAAGGAAGATGCCCTTAAAGCAGGTTCTGCAATTGAACTTATCCATACCTTTTCATTAATTCATGATGATATCATGGATGATGATGACATGAGAAGAGGTATGCCTTCAGTTCATAAGGTCTGGGGTGAAGACGTTGCAATTTTGGCAGGAGATACATTATTTTCAAAATCATTTGAAATTATCATCAACAGTGAAGGTACCTCCCATTCCCAAAACAATAAGGCTTTAGCTACTGTGGCTGATGCATGTGTAAAAATCTGTGAAGGTCAGGCATTGGATATGGGCTTTGAAGACCGTTTCGATGTATCTGAAGAAGAATACATGGAAATGATATTTAAAAAAACAGGTGCATTAATTGCCGCTGCAACCAAAGTTGGAGCCATTATGGGCGGAGCTTCCGAGGAAGTTATTGATGCAATGTATGAATACGGAAGACTCATAGGTCTTGCTTTCCAAATTCAGGATGATTATCTCGACCTTGCAAGTGATGAAGAGACTTTAGGTAAACCTATCGGTTCCGACATCGGCAAAGGCAAGATGACCATCATAGCTATCAACGGCCTTTCATCTGCAGGTGACGATAAGGATAAATTATTGGAAATCCTAAAAGATGATAATAATTCACAGGAAGATATAGATTTAGCTATTGAAATTTTAACAAAATGTGGTGCAATTGAATATGCAAGAAATCTTGCACTAGAATCTGTAAACCAGGCAAAAGAAGTACTCGAAATATTACCTGATTCTTCAAGTAAACAAGTACTTTCTGACATTGCTGATTTTGTATTAGAAAGACATTCATAACATCTTTCTAATAATATTATTTTTTTTAACCCATCATGACCAAGGAATGTATGAAGGATACTTTGACTCTTTTTCCGGAACCGGATCGCTGCTTGGAGTAGTATCGGGCTGCGGATTGGTATTCTGTTTGCTTCCTGACTGATTGGAAGCAGGCTGCCATGACCAGCTCTCCCAATTGCTTTCATTAATCGGTTCGTTTATATCTTCTTCTGTAGCATTGTCCGTTGTATTGTTGTCAATATTTTTATTCAGGACTTTTTTAAACTTGATTCCTGTGAAAACTTTTTTCAGTAAGTCCAAATTGCTTGAAGTGATGAGCAATGCGTCTCCGGTGCCCTTGTTTTCAATAAACATTGAATAGATTCCCGTAGACGTGTCACGATAAATATGCTCTTCAATTTTTTCGGAGTTCTTGATTTGATTGCTGTTAATTGACCTGATTTCACTGTTATTTCCTGATTTTTGATGTGTAATGTTCAGTTCGCTTGACGGGAACATATATCTGGTGACGCCTCCGTCAAGACGTTCCACCGTATTGTTGGTATTTGGCACATCAACAGTGCAGCTGCTGCTTATTCTTAAAGTCATAAAGCTTTCCTGATGTGAATGAACAAGCATATATGCTGTTAAACAGGCAACAACCGCTAAAATAATAACGATTAAAATAATTAAAATTTGTTTCTGTTTCATGTTAAATGATATATTTTTCAATATATTTAAATGAACTTTTTTACAAATAAATTCTCATGAAAGGTATAATAGGCACAATTTGCGGCGATATAATAGGTTCATCAAGAGAATTTGCTCCCATAAAAACAAAGGACTTTGAATTGTATGATGCATATTCCACTTTCACTGACGATACGGTAATGACTTTGGCCATTGCCTCATGGCTTATGAAAGACAAAAATTCCAGGGAAGTTTTAATATCCGAAATTAAAGAGTTCGGCTTAATGTATCCCAATGCAGGTTACGGTGGAATGTTCAGGGATTGGCTCAGTCAGGACAGTCCCGAACCCTACGGCAGCTGGGCAAACGGATCTGCAATGAGGGTTTCTCCTGTTTCATGGGTATCAGAAACATTGGAGGAATCTCAAAAACTGGCCATAATGTCTGCTGATGTTACACATAATCATCCGGAAGGCATTAAAGGGGCATTGGCTACAAACGATGCAATTTTTTTGGCCAGAAACTCCTTTACAAAAGAGGAAATCAAAAAACACATTGAAGAGAATTATCATTATGATTTAAGCAGAAAGCTTGATGACATAAGGCCTGATTATAAATTTGACGTATCATGTAAAGGTTCTGTTCCCGAATCGATAATCTGCTTTCTGGAAGCTGACGATTATGAGGATACAATAAGAAATGCGGTTTCTTTGGGCGGTGATGCAGATACCATGGCAGCCATTGCAGGAGGCATTGCCGCAGCATATTGGGACGTTCCTGATAAAATATCTTTTAAAGGCATTAAAAGATTGGATTACAATTTATTGGAAGTTTTTATAGAATTCAGGGAAAAATTCGAAAAATAGGTGGGGCATTTAAGCCCCACATTTCTTTAACTTGCTTTTTCAATGGAGTGTATTATTCACAACAAGTAATGCTTATAGGGGAGGACACAAGTTAAAGATTTTTTGTTTTCTCGGTTTATGATGATTTTATATAGCCAAGCATTACTATAGGATTTTTCATAATTGAAGTTTTTGTCTGTGGCAATAATATTTATTGCCATATTATACTTAGTCTTTTGAAGTATTTAAGCCTTTTTATTTCATTTCAGACAATATAACCTCCTTAGAGCAATATTTACTTCGCAAGGTTATTTTTCATGAGCAGGTAACTTTTTCTTTTTTAACCGCCTCATTGATTATAACTCGCCTGGAGCAATATTCATATGAAAAATAACTGCTTAATTTATTAATGATGAGGTTAATATTAATAGTTAGAGGTTGATCTCTTGTAAAAAGTCAAAAATTCCAATTGATTATTATGGTGAACTTTTATCGCATTAGTTTTTGTTTCACGTTGGATGTTTGTTATGTGGATTTTTGACTTTTTCATTCATTTTTTTTATTTAAAAATTTTCAATTTTGTTTTAATGCTAAAAACCATGTAAAAAAATAAAAAACTGTTCATTTTTGTGTTTAAAAATATAAATAACAACATTTAATTATCGGGTAAAACATAAAATATTACATCGACTGAAATGTTTTTATCAATCCATATATGTTTTTGAACATATTAATCATTTTTAAATAAGTTTAATATATGAAAAATGTATTATATTGGCAAATTTTTTGAATGTTTTAGCCGGTAATAGTAATGGGTGAAAATGATGAAATCAAAGAAATATGTGCTGGTCATGCTATCATTATTTCTGATTTTACTTGTCTTTGCAGCTTCGGCAAGCGCTGCAGATAGCAATGGAACAGAAGTATTATCAGCTGATGAATCGGCCGGTATAGCAAATGAAAAGCTTGCATTGGACTACAGTTCAGAGGTATCTGATGTAGCCAATGACAGTAATGTTATAGAAAACGATAAAGAAATTTTACAGGTTGCAAACTCTGATGATGTACTTGGGGATATTAATATAGATTATACCTTTCCAAAGACAATAGATCTGTGCAAGGACTACACATTCACTTTTAATATCCGGGTTGATGATCCAGAACAACATTGGGGTAATGGTGTCGGAAGCATAAAAATAGGGGACTATGAAAAAAAGGAATATAATCTATATTACAATTGGGGAGAGATAATTGTTAACTATGATAAATCACCAGGTTCCTTTACTGGAATTTTTGAATTTGAGGATGATTATGGAAACAAAGCTTCAACTACATTCCCAGTAACTGTCAGATCAGGACCTGGAACTATTTATGTTAACTCCTCTGCTGATTCAGGAGGAGATGGAAGTGAGGCAAGTCCATTCCAGAACATGCAATATGCTTTAGAGGCTGCCGGTGATAGTGATACAATTATGATTGCGGCCGGAACATACACTGGATACTATAATAGATGGTTGACGATTGAAAATAATAATTTAACTCTCACCAAATACGGTGACGGCGAAGCAATCTTTGATGAAGAACATTGTCGATTTTTCACTTCTTATGTTGATGCTTTAACCATAAATATTAACGGTTTAACTTTTAAAAATGCTGATTATGTATTTTATTCTGAATTTAGGGATATGAAGGATTCCACTATAAATGCCACATTTATAAATATCGGTAATGATGGTGGATGCCCAATATTCCTTAAGTCTGCAGATAATGTTGACATAACCGGGAAATTCATAAACAATCCCGGAAAACTGATTAATATAAAACAATCAAGTTCCAATGTTAAAATTCATGACGCAATTTTCATAAACAATAATGGAGATTCTCTCTTTAACATTGAAGGTTCATCCAATCAGATTACTAACTGCTGGTTTGGAAACAATGCTACAAACTACACCAGCAAACCTGATGTGGGTAACTTTGAAATGAACGATTGGCTGTTCCTGAACGCTACAGCTGATTCCAGTGAACTTGGATTAGGTGAAAGCTCAAAAATCACTTTTGATTTGTACTCATACGATTCAGGATCAACTGCCAAGTATGATGCATCAAAAATGAATCTCAAATTGGATTTGACCCAGACACTTGGTGAATTGGATAAGGATGCCGCTTCACTCGGTGAAGAAGTGGTATATACTGCTAGACAAGGTGGTGATGCTGAAGTAACTGCCACATTTGAAACAGCATCATATGCCGTAGGATTAACTAATTTTGCCGGCATCTGGTATGTTAATGGAAGCAAAACTTCCAGCGGAAACGGAAAAAGTGAAGAAAATGCATTCAAGACTTTGAGTGAAGCAATCAGTGCTGCTAGCGATGGTCAGATAATCATGATTGCATCTGGTGAATACAAAGGAAGCGATAATACAGGTTTAAGCATTAGTAAAAATTTAAACTTCATAAAATACGGTGACGGAGAAGCTATCTTTGATGCAGAAAGTTTAAGTACAATTTGGACTGTTACAGCCACATCCATAAATATAACTGGTTTAACCTTTAAAAATGGAAAATCAAGTGGCTATGGTGGTGCAATTTACTTTGGAAGCGGTCTTATTAATTCCAATATAAATGCCACATTTATTAATAACACTGCAACTTATACTGATGGAGGTGCAGCAATCTATTTCTCTGAAAATATTAATAATGTTGATATAACTGGAATATTTATAAACAACACTGGAAATAATGTGATTAAGATTTCGAATAGTGTTGGTTATAGTAATAACATCCATGACTCAATTTTTGTAAACAATAATGTTAGCGACAGCATTATTGCTGCTGCTACTTCAGGAACCCCTATTAAGGCCAATTTCAACTGGTTTGGAAACAATGCTACTAATTACTATCCAAAACCTAATATTGGGCTTGATGTGACTTTCTGGTTGTTCTTAAATGCTACAGCAGAACCTGGTGAAATTGAAGTAGATGGAAGCTCAGATGTTACTTTTAAATGGTATGCCTATGGATATGGATCAACATCTGAATATGCTAACTCAAAAATCAATATCGATTTGGCTTTATCCCAGACACTGGGAGAACTGAATCAAACTACATCTTCAATCGGTGAAAAAGTGGTATACACTGCTAAAGAAATTGGAGATGCCAGTGTAACTGCTACTTTTGAAACAGTATCAATGACAATCAGCTTAACAAATGCTGATCCTAGAACTCCTACTGAAATTAATGTCACTAACTCCACTCTTGATTTGAAAGTCAATGATGTAATTGATGCTGGTGCAACTTTGACTCCTGCCGATGCAGGCAACTTGACATACACTTCAAGCAATTCAACTGTTGCAATAGTTGAAAACGGCAAGATTAAAGCTATTGGTGAAGGTAATGCTGTAATTACAGTCAGCTTTGCTGGCGATGACCAGTACAGGCCTGCTGTTAATAAGACTATTGATGTTACTGTCACTTTGAGAGATGCAAATTGGACTTTCATTAATATGATTAGTGGTAAAGAGGAAGCGCTTGATGGTGCTTTTTTATATCTTCCATTGACTTACGTTCCTGACTGTTATGTAAAAGACGCTGATGGTGTAGGTTTACCTGCAGGCACTAATATT
>NZ_JAZRKF010000025.1:0-5026 GCF_045646205.1 Methanobrevibacter sp. | reverse complement strand
TCCTACAATAGAGGCAATAGTGAAAGCCGATGATGCTCTTAAAGACATCAATTTAAGAAGTGAGGTAAGTCTTGTGGCTGCAGGAGGAATAAGATCTGGAGCTGATGTGGCAAAAGCAATAGCTTTAGGTGCAGATGCAGTATATATAGCAACATCTGCTCTGATTTCAGTAGGATGTAAAGTTTGCCAATCCTGTTCTGAAGGAATCTGTCCGAAAGGAATTGCAACACAGGATAGAGTACTTAGAAGAAGACTGGACCCTATAAGAAAAGGTCAGCAAGTTGCAAATTATATTGAGGCAATGACTCAGGAAGTTACCTCTTTAACTCAACAAGCGGGAAATACGGATATAGAAAATCTCGAACGTCAAGATCTTGTTGCATTAACTATGGAAGCTTCACAATTAACCGGAGTACCGATGGTGAGAAATTAAAAATCAATTAGGAGATAGTATTATGGCTGCATTCGATAGAGTTAAATCTGGAATTCCGGGGCTTGATAAAGCATTAGACAATATTCGTTTAGGTGACAATGTAGTATGGAATGTTACAAATTTAAATGAATTTTCTTACTTTGTCAATCCTTATGTAAAGCAGGCAAAAGAGGATAATAGGAACTTGATATACATTCGATTTGCCAATCATCCTCCTTTAATAGAGATGACTGATGAGGATTTCAGATTGCTTGATATAGAACAGAATAATCCCGATACGGAATTTTCCATGATAGAACGTGATGGGATTAAAATATATAAGGTAGACCCATATAAACAATTTGAAACATTCACATTGGAAGTTCACAGAATTATTGAAAAAGAGGGTTTAGATGCATTCTATGTTTTCGACTGTTTAAGCGACCTTCAGGCCGTTTGGTCAACAGATTTGATGATGGGCAATTTCTTTAAAGTTACCTGTCCATTTTTATTCCAATTGGATACAGTAGCATTCTTCCCAATTCTTCGTGGAAGGCATTCATATGAAGCTATTGCTAAAATTCGTGAAACAACACAGTTGTTCTTGAATGTATACTCAAATTCTCCGGAAGAAGTTTATGTAACTCCATTAAAAGTATGGAACAGATATTCCCAGACCATGTTTTTAGGACATAAATTCAATCCGATAACAGGTTTTGTTAAAGTTCTGCAGGATGGTCAGGAAGTCAGTAAATATTACAAGACCATCAATTCGGACAAATATCAAAATGAACAGACTTTGGACAGTTGGGAAAGATATATGCTTCAGCTTAGAAGGGAATATGGAGAAGGCAAAAATATCGATGATGAGTGCGATAAAATCTGTGAGCTGATGATGACGAAAGATGAGAAAATGCTTTCCAAAATCAGGGAATACTTTACATTTGAAGATTATATCACAATTTATGATCGCCGTGTAGGCAGTGGTTTGGTAGGGGGTAAAACCTGCGGAATGCTGCTTGCAAGAAAAATAATTGAAAAAGACCGTCCTGAATTATATGCTAATTTTGAACCTGATGATTCATTTTATATTGGTTCAGATTTATTTTACACCTACATTGTTTCAAATGACTTGTGGGATATTCGGGTAAATCAAAGAACCGAAGAAGGTTATTATAAATATGGTAAGGAGTTGGAGGAAGCTCTTAAAAAAGGTACTTTTTCAGATCAGATTAAAAAGGAATTCATACGCATTTTGGATTATTTCGGACAAAATCCTATTATTGTCAGGTCCAGTAGTTTTCTTGAAGACGGATACGGTAATGCATTCGCCGGAAAATATGAATCAGTCTTCTGTGTAAATAGGGGAACTCTTGAAGAACGTTTGGCTGCTTTTGAAGAAGCGGTGAAAGTAGTATATTCAAGTACAATGAATGTTTCCGCATTAGAATATAGGAAATTAAACGGTTTGGATGATGCTGATGAACAGATGGCTCTTTTAGTTCAAAGAGTTTCCGGATCTTATTATGGAGATTATTTCTTCCCGACCGCTGCGGGAGTAGGATTTTCATACAGTCCGTATTCACCTCTTCCGGATATGGACAACAGCAAAGGCATGCTAAGACTTGTAATGGGTCTTGGAACAAAAGCTGTTGACAGGACAAAAAAGGATTATCCAAGAATTATCAATCTTGATAAACCTGAACTGACTATGATGAAGGATATAAAGGAAAAACATAGATATTCTCAACATTATCTGGATGTAATTGATTTGAAAAATATTAGTCTGCATGATATTTCTATTGCTGAAGGTTTGGACATTATTCCAAAACATGCTAAAAAAGTTTTAATAGAACACGACCGTGATGCAGAGAGGATGTTTCGTGAACGGGGACAACGTCGTGAGATAGTATTTGTCAATTGTGAAGGAATTGTAAAAAATCATGAGTTTATTGAGGAGATGAAAGAAATTCTGAATACATTGGAAACTGCTTACGACTATCCTGTTGACATTGAATATACTGTTAATTTTGGAGAAGATAATTCTTTTAATATAAACTTATTGCAATGTCGTCCTCTTCAGGTTTCAACAAATAATGAGGATATTGAAATGCCTGAAGATAAAAATGTCTTCTTCCATATTAAGGAATCTTCTATGGGAATGTCAAGAAAGAATAAAATAGATACAATATGTTATGTTGATCCGCATAAGTATTATGAATATCCATATGCTCAAAAAAGTTCAATATCTCATGTAATTAGCGAGGTAAATGCTTATTGCAGAAATAATGATAGGACTGCCATGTTAATAGTTCCTGGAAGAATCGGTACATCATCTCCTGAATTGGGTATTCCTGTGGTGTTTGCAGATATTAGCCATTTCTCTGCAATTCTTGAGGAATCATATAGTGAAGTCGGTTATATGCCGGAATTATCTTTTGGAAGCCACATGTTTCAGGATCTGGTAGAAGCAGAAATATATTATGGTGCATTATTCGAAAACGAGAAAAAAATTGAATTCAATCGGGACATGATATTTGACTATCAGAATATCCTTAAAGATATAAATCCTGGTTTAAGTGAGGACATATATTCTATGATTCAGGTCATTGATTTTGATGAGGATAGTGCTGAATTTTATCATAACATGAATAAGGACGAAACAATGTGTATTTTCAAATAATTATGTCATAGGTTTAAAATAGGTTATAATGAATATATTTCATTATTTTTGGGCAGGCGGGTGGGACATATGCCTTTTTTATTTGTAATAATTCTTTTTTCACAAAAAAGATTTTTCAAATAAAAGAAAAATGTATGACAAAATATTCAATGTGATTAATAGCCCTATTTATTTAATATAGGGTTATTTTCACATGTTTTTTTTTAAAATAATTTTTTAAGAATTTATAAATAAAGTGGAGCATTTTTGATGAAAACATTGCATGAAACATTCAATAAGACAAAATTTTTCATTGAGTATTCAAAAAAATCTGTTAAATTAATTGCCTAAAATTGAAAGTGAATAATTTCCCTAATTCTAAAAAATTTAACTTATAACTAAAATTTTTTTAATTTTTATAAAAGTTAAACTTATATATTTAATTTTTCAATAAATAATATTATGGTAAAAAGGGATTTGTATTTAAATCGAATTGTTCCATTAATTGATAATGAATTAATTAAAGTAATAACTGGAATTAGAAGATGTGGTAAGTCGTATATGTTGGGATTAATTAAGAAAGAGCTAATTAATCGTGGAATTGATGAAAATAATATAATTTTAATTAATTTTGAATCAGCAAAATATCGAAATGTTGGCAATGCCCGTGAACTTGATTTATTAATAGAACATCTGGTAGAAAATATTGAAGGTAGGGTCTATTTATTTTTCGATGAAATACAGAATGTTGATGGGTGGGAAAAATCAATTAATGCTTGCAGAGTAGACTGGGACTGTGATATTTACATAACAGGTTCAAATTCAAAATTATTGTCTGGTGAACTGGCAACTCACTTGACTGGCAGATATTTTGAAATAAAAATGTATCCGTTTTCATATAAGGAATTCCTTGATTACAAACAACAATCCTCATCTGATGAATTATTCAATGAATATGTTGAATATGGTGGATTTCCACAGGTATTCAGTTTAAATAATGAAGATAAACTCAAATATTTGCATGATTTGTTCAATTCAATATTATACAATGATTTAATATCAAGATACCAAATAAGGGATGTAAATTTATTGGAACGTTTAATCATTTTTTTAATGGACAATATAGGTAAAACATTTTCAGCTAAAAGCATCTCTGATTATTTAAAAGAGGAAGAAAATGTTAAAATTGCTCCAAAAACAATTTACAATTATATAGATTATTTTACTAATTCTCTTTTATTAAAAAAAGCTCAAAGAGAAAATATCGGAGGAAAAGAGATTTTAAAGATTCATGAAAAGTATTATGTTACTGACCATGGATTCAACCAAGTGTTCAATGGCAGAAATTTAAAAAACATCTCAAGAACAATTGAAAACATTGTATACGTTGAACTTTTAAGAAAATGTTATGATGTGACTATTGGTAAAATAGGTGATTTTGAAATAGATTTCATAGCTAAAAAGCATAAACAAAAAGTTTACATTCAGGTAACTTATTCTTTGGCTTCTGAAGAAATATTTGATCGGGAATTTCGACCATTATTAAAAGTTAAGGATAATTATCCAAAATACGTGATTTCAACAGATAAATTTGATTTATCACAAGATGGTGTTATTCATCAAAATCTGATTGATTTTTTAGTAAATGGTTTAAAATAACCTGAAGTAATATTCATAGTAATTTTTAAGAAGCTTTAGAGTGGGTAAATATTCAATTATTCTTGTAGTTACCATTTGTAAATAAAATTTTAAAAATATACTTACTTCCAAACTAAACTATTTAATCACCTAAATCCTGATAAAATGGTAACTATAGTTAATTACCAAACTTTTGGTATATATGTTTCAAACCATTTGTCATAAACTTTTGTATCTAAAATCGATTCTTCATAGGTTTTTATAGTTAATTCATGTAAAAATTCTTTTGATTCAAGATAATAATGTTTTATTTC
>NZ_JAZRKF010000024.1:0-6824 GCF_045646205.1 Methanobrevibacter sp. | reverse complement strand
TACCACCAATATTATATGATGCAATAACTGAGTTAACGAAGAAAACACCAACACCTAAAATAGCAGCTAAACCTACACCTACAGCAGGATCAGTGACTAATTTACTACCTTTAACAGCAGTGTCAATACCATAGTATACTAATCCACCACCGAAACCACCGAGGAGTCCACCAATGAGACCACTTACAAATGGAGTAGTAGGTACACCATGACCTTCAGTACCAGGAGTTTTATATCTTTCTTGGTTACGTCCGGTAATCATATCAGTTGATACTTTTGATGCAGCAGGTACTACACCTACACCAAAGATGTAGATTAAATTAGCAATAAGCATAGTAATACCCATCATTATCATAGCACCAATAGCACCACTTATACATATTATATAAAATGGTTGACCTGTCATAGAAGCAGCAGTAATAAGTCCTGTTAAACCTGCACCAGCAGCTAACATAGCAGTACCGGTACCTACACCAGTAGCGGTTGCCATAGCTGCAGGAGCTCCTCCTACAGGAATAAAGTGCACACCAGCACCAATCATAATACCGCCTATTGCGATGAATAAAATTAAACTAATTGGATCCATAATTAGACCTCCTTATTCTTCCTCTGCAGCTTCTTCTGCTTCTTCAGCTGGTTCTTCAGCAGCAGCAACTTCTTCAACATCTCCAGATTCTTCTAAAGCACCTTCATCGTATGGTCCGTAAGTATTTCTTGCGAATACTTCTAATCTATCATTCATAATAATTAATAAGATAACAATGATAATACCAACAATGATACCGCCGTAGAGTCCGAATACAACAGTATTCCAGAAACTGAAGAATACAACGAGACCGAAACAGAAACCAGTTAATGGTCCACCGAATTTAGCACAGAAGTTTACTACATCCATAGAGTTTTTAGCACCTAATGGAGCTTTAGTAACTATATCCCCTTGAATAGCTACAGGAGTACCTCCACCAAATTCGAATTTTTGATATTCACTTTCTGCACCGTAATGTACATCCCCAGTTGAGGAACCGATAGCACCTAAAGCAATACCCCAAAGCATAGCTAAGAGAGGTAATGGGAATACATGTAACGGTTGAGCAGACATACCTAATGGAATAGTCATTAAGTAAGAAATTCCAACAATACAAAAACTAGTTATAAATCCGTGACCAACGATTGGTCCTAAAGATTGTGTTAATACATCCATAAACAATGGTTGTTCGAATTGTGATTGACCGACAATCCTACCCATGTGAGATGTAACAGTATAAATAGCGTGAACACAAGCAGCGACAGCAGCACCAATTGCAATAGCAATAACTGGGAATCCAGGAATGATTCCAAACATAGAAATTAATATATATGCAATAGCACCAGCTACACCACACCAAACACCATAAGCGACTGGTTCACCAGAAGTCGCTTTGTTTATCATACGGTGTAAATGTCCCATCTGTGGAGCAAGTTGAACTTGTGAGTTAGGGTTACTTTGAGAACCGATATCAGATTCTAAGTCCTCTGCAGCCCCTCCGATAGTAGCAACTGCACCCATTAATGCAACAACACCTAATGTTACAGGGTCCATAATTTTTTTCCTCCATATTTTTTATTAAATTGATCATTTAATAAACATGAAATGATATATCCTTTCGGATAATTTTTGGTGATTTTCATCCATTAAAAATCACGAGTAATAAAATCAATATTACTATTTAATATTTTTCATCAATGTATAATATAAACTTTATGAAATTTTTCAAGTAAACTTGATTTTATAGTATTATATTTTATTAATGTACCATATAAATCTTTGTATTTTTTCAAGTTAACTTGATTTATAAAAGTGATAGATAGGTGAAAAATCACCTACCTATACCGTGTTCAACTATTTATTTTGCTGGGGTAATAGCAGTTCTTTCACCAGCAGGTTCGAATTCTCTTAATGCACCTTTAGCAAATTCTTCACGTACTTTACTGAAGTCGAAGCATAAGTTCTTATCAGCAAATGCGATTTTTACTAATGGGTTGAAAGCCCAAGCGTCTCCACGAGCAGCGTGAGGTGCTTGTGCGATACCAGCGTATTCACCTTGGTGTCCTACGTTCATTGCGTAGTTAGGATAGTTTGGTCCTCTCATTTCGAGTGGTAAACCTTCATCGTTTCTGATGGAGAATACGTTAGCAGCACCACATTGGTCTTGTAAATCGAAACCGTAGAATCCTAATCTGGAGTGTTGTTCTTTGTGTAAGTACATGGATAAGTACCATGCGCTTAAACCAGTTTGTGCATTACCAGTAGCGAATGCGGTTGATGCACCAGCAGCTGCGGAAATAACGGAAGCTCTTTGAGATCCACCGAAGTGAGTTTCGAGTAAAGCTGGGTATTCTTCGTATTGTTCTAATGCGTAGAATGCTACTTCAGTACCGACATCTAAAACAGTGTCCATGTTGTTAGGTGCAGCACATAATTCACCGTATTTGTCTTCGACGTAATCTTTACCGAAGTAAGTGAAGTCGTCTAATACGTTATCGGTGTATGCAGCGGTAGCATATTGAGTGAATCCTACACCACCAGACATGTAAGAACCTAACCAGATTTGGTCGTATAAAGCAGCACCTAAAGCTACTACTTCTAAGGTTACTCTTACAGGGTCGTCAGCATATACTCTGGAACCTTGACAGATATCTGCCATGAATCCGAATGGAACTCCACCAAGTTCGTTTTCTGCTCTTGCTCTTCTTACAGGTAAGTAGGTACCCATGTGAACAACTTCTGCGTGTTTGGATGCGTATGCGAAGTCACCAGTTGCACCTTCACCAGCACATTGGTTGTATGCGGAAATCATGGACATACCAATTTGCATAGCAGACCATCTGGAGGTGTTACCTCCGTCACAAACTCTTCCTACAATGGATGGAATTCTTACAGCTTGCCAAATAGCTCCGCCAACTTCAGCTTTTAAAGCTTCAGCTTGTTCTTCTGGGAACTCTTTGTTAATGTCTAAAACAAATGCAGAGTCAATTTCGTCTGCTAATTCGTCATCACCAGTAAATACTTTTACATAGGAATCTGCTACGATTAATGGGTCGGTTTCGACCATGTGTTCTTGAACAACTGCTGCACCAGGCATAGCGTGGTTTACAGTTTCAAGGTAGTTGGTAATAGTTTCAGGAGTTACTTCAATACCTAATCTTTTTTCAAGAACGTTGTGAGCAGTGTTTAATCCTACAATTACAGTTCTTCTAATGTCGTCCCAAGCTTGTTGAATAGCTGCATTGTTAATGTAATGTAAATCGTCACCTTCAACAAAAGTGTCAGTAGTGGATAATTGGTAAGACATTAAAGCTCTTTGACCTAAAGGAGAACCAATGTCCGGGTTGTACATTGGGATTCCTCTTTTTTCAGCTATTTCTTTACCTTCATTTACGAATGCAGTTTTTCTTTCAGATTGAGTCCAACCACCCATGTTATAGAATTGGGTTGTTTTTTCGGTTGGGTCTTCTTTGAATTTTTTTTGCATTGCATCTAAGAATTTTTTATCAGCCATGTTAACTACCATCCTACTGTTGGATTAAATGCACCAAAGGATCTGGAAACGTGTATTTTTTGACATACTTTTACAGCGTCTACATCATCTCTGTATGCTTCACCATCTATTCTGTAAATAGTGGTTTTTGCTCTTAAAGTTTCTTCGTCTAATGGTTCACCTAAGATAACTGGTTCGTCTAATTCTTTACCAATTTGGTCTTTAACCATTTCAACTTTACCGGTTTCTTTGTTGAATACTTGTCTTCTGAGCATATCGAACATTAAACCGTTTTCATCTAATCTTAAGGAGTGACCGTGTACACTTCCACCTCTAATACCGGTTCTTGCGGTATCGAAGTATTCGGTTTCTAAGAGATATTTGGAAATTTTTTCAATGTCTCTTTCTCTTGCTTCTACAACTTGTCTTCCTGATAATGTACCGGTATCGATTCCTCTAAATCTGCATAAGTAAGATCTAGCTCTTAAGAAAGGTTGAGCTGGAGCAAAGTACATGGAGTCTACGAATTGGATGTATCTAATTCTGTCTCCTGCTTTTGCACCGTCGATTGGTGCAACTAATTCTCTTACACTGTCATCTGGCTCATCCATTTCGTCTAATGGTGGGTGAACGGATTTATATTCTTCACCTGGAGCTTTATGACCTAATATTTTTACTACGTCTTCATCAGAGATTTCTCTTAACTTTTCTAACTCGTAATCAGGGTTAGTGAAGTTTCTTCTGTTTTGAGCAACCTGAGAAGTACCTGGATAAATTTGTACCATAATTATGCATCTCCTAATGCTAATTTAACTTTTCTAATAATTTCATCTAATTTTTCCTGTGAAATTGTTTCACCACGGATAACCCCTGTAACAATATCATCAATAGTTCCTACTGTTTTAATATCCTCGTCCTTTGGCATGACTTTAGAAGTTTTTACTCCAATTTTAGCAAAATCTTCGTGGTCAACCGGTGATTCGCATATGATAATGCAATGTTTATTGAGATTCCTTAAAATTAATCTTGCTTTGTAAATAATATGATTTGCAACTCCTCCAAGGTGGACTACAAGCAATTTGAAATTGTTCATTTGTTCTATTTCCTTATCGGTAACACCGAATAAGGTACCACCTGCAGCAGGAGAATCATGAGGAACTCCAGCACCAGCATTTAAAACCAAAGTACTTGTTAAAACATTGGCTTCACGTAAACCAAAAGTAATTTCACAAACTGGCTTGGTAATGTGTCTACGTCCCGGAGACATAGCTACTGCACATACGTCAGTACCACATTCAGCAAAAGTACCTCTTTGAGCAAGGCTTCCACCTTTTCCCATACCGCTTGTTTCCCTACAATCTACTACGTGAGTACAGCGTCCTATCATTTTAATCTAAGTCATCCTTTTTTATAATTTTCACGTGGTCATCGAATTTTGAATATTGATCTGACATTCCAACCAATTCATCGGGTATTTCTGTATCACCATATTTAATTCTATCAGTAACAGTTTTCTGTTTTCTGATATAATTTGCTCTGGTCTGATTAATATCAAAACCATATGGAATGTGTTTTTCACAGATTTTTTCGATTTCAGCAATTGTAGATTCCATAGTTATTTCAAGAAAGATTCTGGCAGTTTTAACCTGTAAAACTACATCTTCACCATTAATGTTAATAACTCTGCGTTCTCTATATTTTTCAGGTAAAGTTGCTTCACCTTTTGGAAATCTAGGCCCGTGAATAACTGTTCTTTTTACGTCATCTAATGACTCTAAGTCATTCAATAACTTTTCAGTTGTGTCGCTTCCAAGAACTCTGTTTGGGAATATTTCAATATCCATGATTAAACCTTCAAAAATTAGATTTATTCAAATTAATTAGATGTCACCTTTAATTTCATCAGCTGCGATAGCAACTGCTTTAATAGGTTCTCTGAATTCGTCAATTTGACTGTATACTTCTTTAATTAAACCAGAAGTTGCTTCCGGTGAAAAGAGTTGTGTTCCTGCATCTAAGGACATAGCAGCAGCTACACAAGGGATACAGAATCCTTTACTGTGTCTGGTTACAACGTGGTTACCGTTGAATAAACCAGGACCTCCTCCTCCGTAAATGGAGTGAGAGAAGAATGAGAATCCTACAGCTACACCTTCTGCTCTACCGTAGTCGAGACCAGGTAAACCAGTAGCGAATTCAAGGTTGTCGTTGAAGTATAATAAAGTAGATGGAATACCTTGAGCAGCACGAGCTGCACCTACGTTAACCATAGTTGCTGCAACAGCACCAGCAGCAGCGTATGCGTTCCATTTAGCTGCGTCATCAGTGTTGTAAATAGCGAAGTCGGTTAATTGTTCTTGAGGAGCAATAACACCATCTGCTTCTGCACGAGCAATAGTTGCTTGTACTACACTACCAACAGTACCTTCTGCACCGTTATCTTTTACTAAGTCGTATACTAAGTTATCAGCATTTAAACCTTGGTAAGCTAAACCTAATAAGTGTAATCTTTCAAAGGAACCTAAAGCGTCAGCCATTTCAAACATAGCAGTTTGTTCGAAAATAGCAGCTAATGCGGTAGCTTGGAAAGTATTTTTTAAGGTTGCAGCAGCGAAGTCGTTTGCTTTAACGTTTCTTAAACCGTAACCTGCACCTTCGAGTTTTTGTGGAATGTCTAACATGGTTGCGATGTTAGATCCTTTGTAGTCTACAGATTGTGGGTATCTACCTAATACTGCAGCTTTTACGAAGTTTGCATCGTAAATGTCTACACCACAAACATCAATTACAGATTGTACTAAAGCTGAAGCACTTGATAATGGAGCTACGGAATATTCAGCAGCAACATCAATTCTTTTGGTTGGTACTTGTACTAATAACCTTTTTCCTCCGGAAATAGGTGTTACAACAGTATCATCGTCTTCAGAAATTTGGATAATTTCTTTCATTTTTTCTGCAATTGCTTCTGCGTTGTCTACAATATCGAGATCTAATTCTCTTCCTAAGATTCTAGATTTGTCTCCACCAACAGCACCGGTTTTAACGGATTTTTCGAGTCCTTCTAAGTTTACTGCTACAGTTCTTTTAACACCTTTTACAATGTTTTGAATTGCAGGGTTTCTAATTGGACTTATAGCTTCGATTGGTACGTCAGATGCAATTTCGTTGCCTCTATCATCGAATAAATCGATTTTATCATCAAACTTTGCCATTTTTTCCCTCCTAAATAAATAGAGTTTAACTAATATACCACATCAATGGTAAAAACTTTTTTTTACCAAATTGAGTATAAGCTACAAAGCAAGT
>NZ_JAZRKF010000023.1:0-152644 GCF_045646205.1 Methanobrevibacter sp. | reverse complement strand
TCTCATAGAAATGAAACCCTTGAAGCATTAAAAGAAACAATTGAAAATGTTAAATTCAATGTAGAATTTAAAAAAGAAGAAATTTCAAAAGAAGGAAGAAAAACAATTTTGGCAGGGGGATAAATCATAACTTCCTGTTCAATGAAAAGTTTATGACTATTTGATAAAAAGAGAATTCCTCCTTAATGAGGTATTTATTTAATAAATTGAGTTATATATCAATAAAAAGTAGTGGATAATTTGCTACTTTTTTGAGCATTTTTTCTTTGTAATTTATTAAACAGGATTCAATTTGTTGTAGATAAATAAATTAATGTTTTTCTTTCTGTTTGATAAAGCAGAAATTAAAAGATCAAGAGCATTTTCTCATTTTAATTTCAATGTTCCTTTTGCATCTTCAACAACAAAATCATCTTTGTCATTTAACTTTTCAATTAATTCATCTATCTCAGGCATTTTCATCCCTCAAATATGACAATTATTAAATAAATATATATTTTTTATTCTTTTATTTTCACCTCTATTTCAAAAATTTTATTACTTATTTTATATAAAAAATATAATAAATAATATAATAAAAAAATATGAAATGATTATTATGGGAATTACTGATTACATTAAAACCAGATTATTGAATAATCGTGTGGAACAGTACAACACCAAGCGCAGCTATTAGTGGTGATGAAAGTCAAACTAAATGGTTTGATGTGAATAACTGGTTTTCCCTTATAAATAGATAGTGTTTTTTCATAGAATCGCAGTTGGCAAATATTTATTATTAATGAATTGGATATTATTTATTATAAAAACTCTTAATCAATAAAAGGTGATTATGTATGAATAATCGGTATGAAATTGCTTGTGAGTTTGCTGATGCTATATGTTCTGATGATATTGTTAAAATCATATTATTCGGTTCTGTAGCTCGTGGTGATGATACGGAAGAATCAGATATTGATATTTTAATTATCACAACAAATTCTGATGAGTTATCTGATGAGATTAATCGTGCGGCAGTTGATATTATTCTTGAAAAGGATGAATTCATATCTCCCCATGTCATGAGTGAAGAGCATTTCAACAAAACTATTGATTATCCATTTTTAACTAATGTGCTTAAAGAAGGGGTTGTAATTGAATAATGTCATGGATGCTTTTAATGTAGGTAAAAGTAATTTAATATCTGCTAAAGCGCTATTTGAATTGGCCAATACAGAGATTCTGTTACAATGTCTTATTATGCAATGTATTCAGCAGGATTGGCATTACTCCTTAAAAAAGACATTTCTCCAAGAACACCTAGTGGAACCATGAGGCAACTGGCAAAGGAATATGTTAAACCAGGATTTTTGTCTAAAGAAACTTTTGAGTTTCTTAATGGTGGAATGGCTGATCGTAATAAATCCAGCCATGATTATTCTGTAGTTTTCACTGAAGAAACTGCTGAAAAATACATTTGTAAAGCAGAAAGATTTATTGATGAAGCTGAAGCATTATTATAATATTATTGCATAGTACTTTTTTTGCATCTTCAAGTAGCTTAGAAGGTTTATACCTAGAATTCACGTATTTCTTCATTATTAGCAGGTTTTATATGTTTCGTGTGCATAGTTGTTTATTTTTGATTTAATAAACTGTTAAGCGAGAACAAATAATAAGTAACTGATATTTTCTATGGTGCCATCATTTATATCACTTTAAATATTAATTAATTATTTCTCTCTTAACATTTCTATGCTATAGTTTAGATGTGGTTGGTTAATTAAATTTGTGGATAATGTTATGTATATAAAAATCCTTAAATATATGTTGTTTTAAGTTCATATTAAATATTAATGCAACGCTTTTAAGTTGCTTTGATTGTGTAGATATGTTAAACCAGGATTTTGTCTAAAGAAACTTATGAGTTTCCTAATCCTGTTTGGTGAAATCGATGAAATCGCTGTATGAAATAATTATATGTTAATTTGGAGATGGATTTTATGGGAAACATTATAGTCGTTGATTGCATTTCCTCTGGAACAAATTATATTGAAGATATTGTAAATAGAGGTCATAAACCTGTCATATTGGAACTGCAGTCTGGTGAAATGGATGCAGTCGAATATAAACAAAAAATGCAGTCTAATTATGATAGAATTGGATATGATTATGATCTTGTTTTTGAAAAGGACACATATGATGAAACTGTTGAAATGATTCGTGAATTAGACCCTTTACTTATTGTAGCAGGCAGTGAAAGAGGTGTTATTCTAACAAGCAGATTATCAAATGATTTGGGATTATTGGGTACTCCTATAGAAAATTTGGATGCGATGACTCTAAAGGATAAGATGCATGAAAGGCTTGCTGAGGCAGGACTTAGACACATCAGAGGAAGGGTAGTTGCTTCAGTTGATGAAGCTGTTGAATTTTATGAAGCAAAATCCTTAAATGAAGTTGTAATCAAACCTATTTACAGTTTCTGTTCTGTTGGTGTTCGCATATGTTTGGATAAAGAAGAAATGATTGATTCTTTAAAGGAGATATTCAATAAGAATAATGCCTATGGTGATGCAAATACCGAGCTTTTGGTTCAGGAACGAATTAACGGTGAGGAATATATTGTAAACACTACATCGTGTGATGGAATCCCACGTTTAATCTCAATGTGGAAATACGAAAAAATAAAGACTGGTGAAGGGGCAATTGTATATGATACCATCAAATCTGTCAAGAAACTAAATCTTGGTGAAGCTGAAATGGTGGAATATGCATATGATGTAGCTCGAGCTATCGGAATTGAATATGGTCCGGTTCATGGTGAATTCATGATAGATGAAAAAGGTCCCGTGCTGATTGAAGTAAATTGCCGCCCTGCAGGTTTAAGCATGGCATCAGAATATCTGGATATGATTTTCGCTCAGCATGACACTGATTCCATATTGGATTCCTATTTAAATCCTGAACGATTCAACGAACAAAGAAAACAGCCATACAATCCTCCTGGAAGTGGGGGTGTAAAACTTTTCATTGCTCCTGAAGACATTCTTGCAAGGTCTGTGCCGATATTAAACATGACTTCAAACCTCAGCAGCTATTATGACACCACATTGCATAACATTAATGAAACTGAACTTTTTGTTAAAACTGAAGATTTAAACACTACCTGTGGTGTAGTTTTTTTAGTCAGTAATGACCCAAATGCCGTTAATGAAGATGTTGAATTTTTAAGAAGCGTTGAGAAAAATGCATTTGATTTGATTTTAAGCAAAGAATCAGTTGAAACTGACAGTATAAATGAAGAAGAAATAGTTGATGAACTTCGAAATATAATCAAATCGGCGGAAAAATATGGGCATGGTTTAATAATGACAGACCAGGAAATTGATGATGTTAATGTTTTGCAGATTACTCTGGAGAATGTTTATAGGTTTCACGGACATTTTGATTACATCATTGTTAATTTGAATAAGAGTCTCATTAACATGGACAATGAACATATAGTCAAATTAATCATTGATATATTTTCATACGTTAAAGTCGGTGGGCTTGTCTTTATTCCAAAAAGTACCTATGATTATCTTCCGGGTGGTCGAAAAGGAACTGAGGCAATAGTTAAAAATTCAGATTTTAACATTGAAGTTCCACCATTTGGAATTAAAAATGCAGTTATTGCATCAAAAAATTAAAGATAAGTTAAAAACTTATCTTTTTTAAAGCCTCATCATCATAATCACTATATTAAATATCAATTTTTTTTATCTTATATTAATTTGGTTGTGCGGTTTAATACAAATTTAATATTCCTTCATTCAAATTGTGACACAAAAACTGGCAAAATCTAAATCCCACGAATTTTAGAAAGAATAACTAAAAATGGTTGACATGTAAATAGTTAATTATAATTATTATTAAACAATATATATAATTTATTAATATTTTTTTTAAAACCTGATGGTGAAAGTTATGAGTGATTACAAGGTTAGTGTATTGATTTCATCTTATAATTATGCCCATATTAATAGGTGAAACTTTTGAATCAATAAGAAATCAAACTTTTAATTTCGACGATATTGAAGTTATATTTGTTGATGACAAATCATCCGATAACTCAGTTGAAGTTATACAGAAATTTGTAGATGAATATGATAATGTTAAATTATATATCACTCCTGAAGGAGAAGGAGGAGTTTCATTTTCCCGTAACTGGAGTATGGAATTAGCCAGTGCAGATTATATTACTTTTGTAGATTCCGATGATAAATTAACTCCTAAATTCATAGAATCTGTATATAAGGAAATGACGGAAAATGATATGGATATTGTAAAGACTTCATTTTTCCTGGGTTTTGAAGAACAGATTTCCTATTCTCAGAATTTGGGCCGTGTTGTCGTACCGACTGATGATATCACTACATTAATGACTTCCTACAATTACCTGGAAGCATGGGCGACTCTTTATTGGATAATCTATTAAATTTTTGTTAGTTATTGGTATCTCATATTTCGTGTATATTCATTGTATTATTATATTCATATGCGTAAGCTTCTTGCTCCAATATGTTATTGTTTACTTTGAACCATTTTTTGAATATGGCTTCTGGAGAGTTATGATTTTTAATAAATGCTGTTGATACAAAAAGGGTTATTAATATTTCATCAAAACATCTTGATTTACTTTTGTTATATAAAGACTATCATATCCATTTTTGTTAAATTGTTTAATCAATTCCTCGATAATGTTTTCTATAGGTATTGGAATTAAATCATTATTCACATATTTGTAAAGGGGGATGTGAAAAACATATTTTTTATCTAATTCGATCATATTTTTCTCCAAACTAACATTATACTTTAAATGAATAGCTTAAACTACAATTTGAAAAATATTGTTTTTTTATTTAAAAATTTGTCCTTGGAATTTGTATACGTCGCAGCTTTCATCCATCCAGCTGTCTGCGCTTATTCCCGCTTTCATGCAGGTGTGGTCTAAGAATTCTTCCACATCAAATCCGTTTTCCGGAGCCACTTGAGGTAAAAGCAGTCCTCTGGAATATCCTTTTTGAATTATTAATCCGTCACGTCCGATTTCTATTTCATCAAAGTATTGATTCGGATGAGCAACTTCAATTAATTCAGGTAGAGTTAATACGGTTACTTCAAAGTCCAATTCACTATATTCTTCTGTTTTTAACTCAGGAAATCTTGGATCATTGAATGCTGCTGCGATAGCTACTTCAATTGTAGATTCTATTAAACTTTTAACCGGTTCTGGATATCCAATACATCCTCTTAACCTATGATTTTTATTTAATGTAACAAATACCCCTAAATCTTCTTTCAATTCATCAGGACAATCCTGGGGAATTGGTATTCTTCTATTTGTTTCTAAATATACGGATATTGCTTCTTTAGCTACTTCTACTAAATATTGTCCATTTTCTTCACTGATCATATTATCACCTAATTGCTTCCTCCAACCATTGCATCATTAATTCTTGTGTGTGGTCCGCCATCTCCTACAGGCGCAGTCTGTCCGTCTTTTCCACAGAAACCAACACTTAATTTAAAGTCATTTCCTAAAGCTTCCACATTATTCAATGTTTCTAAAATATTTCCGGATAAGGATACATCACGAAGTGGTGTTGTCAGCTCACCATTTTCAATTTTAAATCCTTCACCAGCATTGAATTGAAATATTCCTTTACCTGTATCCACTTGTCCTCCTCTGGAACCTTTCAGGTAAATTCCGTCATGAATGTCTTCTATTAACTCTTCAAATGTCATGTCTCCCGGCTGTAAGTATGTATTACTCATTCTTACTATTGGTGCATCGCTGATGATTGATCTTGCATTTCCTGATGATTTCATATCAAATTTGGATGCGGTTTCTCTTGAGGATAATAATGATATTAACTCTCCGTCTTTGACTAGCTGATTAGGTTTTGTTTTTACACCTTCCACATCATATGGATAATATCCAAATCCGTCTTTAATCGTGGCGTCATCAAAGATATTGACTATGTCTGAAGCTATTTTTGTGTTTAATTTATTTTTGAGAATGGAGTCGTTTTGCAATATTAAATCCGCTTCAGTGGCATGACCTAAAGCTTCATGTATCATTACTCCAGTCAGTTCAGGGTCTGCTATGATTTTGAACTTGCCTGATGGAGCATTTTCAGCTTTCAGTAGTCTGTTTGCCTTATCACCAACTTTTCTTCCGAATTCTTCTATGTCGGCATTTTTAATCAATTCGAATCCTTTCACTCCACCAATGCTGCCGTGTCCGAACTGGATTATCTGGCCGTCTGTTGCTGTTGCATTTAGGGCCATTCTCACACGGCTTGTTTTTACCTGGATCTGGCTGCCTTCACTGTTTAGGAATAATTCATTGGATTCAATATCTCCATAACCTACAGTGGTACTGTTCACTTCATCAATATTTGCACTGTCGCTGGCTTCTTTCATTATATCCTGTTTTTCTTCAATGGATATGTCTTCAAATGGTATTTTAACATCTGTAGCTATTTTATCTTTAATGATTTCGCTTTCAGCCAGTTCAACATCTCCTTTAAGGGAGTTTGAAAGTTTGAGTGCAGTTTCAGTAATTTCATCAAATTTGGATAAGTCTGTTGTGTATGCAAATCCCCATGCACCATTATTCAGTACTCTGATTCTTGCAGAGATACTCATTCCTGTGTTTATCTCATCAATTTCTCCATCTTTCATTAATATTGATGTGCTGTTTCCCTTTCCTGCTCTAATGTCTATATAGTCAACTTTGGGAATTGTTTTTTCTATAACTTTTTCAAATAAGTTAATATACTCTTCCATTCTATCACTCAAAAATTTTAATCATTAATATTTTGAATTTTATAATACTTAATATTTTTATAGTAGTATGAAAAAACATAACAATTGATATAATTTAATTTGGTGATTTTTAATGGTTATTATTGTTGGTACTGGTGCCGGTGGAGCAATCATTGCTTATGAACTGGCAAAAGATAATATTCCTGTAACGATTATTGAGAAAGGTCCGTTTATAGATTCAAAAGACGCATTCAATTACTATGATGCATATAATGATGATGTTGACTTGCTAACAACCACATGTATCGGTGGAGCAACTATCGTTTCAATGTCCAATATGGTCAGGGCATTGGATGAGGAATTGCATGACTATGATATAGATATCTCTAAAGAATATGACTATGTTGAGGACCTGATTAACGTACATCAATTAGACGATTCACATATCGGCAAAGGAACCCAATTGTTTTTAGATGCTGGACGGGAACTTGGATTAAACACACTCAAAATGCCAAAGGCAATAAGGGAAGATGATTGTATTCAATGCGGTAAATGTGCCTTCGGATGTCCTGCCGATGCAAAATGGTCTGGAAAGGATTTCGTTGAAAAGGCAGTTGATGCCGGAGCAACATTAATAACTGATGCCGAAGTGTGTGAAGTAATTGTTGAAGATTCAAAAGCCAAAGGAGTTAAATATATAAAAGATGGTGTTGAAGAGTCTGTCTTTGCAGATACCGTTGTTTTATCTGCAGGAGCAATAGGTTCAACATTAATATTGAGAAAAGCAGGAATCGATGCCGGACGTGAAATATTCTTTGATCCTTTCGTAACTGTTGGAGGATATTTAAAAGATATAAATTTCAATACTGAAGTTCAAATGGCCGGTTTGGTCATAGGAAAAAGCTTTGTTTTATCTCCTCATTTTTCATCATTCACTATCGATAATATTGAAGATGAAAATGTCGAAAATAAGGATATTTTAAGCATTATGGTTAAAACAGCTGATGATGGAAAAGGATATATCGATGATGATGGGGATGTTGTCAAAATCAATACAATTCGAGATATACAGCTTTTAGCTGAAGGTGTTGCTACTGCAGGGTTTATTTTAGAAAAAGCAGGTGTAGACCCATCAACCATTGCATCAACAGTTTATAGGGGAGCACATCCTGGAGGAACTGCACCAATAGGAAAAATTGTTGATTCCAATCAGGAAACAGAAATTAGTGGTCTCTTTGTAAGTGATGCAAGTGTTTTACCAGTATCTCCTGGAAAACCGCCTATTTTAACAATACTTGCTTTATCAAAAAGGCTTTCAGATTATCTAAAAAATAAATAAGAAGATTATTCGAATTGTTTTTCGATATCTTCATTTTTTAATAATTTTTCACAGTAATGGCATCTGAGTACTGGCGGCTGTGATTCAATTACTTTGAATTTTGAAGTAATTGGTTCATTTTCATAATTTGTAATGCATTTATTGTTGGTACATTTGATAATAGAGGTTATTTCACTTGGAAGAATTATCTTATCTTTTTTAACAACTTCATAGTTCCTAATAATGTTTATAGTTGCTTTTGGAGCTATTAATGCGATTTGATTTAATTCTTCATGGTCAATTTCTCTATTTTCAATTTTTACAATATCTTTTTGCCCGGTTTCTCTAGAAAAAACATTCATTGCCACAGTCACATTTATAACATCTTCATCAGGAAGGCCTAAAATTTTAAGGATATGGAGAGCTTTATTTGCTGTAATGTGGTCAATTACTGTACCATTTTCAATTGCTTTAATTTTCAATTCGGTTTTCATGCTATGCTCCGCTGTACATTTTTAAAACTAAGGTTTGAATAATTCCTTCAGTATCACTAATTATATGTTCCATGCTTTTTCCTTTTGTATTCAATGAAAAGCTTTCCACAACTCTTGCTCCACGCATGCTGACTTTTTCGTCAAGTCTTTCAAGTGTTGTACCCTCAGATCCGTCTTTAGTCATAGTTGTAAATAATATCACGTCTTTTCCAGCCCAGTTACAGTTGTCAATTAATGTAATTATTGCTGGTGTAGGTTTGCCCGCCCATGTTGGAGTTCCAATATAAATCAAATCATAATCTGTCAAATCTAATTTTGCAGGAGAAATTTTAGTTTTTGATTCTCTAAATGCATCAACAGAAGATAAAAATCTATTTGCAAATCCTTTTCTGTTTTTCAAATCTTTTATTTCAATAATATCGGCTTTTAAATGCATTGATAATGTTCTGGCCATTATTTTTGTACTGCCTCCGTCTGAATAATATATTATTAATGTTTTCATTTTTTCCTCCTCATGGGTGAAGACCGAAGTGTTTTAAACCCGCACTTTCTTCAATTCCAAGTAAGATGTTCATGTTTTGAATTGCTTGACCGGATGCGCCTTTTACAAGGTTGTCGATTGTAGATAACATTACAATCCTTCCGGTTTCATCTATTTCAAATCCGCCTATATGTACAAAGTTTGATCCTCTAACTGAACTTAAATGTGGGATTTCTCCATCGTCCATTAATTTGATGAAGTATTCATCACCATATTCCTTTTCATAAAATTCTCTTAATTCTTCTTTTGTTATGTCTTCAATTAAGAAACTGTGACTTGTTGTTTGTATTCCACGAATAACTGGAACTAAATGTGGTGTAAAAGATACTTTTACGTCATCAAAGCCGTGCAATTCCTGTTGAATTTCTGACATGTGTCTGTGTGAAGTTATTTTATATGGATTAACATTGTCTGCAATGTTTGGATAATGGGTAGTTGCGGAAGGATTTACTCCGGCTCCACTAACTCCTGTTTTTGAATCAATGATTATTCTGTCAACCAAATTGTTTTTAACTAAAGGATAAGATGATAAAATAGCACCTGTTGGGAAACATCCTGGATTTGCAACCAATTTTGCTTTTTTAATTTCATCTCGGTATAACTCCGGAAGTCCGAATACTCCTTTGTTATCTTTATCAGTATGTTCCATACCGTACCATTTTTCATAAACTTCAGTGTCTCTGTATCTGTAATCTCCACTTAAATCAACGACTTTTGCTCCGGTTTCCAGGATTTCTGGAACAATTTTCATTGATGCACCGTGAGGTGTTGCAGTAAATACAACATCAGCATCCAATTCTGCTGGTTCTTTATTGCTGAATACAAGTCCTGAATCTCTGATGTGCGGATGAATCTTATGTGCGGGAACTCCATCATACTGTCTTGATGTAATGTCTGTTATTTCCACTTCAGGGTGGTTTAATAACATTCTTAAAAGTTCTCCGCCTGTATATCCGCTTGCTCCAATTATCGCTACTTTATACATTTTTTCCCCTCTATTCACAGTTATCTAAAATTTTTCCTTCGAAATCAGTATTTTTAATTTTTTTAATAATCTTACAGCTGCTGTCCAATTCGTCCTGATGATAAACGCTTACACGTTGAACACGGGCCTTAAGACCTCTTTTATCAATTTCAGCCTGTAATTTTTCAACATTGTGGGTTTGATCAGGTCCAATAGCTATTATGTCGGGGTCAATTTCTTCTACAATCTTAAAAATATCTCCCTCTTCGTTACCAAGATAAGCTTCATCAACGGGTTTGAGCATTTTAATTAATTCTAAACGTTGATTTTCACCAACAATCGGGACTCTTTTTCTTTTTTCTACCGTTGAGTCTCTTGCAACTACAACGTAAAGTTTGGATTTATATCCTCCAAGGTTTTTTGCTTCCTGCAGGTAAATTCCATGTCCCGGATGCAATAAATCAAATGTTCCACTAGCCATTACTTTTTTCATTATACTACCTCTTCTGGTATTTTAAAGCTTCTTTTAATTTAATTTTATCTTTATAAAGTGCAGAACCGATTACAATTCCTTCCACACCACTTTCATTTAATTTTTTAATATCTTCTATTGTTGTAATTCCTCCGGAATAAACAATAGGTAAATCTACGGATTTTTTAAGTTCAATTACTGGGTCTGTGTAAAATCCTCCAAGCAGGCCTTCAACGTCAACATTTGTAAATAAGATACTGCCTGCGCCGTGCTCTTTAAATTCGTTTGATAATTCCACAGGGCTTTTATCCACTTTTTCCTGCCATCCTTTAATGACAACCTTATTGTCTTTGCTGTCAAGAGAAATCATTATTCTGTCGCTGCCGTATTCATCTGACAATTGTGTAATCGTTTCGGGATTTTGAATTCCCATGGTTCCGATAATCAATCGTTCGATATCCAAATCAAGGAGTTCACGGGCATATTCAATGCTTCTGATTCCGCCGCCCAATTGGATTGGAACTGAAACCTCTTTCAATATCTTTTTAATCACCGGCAAACTTGTTTTTCCGTCAATCGTTCCGTCCAAGTCGATTACATGGATATTTTTGGCACCTTCATTTTCCCAATGAAGAGCAACATTTTCCGGATTTTCAATTTCAACCATTTCACTGCCAGGCTGGCCTTGAACAAGTTGCACGCATTTGCCGTTTTTAATATCTACTGCAGGCATTATTAACATTTCATCTTTATTGAATGACATTTGGATTTTTCCTGTAACTTTTTTATTATAATATAACTATATGTTTTGAAATCTTTTATAAGTATTGATTTTTATAATATATATTATATGAATGAAAATATTTATGTTTTATTTGGTGATGTTTTTATCCAGGATTTCAGTATTACTGGTGAGGATTTTAAAAAAACAATTGATTTGGGCCAATACGGTAAATTAGAAACGTATTCTTTATTTCCTGGTGTTATTTTAGCATTTATTGATATAAATCTTGAAAATTATGATGATGTTTTTATAGAAAGTGAACTTCCTTCAAGATTATTGGAAATTAATCATTGTGCCAGCGGCAGATATGCATATACAGTCGGTGATGATAAAATAATTTATTTTGGAAAAGGGGATTTGTGCATCAGCATTCATGAGTTAACAAAAACGTTGCCTAATTTTCCTTTGGGTTTTTATAATGGTATTGAACTTTTCATTGATGTGGATATTGCAAATGATTATATAAAAAATTATCTTCCGGATTTTGATTTAATAGACTTTTATGAGGAATTAGAAAAATCCCATGCATATATACTGGTCAGGTCAAATGAAAAAATAGACCACGTCATCGGGGAGATATACGATGTTGATGAGAGAATTAAAAGAGATTATTTCAAATTAAAATGTATTGAATTGTTATTGTTTTTTTCAATCACTGATTTAATACCTAATGATGGGATTTCACTATCAAGAAAGCAGGTTGATATAGTTGAAAATGTTAAAAAAGATTTAATCATCGATTTGGAAAGTAAGATAACTATTGATGATTTGGCCACTAAGTATGGCCTCAGTAAAACCTCTTTAAAAAATTGTTTTAAGGAAGTTTATGGAAAACCTATTTTCAAATGGAGAAAAGAGTACAAACTGGATTATGCCTGTAAATTAATTAAAGAAGAAAAGTATTCTATTTCTGAAATATCAAAAATGGTTGGTTATTCATCCCCTTCTAAGTTTTCACAGGCGTTTAAGGAATATGTGGGTTGCACACCTTCCCAATATAATCAATAATTAATTTTGTCTTTTTGGTATATTTATTGTCTTTTCAGTTCAAATAAATTTATATAGTTAGCAGAATTAAATTTATTATGAATACAGGTTTATTTAATTATTTTTTTTATTAAATAACAAAAATAACTCTTTTATTTTTATTTTGAATAATTTTAAATGAGTTGTCTTTTTTGGTTATTTTTAATTTTTAGGTAAGCCTAAATTTTATTTAAAGGCGATAAGATGTCAGAAAGTAAAAGTAAAAATAAATTTATCAGGTTGCTTAGTTATTCCGGAAAATATAAATATCTGTCAATTTTGGGCATGATCTTTTCCGCATTAAGTGCAATTTCATTATTGATTCCTTTTGTATACATCTGGAATGTAATAAATGCGCTTTTAACTGTGGCTCCGGAGTTTACTAAAGCACAAAATATTGATGTTTATGCATTCAATGCATTTTTTTATGCAATTTTAGGTATCATTCTAAATTTCGTAGGTTTAATGTGCACGCATTTATCTGCATTTAGAAATGAAAGAAATATGAAAGATGCTGCTTTAAATCATTTACTTAAACTTCCTTTAGGTTATTTTTCAAACCATACCAGTGGTGGTTTAAGAAAAGTAATTGATTTTAGTACCGCAAAGACTGAAGGATTTTTAGCTCACCAATTGTTTGACTTAACTGGGGCGGTTGTAGCTCCAATTGCATTTTTGGTGTTATTATTTAGTTTCGATTGGATTTTGGGACTTATTTGTTTAATTCCAATAATATTATGTTTCTTATTAATGATTCCAATGTTTGTGGGTGAGTCAAAAAATTTCATGATTGAATATCAGACTTATCTGGAAAAGATGAACGGTGAAGCTGTGGAGTATATTAGAGGAATTCCTGTAACAAAAGCATTCCAGCAAAGTGTTTATTCTTATAAGAACTTTTTATTGGCAATTAAAAATTATGCTAAGTTTTCAGCAGAATATGCATTTTCTACACAGCTTCCAATGACTTCATTTACTGTGTCAATCAACGGATTTTTCGCTTTATTAATTCCCGCAGGAATACTGCTTGCAGGATCAGTTGTTGATATAAAATTCTTGTCAAATTTCCTGTTTTATGTGATATTTACTCCAATTTGTGCTGTAATGATGAATAAAATCATGATGGTTTCACAGGACTGGATGCTTGCAAGCAATGCCCTTGATAACATTGAAGCCATTTTAAATGAAGAACCATTAGCGGAACCAACTAATCCTCAAAAGCCTAAAAATCATTCTATTGAATTTGAAGGAGTCTATTTTGATTATAATGAATCTGAAAATGATGAACATATTCTAAATGACGTTAATTTAAAGATTAATGAAAATGATTCCGTTGCATTGGTTGGACCCTCCGGCGGTGGAAAAACCACAATAGCTTCTTTAATTCCAAGATTCTGGGATGTTGGTGAAGGTTCTATTAAATTAGGTGATGTTGATGTTCGTGATATTTCAACTAATGAACTGATGGAAAACATTTCTTTTGTATTCCAGAACACTACCTTATTTAAAGATTCCATTTTCAATAATGTGGCCATTGGCCGTAAAGGAGCTTCAAGAGATGATGTTTTAAAAGCACTTGAGTTGGCCCAATGCAGGGATATAATTGATGAGCTGCCTGATGGAATTGATACTGTCATCGGATCTGAAGGTACTTATCTCTCCGGCGGTCAGCAACAAAGAATTGCTCTTGCAAGAGCAATCTTAAAAGATGCTCCAATAATCATTTTGGATGAGGCAACAGCACTGGCAGATCCGGAAAATGAATATTTGATTCAAAAAGCCATTTCTGAAATTACCAAAAATAAGACTGTTATTATGATTGCACATAGATTGTCTACAGTCAGAAATGTGGATAAAATTTATGTCGTTGATAATGGCCGTATTGTTGAGGAAGGAAATCATGATGTTTTGGTTGAAAAAGATGGACTTTATTCAAGAATGTGGGATGAATTTAACCAGTCTATTCAATGGAAAGTTAAAAGTGAGGGGATATAATGTTATCTGAGTATTTTACAAAAAGATTTGGACTTACAAAAGAAGGTTCAGATAATTTAGTTAAAGGAATTATCTATACTGCACTTCAAAATCTTTCGTTCATGTTTCCTATTGGACTTTATGCATTTTTACTTTATATCTGGTTATCTCCATTAATTGGTGGAGAAATTATTGATCCTAATTTGGGTTTGTTTATAGTGTTGATATTGATAGTTCTTGGAATAATATTTGCATTTTCATGGAAACAGTATCATTTCGTATATAATACCACTTATGGAGAAAGTGAAAAGAGAAGAATTAATCTGGGCGAAAATTTAAGAAAGCTTCCTTTGTCATTTTTTGAAAACAGGGATTTGGCCGATTTGACTTCAACAATCATGAATGACTGTACAGATTTGGAACATGTTTTTTCACATGCAGTTCCACAATTATTGGGTTCAATCATTTCATTAGTTATTGCAGCAATTGGATTATTTGTATTTGACTGGAGACTGGCCATTGCACTTTTATGGGTGGTTCCTGTTGCTTTTGTGATATTATATTTCACAAGAATATGGATTCATAAGGGTGGAGAACTTGTAATGGGTGATTTGCTTGAATGCGGAGATTCAATGCAGGAATGTATTGAATCAGTAAGGGATTTAAAATCATATAATTATGAAAAAGAGTATTTATCCAGATTAAACGGATTGACCAAAACAATTGAGAAATCAAGAATTAAGGCCGAGCTCATGACAGCTTCAGGGGTAATCACCGGAAACATGGTTTTAAAATTGGGAATTGTTTGTGTAATCTTATTGGGTTCTTATTTAATAATGAATTCTCAAATAAACATTTTCACATTCCTGATTTTTTTAATAGCTTCAGCAACAATTTATGCTCCGGTTGAAAATGGATTAATGTTTTTATCTGAAATTTTCATGATGGATATTAAAGTTGAAAGAACAAAAGAAATTGAAGGTCTGGTAATTGAAGGAGGTTCAACAGATTATGCATTAGGTGGATATGATGTTGAATTTGATGATGTTGACTTTAATTATGATGATTTGAAGGATGTTTTAACAGACATTAACTTTACAGCCAAACAGGGTGAAGTAACCGCACTTGTTGGACCATCTGGTGGAGGTAAATCTACAGTTTCAAAACTCGCTGCCCGATTTTGGGATCCGGTAAATGGAAAGGTTTCACTTGGTGGACAGGACTTGTCTGAGTTGGATTCTGAAAAACTTCTTGAAAACTTCTCAATAGTCTTTCAGGACGTAATTTTATTCAATAATACCATCATGGAAAATATTCGTGTTGGAAGAAAAGATGCAACCGATGAAGAAGTAATTAATGCAGCAAAACTTGCGGAATGTGATGAATTCGTCGAAAAGCTTCCTGACGGTTACAATACAGTTATCGGTGAAAATGGTGAACTGCTCTCAGGAGGTCAAAGACAGAGGATTTCAATTGCAAGAGCACTGCTAAAAGATGCAAATGTGATTCTTTTGGATGAAGCAACTTCCTTTTTGGATGTTGAAAACGAGTCTAAAATACAAAAAGCACTCTCTCAGTTAATTAAAAATAAAACTGTTATTATTATTGCTCACAGAATGCGTACAATAGCCAATGCGGATAAAATAGTTGTTTTGGATGATGGTAAGATTGCTGAGCAAGGTTCGCCGGATGAGCTGATTTCTAATGGCGGATTATTTAAGAAGATGGTTGACTTACAGAATTTGAGTGGAGAGTGGAAAATTTAGTTGGGAAATTATTTTCCCACATTATTCTCATTAATATGATAAAAAAATAAAGGAGGAAGATTTAATGAGTGAAAGATTTACTGTAAAAGATTTAATCACTGTAGGTATATTTTCAGTGATAATGATTGTTTTAATATTTGCTTTTGGGATGTTGGGATATATTCCAATATTGATGATAGGATTGCCTATAATATCAGCGTTGATTTGCGGAATTCCGTTTATGCTGTTTTTAACAAGAGTAAACAAATTTGGAATGGTAACATTAATGGGTTTGATTTTAGGAATTGTGATGTTTCTCTCAGGCCATACCTGGATACCAATTGTTGTTTTCACATTTTGCGCATTAATTGCAGATATAATATTAAAAATGGGCGATTATTCTTCTGTTAAAAATTCCATAATTGCAAATGGTGTTTTTATCTTGGGAGTATTTGGTAACATGCTGCCATTTTTCATATTGAGGGATTATTTCCTTGGTGCTATTGGTGAATCAATGGGAAATGACTATGTGAATGTTATTTCACCGTTTTTAACATATGAATGTTTGATTGTATTAATTATTTTAACTTTCATCGCTGGATGTATCAGTGCATATGTTGGAAAATTAGTTTTGAAAAAACATTTTGAAAAAGCAGGAATAGCCTAAAGTGGTAATATGGGATTAGGACTTGATAATCAGTTTAAAATTGATCCAAGAACAAAAATTATTCTTCTTGTAATAATAAGTTTCATGGTGTTTAATGAGGCACCGTTGTATGTTAGTGGAATTTTAGTCTTAATTCCATTTATTTGCTTATTTTTCTCTGATTATAAAAAAGCAGCTATAATTTATATTGTTTCATATGTTGTTGCAAGATATATTCAAATGTATCTGCTTCCTAATACAACAGGGATTGTATCAATACTTTTGGTGACTTTTAGCTACACAGCTTCAAGAATGCTGCCTATCTTTGTCATGGGATATTATACAATCACTTCAACAAAAGTAAGTGAATTCATCGCTTCTATGGAGAAAAGCAATGTTCCAAAAGAGATCATTATTCCGATTTCAGTTATTTTCAGATATATCCCTTCAGTTTATGAGGAAATCAAATCAATTACTAATGCAATGAAAATGAGGGGATTTGGATTGAATATTAAATCTTTCAAAAATCCTTTAAAATTAATTGAATTTTATATGGTTCCAATTCTAATAAGTGCCGTTAAAACGAGTGATGAATTATCTGCGGCTTCTTTAACTAGGGGGTTAAGTAATCCCAAAAAAAGAACCCATTTAATCGATGCTGAATTTAAAAAATGGGATTATATTTTATTGATTGTTTCAGTCATTGGTTTGGGCATATATTCATATTACTTAATTGGAGGTGTTATTCTTGCTTAATGTAGATAATGTTTCATTTTCTTATGCTGAAGATGAAAATTTGGCTGATGTTAATTTAAATATTAATAAAGGCGAAGTTATATTGCTATGTGGTGAATCCGGTTGCGGAAAAACGACACTGACACGTTTTTTAAATGGACTTATTCCAAATTTCTTTGATGGAAAAAGGCAAGGTGAAGTTATTTTGGATAATAAAGCCATTAGTGAAATGCCAATATATGAAATATCAAAATATGTGGGTTCAGTTTTTCAAAATCCGAAAACCCAATTTTTCAATGTTGATACAACAAGTGAAATAACATTCGGATGTGAAAACTTTGCAGTTGAGAAATCTGAGATTGAAACTAGGTTAAATAATGTTGTAAATCAATTTAAAATTGAACATTTACTTGATAAAAATATTTTCAAGATATCTGGTGGTGAAAAGCAAAAAATTGCTTGCGCATCAGTATCTGCTGTTTTTCCGGACATATTTGTTTTGGATGAACCATCTTCTAATTTGGATTCCAAATCAAGCTGGGAATTGGAAGATATTATAAGAAAATGGAAATCTCATGGAAAAACTGTTATTATTGCAGAACACAAATTATTCTTTTTAAAAGATGTTGCTGATAGGGTGATATTTATAAGAAATGGAAAAATCACTAATGAGTGGAATATTTCTGAATTTAAAAAATTAAATCATAGAAATTTAGGTTTAAGACAACTTGATTTGGATAATTTAACTGCCAAGAGGACAGATTATTATTCTAACAATAATGATTTTTTAGAACTCAAGAATTTCAATTTCAAATATAAAAAAGTACCTGTTCTGGATATTAATGACGTAAAAATTCCAAAAAATGAAATTATTGCAATAATCGGAAAGAATGGTGCAGGAAAATCAACTTTTGCAAATTGTTTATGCGGTCTTAAAAGATCTTTTAAAGGAGAAGTCATCATTGATAATCAAAGATTAAAAAGAAAAGACATGCTTAAAAAGACATATATGGTAATGCAGGATGTCAATCACCAATTATTCACTGAAAGTGTGCTGGATGAGGTACTGTTGAGTATGGATGAAGAAAATATTGATTTAGCTGAAAATATTTTAACTAATTTAAATTTGATTCATCTAAAGGATAAACATCCTATGGCACTGTCTGGTGGTGAAAAACAGAGAGTGGCTATAGCATCAGCAATAGCTTCTAAAAAAGAAATATTGATTTTTGATGAACCTACAAGTGGTTTGGATTTAAAGAATATGATGAAAGTTTCTGAAAACTTGATTTATCTTCAAAAGTTGGGAATCACTTCTTTTATAATCACTCATGACTTTGAATTGATTATGGAAGCCTGTTCTCATGTTTTGCATTTTGAAGATGGGAAAATCATTGATAATTATAAGATTGATGAAGAAAAACTGAAAAAGTTTTTCTTACACTAATTTTTAGGCTAACCTAAATTTTATATACTATATTTTATAAATATGATAATGAATAAAATAATATGTAATATGGGAGATATTTTTAATGAACACATTAATTGAATTTAAAGATGTGGTAAAGGAATACAAATCAGGAGACCATGTTCTTCGAGCAATGGATAATGTCAATTTTACAATTGATGAAGGAGAATTTGTCGTTATACTTGGACCATCAGGTGCGGGCAAATCAACTCTTTTAAACCTCTTGGGTGGATTGGATTCTGCAACAAGCGGTCAAATCATTGTAAATGGCGAGCATGTAGAAAACTTCAATGACAATGAATTAACCAAGTATCGTGCCAAAAACGTTGGTTTCATTTTTCAGTTCTATAATTTAATCCCGAATTTGACAGCGCTGGAAAATATTGAACTGATGAAGGATATCGTTGATGTTAATATCGATGGTGAAGAGGTACTTAATTCAGTTGGTCTGGAAGGCCATTCCAATCAATTTCCTGCACAATTGTCCGGTGGGGAACAGCAAAGGGTATCAATTGCGAGGGCTGTTGCAAAACAACCTGCAATGCTTTTGTGTGATGAACCTACAGGAGCTTTGGATTCAAAAACCGGTGTTCTCATTCTAAATCTACTTCAGGATATGAGTAACAATAAAAACACTACTGTAATTATCGTTACTCACAATGCAATACTGGCTGAAGCTGCTGATAAGGTCATAAGAATTAAAAACGGACAGATTGAAAGTATTGTAATTAATGAATATCCTAAAAAGGTTGAAGATTTAGAATGGTGAGTTTATGCTTTCAAAAAAGATGTTGAGAGACATCGCGAAGCATAAAACGCAGTTTTTATCTATTTTTTTAATGGCATTTTTAGGTGTGTTTGTCTTTGCCGGTGTCGGCGGTGAATCCGTAGGTTTAGAAGTTAGTGTTAATGAATATTATGATGCAACAAATCTGGCTGACGGCTGGATTTATTCAGCAAATCTGGATGATGATTTTGTAGATGAAGTAAATAATTTAAGTCCAACAAAGGACAGCGAAAGGCAGCTGGTTATAGATTCGGTTGGTGATTTTTCTAATGATCCTGAAATAACCCTTCATTTTCTTGAGAAAAACAATATTTCCACTTTTTATTTGATTGAAGGTGAGGATTTCAACATTAGTGATGAGGATGGAGTATGGCTTGACAAGGAATTTGCAGATGCAAAGGACTTAAAAGTTGGAGACAATATCTCATTTACTTTCAATGGTGTTACAATAGAAAAGCAAATCAAAGGATTGGGATATTCTCCGGAATATGTCTATCATGCTTCTGATGCATCAGTCATTCCTGATTTCAGCAAAATGGGTTTTGCTTATTTATCTCATGAAGCATTTCCTTTAAGTGATGTTCCATATAATGTATTATTGGTTGATTTTGATGGAAATGCAAGTGAATATGATAATCTGCTCTCAGATAAACTGGACGGTAAGTATAATTCATTCATTGAACAGTCAGAACATGTCAGTGTATCTCAGTTTTCAGAAGAGATGGACCAGCATAAAATGATGGGAGATATTTTCCCTGTTGTTTTCATATTAATAGCATTGCTGATTCTTTTAACAACAATGACCCGTATTATCAATCATCAGAGGACACAGATCGGTATTTTAAAGGCCGTTGGGTTTAAAAATAGCTCAATAATGTTTCACTACGTTTCATATGGATTATGGCTGGTTTTGGTTGGATCTATTTTGGGTTTGATTGTTGGTCCGTTAACGTTACCTCAATTATTCTATCCGTCAATGAGTTCCACATACATTCTGCCTGAATGGAAACCTGCCTGGAGCATGACATTTATCTATGTTGCAGTTGCAATGATATTGATGTCAATGGTCGTTTCATATTTCGCTGTCAGAAGCATATCAAAAGAAAATCCTGCAGATACAATAAGGCCAAAAGCTCCTAAAGTTTCATCTACGGGGTTTGTTGAGAAATTTGGCTTCTGGAAAAAATTCGGATTCAATATTCGCTGGAACTATCGTGACGCTAAAAGAAATAAATTCCGTGCATTAATGACAATAGTCGGTGTTATAGGATGCACTGCACTTCTGGTTTCAGCGTTCGGTATGTATGATGGAATGAACGATTTGAAGGAATGGGAATATAATCAGATTAATCATTATGATTCAAAACTTGTCATTGATGATGAAGCAAGTTTATCTGAAATCAATGAAGTTGCAGATGAAGTCCATGGGGATAAGTTAATGGAAAGTGCCATTGAAATAGAATCGGATAATTCTAAAAAGTCAGCTTCGCTTTTAGTGCTGAACGATACGGATTTGGTCACACCAACAGATTATGATTGGAATAAAATTGACATTGCTGATGATGAGGTTTCAATTTCACAAAAAATGGCTGATTTATTGGGTGTTGGTGTTGGCGATACTGTCAAATGGCACATTATGGGTTCTGATAAATGGATTAATACAACAATTGATAAGATTCATGCAGATCCAGTTTCACAAGGGTTCATAATGTCAAGCGATAAACTGGAAGACTTGGACTTGAACTACACTCCAACGAGTATTGTAACTGCAGAACATGTTGATAAAAATTATTCTGCCATTAAATCAACCAGTTCAATGAAGGACATGACTGCAAGCTGGGATGAGCTGACCGAGTCAATGTGGCTATTGATTTATATATTGATATTCTTTGCCAGTTTATTAGCTGTTGTAGTGCTTTATAATCTGGGATTATTGTCATTTACAGAAATTGAACGTGAAATTGCAACATTGAAGGTTTTGGGCTTTAAAACAGGTGCTTTAAGAAAGCTGTTGTTAACGCAAAACCTATGGTTTACAGCTATTGGATTCATATTGGGTATTCCTGTAGGTTATTATATCTTAAAGATAATGTGGGAATCTTCTGGCGATTCATTTTACATATTACCTTCAATATCAATTACCAATTTAGCTTTAACAGCAATAATAACATTTTCCCTATCCATACTTGTCAACCTGATGTTTTCAAGGAAAATCAAAAGTTTGGATATGGTTGAATCACTAAAAGGTAATGAATAATTATCTTTTAGTCTTTTCTTTTTTCAAAATAAGATTTTTTCATGGAAATATTATCCAAATTAAGAAGAAACTTAGGCAATTAGAGATGATTAGTATTATGGGATATCTTCAATTTAATTATCAGGATAACAAAATTTTACTTTTTAATGCATGAATTCTCCTGCTTTAAAAAAGTAGGGGATTTTCAATTAATTCTCTCTTCAGTTTCAAACCAATTTTTAAATTTAGGTGGTAAAACTGTAAATATTAACGCGAGAATCAACACGATTATGGATAATAAAATCAATAATGATAGTAATTCCCCAGAGCCAGTTATTGCAAGTTCATAAACACCACCCAACCAAATAACAGAAATAAGAACTGGAACAATATATCTAACAAGTATCAACCACCATTTACCAATTTTCAATGAGTTACTTCTGTTGTTTAAAAATCCAATCAATCTTTCGCTATTAAATATCCATGAAAAAAGCAAACATTCTACTACTACTGAAAACAGAATTGCTATATTATTAACAAACAAATCTGTTATCGCAACCATATATTCTCCAGCAGATGACGCATATAACATTGATAGAATTCCGCCAACAATGCACAAAATTGTTGTAGTCCTTTTTCTAGAAAAACCAAATTTATCTTGAATAGAACATGAGAAAACTTCAAAAGAGGACAGCATACTAGTGATACCCGCAATATACACAGTTAAAAATAATAATGGTCCCAATATAAATGCAATATTTCCTAAAACATTTAATACTTCAGGATATGCAACAAAAATTAAACTTGAACCCTGAGATACAAGATTAGAAACTGAAGTTCCTGAATGTAAAGACATATATCCTAAAATTGAAAAAACACCTAAAGCTGCGAAGTTTTCAAAAGCACAATTTGCAATGACAACATATAATCCGCTTGTAACTAAATCTATATCTTTTTTTGTATAGCTTGAAAATGTGAAACCTATACCCATCCCCAGACTTAATGAGAAAAATACTTGTCCGAAAGCAGCCATCCATATATCGAAATGACTTAAAAGTGATAGATTGGGATTAAATAATTCCGCAAGCCCGATTGATGCACCGGGCAATGTCAGAGAAACTCCAACAAGTAAAATCATCATGACAAATAATAATGGAACAAATATTTTAGAAATTTTGCCTAAACCATTTTCTAAATTCCTATGGGAGACTAACCAGATAATAAACCATACTACAATCATAGAAATTCCAATGGTGGGAATAAAATTTAAAACACCATAAACAGAATTAGTAGAGTGTAACACTGAATTTGTTAAAAATGCATTAGGATCAGAACCCCATCCTTTAAAAAAACTTAAAATCAGATAGATTCCATCCCAACCGATTATGGTTGAATAGTAAATTGTCATCACAAAAATAACAATAGGTAAAATCCATGCATAATACTCCAATTTAGGATTGATATTAATAATTGCTTTTGTAAAAGAGGACTTATAGTTATAACCAACACCGTATTCTAGGACTAAAACTGGAATTGCCAGAACTAAAATAGCAATTAGATAGGGAATATAAAAAGCACCTCCTCCATTAGAATAAAGTATATATGGATATCTCCAAATATTGCCTAATCCCACAGAAGAACCTATCATTGCAAGTATAAATGAAATGTTACTTCCCCATTCGTTTTCTTTAGTCATATTATCCTCTTTTAATTAAAACCAACATTCAATATTTTTTTCAGTTTCTCAATCATAGTATATTCGTTCCAGATGGGTCATATCCATCAAAGTTATTCGACAGATGGATAACTATAACAATAGCCCATAGAATTAACAAACATAAATTCAAGTTCAATTTTCTCATGAATGTTTAATTGATAAAATTTCATATAATAGTTAATATTCAGGTTATCTTAAAAAATGTCCTGAAATATGCCTATAATAAGATTAATAATATTTCAATACTTATAAAAAATTAAATAGCTATAAATAAAGGCATATAAATACGATTACAGGAATTACTTATTATATATCCACGCATAATTAAACACTCTTTTCAGGATTATTTTTTAAAATTTTATAACTATTGTTATAAAAAGTAGTCTGGTAGATATAGATTGAATAATTAAATATATAAACATTATGGTTTCGCCATTTCTAGAAAATTAAAATATTTCAGATGCACATCATATTGAAATAATTTAAATAATCTTTTGCTGCGTATCAATGAAACTTGTCTCTGAAACTTCCATTACAACATCACTCTCTTTAACATCCTCAATTAGGGGCGGAGAATCGGATTATGTAATTTCTGATTCCTTGACTAACTTTAATGAGTAATTTGCATAACACTACATGTCTTAATTATATGTTGTATTGTTACTTATTATTTATATACAAAATTACAAGGATAAATACTTAAAAGGACCATTATCATTATATGGATTGAATTTGTTTTTCATTTTCATAGGATTTTTAATACATTTCTTCTTTTAAAAACTCTAATTTTTTACTAAAATTTAAATCTTATTTTTTTCTTATAATATATTATGTCATTGTCTAAAAAGATGCTTAGGGATATTAAGATTAATAAGACACAATTCATTTCTATATTTTTAATGGCATTTATAGGCATTTTTGCATTCTGTGGAGTTTGCAGTGAGTATTATGGTCTAGAACAAACCAGCAATGAGTTTTATGCCGATACTAATCTTGCTGATGGCTGGATTTATAATACTACAATCACTGATGAGGCAGTAGATGAAATAAGTAATTTCACGACTAACCATGAAAAACAGATGGTTGTCCAGTCAGTAGGTAATTTTTCAAATGACCCCGATATCACTCTGCATTTTGTAGAAGACAATGAAATATCTAAATTTTATACAACGGAAGGTGAAGATTTCAATTCATCTGATGATTCAGGCGTTTGGCTTGACAAGAGATTTGCCGATGCCTGGAACTTGACTGTTGGAGACAATATCACATTCAAATTCAATGGATTAACATTGGAAAAGGAAATTAAGGGTATAGGTTATTCTCCGGAATATGTTTATGAGGCTTCGCCAACATCAATCATCCCTGATTTTAAGGATATGGGTTTTGCTTATTTATCTAATGAATCATTTCCTTTAAGTGATGTTCCATATAACGTGTTGCTGGTCAAGTTCAATCAAAGTCCTGATGATTTTAGGAATTCTTTGGATGATTCTGTCGAATATCTCTCATTTACTGAAAAGTCAGACCATGTAAGTGTATCACAGTTCAATGAGGAAATGGCTCAGCATAAGATGATTGGCGATGTATTTCCTCTTGTATTTATATTAGTTACTTTTTTAACATTATTGACGACAATGACACGTATTGTTGCTCATCAAAGAACCCAAATTGGTGTTTTAAAGGCAGTAGGCTATAAAAATATTACTATTATTCTGCATTTCATGTCTTATGGATTTTGGATGGTTCTGGCAGGTGCAGTTTTAGGCCTAATTTCGGGGCCGATGATCATTCCAAATTTGTTTTATCCGACAATGACTTCAAGATATTCACTTCCTGAGTGGAATCCTGGTTTCGATATCAGTTTTGTTGTTGTGGCAGCGGCCATGGTAATATCTTCACTTTTGGTCAGCTATATTGCAGCCAGAAATATTTCAAAGGAAAATCCTGCAAACACCATGAGGCCAAAAGCTCCAAACATATCTTCTTCAGGATTTTTGGAAAATTTAAAATTATGGACTAGGCTAAATTTCAATCTTCGCTGGAATTACCGTGATGCTAAAAGAAACAAATTCAGGGCATTAATGGCAATAGTCGGTGTTATGGGTTGTGTTGCCCTTCTGGTTTCTGCATTTGGTATGAATGATTCAATGGAGAATCTAAAAACTTGGGAATATGATGACATATCTCATTTTGAATCAAAACTTATTATAAAAAATGGCGCTTCATTATCAGATATTGATGATGTTCGTGAAGAGGTAAATGGCAGTACCATTATGGAGCAAGCTATTGAAATAAAGGCTCAAGGAAATGAAAAGACAGCATCACTTCTTACATTAAATGACACGAATTTGATATCTCAGACGGATAAAAATAAAAATCCAATAAATTTATCTGATACAGATATATCACTTTCTGCAAAAACAGCAGAAAGTCTAAATGTTGGTGTGGGCGATACTATAGAATGGCATATCATAGGCTCTGATGATTGGGTGGGATGTAAAATAACAAAGATTCATGGGGAACCTTTATCTCAGGGAATAATTCTATCGGCTGATAAACTGGAAGATTTAGGCTTGAATTTCACTCCAACGAGTATAATCACTACAGAACATGTTAATGGGGATTATGATTCAATAAAAAGTGTTTCCACATTGGATCAGATGGTAAGCAATTGGGATGAGATGATTGGCTCTGTCATGATGATGGTTTCAATTCTAATATTTTTCGCAGTACTTTTGGCTATTGTGGTGCTGTATAACTTAGGAATATTGTCATTTACAGAAATTGAACGTGAAGTGGCTACTTTAAAAGTATTGGGCTTTAAAACTGGCGATTTAAGAAAACTACTGTTAACGCAAAACCTGTTCTTTACGGCAATAGGATTTATTTTGGGAATTCCTCTAGGTTTTTATTTAACGACATTAATGTTGAATGCCGCAGGTGAATCAATTTACCATATTCCGGTATTAACATTAGGAAATGTGTTATTAAGTGGTTTTATAACTTTTGTAGTTTCAATTGTTGTTAATTTATTGTTCTCAAGTAAAATAAGGAAATTAAATATGGTTGAAGCCCTTAAAGATGTTGAATAATTAATTTAATCTACAAATTTTGATTAAATGGGATTATCTATTATGCTGGATTGCCGTTAATGCTAACTAATTTCCTTACATAACTTAATTCGGATAATTCAACAGTTATTGTATCATCAATTCTTACTTTGGAATAATCCTGTGGACTAACAATAATGTCTCCATTTTCCACCGTATCAATAATGTATAAATAATCTTTCTCAGATCCTGCAGACAGTATCTTTTTATCTGTAACGTGAAATGTTTCAGTTGTTACCTGTCCGTAAACTACAGACATTGCAAATAAAGCCATGATTAATATAATCAATATTTTTTTCATGTTATTTTCTATGTTTTTTGAAGTGTTAAATATTGTTATTTGAAAATTGGCAAAACTTTAAATACTATTTACACACAATATAATAATACTACTTTTGGAGAATTAATCATGAAAACTCAAACCATCTTAGACAAATTTGAAGCTGTATCTACGACTGTTCACGTTATAGAAAAAGAAAATGGAGGATATTTTACATTCAATGAGTTTGGTGTTGTTCCGGTCAGATGTGATATCGAATATTACTTTGAACCTGGAAGAGATGTTAAAGACTCATTCTATGTTGATACTGTCACTTTGGATACAACTGATGACTGCATTACCTTCGAATTAAAGGATAATGTTAAAGAAATGCTTAATCCTGATGATATCATTAATTTAGACATAGTTAAAATAACTCAAAAACAATATCTAAAAGCTATTCGTGATGATGAAAAGTTTTTAGACTTTTTTGATTAATTATTTTTTTTAGAATAACATATCATAATATTGTGATATGAAAATATTTATATATAAAAACATTATAAAATATGAAGTAGATATAATTTAATGTGATTAAAATGTCAGACAATAATAATCTTGAAAATAACGATGATGATATGTGTGAAGTATTCAACTCTCACGAGGATGTCATTGAACGTGTACAAACACGTATGATTGAAGAAGAGCAATATTCTGAATTAGCTGAGTTCTTTAAATTATTTGGAAATCCTACAAGATTAAAAATACTTTCATTACTTGCTATTGAAGATTTATGTGTTTGTGATATTTGCGAAGCATTAGATTTAAATCAAACTACTGTTTCAAATCAATTAAGAATATTAAGAGCAAATAATATTGTTAAATATCAAAAAGAAGGAAAAATGGCTAGATATTCCCTTACAGACCTTCACATTGAAATGATATATAAAATAGGTTTGGAACATATTTTAGAATAAATTTAATGGTGTTTTAGATGAAAGAAAATAAGTGTTATGAACCGGATTGTGATAAAGAAGAATGTCACGACCCTGAACATTTCAATTTCATTTGTTTTGATCCCGATTGTGAAGAGATTCACTGTGAAAATAGGCAGCATTTTGATAAGCAATTATTAAAAGATTATCAGGAAAAAACTGATTTAAGTGTTTATGATCACAGGGAAGAAATAGATTATGATGAAGATGTAGATATCAGTATCTGTGGCTGTCCTGATTGTGCGGATGATGACGACCATGACCACAATCATGATCACGAGCATCATCATGACCATGGGCACGAACATGGCCATTCTCATTCTCATGATGAGGACTGCGGTTGTCATGATGAGCATGAGCACGAACACAGTCATGAGCATCATCATGAAGAAGTGGATTCTTGTAGTGATGACGATTGTGGTTGTCATGATGAACATGACCACGATCATGAGCATGAACATTCTCATTCTCATGATGAGGTGGATTCTTGTAGTGATGACGATTGTGGTTGTCATGATGAGCATGAGCACGAACACAGTCATGAACATCACCATGGGCACGAACATTCTCACGTTCATGAAGCAGACACTTGCAGTGATGACGATTGTGGTTGTCATGACCACGATCATAAAGAAAAAGATACCTGTTCAGACCCAGATTGCGATTGTCATGACCATGACGATGATGATGTTGATATAAGTATTTGTGGCTGTCCTGATTGTGCGGATGATGATGACGATGACCATGAAGAAGAAGAGTTACTTGCTGAAGGTAAACCTTTAATATCAAACAGGCCTATCCAAATCATCGTAGCAAGCGGTATCTTATTTGCTGCAGGCCATATCTTAGAATATTTATCATTCAGTCCAACATTGGTAACACTTGTTTTCATGATTGGCGCATTGATTGCAGGTTATGAAATAGCTATTTTAGCATATAAATCTTTAGTTAAACGGCACACAATCGGTCCGGCAATGCTCATGTGTATTGCTTGTGTTGCTTCATTCATAATAGGACATCCTGAAGAAGGTGCTGCTGTAACATTCCTTTATTATATTGCAGAATTCCTAGAGGATTATGCTGAACACAGGGCTAAACGTTCAATCAAATCATTGGTTGAAATTGCTCCCGAAACCGCTAGAGTTAAAGTGGGAGATTCAGAAGAATTGAAAAATGTTGATGATGTTAATATTGGTGATATTGTAATTGTAAAACCTGGAGATAAGGTTCCTTTGGATGGTCATGTTATTTCCGGTTCTTCATCAATCAACCAGGCTTCCATTACTGGTGAAAGTGTACCTGTTCTTAAGGAAGTGGGTGATGAGGTATTTTCAGGTACTGTAAACGAAGATGGATATCTGGAAATTGTCGTTACCAAAAAGGCAAAAGATTCAGTCATTTCAAAAATCGTTACCTTGGTTAAAAGGTCACAGCTCAACAGATCCGAAACTGAGTCTTTGGTTGAAAAGGTAGCTAAATATTATACTCCGGTCATGATGGTGGCTGCAGCTTGTGTTGCATTCATACCTCCATTGTTATTTGGTCAAGCTCTTGTTGATTGGGTTTATAAGGCTCTTTCACTTCTGGTAATTTCATGTCCTTGTGCATTCTTAATTTCAACACCTGTCGGAATGGTATCTGCAATTACCTCCGCTACAAGAAATGGTGTAATCATTAAGGGAAGTACATATGTTGAAGAAATGAAAGACGTTAAAGCAGTTATATTTGATAAAACCGGTACATTAACAGAGGGTAAATTGGAATTAAGTGAAGTGGAATTATTGAATGGAAACTGTTCAAAAGAGGATATTGTAAAAATTGCAGCATCCCTTGAACATCAGTCTTCACACCCTATTGCACAGGCCATTGTCAACTATGCTACAATGAACGACATTGAATTTGAAGAAATTGAAGACTTTAAAAATGTTCCTGGTAAAGGAATTGTCGGATTTATTGCAGGTGAGCAATATTATGCCGCTAACGAATCATTAATTGAAGGCAGTTCATTTGATATATCTCGTGATGAGATTAATAACTATTCTGCTGAAGGAAAAACAGTAGTATTTGTAGGTAATTCAAAAGAAGTCTTGGCTATCATTACAGTATCTGATAAAATAAGGGATAACGCTTCTGAAGTAATCGCTGATTTAAATAAACAGGGCGTAAAAACAGTAATGCTGACTGGTGACAATAAAATTGCTGCCCATAAAGTCGCAGATGATATTGGAATAGAATATGTTTATTCAAATCTGCTTCCGGAAGACAAGTTAAACATTCTCGATACAATTAGAAATAAATTCGGTGATGTGGCCATGGTTGGTGACGGTATTAATGACGCACCGGCTTTAGCAAGAGCAAATATCGGTATTGCTATGGGAGCAGCAGGTTCTGACGTTGCTATAGAAACTGCGGATGTTGCATTGATGCAGGATGATATTTCCAAATTGCCTTATTTATTCTCATTAAGCCGTAAAACAATGACAATCATTAAACAGAATATTACGGTAGCTATTGCAGTTAAACTGTTATGTGTAGTGCTGGCTATTTTGGGAATCATTACATTGATGATGTCTGTCGGTTTTGGAGACTTGGGATTAACCCTTTTGGTTATATTGAATTCATTTAGAATTGGAATGGTGAAAGATCCACTATTCTAATTTTAATTTTTTTTAAAATTAAATTATAAATAACAAATACTTCAAATTATTATTAACGAATGTTTGATAATCTTTAAAATAGGTGATTTAAATGGATAAAGGAATTTTAGATTACGCTTTAAATCATAAATATACTTTGGCTTTTGCAGCAGGCTTTGCAACAGCAGTTATTGGAGTAATGTTATTGAAATCCGATGCAGTAAAAGAAATAACCGATAAGGGCTTGGATACGGTCATGACTGCAAAAAACGATATTGAAGAAACCTTTCAAGATGTGAATGATGATGCAGAAGACATTATTATTGACGTAAACGCAAAAACCAAAAGAATCATCGACATAACTGATGATGAATAATTAATTTTATTCATTTCTACTTTTTTTAAACATTTATATTCAATTTTCAACTAAAATATATGTAATGTTTAGTGAAAATAATGTTGAAGTATTGCTTGGCAACCCTAAAAAAGCATTGCTTAAAATGTCCGTTCCATTAATTATATCACTATTGATTTCAAGTCTATATAATTTAATTGATGCAATGTGGGTATCAGGCCTTGGAGCAGATGCACTTGCAGGAGTTGGATTTGTAACGCCGATATTTATGATTTTAATAGGTTTTGGAAACGGTTTAGGTGCAGGTTCGGCTTTTGCATTATCAAAATATATTGGTGAAAAAAATAAGAAAAAAGCAGACAATGCTTCTGTTCATGCAATATTCATCATGGTTATTGTATCAATCATTATTTCAATAATTTTGCTGTTATTATTGCCTACCATATTAATTTACATGGGTGCTGGTGAAACTATCAATTATGCGCTTGATTATGGTCAAATAATTTTGATGGGTGCTCTTTTAGTTATTCTGTCAAATTCATTATATGGGATTTTTAGGGGAGAAGGGGATTCATCAAGGCCAATGTATGCAATGATTGCATCTGCTGTCTTAAACATGATTTTGGACCCAATACTTATTTATACATTAAAACTAGGTGTGAAAGGCGCTGCTATTGCAACGTTAATATCCGCATTATTTGTTATATCTGTATTAATGTACTGGTTTTATGTTAAAAAGGACACTTATCTAAAGCCTAATTTATCTAATTTTAAATTCAAAAAGGAAATAAGCTTCGACATTATAAAAGTAGGTTTTCCTGCAAGTTTGCAGCTATTGAACAATGCTTTTTTTGCAGCGGTCTTTTCTGCACTTTTGGCATTCATTTCATCAACTGATTCTGTTGCAGTTTATTCAACAGGCTGGAGAATTGTAACGATTGGGACAACACCTCTTTTAGCTATTGGTACAGCATTAATATCAGTCATTGCCGCTAATTACGGTGCCAGAAATTATAGGAATATTCAGATAGCCCACAGATATTCAATGAAGATTTCAATGATTTTTGCAGTTGCAGTAATGCTTTTAACGATTGTTTTTGCTCCGCAAATTTCATCCATATTTGCCTCTTCATCAACAAGTATTAGAATATCTGGTGAGTTAACGGGCTTTTTAACATGGATTGTACTATATTATCCTACCATGGCTGTTGGTGTAGCATCGACTTATGTTTTCCAGGGTATTGGCCGTGGAATAACTGCAATGTTTCAAACGATTTTAAGAGAAACGGGTTTTACATTGGCTTTTGCTTTATTATTCACTTTAGTATTCAATTGGGGTGTTTGGGGAGCTTGGATGGGCATTGTTTTAGGTGAGGTTGTATCCAATAATATCACTTTGATTTGGGCTGATTTGACAATTAAACATCTATTAAAATAATTTTTTTTAATCTTTTTTTAGCATTTAAATTTTCATAGATTATCTGATTTGAGCAATATTTTATAGTAATTCTTAAATACTTTCAACTTTAAATTATTTATTATAATATCATTTATTAAAAAAGTATTACTAATTTAATATATTTTTATAATTTTGTAATACTAATGTGAATATTACTTTAATATATAATAATATAATTTAACGAGGAAAATAAAATGGATAAAAAGATTATTATTGGTGCAATTGTTGCTGTTATAGCAATAGTTGGTATAGCAGCATTCGCTTTGGGCGGGGGAAGCACAGAACATGCTCCTAATGAATTAGTAGCTTGTGTTGCTGCTCACGGTGAAGAGCCAGAATTTGGTTTTGACCCAATGCACGGTTGGGGATACCACGATTCTGGAATAGAACCGCTCATACAAAGTACAATCTTAAAAAGAGATAAAGACAATAATTTCGTAAATGACTTAGCAACAAATTATACCATTTCTGATGATTATAAAAATTATACCGTAGAAATACGTGATGATGTAAAATTCACAGATGGTTCTCAATTAACTGCTAAAGATGTAGCATTCTCATATAATAAAGCTAAAGAATTAGGGGAAGGTGCGGATTTAACTTCTATGCTTGAAGCTAAAGCTGATGGTAATAAAGTAGTATTCACTTTAAACAAATCAGATTCAACATTTATTAACAAATTGACTGATGTCGGTATCGTTCCGGAAGCTAATTATAATAATGAAACATACGGTCAAAACCCAATAGGTTCCGGACCTTATAAATTAGCTCAATGGGATAAAGGACAACAATTTATTTTAGAAAAGAACCCTGATTACTATGGTCCTGAACCATACTTTGAAAAAATAACTAACTTATTCTTAGACCCTGATGCAGCATTTGCAGCTGTTAAAAATGGTGATGTAGACATTGCTGAAGTACAGCTCGCATATGCAAATGAAACAGTTAAAGGTTACCACTTAGAGTACTTTGATTCAATAGATGTACGTGGTATATCTTTACCAACCCAAAATGATACTGGAAAAATGAGTGAAGATAATGTCACTATTGGTAATAATGTAACTGGTGATCCAGCAATAAGAGAAGCATTAAACATTGGTATTAACAGACAACAATTATTGGATGGTGCATTCAATGGATATGGTAACGTATCATTCAATGGTGTAGCAAATCAATTGCCTTGGGCATTCACTTCTACATTTAATGATAGTAATGTTGACCAAGCAAAAGCAGTTCTTGCTGAAGCAGGATGGAATGATACTGATGGCGATGGAATCGTAGAGAAAAACGGTACCAAAGCAGAATTTTCAGTATATTATAATTCAAAAGCAACAGAAAGACAAGCTATTGCAGTAGCTGTTGCAGAACAAGCTAAACAAATTGGTATCCAAATTACTCCTGTTGGTGGAAGTTGGGATGATATTGACCCTAACAAATACTCTCAAGGTGTAGTATGGGGATTCGGTTCAGCAGATCCATTTGAAATTGAACATCAATATGATTCAAGAGTAGCTTGTGTTGGTTATGACAATCCTGAAGCGCTCAACGACTCTTCAGTAGATTCATCTATTGACTCAGCTATGGCTCAAGATGTAAACAGCTCATATGCTACCTGGAGCCAAGCAGCTCAACAAGCTAACTCACATTACCCATTCTTATGGATTGGAACTGTTGATTACACATACTTTGTCAGTGATTCCTTAGACATTTCTAATGGTACACATCTCATTTATCCTCACGGTGGAGATATCTGGGGTAACATCTACGATTGGAAACGTATTAACACAACATCAACTGATAAAAAATAATTTGAATGATTTATTCTTATAAATCATTTATTTTTTTCTTTTTTTTAAGTAAATTTATACGAGATGGTTAAAATTAACAGTAAAAAATTAGTTAAATTTTTAGGATTTAAAGCCATTAGATTACTAATTTTATTAATTGTTATTGCAGCAATCAGTTTTATAATGATACAACTATCTCCAATTGATCCGGTTAAAGCTTATCTTGGACAAAGAATTATTAGTCAAGAACAATTGGCTATTATAGGCGAATATTGGGGAACGAACTTATCTCTGGGTGAAAGAGTAGTGGGATGGCTTCAAACTTTAGCATCCGGAAGTATGGGTTTTTCATTAATCTATAGGATACCGGTAACTGAAGTTATTGTCCAAAAATTCACAGCATCATTAACTCTTATGGTTGTTTCCTGGGTAATTTCTGCTGTTGTAGGTTTTGGTTTAGGTGTCATTGCCGGTGCAAAAGAAGGAACCTTAATAGATAAGGCAATTAAAACTTATTGTTACATATTGCAATCCACCCCTACATTTTGGGTAGGATTAGTACTTTTAATGGTTTTCTCAGTATATTTAGGATGGTTCCCTATAGGACTTTCAGTTCCAATTGGACAATTATCCGACACTGTCACATTTTGGCAGTGGTTATATAGGTTGATATTGCCTGCAATAACCTTAAGTATTGTGGGAATTGCTTCTTTAACAATGTATACGAGAGATAAACTTATCAATGTTAAAAAAAGTGATTATTTCTTGTTTGCACAAGCTAGAGGAGAAAGTTTCTGGGGAATAATAAAAAATCACGGAATAAGGAACATATTGCTTCCAGCAATCACAATTCAGTTTTTATCATTCAATGAGTTATTCGGTGGAACAATCCTTGTAGAACAGGTATTTGCATATCCCGGTATCGGTCAGGCAACAGTAGCTGCAGGTTTAAGGTCAGATGTTCCATTATTGTTGGGCATTGTTATTATCTCAGCCATATTTGTGTTTGCAGGAAATTTCATAGCAGATATAATTTATGAATATGTTGATCCGAGAATTAGGAGTGAGGATGATGAGTGATTTGCCATGGTATAATAGAGGATTGTTTAGTTCTCTTAATTTAAGACAAAAAACGCTTTTAACAATAGCACTCACAGGTTTACTTTTATTAATCATTTTCATTAGTGGAACGATGATTGATGCTAATTTACCTACGGATTTTGCTATAAAGATGAAACCTCCGTCCTTTGAACATATTTTCGGTACTGATTGGATGGGAAGGGACATGTTCATCAGAACATTGAAAGGTTTAAGCTTAAGTATCATGATTGGATTGGCCGCTTCAATAATTTCCAGTATTATTGCTACAATTTTGGCTTTTCTTGCAAGTTTTAACAAATTCTGTGATGAGTTTGTATCTTGGTTAATTGATTTATTTGCTTCAATACCTCACATTTTATTAATTATGATGATATCTATTGGATTAGGTAAAGGAGCATTTGGTGTAATGATGGCTGTAGCATTTTCACATTGGGTTAACTTAACAAGAGTTTTAAGAGCTGAAGTACTGCAAATTAATACATCAGAATATGTGAATTTATCTAGAAGATTTGGTAAAAGTAAATTTTGGATTGCAAAGGAACATATTTTGCCTTTGGTATTGTCCCAGATTTTTGTAGGAACATTACTTGTATTTCCGCATGCGATTATGCACGAATCAAGCGTAACCTTTTTAGGATTTGGTTTATCACCGCACGAACCGGCAATTGGTATAATCTTATCTGAATCTATGACTTATCTTGCTATGGGTGCATGGTGGTTAGCGTTCTTCCCAGGTTTAGCATTATTGATAGTTGTATTGTTGTTTGATATTATCGGAGAAAATCTAAAGCGATTATTTGACCCTTCGGAGGCTAATAACTAGATTTGGTGATATTATGGGAAATTTATTGGAAGTAAATAATTTATCAATATCTTTTACTCAGTACGTTCAAGGATTAAATAGGCACGATTCGAAGGTAATATCTGATTTGACAATTGATATTAATGAAAGTGAGATTGTTGCAGTATTGGGTTCCAGTGGTTCAGGAAAAAGCCTTTTGGCTCATTCAATTTTAGGTATTTTGCCTTACAATGCTAATGTAACAGGTGAACTTAAATATAAGGGTGCCGTTTTGGACCAAGGGTTAAAGGAAAGATTGAGGGGTAAAGAAATCTGTTTAATACCTCAGTCTGTAAACTACCTTGATCCTTTAATGAAAGTATCTGAACAGGCCATTGGTGAATGTAAGGATGAAACTGAACATAAAGAGAAAAAGTTAAGGCAAAGAGAAATCTTTTCCAAATATGGGCTTGATGAAAGTGTGGATGATTTGTATCCTTTTGAATTGTCTGGAGGAATGGCTAGAAAAGTATTGTTGTCCACTGCTTTAATCGGAGATCCTGATTTGTTAATTGCTGATGAACCGACACCGGGGCTTGATGCTAAAAGTGTTGAAGAAACAATACAAGACATTAGAAACTTAAAAGAACATGGAAAAGGTGTTTTATTAATTACTCATGAAATCGATGTTGCCCTAAAAACTGCAGATAGGATTGCAATTTTTTATTCAGGTTATGTTATTGAAATCAATGATGTAGAGAACTTTAAAGATGCGGATAACGTGTTGCATCCATATACTAAAGCTTTAATTAATGCATTGCCAAGAAACGGTTTCAAATTAACTGAAGGTGTCCAGCCATTAGGTGAGGTTACAGGATGTCCATATTACGAAAACTGTCCTATATGCTTAGACAAATGTGAAAATAACATTCCAGAACTAGAGGAACATGATGGTGTGATGATTAGGTGTTTCAATTTCAAGGGGGCTAATGATGGAGCTTAAAGCGGAAAATATTTCTTTTTCATATAATAAGAAAAGACAAATATTAAAGGATGTTTCATTGTCTGTCAACAGTAATCAAATCATCGGTTTAATCGGGGATAGTGGTAGTGGAAAATCCACATTATGTAAGATTATGGCAGGATACATTTCTCATTATTCCGGAAATGTTACTTTGGAGGGTAAGGAAATTCCAGATAAGGATTATTATCCTGTACAATTAATTTTTCAGCATCCAGAAAAGACAATGAATCCTAAATGGAAGATGGAAAAAGTATTGAATGAAGCATGGACTCCAACTCAGGAATTAAAGGACACTTTTGGTCTTAAAGACTCATGGTTAACACGTTGGCCGAGCGAACTTTCCGGAGGGGAATTGCAACGTTTCAGTATTTTAAGAGCCCTTAATCCAAAAACAAAATTCATCATTGCTGATGAGATAAGTACCATGCTTGATGCTGTAACACAGGTACAAATATGGGAAGCACTCATAAATCATGCTAAAGCCAACAATATTGGTATATTGGCCGTTAGTCATGACCCAGAATTGCTTGAAGTCATCTGCGATGATATTTTGTATTTCAATGAGATTAATAATCTTTAAAAATACTTTTTCTTTTTTTATTTTTTTATTAATTTAACATTAATGGTTAGGTTTTTGGTGGAATTAGATAAAATAAAAGAGTATATTAATGATTAAACACCATTAATATCTTTTAAATATATTTTTTCGTCACATATGGTTTCAACTAAAGGCATATCGTGACTTACAAGTAAAAATCCCATATTTCTTTTTTTAACTATTTTTAAAACTGAATCAAGGATTTGCACTTGAGTTATTGCATCAAGCATTGTTGTCATTTCGTCTGCAATTAGAAACTTGGTTTCAGGATTTAGTGACCGTACTACAGAAAATCTTTGTAGTTCTCCGCCGGATAATTCCTGTGGAAATCTTGTTAACCAGGATTTTTGAATACCAAATTCAGAAAGTATGTCATCAGGCACATCCCAGGATTCCTCTAAAACCTGTTTCATTTTCCATTTTTGATTCATTACTTTTTCAGGGTGTTGGTAAATTAGCTGAACAGGTTTAAATCCTTTTTTGGGAAGAGGATTACCATCGAATATCACATCTCCTTCGTATTTAGTAACATAACCGGATAAAATTTTACATAATGTTGATTTTCCACTACCGCTGTCACCAATCAATCCAATAATTTTTTTGTTGTCTAATTCAAGATTGACGTCTTTTAATAAGTAGTTTTTAGCAGACGGATATTTAAATGAAATGTTTTTAGCTTCAAGTTTCATATTATGCACCTTCTTCATATTTAAAGCATCTGACTTTTTTATCTCCAAGATCAAGTAATTCAGGTTTTTCGTTTTTGCATCTGTCGAATTTCATTTCGCATCTGTCATAGAAAGGACAGCCTTCCTGAATTTCCCCATGCAATGGTTGGTGTCCTTTGGTTAATTCAAATCCATTGGCAGGCAATGCTTTGTATAGTAATTTTGTGTATGGGTGAAGTAAGTTTTCCCCATCTCCGGAAAAGTCTTCTGTTTTAGCAATTTCGATTACATATCCTGAATAGAATATTCCTATTCTATCTGCAACTTCTAAAGCTGCATGGATATCGTGTGTGATAAGAAGCACTCCAATTCCATCTTCTTTCATGTGTTTAAAATGATTTAATGTTTCTTCTACAGTTTTTTCATCAAGTCCTGGTGTCGGTTCATCTGCTACAACGAGTTTGGGATCTGATAGCAATGCAGTTGAAACAAGCACTCTTCTTGCCATTCCTCCGGATAATTGGAATGGGTACATATCATCTACTTCAGGACCTAAATTATAATGTTCAAAGATTTCTCTTTGCTTCACTTTCTTTTCAGCTTTTTCATCATCACTTCCGGTATGTCCAATAGCTTGATCTGAAATTTTCATTAATGGATCTAAAAAGTTAACGGATTGAGGCACTAAAACTATGTCTTTACCTCTTATTTCTTCCTTGTCTTCTTGTGATAATTCTTTTCCTTTAAATTTAATTTTTCCATTTAAATCTGCATTATCGGGAAGTATTCCAAATATTGCGTGTGCAAGTAAACTTTTTCCAGAACCGCTTGACCCTAAAACGGCTAATATCTCTCCTTCGGATATGTCTAATGTTAAATCAGTAATTACTTTTAGATTTCTTTGATTTAATCCTTTAGTATATTGGATGAATGATATTGAAACATTTTCAACATCTAATAATTTTTCCATTTAATCACCTTTTGATAATAAATGATAACTTTTAAATACTATTTTATACTTTATCAATATTAAAGTTATTCAAAATTAATAAAAAAGTATTACTAATAACATAATTTTTAACTATAAAGTAATACTTTTTAATTGGGTGTTACAATGAATGTTGAAATTAAGAAATTATCCAATGATTCAAAACAAATTCAGGAGGTTCAGGAATTTTTATTTAAAATGATAAAAATTGAATTTGGTTATGATTATGTTCCTGAATGGCATCAAGATATTGTACATATGGATGAATTTTATATTAACCCAGAAAAAAATAATTTTTTTGTAGCATATGCTGAAGAAACTGGTGAAATAATAGCAACAATTGGAATAAGGGCTTATGATAAAGATTTTCCAGAGTTTAGACATTTATACTCTAAAGATACAACTTCAAGCATATGGAGATTATTTGTAGATAGAAGATGTAGGCGTTGCGGTTTGGCTTCTAAAATGTTTTGCATCGCCGAAAGATTTGCAAATGAGGTCGGTTTTAGAGATATTTATTTGCATACTCATAAAAATTTAGATGGGGCTATTGAATTCTGGTCCAAAATGGGTTTTGTCGTTGCTTTGGATTCTGATGATGAACTTCAAACGGTTCATATGGATAAACAGATTCATGAATTGGAAATCAATCCTCAAGCAACTGATTTTAAATATGCTGTAAAATTATAATTTTTTTATGTATTTTTGAGTGTGTGGACATGCAAAGATGCATTTTCCGCATACTGTATCTGCTTTTCCTAAATTTTCCTTAGAAACTATAAGAGCATATTTTTCACATTTTTTATCATCATAAAAGTCATTTCTTTTAAGTTTATAATTCCATTCTTTTCCGCTTATCGCTCCACCCAAGCAGGCATCCCTACATTCCATACATTTGCCGCATTTTGATTTAAGTATTGGTTTTCCAATGTTAAGTGGTGCGTTTGTTAATACGGAGGATAATCTTAAAGCAGATCCATATTGTGATGTGGTGAATAATGCAGATTTTCCAATCCAACCTAAACCTGCACGTGTTGCAATGGTCTTGTGGGGCAATTCAAATGAATTAAATTCACCGAAATCAGTTCCTAATCTTTTTTTTGTTTGGGCATAAGCATAATATCCTTCATTAATAAGAAACTCTTCACATTTCATTCCAAGTGCATCCAATCGTGTATTTAAACTTATTAATTCCTCAAGATATTCTGGTGTTGGTGCGTTTTGCATGTTTTTGATGATTTCTTTTGGATATGTGATATAAAAAACAACTCCAGTATTCAATCCTTTTTTTGGTGTAAAATTGGTGATGTCTGCAAAGCCTACTTCACTTGCACCATTATCAATTAGAAATTTTTTTAGTTTTAAAGATAAATCCATGGGCAAATATTTAAAAGTGTTATTATTTAAATTTAAGTTTTGTATTACTTTTCATTGTACATAATATGTTTAGTTTGTATATTTTTATGTTCTTAATATTAGTTATTTATAATAATTTATTAATTCTAAAATTTTTAAATTGTTTGTTTTGGATATTGATTATTAAAAAATGTTTATTCGTCAAATTTTCTTTAATAGTAATAAATATATTTTTATATTGTTTTATTACATACTAATAATCATATTAAAATAATAAAAAAAAGTATTACTAATTGAAGAATTTTCTAATAAAAAGTAATACTTTTAGTTTTAATATATTTTTTCAAATTTAATATGGAGAATATTTTATGGACAAAAAAATATTGATTGGTGGAGTTGTGGTTCTCGTGGTTATTATTGCAGCTGCATTTTTCTTTATGGGTGGTTCAACTGACTCTGATCCTACTCATTTAACTGTTGCAGCACACAGTAATATTAAAGAACCGAAATCCGGTTTTGACCCACTTACTGGTTGGGGATGTGGACACCAGAACTATAATCCATTAGTACAAAGCTGTTTATTTAAAACAGATTCAAATGGAACTATTGTTCCAGATTTAGCTACTGATTATTCAATCAGTCAAGATGGAAAAACATGGACTGTAAACTTAAGAAATGACGTTAAATTCTCAGACAATTCAACATTCGATGCAAAAGATGTTGCATTCACATTTAACAAAGCAAAAGAAACTGAATCAGACTTGGATTTAACCAATCTTGAAAAAGCAACTGCTAAAAACGATACTTGTGTTGAATTCCAATTAGTAGAACCAAGATCAACATTTCTTTATGATTTAAGATACCTTGGTATTGTACCTGAAGAATATGATAATTCTACCTATGGTCAAAATCCTATTGGTACTGGACCATATGTATTAGACCACTGGGATAAAGGTCAACAAGCAATATTCAAAATAAATGATAATTATTATGGTGATAAACCATACTTTACTCAAGTTACCTTATTATTCCCTGATGAAGCTACTTGGTTAGAACTCGCTAAATCCGGTCAAGTTGATGTTGTACCTGTTGCAACTTCCGCATTAAATCAAAGTGTAAATGGTTACCAATTCTATGAAGTGTCTGCAGGAAGAGCACAAGGAATATCTTTCCCATACCTTGAAGATACTGGTGCTGTCAGTCCGGCAGGTTCCAAAATAGGTAACAATGTAACTGCTGATAAATCTATTAGGGAAGCTTTAAACGTTGGTATTGACCGTCAAAAAATGTGTGATGAAATATTCTCAGGTCACGCTAAACCTGAATTCACAAGTGTAGATACAAGAGACTATGCAAACCCTGATGCTAAAGTCCAGGATGCTAATGTCACTCAGGCAAAACAAATCTTGAAAGAAGGCGGATGGGAAGATACTGATGGTGATGGAATTCTAGAGAAAAATGGTACAAAAGCATCATTTGATTTATACTACCCACCAGATTATCTTGACAGACAATCTCTCGCAACAGTATTTGCGGAACAAGCTAAAGAATTAGGTATTGAAGTAAAACTCGTAGGTGCTGACTGGGATACCATTTATGCAAATATGTACAGTTCTGCTGCAGTAATGCAACAAACCTCTCCAGACCCATACAAATCAATTTATCAACAATATCACAGTAAAGAAGCAGATGATTTCTATATGAATCCTAACTTATACAACAATTCCGCTTCTGATAAATTGATGGAAGATGCAATGCATTCAACTGATTTAAACAGTTCCAATACTTTATGGGCACAATCCGCTCTTGTTAACGGCGGAGGATGGGGTCCTGCTGGTGATGCTCCATTTGCATGGCTTGTAAACTATGACTACAACTATTTCATTAAAAATGGTATTGATATTGGACACCAGCCTACTGGTTTAGGAAATGATGTTTTGATTAATATCTGTGAATGGACTAGAACCAATTCCACAGCTTAATCATTTCCTTTTTTATTTTTTTTTTAAAATTTTTTAAGGGGGTTTATTTCATTGAATAAACAAAAAATAGCAAAATATTTTGGTTATAAATTAGTTCGTTTTATAATATTGATGATTGCTGTTGCAATTTTTAGTTTTGTATTATTGGATTTATCCCCTATTGATCCAGTTAATGCTTATTTAAAAGGTGCTACTGTATCAGAAGCCCAACGTCAAATTTTAGAACAGTATTTTGGTACTAACGTTCCATTACCGACAAAAATATATCATTGGCTTTTAGATTTAATTCAAGGTAATCTTGGGACTTCATTGATATATCGTGCCCCTGTCATGGATGTAATTATAGATAAGTTTTCTGCTTCTGTAGTTTTGATGGCTATATCTTGGGTATTAAGCGGAATTCTTGGTTTTGTATTTGGGGTAGTTGCTGGTAAAAATAAAGGGTCATGGATTGATAAGGCTATAAAAGTATATTGCTATGCAATTCAATCTGCTCCATCTTTTTGGGTTGGAATGCTTGTTTTAATGGTATTTTCAGTCTATTTGGGTTGGTTCCCAATAGGATTCGGAGTTCCGATAGGTGTAAAAAGTACGGATGCGACATTTATGGAGTGGGCATCAAGGCTGGTTCTTCCTACATTGACCTTGAGTTTAGTCGGTTTGGCACCAATTGCAATGTATACACGTAATGAATTAGTTCAAGTTTTATCTTCTGATTATGTATTATTTGCAAAATCTAGAGGAGAAAAAGGCTGGGATTTAGTTAAAAATCATGGAATAAGAAATATATTATTACCTGCAATCACATTACAATTCTTATCATTCAGTGAATTGTTTGGTGGTGCAGTTATGGTGGAACAGGTATTTTCATATCCGGGTATTGGTCAAACGGCAGTAGCTGCAGGTCTTCAAAATGATGTGCCATTGTTTTTAGGTATTGTTGTTATTAGTGCAATATTCGTATTTGTTGGAAACCTCCTTGCAGATATTTCATATTATTTCATAGATCCAAGAATTAAGGAGAACGAGTTCAATGATTAAGAAAAAAACTGATGATAAAAGGCAATGGTTTTTATATTCTGCAAATCTCAGGACAAAGACCTTTGTAATTATTGGTATTTCTGCATTGGTTATCATAAGCATTTTTGTTTCCGGTTATTTTATAAGGGATATCCCAACCAGTTTTGTAAATGCTAATCAGATGCCATCTTTAGAACATCTTTTCGGAACCGATTGGATGGGAAGAGACATGTTTCAGCGAACCATTGCGGGTCTTGGATTAAGTCTGATGGTAGGTTTTATTGCATCTGCTGTTAGTACATGCATTTCTATCATTTTGGGACTATTCTCAAGTTTCAATAAAGTTGCAGACGAATGTGTTGCCGGAATCATTGATTTGTTCGGTTCCATTCCCCATATTCTTTTAATCATTATTGTTTCAATAATGTTCGGTGGGGGCGTATATGGTGTTATTATGGGTGTAGGTCTAACGCACTGGACACCACTTGCAAGAGTTCTTAGGTCTGAAGTAAAAGAAATTAAAACTAAAGAATATATTTCTTTGGCTGAAAATCTGGGTAGAAGTAGAGTTTGGATTGCTCTTAAACACATTTTCCCATTAATCATATCTCAAATTATTGTTGGTATAATTTTGATGTTTCCGCATGCGATTATGCACGAAGCAGCAATTACTTTCTTAGGATTTGGTTTACCTCCTCATGAACCGGCAATTGGGGTAATTTTGGCTGAATCAATGAATTACTTATCATCAGGATATTGGTGGTTAGCATTCTATCCTGGTATGTCTCTGTTGATAGTAGTTTTATTGTTTGATTTAATTGGAGAAAATGTTGAAAAATTACTCAATCCTGAAACTGCACAGGAATAAAAATTAATCTAAGAGAAATTCTTATTTCTCTTTAAATCTTTTTTTTTAAAATTATGGGATACTATGAATATTGAAATTAGAGAAGTTAATAATAATGAAAATGAGATTCGTATTGTTCAGGACTTTTTGTATGACCAAATCATGAAAGAGTATGGTATTGGTCCAACTCCTAAGTTTCATTATGATATTGAATCAATGGACGAGTATTATATATTGCCTGAGCGAAATACATTTTTTGCAGCTTTTGATGGTGATAAAATTGTTGCAAGTGTTGGTCTGAGAGCTTATGATTTGGGCTATGATTTTTTTAAAGGTGTTTATACAAAAGATGATACTGCAAGCATTTGGAGGTTAATGGTCGATGAAAATTATAGAAGACATGGTCTTGCCCGAAATCTTGTAGCTAAAATTGAGGATTTTGCATATAGTAAATCTTATGATAAAATATACTTGCATACACATAGATACCTTGAAGCAGGTTTGCCATTTTGGAAATCTTTAGGTTATGAAATAACTATTGAAGAAGATGACTATGATGAAACAACCCATATGATAAAAAATTTAAAAAAGTATTAATTTTTTTAGAATTAACCGTAACCGTAGGTTATCACATATCCATTTTTATCGACAATTCTGAAGTAGCCATCATCATAATGAATTTTCTGTGACCCGTCAGGCATATTTTCGCGATATGTTTCGTGTTCTCGAGGATTCCAACCATCGCTTGTTATTTCACTTTCATGAAGCGGAGTATAACCTTTGTAATTTGGGTCATTTTTTGGTCTGTTTGCTTCAATTGGATCCACCTGCTGTGATTCGTTTGAAATTGATACAACTGTGGTGTTTTGTGATGTTGTAGTATTATTCACAACATTTATCTGTTGTGCATTATTATTTAAAACAAAAACTTCTACAACAACTCCAATAGCCAATATTATTGCGATAATTGATAATATTATTATGATGGTTTTGTTTTCCATATTAACATGTTATACACAATGATAGATATATTTTTTTATATTGAACTTTATAGTATTAATGATGAAACGAACAGCTTTAAAGATTGGATATATCGGAACTAATTTTCACGGTTTTCAAAGACAGCCCAATGTCCGGACTGTTGAGGAAGAATTAATCTATCATTTACGTAAATTGGACTATATTGATGATTTAAAGAAATCCCGATTCAGAATTGCAGGCAGAACTGATGCTGGAGTTCACAGTTTGGGCAATGTAATCAGCTTCCAGTCCGAAAAGGAAGTTAGAGTCAATGAAATTAATAACAGTTTGCCGGATGATATCCAAATACTTGCTAAAGCTCCTGTTCGTTACGCATTCAAACCAAGATATGCTCAAATGAGACAATATCGTTATTTCTTATTCCAGGATTTGGACATTGATAAGTTAAATGAAGTCGCAGAAATTTTTAAGGGAACCCATAATTTTACTAATTTTACAAAAAGGTTTCAAAAGACAACTACAAGAACAATTGATGACATTAAGATTACAAAAGTGGAATTGGACGATTATCACAAAAGGGATTTTCCTAATTTACATGACACCATCGCTCCTATTTTTGTAGATATTTATGGAGAATCATTCTTATGGAATATGGTAAGAAAAATGATGCGTGTCTTTGTAGATGTTGCACAGGATAGGATGTCTTTGGATGATGTTCGTGATTTATTGAATCCTCCAGAAAACTCTCCAAGAGCAAGCATTAAAGTGATGGAAGCAGAATATTTAATTTTAATGGATATTCAATATGATGGCATTAAATTCACATATGATGACTATGCATGTAAGCGCTTTAAAAGGGATCTGATCACTTCACTTGATAATTTGCAAAAAAAGTATGCTATACGTGAATCAATGATAAAAAGTTTGGATGATTTGCTTTAAAAAAATAATTCAAAGTGATGGTATCAAGGTTTAATTGGCGTAATATTGTTTTGCTGATTGAATTCCTTTATATATTTCAGTGAATCTGCTAAATAATCATCATCTATCAATGTACTTGCATACAGTACTGAAACTGTGTATTTTTTTCCGTCAATTTCAACCAATTCTATACCACCCATATCACTAATTTGGCGATTTGAAAAGAAGAATATGTTATCTTCACCACTAGGCCAAAATCCGTATAATGAGTTGTTTTCAAAGTTGTGCGCACTTTCGTTATATTCCTCTATTATAAACCTTGGATTATCATATGCTTTTGGCATAAAGTAATGTCCATCAGATTTTTTTCCTGAAAAATCATGAGGTATTTCTAAATCATTTATATTTGTGGCATAGGCCACACTTAAACAAAATAATAGTATCGTTAATGTTAATGCTATTTTTTTAATCATTTCAATCACTAAAAAAATTTTAAGGTTGTATGGATATAATTAGGTCGTTGACATTCGTCCTTCATCCAACATTGATGGGTTAATACCTAAAATATATGCCATAATTTTTGTTTTAAAATTTGTACCCTTTTCTTTATAATTGAAAAAGTTATCTAACATATATCCTCTCATCAAAACGTATTTGTTTTGATGTTGATATTTATGGGCTTTATAAGTATTAAAGATTATTTTTTTTTACATATATAAATTAATGATGATGGGTAATTTTTTCTAATTACGATAAATATTTTAAAATGATTAAATAAAATATAATATGAGGTTTTATAATGAGTAAGGTTTATCAAATTTTTGATAAATATTGTATTTTAGATATTATTTTTGGTTTTGCTTTAGGTTTTTACTTGGCAATATATCATAACGATGCAAATTTATGGTTTTTAGCAATTCAAGTAGTAATTATATTTGCTATAATCATGACATTGCTTCCCGTTTTAGTTTCAATTTATGATAAATATAAATATTCTGAAAAGATATCCGTAAGAGCTCTTATTGAAGCATTTATACTTAATCTAGCAATGACTGTTGTACCGTTAATATTTGGTTTTGTTATCGGTTCATTTGTTGTTGAAAATTATATTGCGGATAATGGTAAATTATTCAAATGAATTTTTTCTAGCTTAACTCCACAAATTTAATTAACCATCTAATTCATACTTTTAATCATATAAATTTTTTAATATTAATTAATAAAATTGGGGGATTTTCATGAAAATTGCTGTAGTGCTTGGAACACGTCCTGAAATTATTAAAATGGCTCCAATCATAGATGAAATTGTAAATCGTGATATTGAATTATGTCTTATTCATACTGGTCAGCATTATGATAAGGAAATGTCTGATAACTTCTTTAAAGACCTTGAAATTCCTGCTCCAGATTATAATATTCATGTTGGGTCAGGTTCTCATGGTAAACAAACCGGTTTGATGATGAAGGGTATTGAAGAAGTTTTAATGGATGAAAAGCCGGACATTGTTTTAGTTCAGGGAGATACCAATGCTGTTCTTGCAGGGGCTCTTGTCGCTTCTAAACTGCACATTGCTGTAGGCCATGTTGAAGCGGGCCTTAGGTCATTTGATATGACCATGCCTGAAGAGATTAACAGAAGAGTTTGTGATGTTACATCATCAATGTATTTTATACCGACTGAAGAATCAGCCATTAATCTTTTGGCAGAAGGATATTCAAGAAAAAATCTGATTATCACTGGAAATACTGTTGTTGATGCTTGTTTCAGGCACTTGGAAATAGCTAAAAAACGTGGATTTGAAGAAGAATCTTTAGCTGATCTTGACATTGATAACATGGATAACATTTTAACGTTAACAATGCACAGGGCAGAAAATGTTGATGATAAAACCAGAGTTACAAACATTATCTCTGCTTTAAAAGAGTTAAGTGATATGAATATCATTTTCCCGATACATCCTAGAACTAAAAAAACATTACAGGACTTTGGCCTCTTTGATGAGTTAAACAATTTAGACCATATCCATATCATTAAGCCAATAGGATACTTGGACTTTTTACAGTTAACATCTAAGTCTACTCTGATTTTAACTGATTCCGGTGGTCTGCAGGAAGAAGCAATCACTCTGGATGTGCCTGCATTAACATTAAGGTACAATACAGAAAGACCTGAAACAGTAACTGCCGGCGGAAATATTCTTGTAGGTTCGGATAAGGATGTGATTTTGGAAAATGCAAATAAAATCCTTAATGATGATGAATTTGCACAAAAAATGAAGGATGCAGTTAATCCGTATGGACAAGGTGATGCTGCCGAAAAAACTGTTGATGCAATACAGGAATTCTATGACAATGGATTGTTGAATATAGAAGCTCCCGAAGATATCATGACATCATTTGAGCGAAAAATGGCATTAATCAATGAAGATATCACCGTCAAAGACTTTGAAGAAAAGAATAATGCTTTAATCCATATGGTATTTGATGGAGAAAAAATGCGTTTTCCAAGTGATGAATTAAACTTAAAAGAGATGTGTGTTACTTATGATGAATTCCAGTGAATCTATATTGGTGTTTGAATATTTCACCGCTTCAGGCAAAAAGGATAAATGTATTATTTCAGAAGCTGAAGCATTATTATTCACATTAATTGATGACTTAAAAGAATATAATTTGGATGTTGTTGTCAATACGTCATATGAGGATATTGTTTCAGGATATGATAATGTTAATCCAATATTAATCGATACAGATATTATTTCCTGGCTTGAGGAAAATGCTTCAAATTTTAAAAAAGCCATTTTCATAGCTGCTGAAAATAATAATAATTTATACAATATCACAAAGATTCTGGAGGATAATGATGTTACAATATTCACTTCATCAAGTGAAGCATGTCTTGTTTCTTCAGATAAGTTTTTAACTTACGAATCCCTTCCAAATACTGTTCCTCAGCCAAGAAGTTTTCGATTTAAAATAGACCCTAAGGGGTATTGGAAAAGGGCAATCACAAATCTTCATGAAAAATGGCAAGCTGAAGATCCGTTAACTCCACTTAAACTAATAATCAAGCCGTTGGTTGGTGTCGATTGTGAAGATATTGTTATAATTGAAAATATTGAAGATTTATCTTATGATTTGGAGGAAATATTCCCTCCGGGTTCCAGAATAATTGTACAGGAATTTATTGATGGAACTGATGTCAGCGTCAGTTTAATATGCTGTGAAGGAAAAGCTTATCCAATAAGTCTTAATGAACAATTTGTAGAACTCAAAAATGATAAGGGAACTTATCTTGGAGGTAAGATACCTTTTGAAAGTGAATTCAGACAAGATGCTTTTGATGTGGCTGTAAACGTATGTGAAGCTATTGAAGGTTTAAACGGTTTTGTCGGTGTTGATTTGCTTATAAGCAATGATGGCATTTATCCTGTTTATCTGCTTGAGATAAATTCAAGATTTACAACCCCTTACGTTGGACTTAAAAAGATAGCTGATTTCAATATAACTAAGACAATAATTGAAGGAAACATCAAAGATGTTGATTTATCTTTTAACGGTGAAGTGGAATTCAAAAAAGAAGGCAATAACTTAAATATCAGGAGAATTTAAATAATGAAAATTGCAGGTTTTGACATTGGTGGAGCAAATACAGATTTAGCTATCATTGACTTTGAAAATGGTGAAATAAAAAATATTGAAGTGGATTTTGCTTATCTTCCAATGTGGAGTAATAATGATGGCTTATCAAGAGTTTTAGTGGAATTAATAGAAAAGATATGTCCTTTATCAGAAATTGATGCAGTGGGCATATCAATGACTGCCGAGCTTGTTGATGCTTATGATACAAAAAAAGACGGTGTTCTCGATGTTGTAAATAAGTGCGAAGAGACGTTTTCATGTCCAATCGCTTATGTAGGCATTGACGGGATGATGTCTAAAGAAGAAATTGAAAAGGATCCTCTTAAAGCAGCTGCCGCTAATTGGATTGCAACTGCCCAAATTGCAACATTAATATCTGACAATTGTATTTTCATTGATACTGGAAGTACAACTACTGACATTATTCCTATTAAGGACGGTAAGGAATGTGCTATAGGTAAATCTGATTTTGATAGGTCAGCTACCGGAGAACTGGTCTATACGGGTACTTTAAGAACAAATCTTGCCAGCTTTTTAGACAAGATTGAATTTGATGGAAAAGAATATCGTGTAGCCAGTGAATTATTTGCCCAAACCGCTGATGTTTATACAGTATTGGATCTGATAACTCCTGAAGATTATGTCTGCGACACATTTGACGGTGAATCAAAATCAAAAACTGACTGTGCTAAAAGAATTGCCCGCGTAGTCTGTGCGGATTTGGAAATGTTATCTGAAGAAAATATCATAGAAATTTCAAAGTTCATTCACCAAAAACAGGTTGAACAGATTGCTGATGGATTAAAACAGGTCCATGAAACTCAGGGCTTGGACTTAATTATCACGACAGGTTTGGGAAAAGATATTCTGGACAGACCTGCTGCTGAATTATTGGGTCTTGAAGTTAAATCTATGGGAGATATCTTAACTGATGAGGAGTGTGTTGTTGCACCTGCAGTTGGGACTTCCGTAATGATGAACAAATACCTGAATGATTAATATGGCTAAATATACTTATTATACTGATGGTGCAGCCACAATGAACTATAAAAACGGTAAATATGTGAGAGAAGCTGGTGGCTGGGCATTTGTACTGTTGATTGATAATTCTGAGGATTCATCTCGCTCTGGAGGATGTCCTTTAACTACCAACAATGAAATGGAGCTATATGCAATATATGCGTCCATGAAGGATTTCATATCCAAGTGTGAATCCGGAGATATTGTGGAAATCTGTTCTGATTCCGGTTATTGCATTGATATATTTACCAAATGGGCTAAAAACTGGCAGAAAAGAGGATGGAAAAAATCAGACAATAGGCCAATTAAAAATCTAAAAATAATTAAAAGCATTTGGGGATTGATGGATGAAATCAGTCAAAAACAGTGCACGTTAAAATTCATTAAAGTTAAAGGCCATTCATCAAATGAATATAACAATAAGGCTGATGAATTGGCGGTAAATGCTAAAATGGATGCATTTAAAACTGGAGAAACTACTTATTTTGATAAAAATGATGGTCTTTTGGGTGGCAAATCAAAATATTCCAATTAATACCAGACGTCTTTTATTCCAAGCAAGTATGCGCCGGTATTTGCTATTAAATGAATAATTAATGTTAATACAATAGCTATTAAAATAAATCCTAAATCAAACTTAATAACTAATGAGGCAAAGAGTAAAGCCACTATTAAAAAATCAAGCTGATCAAGTATTGGTGCAGGTTTTCCACGACCGATGCCTAATCTTCTTTTTATAAAACTGCCTAATGCATCACCTATTAATGCTCCAAATGCGAGTAAAAATCCGATTATTACTCCATTTATAACTCCGACAGGTATTGGAGTAATTATGTATTGTCCAAACATGGATAAAAGGTCTAATCCAAAATATCCCTGAATTGCACCGACTAATGTTCCTAAAAGTGTACCTCCGATTAAACCTCTCCAGGTTACGCCGTCCCCTATCCAACGGTTGCCTTTAGAATCGGTTTTTCCGCAATCTAGAGGTTTTCCACCGCCAAATATTAGTCCTCCGCTATTAGAGATGTATGCTGGAAGTAAGAAGTATAGTACGGTGATACAAACAATTCCTAACATTGTAAAGTCGATATTCATAAAATTTACTCCAATATAATTTATATTTATTATATGTTTATTATCATTAAAGTACTTATGTTTTAAATAACTATAAATAGTTAATTATCCATATTTTAATATATTATGTTTGTACTAATGAGTTATGTTTGTTAGTAAGGTGATTTTTTTGAAAATTAAAAATACTAAAAGTTTATGTCCAGAGTGTGGAAAACCTCTTGATGCTGAAGTTTTTGATGAAGGAGGAAAAGTTTATATTAAAAAAACTTGTGATGAGCATGGGGAGTTTGTAAACACTTATTGGAGTGATGCTGAGATATATGAAAGGGTAAATAATTATGAACCATCAATTACTTCAGTAGAAAATCCTTGTGTGGATAATGTAGGACCTTGTCCTTCCAATTGTGGGCTTTGTTCCAAACACGAAACTTCTACAGTATTAGGATTAATTGATGTAACTAATAGGTGTAATTTAAGATGTCCAGTTTGTTTTGCTAATGCAGCAGCATCAGGACGTTTATTTGAACCTACTCAAGAAGAAATTAGACAAATGCTTAAAAACTTAAGAAACCTTAAGCCTAATCCAACTCCGGCTATCCAATATGCTGGTGGAGAACCTACTGTCAGAAAAGACATTGTTGAATTAGTTAAAATGGCTAAGGATGAAGGTTTCACTCACGTTCAAATAGCTACCAACGGTTTAAAGTTAGCTATGAAAGAGAATTTGGCTCAAGAATTAAAAGATGCTGGTTTGAACACTGTATATTTGGCATTTGATGGTGTAACTCCTGAACCATATATCAATAATAGGGGAAGAGATTTGCTCCCATATAAATTGGATGCAATTGAAAACTGTAGAAAAGCACATTTAGGTGTTGTATTGGTTCCTACATTAATTAAAGGAGTTAATGACCACCAGGTTGGAGAAATAATCAAGTTTGCACTGGACCACAGCGAAAACATTTATGGTGTTAACTTCCAGCCTGTTTCATTTGCGGGAAGAACTCCTGCTGACCAGGTGGAAGAACAAAGAATTACCATTCCTGACTTTGTTAAAATCATAGAAGATCAAACTGACGGTGAAGTTAAAACATCCGATTTCTACCCACCTTCTTCAGTTGAATCTATAGCTAATTTCATGGGTGCTTTAGATGGAGAACAGCCTAGGGTTACTCTTAATTGTCATCAACATTGTGGTATAGCTACTTATGTATTCAGAGAAAAAACTGAAGGTCCGGGTAAAGACAAATTAATCCCGATTACCAAATTCATTGACGTTGACATGTTATTTGAAAAACTGGATGAATTAACTGAAAGATTAAAAGGAGACGGTTTTGCAAAAAGAAAAAGGGTTTTAGCCAGTGCAGCAAAAGCTATTCCAAAAGTAGTTCATAGTAAAGAATCACCTAATAATGTTGATATCAAAAAGATCTTGCTTAATGTATTCACAAAAAGGTCATATGATGCATTAGGTGATTTCTCTAAAGATGCAATGCTTATTTCATGTATGCACTTTATGGATCCATTTAACTTCGATGAAGACAGAGTTAAAAAATGTGTTATTCATTACGCAACTCCTGATGGTAGAATTATTCCGTTCTGTACTTATAATTCAATGTACCGTGAAGGTGTCGAAGAAGAATTTTCTACTGCTTTAAAAAAATCTAAAGAATAGTTAATTTTCGGAGCTTTTTACAATGTATATCAAATCACCTTCAAGACTTCATTTGGGACTCATTGACATGAATGGTTCTTACGGCAGACTTGATGGGGGAATTGGACTTACAATCCAAGATCCAAACCTTATTCTATATGGTGAAAGTGCAGAAAAGGGAATCACCGTTGATTTCGGTGATAAATTTAACTTGAATGATGAAATTCGAAATGAATACATTAAAAAAATTACTAAAGCTGCCACTGAAGTCACTGATTTTTATGATGTGGATGAAGGATTTTATTTCAGAGTTGACAGTGCATATCCTTCACATTCCGGTTTGGGGTCAGGTACCCAAATAGCATTAGCCACAGGAAAACTCATTACTGAACATATAGGCGAGGAAGCTACAGGCTATGAACTTGGTAAAATTACCGGTCGTGGAGGAACTTCAGGTATTGGAGTTTTTGCCTTTGATTATGGTGGTTTTATTGTTGATGGTGGTCATAGTGTAAAGGAAAAATCATCTTTTTTACCTTCTTCAGCTTCAAAAGCCAGTCCTCCACAATTATTCGGGCATTATGATTTTCCTGAGGAATGGGGAGTGCTTTTGGTTATATTAAAATCAGATGTTAGCGTTAACGGTCAAAAAGAAGTTAACATCTTCCAAGAATACTGTCCTATTGACCGTAATGAAGTGGAATTATATTCTCATTTGATATTTATGAATATGATACCATTTTTACTTGAAAAAGATTTACCTTGCTTTGGAAACATAATAAATAAAATACAAACAATAGGATTTAAAAAAATTGAAGTTGGACTTCAGTCAGATAATATTAAACAGTTAATGGCTAAATTAACTGAAATTGGTGCTTATGCCGTTGGAATGAGTTCTTTTGGGCCGACTGTTTATTCATTTTATGATAAAACTAACGAACATATAGTGCAAGAAATTAAAGATTATGTTGGCGATGATGGGATTGTTATAACAACTAAAGCTCAAAATCATGGCCATGTTATTACAAAATAGTGATTATTATGGATATTATTTCTGGAAAGGCTTGGATATTTGGAGAAAATATAGATACTGATGTTATCATTCCCGGAAGATATTTAAGAACTTTCAATCCTCAGGATTTGGCGGATCATGTTCTTGAAGGGGAAAGACCGGATTTCACCAAAAACGTTCAAAAAGGTGATGTTATTGTTGCCGGTGAAAACTTCGGCTGTGGATCCTCCCGTGAACAGGCTCCTGTAGCTATTAAAACTGCGGGGGTAGATGCAATTGTCGCCAAATCATTCGCAAGAATTTTTTATAGAAATGCAATCAATATTGGTTTGCCGGTCATTGTAAGTGATATTGAAGCAAAAGACGGAGACACAATTAAAATTGACTTATCTAAAGGAAGTCTGGTTAATGAAACTTCAGGTGAATCCGTAAGCTTTGAACCATTTAAAGATTTCATGTTAAATATTTTAGAAGATGGTGGTTTAGTAAATCATTATCTTAAAGAAGATTAATTTTTTTTAAGGAGGCAAATTATGGAATGTCCAATTTGCGGTTCTGATGATATTGAGATTTTAAATTCAAAAAAGAAAGAATCAAAAAAGAAATTCATGGAAGAATATCTTTTGAAATGTTTTGACTGCGGTCATGTTTTTAAAGATGTTTTTTCCGCTAAAAAACCTAGAGATTATAGACTTATCATATCTGAGCAAAATAAATCACATAAAACTACAATTGAATTATCTCCAAGTGATGAATTAAAAGTTGGAGATATTTTACTTTCAGATTTGGGTCAGGTAGAAGTGTCAAGTATTGAAGTAAATGATACTAGAGTTAAAAAAGCATTGCTTGATGATGTTGAAACGATATGGGCAACATCCATTGAAATTCCCGCCCGTATTGGCTTTTCTGTAGATTTGCATGGAAAAGTCGATTCATATAAATTGGATTTGGAAAGGGATTTTGAAATTGCTCCAGGTGATGTTGTAAAAATTGAAAATCGTATTGTTAAAGTTCATGTTATTAAAACTAATGATAGAAAACTCACTTCCGGATTTGCAAAGGCAGGAGTAATAAAAAGGGTTTATTCAAAACCGGTTAAATTCAATAATTATGATTATGATTTAACAGATAAAATTTTCAAAAAAACTTAAATTAGCGAGAATTGTCCATGAAAGTTTATATTGATTCTTATGGTTGTACATTTAACAAGGCTGATGGTCAAATCATGGCTGGTGTTTTAAATGATAATAACATTGACCTCGTCGACAATATTGAAGATGCTGACGTTATTATCGTAAATACCTGTTATGTTAAATTGCCGACCGAAAATAAGATTGTTTATAAAATCCAGCAGCTTCAAGAAAAGTTTCCTGAAAAGAAAATAATTGTCGGGGGATGTATGGTCGAAATTGATCCGGAAAAACTGGATGCCATCGGACCAAATTGCAGCTGGATTGGGCCTCATCAATTAAACAAAGCGGCTGATGTTGTTACTCAAACTTATTGTGGTGAGGTTGTACGTGAGTATGGCCTTTCTAAAGAAAGCAAGGTCGGTGTTTCAAAGGTCACCGACGATAGTTTAATTCATATTATCCAAATCTGTGAAGGCTGTTTGGGTGCATGTACTTTTTGCTGTACTCGTTTTGCTCGTGGACCGCTTAACAGTTATCCTATTGCAGATATTGTTGAAGAAGCAAGGCAGGCTATTGAAAACGGTGCCTGTGAAATTCAGCTCACTGCCCAGGATACCGCAGCTTTTGGAAAAGATACTGGTGAAAAACTATCTGATTTAATTAAAGAAGTGGCAAATTTAAAAGGAGATTTCAGAGTTCGTGTTGGAATGATGCATCCTAAAAACATTTTGGGCGATGTTGATGAAATTGTCGATGCAATTAAACAGCCTAAGGTATATAATTTCATTCATTTGCCTATACAAAGTGGCAGTGATAAGGTTCTAAAAGAAATGAGACGTGGCCACAGTGTTGATCAGTATGTTGATATAGTTAATAAGTTCAAAAGCCGGATTCCGGATTTGACTTTGGCTACAGATATTATTGTCGGGTATCCTACAGAAAGTGATGATGATTTTACAAAAACCGTTGAGCTGCTTAATGAAGTAAAACCTAGTTTGATTCATTTGTCAAAATACCAACATAGGAAAGGTGCAATCTCTTCATCACTTAAAGAAATTCCTCCCAAAACCATGAAGGAACGTTCTAAATTTTTATCCGAAATTAAGAGTGAAATAACAATGAAAGAGAACGAAGTATTGCTTGATTCATATCAAAACGTTCTTGTTCTTGAAAAAGGTTCTAAAGGAGGTTTCATTGCTAAAACTGATTCTTATATTCCAGTAATAGTTGATGATGTTGATTTGGGAGACTTTGTTCGTGTTAAAATTACTCATGCAACAGCCACTTACTTAAAGGGGATTGTTGAGTAGTTTATTTTTTTTAATTTTTTTAATGTTCTTATTTTTATAATTTGTAGTAATTTTTGCCTTAAATTTTTAATTTTTTCACTATATTTTTTGTATAATTAAAATCATTACATGATGGCTTTATAGTTTATTGATTAGGTCAAATTTAGCCTTTTTTTCCAAAACATTTATATACTATGTGTTACTATCTTTTATTTGGAGGTGAAATAATGAGTGAATTACCAATCGCACCAGTAGGTCGTATCTTAAAAAATGCTGGAGCTCAAAGAATTAGTGATGAAGCTAAAATTGCATTAGCTGAAGCATTAGAAGAAAAAGGTGACGAAATCGCTAAAAAAGCAGTTAATTTCGCACGCCACGCTGGTAGAAAAACTGTAAAAGCTGAAGATATCAAATTAGCTATCAAATAGGCTTTTTACTTGTTATTTAAATCTATTGGCCATTTTCTTGGTCAATATTTTTTATTTTTTAAACCGATTCTGTAATTGGAAAGTTTTATATATTACTTTTCACATAGTATAATATGTTGTGCAGGACCGGTGGTCTAGGGGTATGATTCCTCTTTGACGTGGAGGAGATCACGAGTTCGAATCTCGTTCGGTCCATGTGCCATGGTAGTTCAGATGGGAGAACGCTAGACTGAAGATCTAGATGTCGCTGGTTCAAGTCCGGCCCATGGCATTACAATTTTCTTTTTTTTAAATATTTTTCACTTAAAACTAGTTTTTTCAAAAAAAGTAAGATGTTAAAGAGTAACATCTTTTTTTGTAAAGTAAATATAAGAAATGCTTAATCCAATTATGAATGTGGCTAAAATTATGCCGTAAGACATACTGATGCTTGTACTGTATTCTGCAATTTTACCGGATGCTATTAAATATGGACATATCCACGGAATGTATGGTGCCCAAGACTGATTGTAAATCAATATATTAACCAATGCCAATGTTGCCCCACCAACCATTGCCGGAACCATGTTTGTTATGAATAATGAAAGGAACACGAATGGTGAAAATGTTAAAAACAACAATACATTGGCATAGAGAAGTTCACCAAAGCTTTTTATCAATAGATTTAATGTGAATCCTTCAAGACCTGCGATAAAACCGAAAATAGTCGTTGATGTACATGTAATTACTGTTAAAATTAAAATCCATGCTAAAAACATCACATATTTTGCAAGCAGGAATTTTCCTCGAGATATTGGAAGAGTAAGCATGGTTTTCAATGTATGTTCATTGTACTCCCTTCCAAAAAGATAGGATATTATTATTGCAAAAAGTAAAACCGCAAAAAGTGCAGACATATACATATTCACATTTGTAAATAACATTTCAAAACTGTCTCCTTCGCCGAATGCAATAACTGCTATAAACATTAAAAGCGGAGGAAGAATTGCTCCCATTATACTTAATAGAAATATATTTGATCTTTTTAGTTTTAAAAATTCCATCTGAATAAAAGTTAACATAAAACTCACCTTTTAATTATCAATCCTTCTTAAGAAATAATTCTCCAGATTTTCTTCACACAGATTTACCTTTTTCACATCTATTCCTGAATTAACGAATAATGCATTAAATTTGTCTCTCAGTTCCAAGTTGGAATATAATCGAATTGTTCCGTTGTCTTTTTTTAGTGCATAATCATAATTTTTCTTAAGTTCCAGTTTATCAAGAATTTCACATGCCAAATCTATATCTGATACTTCAAATTCAACAAATTTGTCCAATCTTTTATATAATTCCTCTTTAGAAACTTCTTCAATTAAAACGCCTCCATCCATAAAACCGATAACATCAGCAATATTTTCTATTTCACTTAATATATGGCTTGAAATCAGTATTGTTATTCCGAATTCGTGGGATAACCTTTTAAGCAATGTTCTGATTTCTTTAATTCCAAAAGGGTCAAGGCCGTTAATTGGTTCATCCAGAATTAACAGTTCGGGTTTGTGAATAATTGCAGCAGCTATCCCTAATCTCTGTTTCATACCTAATGAAAAATCTTTTACCTTTTTTGATTTTGCATTTTCGAGATTCAGCATTTCAAGGATCAAATCAATGTTTGAACTATTGTAATTTCTCCTTAATTTTGAAATGACCTTCAGGTTTTCATATGCCGTTAGATTCTCGTAAAATCCTGGGGTTTCAATAATGGAGCCTATTTTTGAATAGACTTCATCAGAGTATTTTCTTGGATTTTTTCCAAAAAGAAATATCTCGCCGTTAGTTGGAGATATCAGATTTAAAAGCATGCACATTGTGGTGGTTTTTCCAGCCCCGTTTTTTCCTAAAAGGCCGTAAATTTTTCCTTTTTCAACATGCATATCAATTGAATTAACAACTGTATCATTTGAATATTTTTTTGATAGATTTCTTGTTTCTATTACATATTCTCCCATATTTTCACCCATAATTTTAAACACAAATTAATAACATTACATATATTTTTTCAAAATATCCTCTTATTTATAAAAATAAACCTATAAAAAATTTAAAAATCAAATAAAAGAGTATTTCTCTTATTTGATTGCTTCATTATAGACTGATCCATAAACTCTATTGAAAAATATGCAAATATATGAGTTTATGAAGAGTCCTCCAATAACTGATAGAATGGCCATTATTATCATTACCTGGTTGGTGGTCATTACAATAAACATTGTAATAAACATTAATACAATACCTAAGGCAAGCATAATAATGCAATAAACGATAATTGCAAAAAGGATGATTCCAATATATTTAACCCAGCCTAAAGCAGATATTTTATCGCTTATTTCTTTTAAATCAAAGGCCTTTGTGAATTTATCATTATCAACCATATTTGCAAGCGCCATAATGAGGAGTAAATTGCATATTATGAAAAGTATCATTGAAATGATTGATATTATGTAGTCTCCGTTTTGAATACTTTGAAGTTCAAAACCGGCTATCATCACAATTATCGGTATAATATTGTAAATCAGACTTACCAGGAAATATTTTAAACCATTAACCAAAAGATTTGAAATTTTATTGAATTCTGGAAGCTCTGTTTTTCTACCAATAGCAAAGTTAATCACACGGTATTGATATCCGTTGATTATCAGCACTACAATGAAGCTAATTATGGCCAGTCCTGCAATTATGTAAATGTCGGTTGAAGGAAGCTGTGAAATTTTTAAAGCTATATTATTTCCATCTGTATGAGAGATTATTCTAACAATATTGATGGTTTTTTCCAGAATTGCAAATGCTATAACGTTGATTATAGTAAACAATATGCCTAAACTTAAAATCTTTTTTATATCCTTGAAGGGATATTTCAATCCTTCACTAACGCAATCCGTAATGCCAGCCATAATTATCACCTAAATTTGCATACCATATAATAATCCAATTGATCTTGAATTAAATATGCTTAAATATGGTCCAACAATAAACAGTGTAACTAATGAGTTTATCATTGCTCCTAAAATTAATATTCCTCCACCACCAATTCCTAAAATTGCGCCTGAAATGCCGAATACTGTAAAAATCATTCCTATAATTAAAGTTACAACGGAAGCTATAACTATAGTGATGATTATTAATCCTATATATGTTACAAGGCATTTAAACCAACCAATTTCTTCGATTACTTCTTTTATTTCACTTATAGCAAATGCTTTTGACAATGAACCGTCATTATAAATCATATGGCATATTCCCATCTGTTCCATTAAAAAGGCTATTATTCCAATGATGAATGTTACCAGACATCCGACTAATGTTGTTGCACCTGCTAAAATGCCATTTAAGTTACCTGCAATAGCTACAAATATAAAGAATATAATTATCGGCACGATAAGATATGCTATCTGAACCAGTACGACTTTAATTCCGTCAATGAACATGCCTATAAAATCATCGAATTTTGGTAATGGATCTTTACCGTTGATTATTCCATTAACAGCTATATTTATGACTCTGTAATTGTATCCCACAACCAGAAAAATGGGGATTAATAAAAAACTGAATAAGCAGAACACACCTAATATTATTAATGTCTCCCATTCCTTTGCTGAATATTCTAGTGAATCTTTATAAATATCTAAAATCATTTCTATCACCTGTAGTAATCGTCATCAAAGAGGAATATTTCTTCTATAAAGAAATATTTTTCTCTATCTCCTTTGAACATTTTTTTATTGAAAACCTGGGTTATATCATAAGCTAAGAATAAAGAGGGGTTATATCTACCATTTTCCAGCGCATTAATGGTTTGACGGGTAACCCCAACCTTGTCCCCAAGTTCCTGCTGGCTCATTTTGAGCTCTTGTCTTAAATATTTAATCATGGTTTTCATATTATCCCATAAATAATTCTCATTTTGCAAAAAGTATTTAAGTACTTCAAGTAATTATGTTAAACTTTAATTACTTATGTTAATGTTACATTACATAGTATATAAAGTTAACTGTTTAATAAATAAACAATTATATTGGGTAAAATTATTTAAAAAGGAATTATATTGATTTATTTTTGTTAAATATATTATAAAATTTTATTATAGTTATTTAAATTATAATTTTAATTCTGATGAGTATATTAATTAATATTAATTATTTATTGTAAAAAAATTGAAATCGATATATTTATATATAAAGAATATATCTTTAACATTTGTAATATATCTATAACATATTTTAGAATAAATAAAAAAATAAATGGTGATGTGGTTTAGTTTATTTGTTAAGGGTAATTGGTTTAGGTTTTACTTGAGTGTTTTCTCTTAATTCCTTGTATTTGGAAACAATAGTGTATCCATTGTTTGATGCAATTAAATCGGCACCTCCAGTTAATACTTGGTGAGCCATTTTCCAAATGTCAATTCCGTCATAAACCTCGATTTTGGTTTTTGGAGCATATTTCTGGAAGATATTAATGTCATTAACGATTTCATAGATGTGGTTTGGAGTTAAAAATCCACTGGAAGTCTTGATGTAATCAACGTTAGCTTTTTCTAGCCTCATAACGATATTTGCTTTCTGTTCATCTTCAAGAATTTTACTTTCTATGATCATTTTTAAAGTTGCATCGCCAATCGCTTCTTTTAGTTCTTTGGCTTCTTCTTCTATTAACTCATATTTCTCATTCACTACATGATTTAAGTTAATCACCGCATTAATTTCATCTGCACCTTTTTCTATTAATGTCAGTGCTTCGGCAATTTTTGATTCTTTATTTTCACAACCTAACGGAAATCCGACTACACTTCCGACTCTCACGTCACTATTGGCCAGTATTTCTTTAGCTAATGGGACATATGTTGGATTGATGGTAACTGAATTGAAACCTAATTCTTTTGCCTGATTTAGGAATTCAGTCATTTCAGCTTCACTAATCATATTATTTAGGTTTGTGTAGTTAATAACACTAGCTAAGTGTTTTGAATTTTTTACTCTGTACATATTACCACTCTAATTTTTTTAATTGTTAGTTAATATACGAATGAAACTATATATAACTTTTGTCTTGATTTTTTAGATTAATTTTTTTGCCATATATGGTCCTTTTCTTTCATAACCGAATTTACGATAATAATTTCTAGTTCCGATACCACTAATGATGGCTATTTCATCTTTATCATTATCAATAGCCAAATTTTCAGCTTCCATAAGTAATTTTTCACCAAATCCTGTATGCTGGCCGATTGATGGATTTTTATCACCAATTTGAATCATATTTCCATAAACATGAAGTTCACGGATAAGTGCTGTTTTATCGGTAATTTCCGGTCTAAATATATTTTCAGAAGGTATTCTGAACCTTAAAAATCCGGCAATGCTTTCTTCATTTTTATCCTCTATTGAAATAAAGGTTTCTTCACCGCCACATGCAGTGTAGGATTCTTTAAATAATTTAAAATCATCTAAAGTATAATTTTCATTGGTTTTTTTATGGCCGATTTCACGGCATCTGATGCATTGGCAGTTAATATGATTTTCATCCAGTTTATTATAGACAAGCTCTCCAAGATTTGATTTTTGAACACCTGCTTCAATTAAGGTGGATGGGATGTCTCTTTGGATTCTCATGGTTCTAACCCATTTCGGAAGTATTTTTTTTATCTTAACAATCAAATCAACGGCTTCCTCATCGGTATATGGGCTGTAAGCGCCTTCCTTCCACATGTCATACAGTTCACTGCCTTTCGTAACGAGGCATGGATAAATCTTAAGCATGTCGGGTTTAAAGTTATCATCACTGAATAATTGCTTGAACATTTTCAAATCTTCTTTCTCATCTACAAATAAACCTGGCATCATATGCATTGCCACTTTAATTGCAGAATCTCTTAAAAGCTGATTTGACTCAATAACATCAGCAATCCTATGTCCTCTTTTTACTTTAGCATACAACTCATCCGATAACGTTTGAACACCTAACTCAACTCGGGTAACGCCAAAATTTAGCATCCTGTTAATATGCTCTTTTTTACAGTAGTCTGGACGTGTTTCAAAGGTCATTCCAACACATCTTACCTTTGAATTTTCATTTGCCAGCTGAACATCATCTATTAATACGTAATCATTAGGAGGATATGTTTTCAGCACGTCTTTTTCAAATTCTCTAATTAATGCTTTATCTATTTCAAACTCAGCATCATTTTCCAATATTAATCCGAAATCAGTCATTGCCTTCAGGCATTGTGATACAAACCATTCCTGATAACATAAATCCCTTGATGGAAATGTTCCGCCCATTATGATCAGTTCAACTTTATCGATAGGGTGTCCTATTTTTTTAAGCTGAGCTAAACGATTGAAGCATTGAACGTATGGATGATAGTCAAACATTCTGCCCCTTAATGCAGCAGGCTCTTCACCAGTATAACTTGGAGGTGCAATATCGCTTTCAGGACAGTATAAGCATCTTCCATGAGGACATTTGTGTGGATGACACATTACCGCTACAATTGCCACTCCGGATTTTGTTCTGGTTGGCTTTTTTTTAAGTGTATCGGAAACAAGTTCTTTTTCTTCAGCCGTGGCACATTCAAGTATGTCTGCATTGCTCATGAATCTTTCTAACTTCAGCTCACGGCAAAGTTGCCTTTTTCGAACTTCCAGGTCACGTCGAGTGGATATTTTTCCTTCGATAATATCATCAATGATAATTCGACATGCATTTTTCATTAATTTCACCTTATATATTATATATAGTTAATTTTATATATTGGTATTTGTTAATAATATAATAAAATAATTTTATGAGGCGATATAATGCGTGCAAAAGAACTTTTTGGTATTACAGTATTAGATAAAAACGTAAGATCCGTTGGTAAAATTGAAGATGTAGACATCGACACCGAAACCGGTGCTATAACCAATCTCATCATTTCCTTAAATAAAGGTATTTTTTCCAATGATGCTATTGAAGTAGAATTTGATAAAATTCAAACCATTGGTGACTACGTTCTCTTAAGTGACGAAATTGAAGCTGAAGAAAAAGCTGAAGAAGTTACTATTGAAGTTGAAGACGAAGAATAAATTTTAAGAGGTAATATCATGGCATCTGATGCTCGTGATAAAGAAATTTCAATTGACGACTATGTTCGTTATGTTGATACGGGAACGATAGGTAAAGTTCTCGATATCAAAACTGAAGATGAAATTGATTGGGTTTTACTCGATAAAACTAATTTATGGTACAAATCAAAATTAGTTGAAGTTCTCGATGAGAAAGATGTCAAAGTTAAATTCACCCCGACTGGCCGTGAACTTGACGTCGAAGAACTCAAAGAGAAAGCTGCAAAAATGGAAAACATGGAAATGGATTCCAGTGTTGCTGAAGGTGGAGGATAATTCCTCCCTTCAATAACTATCTGCAAACTGTTTTATTTTTTTAGATAACGTTTCACCGATACCATCTATTTTTTGCAATTCCTTTTCACTGACTGATTTTAAATCCAGACCAAATATGTCCACAACATTTCTTGCTCTTTTTCTTCCAAGACGTTTCACGCCGACTACAAGTGGAATAATGTCTTCTTTTACACCATAATAAAGTCTTGCAGATAAATAATCATAATCCTTTAGGTTTGAATAATCCCCTAGGACTTCTGCAGTATTTTTGGCAAATCTTATGAGTCTTGATGCCTCATAAGCTGTTCTTCTGGTTGATGCTGAATAAACGCCGTATTTATTTTCTATTTCAAATTCGTTTCTTTCATTAATCCATTCAATCAGTGAAACGGCTGTTGCTTCGGGATTTCCAATGTCAACAGCAAAAAGGCCCATTTCAGACATTTTTTCACGAACCGGATCCTTATTTTTCTTGCCTTTAAATGTGATTAATGGCAAATCCGGTGTTTCGGCAAGTGCATAAATAAATTCGGGAATATTGAATGTATCCATTGTACTTATGTATTCTTTGATTTTAACGGCAGTCTCTACAGTGTAATTTGATTTAGCTATTAAATTACCGAATTCTGTTGTCTTAAGACCTTCGGGAGTCGCCCTTATTATTCCATTTTGAAGTAAGAACTGCAGTCCGTTTTCAAGTTCCCATTTTAGGCTGTCTGATGCAAAAAGAGACATTGACGGATTATTGCTCATCTGATATCCGTATAATGTCTTTTCAAAGAAATCAACCAATTCATCCAAATCTTTGGATAATGTTGATGCGATTTGAGCTATAATCTGTTTATAGACTGCATCTTTATTATCAATTAGTTTGGAATTCGTCAGTTCAATCTCTCCATTGATGTAGTAATCTTCCAGATTAATTGCTTCATCAGCCGTTTTGGCAATAAGGTAGGAGTAACCTACATCATCATATTGAGGTCTTCCGGCACGACCGGACATCTGTTCATAGTCAAAAACAGGAATTGGCTGAGGGCCATTGCTTGTCCAGCGTGTTGTATCTCTTATTGCAACGGATTTTGAAGGTAGATTAACACCATACATTAAACTTGGCGTTGCACTAATCATTAATATGTTTCCTTTCCTAAATTCATCTTCAATTATTTCTTTTTGTTCGTTGAAAAGTCCTGCATGGTGGAATGCCACTCCTTTTTCTGCAGCATCGGCCAATTTTACACAGGTTGTAGTTGGAAGGGATCCTTTATTTTTAGGAACTTCAAGCAATTTGTTTGCAACTTCCTTAAAGTTTTGTTTCTGGCTTTTGGAGAGTTTTTTATTAATCTTTTTGGCGACGTATGTAGCTAAACTTTCAGTAAATCGTCTCGTTGATACAAAAGACAGTGCTTGTGAATCGTCTTGTATTGCCTTTTCAACGATTTTAACGATTACGTCATTTTTATTTTTGGTGTTAAACATCTCACCATCCAAAACTTCTTTGTTTAGTGGTACTGGTCTGTAGTCGTGTTCAACGCATTTTCCTTCAAGCCAGCCTTCAATCTCTTCAATATTTCGAAGTGTGGCGGATAATGCAATTATTCTCATTGAAGGGTTGATTATTTTGGCTCGGGTAATGGCTGCTTCTAGTGTCGGTCCCCTAGTATATTCTCCAATCATGTGAAACTCATCGATGATTAATGTGTCAACATCACGAAGGGTATCCCATGAAAAACGAGTCAATGCATCAAATGATTCAAAAACCATCACTGATAAATCTGCACTTGACGGATGTTTGCCGACACTGATGCCATGTTCTTCAAAGGCTTTAAACTCCTGTACCTTTTCGTTTTGAATTGATAAAAGAGGTGCAGCATAAACTGCTTTTCCTTTGTTTAATATGGTTTTAAGTGCAGGCAAAACCCCTAAAACAGTTTTTCCACTTGCTGTTGGAATACAAATGATGTAATTGGACTTATCATCCAAATATCCGGATTCAATAACTGCCTTTTGTGCTGGATTAAACTCTTCAATATATGGGTAGGCACTGTTAATTATTTTTTTGATATCTTCAGGTAAATTTTCCATTTTAATCAATTAAATATTGTTTTTCTATATATTAATAGATTTTGAGAGAGCATTTGACAACAAATATTTTAAATACTATAATTAATAAAATAGTTACAACATAAAAAATTTATAGGTGTTTTGATAATATGGTAATTAAAGTTGAAGTATTCAAAACTGACTCATGTCCGCACTGTCCGGCTGCTGTTAGTGCTGCTGAAAGTGCCAAAGCCAAATTAGGCGATCAAATTGATGTTGAAATTGTAAATGCAAATGATCCTGCAAATATTGATAGGGCCAGAGAATACCAAATTATGGCTGTACCTACTGTTGTAATTGACGGCAATGTCGAATTTATTGGTGCACCTAGTGACAGTGACTTAATTGAAAAACTTGAATCTTTATTATAGATTCTCTCTTTTTTTATTTTTGTAAAAATGACTAGTGAAGGTTATTCTGGTGTTACAACTGGTACTGTAGCTACCGCTTGTTCTCTTGCAGCTATTGATGCTATTTTGGATTCATCAGATATTGTTTGTGTTAATGTTGAAACCCCAAAAAAGTCTTTAGACATTCTTATTGATGAATGCCACAGGTTATCTGATAATTCAGCCTGTGCAGTGGCTCATAAAAATCCTTATAATGATCCTGATGTTACAGTTAACCTGGCTATTGTTGCCCATGTCGAATTAATTGATTTTGATGGTGAAAAGGTTATTATTACTGGCGGTGAAGGTGTTGGCATAATAACAAAACCAGGTCTTCAGATTCCAGTCGGGGATTATGCAATCAATCCTGTTCCACGTAAAATGATTAAAAAGAATCTGGAAGATAAGGTGCCTGATGGCAAATCTGCCAAAGTCACTATTTCCATTCCACAGGGTCGTGAAATTGCTAAAAAGACAATGAATCCTAAATTGGGAATTATTGATGGAATCTCCGTTTTGGGAACAACTGGAATTGCAAGGTCAATGTCCAGTGAAGCTTATAAGAATTCCATAGTTACTCAAATTGATGTTGCAATAGCATCCAATTTGGACGATTTGGTTTTTGTTCCGGGTAATATCGGTGAAAAATTGGCACTGAAACGACTGGACGTTACTAAAGAACAAATCATTCAGACAGGTAACTATGTGGGGTTCATGTTTGAAGAAGCTAAAAAACGTGGAATTGACAAGTTCACTTTCTTTGGACACATCGGTAAATTAATAAAGGTGGCTGGAGGAATATTTAACACAAAACATGCTGTTGCTGACGGCAGACGTGAAATAATGATTACTCATGCAGGTATTTGCGGAGCTGAAAAAGAGACATTGCTGAAATTATATGATTCGGCAACGACTGATGACATGATGGATATATTAAACGAAATTAACCTTCAAAGAGAAGTAGTCAACAGTATTGCAACAGCTATTAAACAACGTTGTATGCAGCGTTTTGAATTGGATTTGGATGTTATTCTGGTAGATATGGAAGGAAATTATTTAAACGATAATATGGAAAGATTTTTATGAAAATAGCGATGGTTGGCCAATTTCCACCCCATGTTGGCGGTGTCGGTGTTCATATTCACACATTATCAAAAGAACTTATAAAGCAGGGACATGAAGTTTATGTAATAACTTACCCTCATTCAAACTTAAAGGATATTGACGGAATCCATGTTATAGGTACAAGCGGATTAAATATTCCTGGAATCAGAGGTTTAATGTTTAAAATAAATGCTAAAAAGGCTTTAAATAATCTGTTAAAGGAAGTTGATATCGATATTATTCATGGACATTACTTATTCCCTGCGGGGGCTGCGGCCTGTGAAGTCGGATCCAAGCATAAAATTAAAACATATGTGACCGCACACGGTTCTGACATGTTTGAAATGTATAAAAAACAATCATTTATGAGACCATTCATTAATAAAGTCTTGAAAAAGGCAGATGTTGTTTTTGCAGTAAGCAATGCATTAAAAAAAGAAATATTGGCCACAGGAGTTAATGGAATTGAATCCAAAACAAGACTATATTGGAATTCCGTTGACATAGATAAATTTTCTTCTGATAATAAAAATGTGCTTGAAAGTAATGGAAAACCTATAGTGCTCTTTGTAGGTAATATTATTAAACGTAAAAATGTTAATTTAATTTTAGAAGCTAAAAAGGAGTCTTCACAAGATTATGAAGTGGTTATTGTCGGTGACGGACCTCTTTTAAATGATTTAAAAAAGAAGGTTGAAAATGAAAACATTCCTGATGTGAGGTTTTTGGGCTCCCGAGATGATGTGGAAAACATAATTCCTGGATGTGACGTGCTGGTTTTACCTTCATTTTCTGAAAGCTTTGGACTTGTGTTAATAGAAGCCTTGGCATGTGAAAAACCGGTAATTGGAAGTAATGTCGGAGGCATATCTGAAATTATCACTGACGATGTTGGATTGTTGATTGACCCTAATGATTCATCAACTTTGACAAGTGCAATTGATAAAGTAATTGGGGATGATGAATTCAGACAAAATTTAGCCTCAAATGCCAGAAAAAGAGCTGTTGATTTTAGTAAAGTTGAAATTCCTTATGATGAGATGAAATAATGATTAAAAATGTTAGATGCCCAGGTTCAGCAACAATAATTAATGCAATAGCAACAGGTTTCGGTTCTGCTTTTGGAATTGGCCTTGATATTAAATGTCAGGCCAAATCAATAGATTCCGGAATAAAATGCTTCAATGATGTTGGAGCAAGCACTGATTTAATGGAGTTATGTGTTAGAAAGGTTTTTGATAAATATGAAATTAACTATGATGATTTCGGTTTGGAAATAAAAACTGAATCAACATTGCCTATGGCATCAGGCCTTTCAAGCAGCAGCGCTTCATCTAATGCAATTGTTGCAGTTTCATCTAAAATAATTAGCGAAGAATTTAATCTGACTCCATTAACTGATTTGGAAATCATTAATTTAGCTATTGATGCATCTATTGAAGCAGGTGTTACAATAACCGGATCATTTGACGATGCCACAGCATCTTATTTTGGTGGTGTTGTCGTAACTGACAATAAAAACCGTGAATTTATAATAAAAGAAAAGATGGACGATTATAAGATATTGGTTTATATGCCGAATTTCATTTCAAAGTCAGGAGACAGTGATGTTAACCGCATGCGCGTATTGGCACCTCTTGTAGAAACGGCATTTGATTTTGCAAAAAATAAAGATTATTTTAAAGCTCTTAATTTAAATGGTTTGATTTATGCATCTACCTTAGGATTTGATTCGGCTATTGCTGTGGATGCTTTACAATCCGGTGCAGTTGCATCAGGCCTTTCAGGTACTGGTTCATCATTTGTAGCAGTCTGTGCGGATAATGCAATAGGTGATGTTAAGGATGCCTGGAGTAGTTTGGAAGGAAGGGTCATTGAAACCAGTGTGGATAATGAAGGCTGCAGTTTTTTTTAGACTTAATTATCTTTTCTATTTTAGTTTGGTGGATTCTGCGGTTATTTATTCTTCCATTCAGGAAATTCTATTGAGAGTAGGGATTTAATAATGTTAATTTTTGTTTTGTCGTCAAAATTCTGATTAAGAATTAATTGTATCTGTTTCTTTATTCTCAATTCTTTTTCTTCCAATTCCTTTTCTTTTAGTTCAAGTTCTTTCAAGATTTTCTCTTTATATTCTATTTTTTTGGTTTTTTCTTCTATTATTCTATCTTTTTCCTCTAAGACATCTTTGTTTTCTTCTTCTACAAGTTTTCTTATTATTGTTCTGGTTTCGTCCATATTTATCTTCTCTTTCATTTTTTTCCTAGTTTTTAATGTTGTTATGGTTACGGTTTAATTTGTATATTGGTTTTTTTGGTGGTGTGGTGATGGTAAATAATTTGGTGGATATTTAGATTATTCCACTAATTATTAGTGCGGATAATACACTTAATTTAGATTTTTCATCAATATTTTCATTATTTATAATATTTCGGATATCTTCTAGTTTTTTCTCATTTTCTTCTAGTTTTTTGTCTTTTTCTTCTATTATTCTATCTTTTTCCTCTAAGACATCTTTGTTTTCTTCTTCTACAAGTTTTCTTATTATTGTTCGGGTTTCGTCCATTTTTATCTCCTCTCTTAATTCTTTTTGTTTATTTTCGTCTCTAATATTCCTATCAATCATAATGTCGATGAGGAAACAGATATCACTTCTCAGTTTATTATCGTGGAATTGATATTTTTCTATTAGATGGCAGACTTCCTCGGTGACTTTTTCGGCAATGTGGTCCTGTGCTAGTATTGGTATTAGGGCTAATGCTATTGCATCGCGATAGGTTAATTTTTTGTTGTTATCTATTTTGTCTTTAATCATATTTAACAGTTTTAGAATTTCTTCAGGACTCAAGTAAATATAATACGGCCTCAATATCAGACTTTTTGTTAGATTGATTTCCTTTAGACAGTATTTTGGATCTACTTTTGTTATTACAATTGTATTTACCAATGCATTATTATATATCAAGATAAATTTTGCATACTCTGCTATCACATTTAATTTTTCAAAATCAACAGGAGTACTTTGATTTTCAATATTGTTTATCAAATGTTCATTTGAAAAATAGGCAACATCCATTCTCAGATTTCTTTTTTCACAGGTTATAACTTCTGTTCCGGCATTATAATTATAATTCCCGGGCAGTTCAAAAAAATCATGAACATATTTTCCCAGGTTCAAAAAAGCATATTTCATACACAGGTCCATATGATTTCTTATTTCATACATATTATCACCACCATCATTTTGGTATTAATATATTGTTTAAAGCAATATAAATACTTATTATGTTCTATTTTAGCAATATTGCTTTCATATTGGAATTTTACTTGATAATATCAATATTTATGTGGAAAGGTAATTTTTTAACATGTTATTATTTTTAAAAAATAAACAATTTTTCTATATGAAAAAAGTATGAAAAATCTGAAATCGGAGGGATTGCATTGATTTATGGCATAGTTTATATACTATGATTATTATAAATTATATTATTATCATTATTATCAAATTTTGGTGATTTTTTGGGTAAAGAATATGAGATTAAATCTTTAAATAATAAAGAAGAAGCTGAAAATCTTTTAAAAGAATCTAGAAATCGCATTGATGAGATTGATAATGATTTATTTGATTTAATTTGTCAGAGAACTTCAATTGCAAAAGATATTGCACTTGCGAAAGATTATTTGGGCATGCCAATTTATGACAAAACCAGGGAAGATGCAATTTATGCAAAAGTTGAGAGGTTTTCTGAAGAAAACGGTATTGATGTTGAAATAATTGATCAAATCGTTAATATGCTAACTATATTAAGTAAAAATGAGCAGAATGAACTATTGAGGAGGAATGTTGATGGGTAATATTAGAACTTCATTTGTTAAACGTTTAGCAAGAGAACTTATAGACACTCACAAAGGTGTTTTCACTACTGATTTTGAAGAAAACAAAAAATTAGTTTCTGAGTACTCAACTGTAAGTACTAAACATTTAAGAAATAAAATAGCTGGATATGTTACAAGACTTGTCAGATTAGAACAAACTCAAGAATAAGTTTTATAACATTTTATTCTTTTTTTTACTATTTTTTATATAATTTTCAAATTTAAATATTTTTTTTAGGTTAAAAGTTTATTAATATCTTTTTATAAAAATATATATCATATTTTTGTTTTATCAAAAATTTATAAAACTATTAAAAATTTAAGAAATAGGTGTGAATTTTAATGGATTTAATAGTAGCAAAATTTGGAGGAACATCGGTTGGAGATGGCTCCAGAATTAGAAAAGCGGCGCAGTCCGTAGTAAATGAGTATATGAAAGGCAAACAAATAGTGGTTGTAGTTTCTGCAGTAAACAAAACCACTGATGAACTTATTGGATTATCCAATGATGCAATTGGTGGCGGTTTAACTGATAATCAAAAGGCAGAAATTATGGCTATGGGTGAATTAACTAGTGCTAGATTATTCTCCGCAACTGTTGAATCTTTAGGTGTAAAATCACAATTTATTGACCCGTATAATGAATTATGGCCTATCATGACAGATTCTAATGCATTAGAAGCAAAAATAGATTTTGCCACCACTCATGAAAAGATTAAAGGAATCGAAAATCTTTTAAATCAAGGTATTATCCCTGTTGTTTGCGGATTCTTAGGAAAAGGTCCAAGTGGAGAAATTACAACTCTCGGTCGTGGCGGAAGTGATGTTTCTGCATTTTTAATTGGACATTGTTTAGATGCAAGTGAAGTTGTTATTGTAACTGATGTTGAAGGTGTAATGTCAACTGATCCAAATAAAATTGAAGAGGCTGAGTTATTGGATGAAATAAGTGTTGAAGAAATGTGGGATTTGGCTACTCATGGAGCTCAGGTCTTGCATCCTCATGCATTGAAATATAAAGATCCATTAATCAGTGCAAAAATTATTAATTTCAATCATGGCGATTTATCCGTAAAAGGAACCCGTATTACCGGTCCTTTTGAAGGAGACATGATGAAATCTGTAACCATGTATAAAAATCCTATTTCTCTTATAGCATTAGTCGGAGATGGCATGCTTAAAAAAGTTGGTCTTTTGGCTAAAATCACTACATGTCTTGCAAGCAATAACATTAATGTATTCGGTATTTCAGCAGGACAAAATTCAATGACGGTATTTGTTGAAAAATCAGATTCCGAAAGTGCTTATCGCTTATTACATACTTTAGTAATTGAAGATGATGTATTCAGTTCATTGTCATTGGCTGGTGATACAGCAATGATTACAGTAGTCAGTCCAGATTTTACTGATGAGACTCCAGGAATAATTTCAAAAATTACAGAACCATTAAGAAAAAATCATATTAATATTGTTGAAATATCTTCCTCCCAGACTGCTATAGTTGTTTTCGTGGATTTAGAGGATGGTAAAAAAGCTTATGAATTACTTGAAGAGGTTTTAGAATGAATTTTGAAGGAACTTACGTTGCAATGGTAACTCCTTTTGATGAAGAAAGGAATATAGATGAAGAAGGTTTTAGATCAAATATAAACTATCTGATTGAAAAAGGTGTCAATGGATTGGTAGGGGCAGGAACTACTGGTGAATCAGCTACACTTAATCATGATGAGCACAGACAAATTATAGAAATTTTAGTCGATGAAGTTGATGGCAGGGTAGAAACTATAGCCGGTACCGGCAGTAATTCTACTTCAGAAGCGATTGATTTGACACGTTTTGCTCAGGATGCAGGTGCTGATGCTGCATTAGTTATCACTCCATATTATAATAAACCTCAACAACATGCGCTTGTAGAGCATTACAGAGCTCTTAGTGCTTGTGATATTCCAGTAATTGCTTATAATGTGCCTTCCCGTACCGGAATAAATATGGATGTTGAAACAATTGTCGAAATAGCAAAAATCGATAATATAGATGCAATTAAAGAAGCTAGCGGAAGCGTTGATAAAGTTTCTGACATTTACAATGCTCTTGCCCGTGAAGGTCTTGAAGATGATTTCAACATATTATCCGGTGAAGACTCATTAACCTTGCCGATTATGGCTGTTGGAGGAACCGGTGTAATCAGCGCATCTGCAAATATCGATTCAAAAAGAATGGTTTTAATGGTTGACAGCATTTTAAATGATGATTATGCTCGTGCTATGGAACTTCATTATGAAATGCTTGAATTAATCAGAGTATTATTCGTAGAAAGTAATCCTGTTCCTGTTAAAACTGCTATGAATATTATGGGGCTTCCTTCTGGACCATTTAGACAACCATTAGCCCAAATGAAAGAAGAAAATGTCGAATTACTCAAAAAAGCATTAAAAGATTCACAATTAATTTAAGGTGTTTATATGATTAAAGTTGCTGTAACTGGAGCTGCTGGAAGAATGGGCTCCGGTATTATTAGAAAAATCACAGAACAAGATGATATGGAAGTTGTTGCAGCTATTGAAATTCCAAACTCTTCATTAGCTGGAAAAGATGCAGGTCTTCAGGCAGGTATCGATGAGTTAGGTGTTGAAATAGTGGGTGCTGAAAAATTGGAAGAAACCTTAAAAGCAACAAATCCTGATGTATTGGTTGACTTTACTATTGCTCCTGCAGCTGTAGAAACAATTAAAACCGCCACTGCTTGCGGTGTTAATATAGTTGTTGGAACAACCGGATTCAGCGAAGAACAAATGGCTTCCAATATTAAGAATGTTGAAGAAAATAATGTTGGTGCTGTAATTTCATCAAATATGGCTATTGGTGTAAATGTATTCTTCAATACTTTAAAGAAATTAGCTCCATTATTATATGATTATGATATTGAAATTATAGAAGCTCACCACAATCAAAAAAAGGATGCTCCATCAGGAACTGCTGTAACTGCATTTGAAGTGATTGCTGAATCACTTGAACGTGATCCTGCAGAAGTTGGAGTTTATGGAAGAAATGGTATGGTCGGTAAAAGAACTCCTGAAGAAATTGGTATTCACGCCGTACGTGGCGGAGACATTGTTGGAGACCATACTGTAATGTTTGTCGGTGACGGCGAAAGGTTAGAAGTAAAACATCAGGCCCATACCAGAGAAGTTTTCATAGCTGGTGTAATTAGAGCTATTAGATATGCTCCTACTGCTGAAAAAGGTGTTGTTAGCAGTATGAATGATGTTTTAGGATTAGAATAGGTGTTATTATGGTAAAAGTTGGTGTACTTGGCGCTACAGGAATGGTTGGTCAAAGATTTATTCAATTGTTGGATAAACATCCTGATTTTGAACTTACTGCTCTTGCAGCTTCTTCACGTTCCGCAGGCAAAAGATATGAAGATGCAACTACCTGGTATCTTGATGATGCTATGCCTGAATCCGTAAAAGATATTGTTGTATGTGAAACCAATCCTGAAGATATGGATAATGATGTGGATATTGTATTTTCATCACTTCCAACAGAATTTGCCGCTAAAGTTGAGAAAGACTTTGCAAAGGATTATGTTGTTGCAAGTAATGCTAGTGCTCACAGGATGAAAAAGAATATTCCTTTAGTAATCCCTGAAGTTAATCCTGAGTTCTTAGACATGATCGATGCACAGCAAAAGGAAAATAATTGGGACGGATTTATTGTAACCAATCCTAACTGTTCCACTATTGCTTTAACTTTAACATTAAAACCTATTGTTGATAATTTTAATATTAACTCAATTAGGGTATCAACCATGCAGGCAGTATCTGGCGCAGGTTATAATGGTGTTCCATCAATGGCTATTGTTGATAATCTTGTTCCATACATTGGTAGTGAAGAAGAGAAGATGGAATCTGAGACTTTACACTTATTAGGTTCTTATGACGGCGAAAAAGTTGTTGATGCTGACTTCAAGTTAAGTGCTTCATGTCATAGGGTTCCTGTAATTGATGGTCATACCGAAGCGGTATTTGTTGAGTTGGATGATGACTTTGACATTGAAGATGTGAAAGATAAAATGGCAAATTTCAAAGCTTTGCCTCAAGAATTAAATTTATTCTCAGCACCGGAAAATCCTGTTATTATCAAAGAAGAAATGGACAGGCCTCAGCCAAGAATGGACAGAAATGCGGGCAATGGTATGTCTGTTAGTGTTGGTAGATTAAGAAAAGACCAAGCTTTCGATAATAGTTTTAAATATGTTCTTGTTGGACATAATACTATTCGTGGTGCTGCTGGAGCATCAGTGTTAAATGCAGAGTTAATTAATGATAAAATACTCTAATTTAACTCATTTATTTTTTTTATTTTTTCTATTTTTTTCTATATTTTTCAATTGGTTTCTATATCTTTTTAGTTTCTATTTTTGGTTAATTTGAGGGTTTAATTTAAATAGTATAACAACAATATTTAATATTAGATAAATATGGTGTATGGTATAACATAATTTTTAAATTTAAAAATTAATCATATGCAAATTTCAATATTGAGATAAATTTTAAGTTAAGGGATAGAAATGGTAAATGGAATAGACGCTGAAAAAGAGACTTTACAGTCTTTAGTCAGGTCTTGTTTATTAGAGCTTAATAAACTAAAATTCGATTTAACACAATTGGAAGTGGAAAAAGCCAATGATAATTCTGCTTCAAGGATTCGAGAGCTCGAACAAGATATTGTTGACAAAGAAAAAGAAGTTTCAGTTATTAAATTTAAAGCAGAAGAAGAAGTTAATCAACTCAAAGGTCAATTAGATGAAAAAGATTTGTTGATTAAAAATCAAGAAGATAGAATATACGAACTAGATTACGTTAATAACTCTTTAGATGAAATTAAAACTTATTTTGCAGAGCAACTAAAAGATTATAAGAAAAATGAATTGGCTGAAGTTAATGAAAGATTAAATGAATCTTATAGAAGTATTGCTGAAAAAGATGCTCAAATCAACAATCTTTCAAGAACTATTGATGATTATAAGATTCAGGTTATCAAGTTAGAAAATGATGCCGGTGCTCAGCAGGAAATAATGGAACTTGAAAAGCAGTTAGAGTTTAAAAACAGAGAACTTCAGCAGAAAGATAATGAAATCACTGCTATTGATAATGAAATGATCCTGTTAAAACAACAGACTATCCCTAAACAGGATTATGAAAACTTGCAGGCAAGATTTGAAAATGAAGTTTCTGCATTGGATAATCAAATGGCCTTGTTAAAACAGGAGACTATCCCTAAACAGGATTATGAAAACTTGCAGGCAAGATTTGAAAATGAAGTTGCTGCTCTGGATAATGAAATCAACACTTTAAAAGAAAAATCTATCCCTAAAGAAGATTATAACAATCTTAAAAAGTTATTGGAAAATGAAGTTGCAGCAATGGATATTGAAATCAATAACTTGAAGGAAAATTCAGTTCCTCGTGAAGAGTATACCAGTCTTCAAAATTATCTTGAAAGTGAAATTTCAGTCCGTGACAGTGAATTAAAATATCTGAAAGAACAAAGTGTTCCAAAATCTGATTACGTCAACTTGCAAAATCAGCTTCAAAATGAAATCACTGCAAGAGACAATGAATTGAGATATTTGAAAGAACAGACTGTTTCACGTGAAGAGTTCATCAATCTCCAAAATGAATTAATCCGTAAAAACGATAAAATCAAAAGATTGGAAGAAATCAATGCGTTCTTCAATGAACTCCAAGAGGAACAGGATTCTTATGAAACTATTGAAAGGACACCTCCTTTCAAATTAGAGAAAAAACAGCATAGATAAATATTCTTTATCTATTCTTTTCTATTTTTTTAACCATCTTATGTTGCCTTTTTCATGTTTAGACAGTACTGTGTTTGACATGCTATAAACTTTTTCTTACAAAAATTTACTAAATAGTAAAGTATTTATATAACCTTAAACTCATGTTATATGTAGAAAGGTTTATTCAACAATACAACTTATTTTTTCGTTGATTATTAAACTGATCTAATTATTTATAAAAATTAATTAAAGGTGATTAAATGGCACAAGGTGGACAACCAATTTTTATTTTACCTGAAGGAACTAACAGATCCATCGGTAGAGACGCACAAAGAAATAACATTTTAGCTGGTAAAGTATTAGCTGAAACTGTAAGAACTACTTTAGGTCCAAAAGGAATGGACAAAATGTTAGTAGACGGTCTTGGAGACATTGTAGTAACTAACGATGGTGTAACAATCTTAAAAGAAATGGATATTGAACATCCTGCAGCAAAAATGCTCGTAGAAGTAGCAAAAACCCAAGAAGACGAAGTTGGAGACGGAACTACTACTGCAGTTATTATTGCTGGTGAATTATTAAAAAAATCAGAAAGCTTATTAGATTCAGATATTCACCCAACCATCATTGCAATGGGATACAGAAAAGCAGCTGAAAAAGCTCAAGCTATCTTAGATGAAATTGCAATCGATAATGTTGATACTGAAATGTTAACCAAAGTAGCTATGACTGCTATGACTGGTAAAGGAACCGAAGCAGCACGTGAACCATTAGCAAAATTAATCGTAGAAGCAGTACAAAAAGTTGCTGATGATAAAGTTGTAGACACTGATAATATTAAAATTGAGAAAAAAGATGGTGCTGTTGTCGAAGAATCAAACTTAGTTGAAGGTGTAATTGTTGACAAAGAAAAAGTACATCCTGGTATGCCATCTGAACTCAAAGATGCAAAAATCGCTCTTGTCAACACTCCATTAGAAGTTAAAGAAACTGAAGTTGACGCTGAAATCAGAATAACTGACCCTGCTCAAATGCAAGCATTCATTGAACAAGAAGAAAACATGATTAAAGAAATGGTTCAAAAAGTTGCTGATTCTGGAGCTACAGTATTGTTCGCACAAAAAGGTATTGATGACTTAGCACAACACTACTTATCCAAAGCAGGAATCATGGCTGTAAGAAGAGTTAAAAAATCCGACATTGAAAAATTATCCAGAGCTACTGGCGCTACTGTAATTTCCAACTTAGATGATTTAACTCCTGAAGATTTAGGTCAAGCTGGAATCGTTGAAGAAAGAAAAATCTCCGGTGAAGACATGATCTTTGTAGAAGAATGCAGTGCAGCTAAATCCGTAACCTTATTCGTAAGAGGCAGTACCAAACACATCGTTGATGAAATCGTAAGAGCTATTGAAGACGCAATCGGTGTAGTTGCAGCTACTGTTGAAGATGACCAAGTTGTAGCTGGTGGAGGTGCACCTGAAATAGCTATGGCTAAAAAACTCAAAGATTACGCAGAATCTATTTCTGGAAGAGAACAATTAGCTGTAAACGCATTTGCAGAAGCTTTAGAAATTGTACCTAAAACCTTAGCTGAAAACGCAGGTTTAGACAGCATCGACTCATTAGTAGACTTAAGAGCTGCTCAAGAAGACTCATTCTACATGGGATTAGATGTATTTACTGGTGAAGTAGCAGATATGAAAGAAGCAGGTGTAATTGAACCTAAACGTGTCAAAAAACAAGCTATCCAATCTGCATCTGAAGCAGCTGAAATGATTTTAAGAATCGATGATGTAATTGCATCTACTGGCGGAGCAGACGACATGCCAATGGATCCTGGTATGGGCGGTATGCCTCCAATGATGTAAATTTAATTTACATCTTTTCTTTTTTTTTATTTTATGTATAATGAAAGACTTATTTTTAAAACTTCAACCAACGATGAAGTGTATTATTTAAAAGACTCTATTTTTATTAAGTTTAACCATAAACGAAATTGTATTTCCAATTCTGTTTTAAATGGTGGAATTCAGGACAATCTGGAATTTGTATTCAACCATCATTTGTCTCAGGAAAACATCAATTATTTGGAAAATCATGATTTAATGGATTATTTGGTAAAGTTATGTAAGGATTTTAAATTCAATCCCCAGAAATCTTCAGGTCTTGTAACTCTGGCTTTAATGAAGAATTTATCCATTGTTTCAAAAAGATATAAGCAGATTGAAGTAACGGCCATTACCACGGCAGGAGTTCGTGTAAATGCGGTTTGTGCAGGGGATGATGCCGGATTTTATGAGGAAAATGGCATGTTTAAACCTGGAACCATCAATACAATATTGTTAATCAACTCCAGGTTGGATGATAATGTAATGGCTGAAGCGTTTATGGTGGCCAGTGAAGCTAAAAGTGTTGCTTTAAACAATTTAAAGATTCCTTCACAGTTTTCCAATAATTTTGCAACAGGAACGGGTACTGATGGTTTGATAATTGCATCTGATCTTGAATCGCCCAATATAATAACTAATGCAGGCAAACATTCTAAGTTGGGTGAAGTAATTGCCAAAAGTATCATTGAGTCTATACATGTAGCAATTAAAAAGCAGGTTTGGATTACACCACATTCACAATCTAATGTTTTGGTATTATTAAATCGATACAAGTTGGATATCAATCAATTTTATGATAGCTTAAATCAAGATAAACATGACTTCATTCTTCAGCTAAAAATTGATTCTAAAATTCCCGAAAATATTGCAATAACATCATCAATTCTAAACTTGATAGACGATGTTGAAAAGGGAATCATAAAAAAAGAAGTTGCTTGTGATTTATCTAATGGGCTTTTAGCTTATTGTAAGGGTGATACTGTTAATAGCCTGTTGTCGTTCTGGATTAAAAAATTCTTAGATTGAAACTAAACTTATTTAAGTTAATAACTAAATACCTTATATTAATAGGTGATTTTAATGAGAAGTAAAGACATAATTAACAAAGAAGTATTGGACGGAAATGTAAGAATCATAGGTAGAGTTCATGAAATCGTTTTTGATGAGGATACCTTTGAAGTTACAGATTTGGTAATTAAAAAGACTGGAATTTCAGAACAATTCCGTGAAAGTGAAAATGTCGTGCCTGTAGATCTTGTAAAGGCTATCGGTGATAAAGTATTACTTAAAAGTGATGATGATATATAATGCCATCTAAAGAATATTTAATAACTCTATTAAAAGAAAATGAAGTATTCCTTAGGGGAGATTTCACATTATCTTCAGGTAAAAAAAGTGATTACTATATTAACATGAAAAAAGCTATTACCGAACCTGAAATATTGTCTACAATAGCAAAATTAATCACAGAACTTATCTCTGAAGATGGTGTGGATAAAGTGGCTGGTCCTGCTTTAGGTGCGGTTCCAATAGCTACTGCCGTATCTCTTGAAAGTAAAATTCCTTTACTTATGATAAGAAAAGAAAAGAAAGGATATGGAACTTCAAAACTAATTGAAGGTGAATTAAACTCCGGAGATAATGTTATTGTCGTTGAGGATGTAACGACTACTGGAGGCTCACTTTTAAAAGCAATTAAAGCAATCCAAGATAATGGCGGTAATGTAACAAGGGCTTTTGTTGTCGTTGACAGGCAAGAAGGTGCTATTGAAGCGTTTAATGAAGAAGGAATTACATTAGAACCATTAATCAAAGTTGATGAATTTTAATTAAATATTTCTTAAGGGGAATTTTTCCCATATAAGAAATATATCCTTATTTTTTTCGGATATTGCTCTATTTCCTAGGCTATTGCTCTTAATATTCAAGTTAATGTTTTAAAAAAAGAAATGATGGATAATTAAATCCATCAAAATTTATTTTTTTGCATGATGAACTATATGTGGAAGTTCATCAATTATTATGTTTAGTGCGGTTTTAACTGCATTAGGTGATCCTGGCATGGAAAATATACAACAATTTTTATAAACTCCGGCAGTGGCACGTGAAAGCAGTGCTCCGGAACCTATTTCCAAATAGGATTCATGTCTAAAGATTTCCCCGAAACCGTCAATTTTTTTTTCAAATAATTCTTCAACAGTTTCAACTGTTATGTCTCGGTTGCTTAGACCTGTTCCTCCATTTGTAAGGATTACATCAATGTCCTTATCAATCATATCATTTATAGATTTCAAAAGTTCATCTTTTTCATCTTTAATGATTGCTCTTGATTTTAAATCATATCTACTTTTAATTTCTTTTTCGATATAATCTCCAGATAAATCTTCTTTAATATTTCTGCTGTCGCTTAATGTAATAATTCCGCAACATATATCATTTGAAGATTCTTTTTGATGTTGTTTTGTTGTTTTACTTTCCATATAATCACCTAAAATTTACATATACAACATCTAATATTTAATTAATGTTTATATTAATTTTTTTATTTCTTCAAATTTATCTTTGGCCTTGATCAAATTTTCTTTTGCTGAATAGTATGTTCCATATTTGGTTTCTACTTTTTCAACTAAATCAAGCTTCACCATTATTTGAAAATGATAATATGCTGTATTGTAGCTTATATTTAGAGTTTTGGCTATTTGATTAGAATTATATGGTCTAACCAATAATAGTTCAATCATTCTTGCAGTAGTTTTTCCACCTTTTTTCTGTAAAATTATATGTTCTAAATGTCTATTAGTTTGTTCATTTTCTCCTGTCATAGTTTATCACCTAAATAGAATTTGAATAATTCCTCTCCCCATCTTATTGCGCCTTTATGTTTATCCACTATAATTTGCGAATCATCATAATGTTCATCTTTAAAAAATAGCGTCAAAGTCATAAAATCCTTTGAAAATGTTAAGAACAATTTGGGGTCCTCATAAATCTCTATCATCTCCACTCTCTTATCTTCAAGCAAAGATTTCTTTAAGTACCTGCTTCTTTTCATCATCTTTAAGATTTTTGTATTTAATATTATTGTCAGGGTTTCCAGTTGATTATTTTTCAATAATTTAATGAAATGTTTGAAGTGATTCTCTGAGTATATAGGTAATATAACTTTCAATTCCTTTGATGTTGAAATTAATTGTATATATCTATTAAATGCATTTGATAAATCACTAGTCGATGATGAAATGAATTCAGCATCCTTTAAGAGATATAATTTATTTAGGAAATTTTCTGGAATGCCCTGCAAATCGTGGTTATTCCAGAAGTATTTGTTTTTTTCTATTGTATACCAGTTGTCAATTAATTTAATGACATTCGTTGCAAGTAAATATCCGTTTGATGTTAACGTATAATACTTCTTATCTTTTTTTACTAAGTTATTCTCTTCTAACTCCTTTAACCCATGCAATATTGTTGCAGAAGGTTTTTTCAATTCGTCTCTAATTTCATTAAGATTTTTCCGGTCGTTGTATAGAACAACAAGTATTAATGTACGCATTGAAGAAGTCAAAAGATACTTAACATTCTTAAATTCAAGGTTTTCATGTTTTATTGCTCTTGCGACCATCAAATCACCTCCAGTTTTATATTTTCAAATAAATTATTAGCCCAAACCAACGAATCCTTTGTATTTGAATTCAGAATTCTATTTTGATCGTAGCTTCCATCATTTTTAAACAATCCCAAATTCATGGATTCATCACAAATCAAAAGATAAATGTCCAAATGGTTTTTCATGATATGGATTTTTAAAGATCCATTTTTAATGCATTTATTTTTCAATTCAGGGCTGATTTGGGAGATTAATCCTTGAAAAATATTTTTCTGCATTATTAATTCAACTTTGCCATTATTTTTCATTATATTTTCAATTAATTGAGGATAATCTGGATGAATATATGGAAGTATTCCCCGGATATTTTTAGAGATTTTTAACTGATTTTTAATATTGTCGTGGGTTTTGTAGATGTCAATAGGATTTGTTTCTATTAATTTGGATTCGTATAATTGTGTTATGTTTTCTATTAATTCGTCATTAATGTAGGCGATATTATGCTTATACCAGAAACTGTCGAAATTTTCAACAACATCAATGCTTTTTTTAAACTCCATTAACTGGTTGAAATAGATTTTAGTCATTGGAGTAACTGTATAGACCCTATTTTCCTTTATGACATGATTTTTGTACTCTAATTTGTTTAAATTGTTTGATACGGAACTGTATGCCATTTTGGTATTGTCTACAATCTGTCTGATTGTCTGGGGTTTGTCAATTAGCTCTGTTAAGATTTTTAATCTTATTTCTGATTTTACAATAAACATCATATCATTCTTCATGTAATTTTCTTCCAGTTTCATTTTCATCACTGCATTAGTTTTCATTGCCTTAAGCATTTTTTTGCATCACATTGGAATTGTTAGTTATTATTATTTTTAACTGCTAACTTTAAATAAATATATGAAAATTCCCTTAAAATTCCCTTAAATTTCCCTTAAACTTCCCCTAAAGTTCCCCTAAAGTTCCCCTAAACTTCCCTGAAAGTCTCTTTCGGTGAGAAGAAAAATAATAATAATTCTTCTTAAGGTAATATAATTCATTATATTTCTTAATTTAATTATATTGGGAAATATATTCTCTATTATCCTAAAATAAATCTTTTATTACTTTCATTGATTTATCGGGATTATTTGTGATATAATATAAAAGGGGTTTTTATCAGAATTTTTAATTATATTCACAATGCGGTGAAAAAAATTCAACTGATATCATCACACTTATGTATTATTTATGTATAGATTATATTTATTTTTAAAATTTATTAAACTTAATTGATGATATATGTGAGTATAAATGTTTATAAATTCCTAAATCATATCTATATTCATGGAAATTTACTATATTTTAGATGCATCAGCATTCATTAACGGCTTTAAACCCACATCAAAAAACAATTTCACGGTTCCAGAAATCACTGCCGAAATCAAGGATTTTGAATCCCGTCTTGTTTATGACAGTGCAGTAGATGACGGAATACTGACAGTTCAGGATGTTACACAGGAATATGTTGACAGGACTGATGAAATCATTTCAAAATCAGGGGATGTCTTAAGACTTTCCATTCCCGATAAAAAAATAATCTCCCTTGCACTGATGCTTAAGGATGAAGGAAAATCCGTAAAGGTAATCAGTGATGATTATACGATACAAAACGCTCTGAAAATAATGGGCATTGCCTATGACGGAATAATCATGGAAGGAATAAAGGAGATTTATAATTGGAAAAAGGTTTGCCAGGGTTGCAAAAAGGAATTCGGGGAGGATTATCCTTTTGATGATTGTGATGTATGTGGATCTAAAATATATAAAAAAAGAATTAAGGTGAATAAATGAATATCGGCATAGTTGTTCATGGTCCTAATATAATCGATTCAGGTTATGCATTAACGTTAATTAATTTGATAAAAGAATATGGTGACGTTTCTGTAAGGCTTGGTGGAACAATGGGTCGTACGGCAGTTATTGATAATTCTCTGGAAGATGTCATTGACATTTCCCGTAAACTAGTGCCAAGCGATTCACTTAAAATTTTCCATGATGATAATGTTGATGTCATTTTTCTTTTAAATTATGGGAAATCTGTAGTTACAGGTCAGGTTTTTGGATATAAGGTTTATAATCATTATAAAAATAAAATAGTTGACAATAACATACCGATAATTCAGATTGAAAGGCCCGGCGAAGCTGACGGCAGTGTCATTAACTGGGCTTTTAAAAGCAGTCTGGCAGAGGAATTTGCAAAAAAATTGAATTTGGGAATTGTAACTCCCGAAGAGGTATATGAAACACACATCAAAAATGACAATGACACAAGTACACAAAGGATAATTCATGGAGTCAGTCCTGGTGAAAACATAATGGTCAACAGTGTTGTCGTTGGTAAGTCAACTTCGGATAAGCTTGTTTTGGTGGCGGAAAATAATCATTTGGTTGATATTATTGGTGGTGAGATAAAGCCCCATGGTGTTGAAAAATTAGGTGAAATAGACTTAAACTCAGCTATTGTAAAGACAGGACTTTTAAGAAAAGCCAAAGTAACTCCAAGGGTATTAAACACCACAAAATCTGATGAATTTAAAGTGGCTTTTTTAGACCATGCCGGTGAGGATGTCTACAGGTTTAAAGACTCATCTGCCGTAATTACGGTAGGTGATGATACAACATTGATTTCATCAGATATATTATACAGGTTTAACATTCCAATAATCGGCATTACTGATGGAGATTTGGATAAGGTTGTTGAAAGCGGTTTTAAATCCAAAAATTCAGTAATATTTGAAGTTGAAAGCGGTAACGATGATATTATCGGTGCAATAATTCGTGAGGAAATCTTTAAAAATAAGGAATATTCCAATAATTTCGAATCAATAGATGAAGTTGAAAAAGAAATTATTGAAATAATAAATAATAGAAATATTAAATATACAATCAATAGAATTTAAGGATGTGGGGTTTATTTTAGACTTTGAAAAACTCATAAAGGAAGTACAAGAATTTGAAGGTGTTTCACGTAAAAGCTCTATTGACAATGTGGTAAATCTTTTAGGTGAAGCCTATAACGTCTCTGGTGATGTAATTATTGATATAGGTGACGATGCATCTGCCGTTGATATAGGAAATAATCAGGTTATGTTGGTTGCTGCTGACGGAATATGGGGTCAGATAATGAATGTAAACCCATACTGGGCAGGTTATTGTTCTGTACTTGTCAACGTTAATGATATAGCTGCAATGGGAGGAAAACCGTTGGCTATGGTTAATATCATGTCCATCAACAATGATGAAATCTATGAGGAACTATTAACCGGAATAAAGGATGGCTGTTTGAAGTTCGGCGTTCCTATGGTTGGAGGACACCTTCATCCTGATGCTGAATGCGACTCTGTGGGTGTGGCCATTGTCGGAATTGCACAAAAGGATAAATTAATCACAAGTTTTGATGCTAAAGTAGGTGATAAAGTTATCGTGGCTATTGATTTGGACGGTAAGCCTCATGAAATGTTCAGCTTGAACTGGGACACCACATATGATAAGGATGCCCAGTTGGTACAAGATCAGATTACTGCAGTTCAATACCTGGCAGAGCATGATTATATAAAGGCAGGTAAGGACATTTCAAATCCAGGAATTTTGGGAACCCTTGAAATGCTTTTGGAAACTTCTGAAAAAGGCGCCAATGTTAATTTGATGGATATTCCAAAAAATGAAAATATGGATTGGGCCGATTGGCTGAAGTCTTATCCGGGTTCAGGTTTTGTTTTTACTGCCAGTGAAGATAAATGTGATTTTATCATTGAGCATTTGGCCAAATATTCAATCGAAGCAAGCGTTGTTGGTGAAGTAACTGATGAAAAGGTTTTAAACGTTACCTATAACGGTCAGACAATCGAAGTATTCAATCAAAATAAAAATCCCGTTTTTAAATTATAACTGGATTTTTTCTCTTTTTTTAGAATTAGGTTATATTTAGTGTTGATATTATTAAAAAATAGCGTAAATTAATGCCTTATTGCAGTAAAAACTGCAATACTTCCTCTAGACATTAATCTTTAATCCCTTTTTGAAGGTTTCTCATTGAGTAACCTCAAGTACTCATATATCAACTATCTTATTTATATTTAATTTTTTTACATGGGTAAATGATAGTGTTCTTCTATTGTTTATTTAAGTTGTATTTAAAGCTTGTTGAGCGCACTGATAAATATTGTTCTCATTAAACCATATTATATAGCCTTTTCGGTTATCAATTCAATACTCAAAAAACAGTTAAATTCATAATTTGCTTAAATTTTAGAATTTTGAAATCAAATGAATAACTATTTTTATATTAAAAAACATAGTTATCATATTAAACAATATATTAGGAGATTGTATGTTAATTAAAGTTAATGGCAAAGAGATTGATGTAGCAGAAGGTTCTACAATTCAAGACGTAATTGATGAAACTAATGCTCCATATACTCCTGGTAGTATTATTTGTCTAATTAAAGGTAAAAAAGAACTGGAAAAGAATATTACTAAATATAAAATTAAAACTACCAAAGGTTCTATCATTATTGAACTTGTCGATAACGAAGAAGCAAATCCTATTATTGATGTGTGGAAAAATCAATATGAGGAATTTGCCGATTTGTCCATTAGATGGTCTACTTCAACAGAAGTTGCTATCGGACCTATTGTAACTGATTTGGAACCTACCCATGACGAATTCAAATATTATGAGGGAGATGTAGTTTTAAGTTTATCTAGTTTTAGTAACGAGTCTACTCACTTAATTCTTCTTAAGGAAAACACTACCAATGTATACAGTGTACCTCCTTTCAACAAGGGTATTTTTGCACGTATTATTGGTGGTAAAAAAACTTTAAACGAATTAACTGATGATGATACTGTAACTTCTATTGAACCGATTATTGAAAGAAGTACCACAACTGACAGTGCTTCCGTTTCTGATTTAAGCACGGTTTTGGAAGAAGGAAATGAATTATTCACATATATTTCCTTTGAAATTGATGAAAATTCACCTGTCTGTGTTGAACACTTGTTTTCAATCATTAAAGACAATAGAATCAAAGTGCATTTCGACTCAAATTCTTTTGTAGGTTTTTACGAATTGCAAGGCATCGATAAGCCTAAAGAGGATACTACTCAGAGAGTTAGAGGAACTATCACTATTAGAAATGAAGGCAGCGGTGTAGGCAGAATGTATGTTTATCGTGAAAACAGAGTTTTAACTCCAAATCATACCACTGTTGGGAAAATCACTGCCGGAATGGAAATAATTGATATTGCGAAAAAAGATGATTTTATTACAGTTAAATCTGAACAGCAAAGATTGCTTTTACTTGGAAAATCACAATCTGATGCAGGCAATATCCTTGCCGAAGCAGGCATTGAACATGTTCGTGAAGGCGTAACTGATGATGATGCGTTGATTGTTGAACAATCTCCTAGACATACTATTGATATTTTAAAAGAAGGAAAAGTTGTAACAAAAGCAATTGAAGCTGATAAGTTATGTGAAATTGAATTTGTTGATAATGCCCCAAGATCAGTTAAATACTTTAAGTTAATTTCTGGTCTTCTGGAAAACCCTGTTGGTAAAATCAAAATTCACTTTGCAGTCCCTGGAATGCACATTACTATCTTTGAAGGAGATAAAAAATTGGCTAAAGGTCTCATTCCTGAGAATAACCCTGTTGACATTGTTAATGAATGTGAAATAGGTATTACAAATATGGCTGCAAAAACTGCCGGTTTAATTGGTGTTAGATTTGAACCGAATAGGGATTTCGGACCAACTGCAGAATCATTCAATGCAACAAACATTATAGGTAAAATGGTTGCTAATACTGAAGGTTTAGAAGATTTAAAAGAAGGAGTTGTAGTTTATGTCAGAGAATCTATGTCCTAAAGTAAACATGAGTAGTGAAGATTGGGACCCAGAAGTAATTACTCGTATGATTATTCTTGGACCGGGAGCTCGTGTAAGTGAAAGTGAAATTGTAGGTGAATTCCACATGCTTGGTCTTCCTTTAACAATTAAAAACACTTGTTACGGATCAATGATTAGTGGAAAAAAGGATGATGTTTTAAAGGCAATCGAAGAAATCAGAAAACTTGATCCTGCTCACATATTTACAAAGGAAAGAGGTTTTGCTCCAGGTGATCCTAGAAGATGCAGAGGTCATAGATTTGGACCTAGAGAAGGATTCCACCAAATGGAAAAGGAATATACAATCCTTGGTTATGTTGCTGAAGCTTTAGAAAATCCTAAGCGTGTAACAGTTGAAGAGAAAAAACCAGTGAAAGTTGATGATTTTAAAGAAATTATGAATGAATGTTTAGAAAACAAATAAAATTATAGGTGAAAATATGGTGAAAGTAGCTATTTATCCTCCAAATTCATTAATCTTAGCAGATTTAATTGAAAAGAAAGGTCATACTCCTTTAGTTCTTCAAAAACAAATTAGACAAAAAATTAAAGACCCGGAGATTGATTCTCCTCCAATGAACATAACAGAAGACGACCCAATTAAAGGTCTTAAATATGCAGCTATTGAGGTTCCGTCCGGTGTTCGTGGTAGGATGGCCATTATCGGACCGTTAATAGATGAAGCTGAAGCAGCAATCATTGTTGATGGTGCTCCATTCGGTTTTGGTTGTATCGGATGTGCAAGAACTAACGAATTATCAATATTCTTACTCAGAAACAGGGACATTCCTGTTTTAGAAGTAACCTATCCAACAAATCAGGATGAAACTTATCTTATGGTAAATGAGATAAATGATTTTGTTGACTCACTAGAAGAATCAGGGGAGGAATAAAAAATGGTAAAAATTGCTTTAGTTTCATGTGGAACTGAATATAGTGGAATTCAAAAGGAAATTGAAAAAGCAGCTAATAAATTTGGTGCAGAAATTATTCTCCCGGAAATTGATTTGGATTACATTGATGAAGCTTATGAGAAATTTGGTTTTTCTGCTCAAAGTTCAAGTTTAAAATTAATGATTGCAAGAGCTATGGCTATTGTTGAAGGCAAATCAAAACCTGATGCAGTATTTATCGCTACTTGTTTCAGATGTGCAGAAGCGGCACTTGTAAGGAATGAAGTAAGACGTTTTATTCAAAACAATACTCGTATTCCTGTAGTTACATATTCATTTACAGAAAGGACAAAAGCTGATGAGTTGTTTATCCGTATGGAAGCATTGGCTACTACTGTAACTCGTAGAAGCATTCTTGCTCGTGAAAAACAGGAAGGTCTTACTCTTGGTCTAGACTCAGGTTCAACCACTACAAAAGCTGTACTTATGGAAAACAATCAGGTTATTGGAACCGGTTGGACATCAACCAAAGATATCATAGAATCTGCTAAAACAGCAGCTGCCGAAGCATTCGGTCAAACTGATTATGACTGGGATGATTTGGATGGTATCGGAACTACAGGTTACGGTAGATTTACCATGGGTCAGGAATTCGGTGCTGAACTTATTCAGGAAGAATTGTCAGTTAATGCAAAAGGTGCAGTATACTTGGCAGACCGTCAAAAAGGTGAAGCTACTGTATTGGATATTGGTGGTATGGATAACAAGGTTATTACCGTTAATAACGGTATTCCTGATAACTTTACTATGGGTGGTATCTGTGCAGGTGCATCCGGAAGATTTTTAGACATGACTTCCCGTAGATTGGATGTAGACATTACAGAGCTTGGTCCTTTAGCTGTTCAGGGTGACTGGAGAAAAGCAATGTTAAATTCATACTGTATTGTATTCGGTATTCAGGACCTTGTTACTACTCTTGCAGCAGGCGGATCTAAAGCGGATGTTGCAGCAGCTGCATGTCACTCCGTATCAGAACAAGTTTATGAACAACAACTTCAAGAAATTGATATCCGTGAACCATTGATACAAGTAGGAGGAACAAGTTTGATTTCAGGTCTTGTTGAAGCTGTAAGTGAGACTTTAGGTGGAATTGAAGTAATTGTTCCTGAATATTCCCAACACATTGGTGCTGTAGGTGCAGCTCTTCTTGTATCCGGAATGGGACACAGGCATGATGATAAATAAAGAGTGGTTTGATGTTAGTTGAATGCTATGATAAGAAAGGCGCTGAAGTTTATGAAATCATCATAAAGCAAATCTTTCAGGATTTGGTTTTAGGTGCTTCTGTTGATGATTTAAAAGCTTTTGTTAATCCTGATGATCCTGTATTTATAATAGCTATTAAAATGAAAAAAACTTCTACAGTTGTTGAATTTAAAGATGTAGCTAACTTCACTTATGACAAGGCTGATGATGTTACTCATATCTTTGTTGAAAATGAAAATTACCTGCCTAATATCTTAAAAAGATTGTGGAGAATGTATTCCAGAGATGAAATCTACCAGCCAACAAGATACAACATCGATTTGGATGGCAATCAGATGGATTTGGAAACTTTGGTTATTGATGACCCACATTCCAATCTTCAAAGAAGAATTTATGATGCAATATTCAGGATTTTACCTGAAGGCTTTAAAATTATTAAGGATATGTCTACTAAGGATATTATTGCAGTTGTAGCTACTGATGAGTTAATTATGGATGATTGGATTGAAAAAGCAGAGGATTATATTGCTGAGTTAGAAAATGGAATGTAGAAAAGTTTATATAACACTTGTTATAAATTTACTATAACTAAAAAGGGAGAAGTGGTTATTATGAATGAACATAAAGGTTCAAGATTCGCACATATAACTAAAGCACATCCTTGCTTTAATGAAAAAATGCATGATAAAGTTGGTAGGGCTCATGTGCCAGTTGCACCAAAGTGCAATATCTTCTGTAACTTCTGTACAAGAGATATTAATAACGAAGAAGACAGGCCTGGTGTAACCAGTTGTATAATGAACCCTGATGATGCAATAGCACATATTGATGATGTAACTGCTGATGGTCCAATTTCAGTCGTAGGTGTAGCAGGTCCTGGTGATTCACTTGCTAACGAAGAAACATTTGAATTCTTTGAAAAAATGGCTGAAAAACATCCGGATTTAATCAAATGTATGAGTACAAATGGACTTTTACTTCCAAAATATGCAGATAGGCTTGCAGAACTTGGAGTAAACTCCGTTACCGTTACTATCAATGCAATTGATCCGGACATTGCAGTAGATATCTATTCATTCATTAAATATGAGGGCAAAGTATACAAAGATTATGAGGCTGTTAAAATCTTAATTAAAAACCAATTGGATGGTGTTGAAAAAGCAGCAGCCAATGGTATGGTTGTTAAAGTTAATTCAGTATTGATTCCTGGATTAAACGACGAACACATTGTTGAAATTGCTAAGGAAGTTAAAAAACGAGGTGCTTCTTTAATGAACATTTTACCGTTAATACCATTAGGTAAAATGAAGCATTATTCACGTCCGGACTGTTCAATGATGGAAAGTGTTCGTGAACAAGTAGAAGAGATAATACCTGTATTCAGAGCATGTACTCAATGTAGGGCAGACGCTTATGGAATTCCCGGTAAAAAAAGCGAAGATCATCATTTAGGAATGACTCCACAAAGTCATTACTAAATCTATTTTTTTATTTTTTCATTAATTTTCAATTCCTTATTTTTCAGCTAAACTAACACTCGTTAGTTTTAAATATTTTAAAAATCAATGTCCTATTGTAACTAACAGGTGTTCGTTAAAATGACAAAGGACAAAATTTTAGAAGTATCAATTAATTTATTTTCCGAATTCGGATATGATAACGTTTCTATCCGTAGAATTGCTGGAGAAGTTGGAATAAAGGAAAGTTCGATATATAACCATTATAAAAGTAAGGAATCAATTTTAGAAACAATACTTGATTATTATATATCTGAAATGACCAAGGAGGAGATTCCATTATCTCAGGCAAGCCAGAATTTGGATGTTGGCTTTGAATATTTTTATAATGTGGGTCTTGAACTTTATAAAACCAAGCTGAGCGAACCCGACATGATGAAAATAACCCGTATTTTTTTAATTGAGTCATATCACAATGAAAAAATAAAGGAATTCATAAGAAAACCAATTATGGAATATGCAGTTAATGGATGGGTTGATTTATTCGACTTAATGAAGGAAAAGGGATTAATTAAGAAGGATGGTGATACAAAACAGCTTGCCGAATCATTTTACTACTATGGATTGTTCTTGTTAATTGAGCACTTCATCATTAACTATCCTGAAGATGATGAGAAGTTTCTTGAGGAATTTGGAAAAAAATCCCAGAATCATATGCAATTAATATTTGATTCAGTTAAAATAGTGTGATAACATGAATATTAGACTGGAAAATGAAGAGGATTATTTGAAAGTGGAAAATCTTGTAAGAGATTCTTTTTGGAATGTATATCGTCCGGGAGCTTATGAGCATTATATTGTACATAATCTGAGAAATCATCCGAGTTTCATTAAGGATTTGGCATATGTCATAGAAAAGAACGGTGAAATTATCGGCCACATCAATTATTCAAAAGGCCAAATTGACTTCGATGATGCTAATTCAAAAGAAGCTCTTGTATTGGGTCCGATTTCAATAGATAAAAGATATCAGAATCAAGGCTATGGAACCAAACTCATTGACTATACTTTAAAGTTAATTGGGGAGAGGGATGTTCCTTTCGTTTTTGTAATTGGTGATGAAAACTACTATTCCAGATTCGGATTTGAAAGTGCATCAAAATATAATGTTTGCTTGAACGGATGTGATATTGATGGAGAATGTCCGTTTTTCATGATAAAAATATTCAATGTGGATGAAATCACTTTAAAAAATGGAATTTTTTCAAATCCTGATGTTTTTGATGTTGATGAAAATGATGTGGATGAATTTGATAAAAGATTTGAATTCAGACAAAAGGAAGTAAATGAAAATCAGTTAGGGGTTTAAAAATGAAATACTTAATTATCAACGGATCTCCAAGAAAGAAAAACACGTGGGCTATTGTTGATCGGATAAAATATAATCTGGAAGGGAATTTTGAAGAGATAAATTTGTCAGAATGCAATATTCCAATTTGCAAGGGCTGTTTTTCCTGCTTTATGAAAGGTGAAGGGTACTGTCCGCATAATGGTTATATTGGGCCGATTGTAGAAAAGTTAAAAGATTGTGATGCAATAATATTGGCTTCACCGGTCTATGCGTTGAATGTTTCTGCTCTTTTGAAAAATTTCATTGACCATACTGCTTATTTTTATCACAGGCCGGAATTTTTCACTAAAAAAGCTATTGTTGTTGTTTCTACGGCAGGTGCGGGGCAGAAAAAAGTGGCAAATTATTTGGATGAAACATTAAGGCATTGGGGTGTAAATAAAGTTTATAAATTGCCTGTGGCCTGCGGGGCTAAAGAATCACTAGAAACCGATAAAATCGATAAAGTCGCTAAAAAGTTTAGAAGTGATGTTGAGTCCGGAAAAATGCATTCTCCAAAATGGGGAGATATCATATTTTTTGATGTTTGGAAAGCAATGGCTTTAGTTGATGATCCTATACCTGCTGATAAGGAATTCTGGTTTGATACGGGTCTGGTTAATCATGATTTTTCACCGGACGTTAATTTGGGATTTGTTAAAAAGATATTTTCAAAAGTGATGTTTACTTTTTTAAGAAGAGTCATATAATTTTTTTAATAATAAGTTACATATACTATTATAACAAAATTATGGTGATATAATGAGTAAAACTTGTCCCAATTGTGGAGTGAACTCTCCGGATAATGCAAAGTTTTGCATTGAGTGTGCTGAGAGTCTTGAAGGTGTGCCTATTAATAAGGAGGAAAAAGTTAAAAAAGCCCCATCCAATTCTTCTTCTGATGATGGAGGGTCACTTATTCCTTGCATAATTGGTATAATAATTGTTGTTATTATTGTTGTTGCGGCAGCTGCATTCATTTTTAATTCAGGTGGCAATCAAGATACACAAAAAAATGTCACATTAACCTTAACTGAAGCTTATGTTTACAGCAGTACTTATGATGGAGAAACAACCTTTTATTATTCCGTAAGTGGATATATAAATAACTTCCCTGATGATATGGATGGATATACTATAAAAACGATTTATTGTGATAAAGATGATAAGGAACTTGTTTCAACTACAGAAAAAATGTCTTACTATAAAAGTTATAAAGATAGTGACTATGCAATAGTGCTTTCATCATATTACACACCTAATTATTTGGATGTTGATCATGTTACTGTTCAGTTAATCAAGGATGGTGTCGTTTTAAATGAGTATAAATCTAATATGAATACAAATAAATTGACTCAAAGTCCAACTACTCCTACCAATAATTCTTCGAAGTAGCATTCTAAATTAAATTTAAATAGTTTTAATTAATATAATAATGAATGTGATATTATGAGTAAAAATATTGATAAAGCAATTGTACAGCCTTTACCTGTTTTCATGGTAGGCAGTTATGATGAAAATGGTGTTGTTGATGTAATGAATGCTGCATGGGCAGGCCAGTGTGGTCCTGAAAATGTAGCAATCACTTTTGCACTTTCCCGCCAAACCTTAAAAAATATTCAAAACAATAAGGAATTCACAGTAGCTTACGCAACAAAAGATACTCTTGATGTTGCTGATTTCTTCGGTTTGGTTTCCGCTTCAAAAGATACTGATAAGGTTAAAAGAACTGGTGTTACAGTTAAAAAATCAGAAAACATTAATGCGCCTATTGTAGAAGAGTTTCCAATTACTTTGGAATGTGAACTCATGGATATTCATGAAATAGTTCCGGACAGGTGCCTTGTTGTCGGTAAAGTCATCAATACCGTTGTCAGTGATGATTTGGTTGATGATGAAGGTAATGTTGATACTGAAAGTATCGAATTCATTTCATATGATGGAAATAATAGAACCTACAGGGTTCTTGGTGATGTTGTTGGAAAAGCATTCAATCCTGAAGTATTAAAGAAGTTTTAAAACTTCTTAATACAATTTTTCACCACTATACTCATTTTCTTCAGTGTATATTCTAATTAAGGTATCTAAAGTATCATCATACATTAATCTGTAGCCGATAGCCCCGCCATCTTTTGTAACCACATTATTCAGACTTAAATCACTGTATTCTCCACAATTGTTGATAATATACCACATTCCGTGGGGAGTGTAAATAAAGAGACTTCCTTCACCATTTTCAGCACCCTTTTTAAAGCTGTCTTCAGGATCATATATTTTTGTGGAATGGATTGCTAAACGGCTTAAATCTTGCTTTGGTCTTGTTCCGCCATTTTTAAAAAGAGTATTCAGCCATTCATATGATTTATCCTTGAGATTTACCTTTTGAATCGGATCTGCAAATGCCTTTTTGATTTTTTCCTGTCTTTTTTCCAGGGTATTTTCGATTCCTAAAATCTCCTCGACTTTAGGCACATCTTCTTCAAGGCATCTGTAACCTTCAGGCCTTCCGGTTACTTTAATTATCCCATCTAAAAAGTCTTTTCTTCTAAAGTTTCTCATATAAGGCTTTACCTTTTCAAATTCTTCATCAGGGATTCTTTTGTTGAGGCCGTATAGGTATCCATATTCGTTAGCGTCATAACATTTGGTTTCAAGTTTCAGGTCTTTGTCTGCCATGATATTATTTAATTTAGGCAAAATATTTAAAGTTTTCATGAAAAATTATTTACTTAATAGTAACAGATTATATCTAAGGAGATATTTTATGGAAGAGACGTATATCACTGTATCTGAAGTTACTGATTATATTGGTAATCTCATAGCAAGTGATTTGAATTTAAGACATATTTTCATTAAGGGTGAAATGTCCAATGTTAACCTGTATCGAAGCGGACATTTGTATTTCACTTTAAAGGATGATGAAAGCCAGATTAAGGGCGTCATGTTCGGAGCCCGTTATAAACTTAAGGAATTAAGGCCAAAAGATGGTATGAAAGTACTTATTGAAGGCAAAATCGATGTTTATAAAAAGAATGGTGTCTATCAGTTATATGTGGATAAAATCTCTAAAGACGGTGTCGGAGATTTGCATCAGCGTTACCTGGAGCTAAAAGAAAAGCTCAATAAGGAAGGATTGTTTGATGAGTCCCACAAAAAGAAAATCCCTAATTTTCCAAAAAGAATCGGTGTTGTAACTGCACAAAACGGTGCGGCCATCCGTGATATCATAACGACAATCAAAAGGCGCTGGCCATTGTGTGAAGTAATTTTATTCCCTTCACTGGTACAGGGAGATAAGGCCGCTGAAAATATCGTTTATCAGATTAAACGATCTGAAAATTTTGATTTGGACACGTTAATTGTTGGAAGAGGTGGGGGAAGCATTGAAGATTTGTGGTCATTTAATGAAGAGATTGTTGCAAGAGCCATTTATGACTGTAAAACTCCAGTAATCAGTGCTGTTGGCCACGAAATAGATTTCACTATAGCGGATTTTGTAGCTGATTTAAGAGCGGCAACCCCAACAGCTGCAGCAGAAATTGCAGTTCCTCCATACGGAGAAATTAAAAATGGTGTCGACCAGCTTAAGTTAAGGGCTAATATGGCCATCAATAAGCAATTTGGTGAAAACAAATCAAAATTCGATGCTATTGTTTCTAAAAAACTCTTTACCAATCCTTCAGAAATCTATGCGCCTAAGGAAATGATGCTAGATAATTTGGTAAATAAATTAGAACATTCTTCACAATCATTGATAATGAAAAATAAGTCTAGACTGGATTTGGTAAAACATTCCAGTATTTTTAAAAATCCGGATGAGATTATTAAGGATAAATGGGAAAATTATTTATTGCAAATTTCAAAATTGGAAATTTTAAACCCTCTAAATACTTTAAAAAGAGGTTATACTTTAGCGAAAAGTGAAGGTAAAGTCATTTCAAGTTCCAAGGACTTAAAATCTGGAGATGAGCTTGAAATAGAATTTGATGACGGTAATGTTAATACAAAGGTGATTTAATATGGTAGATGAAAATGCAAGTTTTGAAGATAATTTAAAAGAATTGGAAGAAATCGTTGCAAAATTGGAAAAAGGTGATGTTCCACTTGATAATGCAATAGAAGAGTTTAAAAAAGCTATGGATTTGGTTAAAGCTTGTGATGAAAAACTTAATAATGCGCAGGATACTATTGCAAAGATAGTTGAAGATAATGGTGAAATAGTTGACTTTAATGTGGAATAATATGGACAAAGGTGTTTTACAAAAATTTTTCAATAAAGTTAACAACTGTTTATTTATATATGAAGTTTAACAAAATATATTGTATAAATTAATAATAATGGGCGATATAAAATGATAATTAGAACACCTGCTAGAATCCATATAACATTACTAGATTTAAACGGTTCATATGGAAGAATTGATGGGGGAATCGGATTTTCTATTCAGAACCCGCAATTCATTTTAGAAAGTACTCAAACAGAAAGTGGAGTAAGCATAGAATTTGATGAAAGCATTACTGATGAAGAAGCAATTGAAGAATGTAATTTAAAAATAAAACAGGCTTATGAAGATATCTGCAATCATTTCGATTTGGATATCGGTTTTAATTTTAAAGTTCACAATGCATTTTCAGCACATTCCGGTTTTGGATCCGGAACACAGATTGCTCTTGCAACTGCAAAATTAATTTGTGAAACTGTTGGGATTGAAAAATCCTCTGTAGAGTTATCTACCATTGTTGGAAGAGGTGGAACTTCCGGTATTGGAACTTATGGTTTTGAAGACGGAGGATTCATTGCTGATGGGGGACACAGTCTAAAAGAAAAGGCAACATTTTTACCTTCTTCAGCTTCAAGTGCATGTCCACCGCCACTTATTGGAAGATATGAATTTCCTGAAGAATGGGATGTATTGATAGCAATACCTCCATATGGATTATCCATTCATGATGGTGAAGAAATTAATTTATTCCAAAGGTTCTGTCCGCTTCCACAAAGGGAAGTAGAACAATTATCCCACATTGTATTTATGAATATGATTCCGGCAATGCTTGAAAAGGATATTGAAGAGTTTGGAAAATGCATCGATGAAATCCATAAAAGAGGTTTCCAAAAAGCTGAATTGACATTGTATGATGAAAGAATGCATAATTTGATGCAGCATTTACGTGATAATGGGGCATATGGTGTCGGTATGAGTTCATTTGGACCTACAATTTATTCTGTAGTTGATGATAACAACAGAGAAAGCGTCTTAAATGCAACTCGTGAGTTTTTAGGTGAAGATGCACCTATATTTATAACTAAAGGTCAAAACAGTGGTTATGTAATTGAAAAATAATCACTTTTTTACTTTCTTTTTTTTAATCTGCATCTTTGTAGCAGATTTCTTCATAAGTGCAGAATCTGCAGACGTACTGTCTATTTTTAGGAAATTTTCCTGCATTAACTTTTTTTCTGACTTCGTATAACGTATCAAGGCCTTCTTCAATTTCATCAGGACACATATATTTTCTTTTATTGTCTTCATCTTCAAATTTTAAAAGCCTTAATTTATTGTTTTTGGTAAAAAATATTCCTGCACCAATAACATCTTTATCATAGGTATTTTCAACAAGCATTTTGTAATATCCCAATTCCAATCTGTATCTGCTGAAATTGGAAGATGATCCTGTTTTATAGTCAATAACGATTAAATCTCCATTTGGATTTTCAAGAATAATGTCTGTAATTCCAGTAAAATTATGGGTTTCATTAGTCAAATATTCTTCCTGGCTGAAGAGTTTATAGTCCTTTTCATTAAATATCTCTTCAAAAAAAGATGCCAAGCTATCCAGATGAATGTCTATCTCTTCAATATCAATATCGGATTCCCTAGCGATTAAATCAAGATAATATCTTGGATTTTCCTGAGGATTATCACCGTAAATCTTTGCATAATTTTCAGCTATTAGGTGAACGTCACTTCCAAGAGCCATATATTCGTTAGGTGGAACTTCAATTTCATCAATATATCGGTATTTGAATTCACGGGGGCATTTAAGATAGCTGTTAATCTTTGATTTTGATAATCGCATAGATTATTATTTGAATAATTTGCCTATTAAATAATTCTATTATTATCCAATTCCTAAAATGTTAATAATGATTAACTATAAAAACATGATATAGGTGGACATTGTGGATATATTGAACAATACATTATTTCAATTGGCTGTCGTAATTGTTACTTTTTTAATTTTAACCCTTTTGAGTGGGTTCATATATAAAAAATTAAAAAATAAGTTCGGAAAGACTGTTAATATCACTGAATTACTTCCTGAAGATGAAGTTCATTCTTTAAGACAGGCTTTTTATTTAATTATGATGGCATTGTGTATTGTAAATATTTTTTATTCTCTCACAAGTTTTGAAATGAATTTAATTTATTTTGTAATATTTGATCTTGCACTTTCGCTGTATTTTGCAATCACGTTGGATATGAGTTCCACAAAAAATAAGATTTTATGGCTGTTATTGGTTCCATATGGAGCATTATTCTACTCCTTATTCAATGTTAATGTTTTAGCATTTATTTTAGATCTAATACATGTTTTAATCTTTATTTACTTTGCAAAATTAAATTTCGACAAATTTATGGAATATACTCGGTCAAATGCTTTGGGTTTATCCATAGTGCTGCTCTTTGTAATAATTTTCGTTAGTTTTTTTATAACTCAATATGCAGAAAATGTAAATGCATTGGATTCGCTTGTAATGGTTTCTAACGAATTTACAGGTAATGGATTTGCTGTTTTCGGTAATTCAATTCCGGGCAAACTCAACAGTCTATTGCTGGTTTGGGGAGGATATGTCATTTCAGGAGTAGGTGCTGCAACGCTAACTGCAGCTATTTTGACAAAGCATTTCAATAAAAGATTTGAGGAATTGGAAAGATTGATTGAAGGGGATGATGAATAATGGATAATTGGGTCTTGTTGTTAATTATTCAATTATTAATTGCAGTTGGAATTTTTGCCGTTTTAGTATATGTTAGCAAATTTATTGTAAATAAGATTAAATCATCTTCAAGTCTTAAAAATTCAAGATTTTATAATCTTTTGGAGTATTTCCCTATTGAAAAGATATATTCATTAAAACAAATCTTTTACCTAGTGATGGTATGTGTCTTTATCGTGATTGTTTTATATTTATTTTTCGGATGGGATGATGGTGTAATTTTCATCTCTGTTCTTGATATTCTAATTTCAATATATCTTGCTTTTAAAACGAGTACGGACTCTTTAAAAGGGAAAGTTATGTTGTTTTTATTAATTCCATTTGCATCTATTGCAAGATTGACATTTGGGGAGGGTATGATTGTTTTCTTGGATATTTTCCATATATTCGCATATCTATACTTTATTCAGGTTTACTACCGCAAATTTGTCAACTTCACTCAAAATTATGGTTTGGGAATAACTATATTGCTTTTATTTGCAATCGTATTGGTCAGTTTCTTATTTACTATTCTGGTTGAAGGAGTTTCTCCTTTGGATTCAATGGTAATGGTTTCAAATGCATTTACAAGTAACAGTTTTGATGCTTCAGGAAATTCAATTGTCGGAAAACTTGATTCATTGGTCTTGGCATGGGGTGGATTTCTTTTATCTGCTGTTGGTACTGCTACTTTAGCCGTTTCAATTATACGAAGCCGTGTTGACCACAAATTTGATGAAATGGAAGATTTAATCAAAGCTAAGAAAAATGAGGAATGATTATGGTTAATTGAAACTATTTTCTTTTTAAATATTTTTAAAAATCCTTTGCTAAATTTTATATAATTTTTTAAATAAATTCTATTTTATGAGAACTATAGAATGGGAAGATAACAAATTAAAATTAATAGACCAAACAAAATTACCTGATGAATTAACTTACGTTTATTGTGAAAATTACCAAGAAGTCATTGTGGCAATTAAGGACATGATTGTTCGTGGAGCTCCGGCTATTGGAGTTGCAGCAGCATTCGGTATGGCACTTGCCTATTTGGCAGATGAAGATTTGGAAAAAGCTGCAGACGAAATAAAAGCTGCAAGACCGACTGCAATTAACCTGTTTTGGGCAGTGGACAGGGTCTTGAATAGTGACAATCCGTTGGAAGAAGCATTAAAGATGTATCAGGAAGATATCGATACCAATATGGCCATCGGTAAATACGGATCTGAAGTAATTGATGATGGAGATACTGTTTTAACGCACTGTAATGCTGGTGCATTGGCATGTGTTGATTATGGAACTGCCCTTGGAGTCTTTAGAGCAGCCCGTGATGCGGGAAAAAACATTAATGTAATCTGTGATGAAACAAGGCCTAGAGGTCAGGGAGCCAGTTTAAGCGTTTGGGAAATGCAGCAGGAAAAAATTCCGGTTAAATTAATCCCCGATGTTGCTTCAGGTTTTTTAATGTCACAGGGCAAAATTGACAAGGTTGTCATCGGTGCTGACAGGATTGCCAAAGGTGGTGTTGTAAATAAAATAGGTTCATTCATGGTTGCAATGGCTGCTAAACAGCATGATGTTCCATTTTATGTGGCCGCTCCATTGTCTACTTTTGATTTTGATGCATCCATCTTTGATACTGTTATTGAAGAGCGTGATGGTGATGAAGTCAGATATTATGGTGGGGCCAGAATTTGTCCTGAAGGTACCGAAGTAATAAATCCTGCTTTTGACATTACTCCTAGTGAGTTTATTACAGGAATTATTACTGAAAAAGGTATAATTGATCCTATTTAGATGTAATTTTAGCATCAATGGCTACATGCCATTCTCCAGGGGATGTGGATTTAACTTTTCGAGTATTGATTATTTCCACATTTTTATTTTCTTTTGAAGCGGCTTCAACTAATCTTTTTTTTCCCTGTTCATATCCATCAGAGAATTCATAATAATTAATTGTTCCACCATCTTCAATTAAATGCATTGCAACATCAAGGAAATCATAGGCAAGACCTGGAAGGTTCATAATTATTCTATCGAATTTTGTTTTAAATGATTTTGAAACTTCACCCACATCTCCACATATTGCATCCACATTTTTAAGTTTGTTCAGTCTGATGTTTTCCTCAAAATATTTGATTGCATTTTCGTTAATGTCTACACCCGTGATATTAACATCATTGTTTCTAGCTATTACAATAGGAAAAGGTCCAATTCCACAGAACATGTCTAAAATATTTTCACCGTCAGAAACACTGTCACTTACACGTTTTCTTTCGGTTGCAAGTCTCGGTGAAAAGTAGACTTCCTTCACATTCAACTTTAATCTGGCGCCATGTTCCTTATGGATGGTTACCGGATCATCTTTACCTGCAATCAGTTCCAAATCCCTGATTCTTATTGTTCCGTGAACGGCACTTTTTTTCATGTAAATTGCTTTTCTTTTAGTAAAGTCAAGGGTTGCCTTTCCGATAATGTTTTTCTTAGACTCCAGATTATCCGGAATTTCTAATATAATGATGTCTCCGATTGTATCAAATGATGTCTTTAAATCCTCAATTTCTTCATCTGTAAGTTCGCCTTCAAGCAATTCTGAGAAATTGTGCGGATGGGTATTCAGCTCTTCTAATTCAATATCGACTATTTCGTATCCCTCAACATCATCTTTTACTGGAATATAACCATAATCGGCTTCAGCTTTAATTCTATAATCCATTCTCATTAATTTTTTTTTCATTAGTTCTATTCTAACATCATTAAGCTTTTTTAATGGAACCTTGACTGATTTCATAATAACTTTTTTATGTTTTATTTCATATATAGTATATCATGTTTTATTTAGTAGGTTTAGGATTATTTGATGAAAAGGACATTTCCCTTAAAGGTTTGGAATGTCTTAAAAATGTTGATAAGATTTATGCTGAATTTTTCACTTCCCGTTTATTCGGCTCAAGTTTTGATAAAATTGAAGAGCTGATAGGTAAAGAAATTGAGGTCTTGGTCCGAGGAGAAGTTGAAGAGGAACATAAATTCATCGATGAGGCTAAAGATGCCGATGTTGCTTTAATCACCGGCGGAGACCCGTTAATTGCAACTACACATAGTGACTTTTTAGTTCAATGCGCTAAAAAAGGAATTGAATATGAAGTTATTCACGGATCTTCAATTTTATCTTCAGCACCTGCCATTTCAGGACTTCAGGGCTATAAATTTGGTAAGGTAACCACCATCCCATTTCCGGATTATAATTTTTATCCTAAATCTCCCTATGTTGCAATTGAAGAAAATTTAAAATCAAACATGCATACTCTTGTTCTGCTTGATATTCAGGCTCATAAAGACCGTTACATGACTGTCAATCAGGGTTTGGAATACCTGATGAATATTAAGGATTCAATTGATTATGATGGATTGATAACCGAAGACACTCTGGCCATAGGCATTGCCCGTGTCGGTTCAAAGGACGTTGTTGTTAAAGCAGGTGAAATTTCTGATTTAATTGACTATGATTTTGGTGAGCCGCTTCACTGCATCGTTATCCCTGCTGACCTACATATCGTTGAAGCCGAATACCTTGTAGAGATTGCCGGTGCAGATTCAAAGATATTGGATGATGTTTAATTTAAAAACAAGGGGGGTTGCGAAAGTAGGTGTGTTGACCTACTTTCTACGTAGTTGAAATAATTTTTTGGAGATTATAATAAATTATCAACATTTATTTTGAAATGAAGTTTTCTTCACATCGTTTATTATTATGTTTTTATAGTATATAAATGTTTTTAAAAATTCGGTCCTAAACTGTATTATATTGGATTATCTTTTGGTTAAAATATTATTTCTTTGCATTGTCAACTGAATTCAGATTATTTATTAAATTAATGCTATTTAATATATTTTTTATAATTTAAAATTAGGAAACTTTTTAGTTTTTTAATTTGAATGATTATAATAATTATTTATTAAATTTAGTAATGGATTTCGTGATGTTTAATATTTAGGGGAGGGGGTGAAGTAGAAATTTATGATCTACTTCGTGTTTTTTGTGCAATGAACTAATTTGGAGATTATAAAATGGTTGACTGATGTTCATTGTAGACATGAATTTTTTTTCATATCGTATAATACTTATGTTTTATTAATATATAAATCTTTTCATATTTTTTTCGTCAATCTAAAATATATTAAACAAAAAAATAACTAGTTCATTTTGATAATGAGCATTCCTATATCGTCAGGCAATTCTTTATTGTTACAGAACTTGTTGATATCATCTTCAACGGATTTTATGATAGTGCTTAGTTCATTATCCTTATTTTGATTTAATATTTTCTGTAGATTTCTTTCTCCATAGAATCTATCATTTCCAGTGTTTGCATATGTAACTCCATCTGTATATAAGAATAATGTATCATTAGGTTTTAAATGAATTGTATGCTTTTTATAGTGCATATTTTCCATCCCTGCTAAAAGTAATCCAGGTTTTTCATTTAAAAATTCAAAATCGCCACCATTTTTTCTAATTAGTGGTTTTCTGTGACCTGCATTAACATAACTTAATTCTCCAGTTTTTGTATTAAGTTTTCCAAGCAAACAACCAACAAACAATTCTTTAACGTTATCTTTACAAAGTTCGTTATTAACTTCATATAATACATCGGATAAATCTGAATAATATGTAGCATAATCTCTAATTAATGTCATAGCTTTTATTAGGATTAATGTGGTTGACACCCCTTTTCCGCTAACGTCACCTATTACAAATCCGACATGTTCCTCATCGATTTTGAAATAATCATAAAAGTCCCCACCAACAGTATGTGTAGCTTTCATAAAGCCCCAAAGGCTTAAATTATTATTCTCGTTGAATTCTTCAAAATCTGTCGGAATCATTGCATTTTGGATTTCATGAGCTAATTTAAGTTCTGTTTCATATTTTTCTTTTTCTTTAGTTACATCCAGTAAATTTGCACGGTAATCTACAAATTCTTTTTCCATATTAAGCATGGATTCGGATAATGATCTTATTTCATTATTTACGGTAATGCAATTTAAATTATTAACTAAATTATCTAAATCAACATCATCCTCTATTTCTTCATACAGGTATGCGGATAATTGGTTTATTGGGTTTATAACTTCTTTTTCCAAAAAGTACATGTAAATAGTTAATGGTATTAGAATTGCTAAAAAGAAACTTGATAAAAGAATCAAATAATTTAAGAATTCAGAGGTCATTCCATGTTCATATATTCCAAGTTCTGTTAATGAGAATAACAGAAATGTAGGAATCATTATTAAAATAATGAATATTGGAATAAATGTCTTATAGAATATTGTAATTTTTTGAGTATTTTTTATTTTTAAACTATCTTTATCAAGAGGTTTAATTAAAAATATTGCATAGAATATTAAAATAAAAAACAAACAAAGATTATCTGGATTATTTAATGTGACTAGGGAAAGAATTATTGCAATTACTAAAAAGATATCATATAATCTATCCGGCATGAATCTTTTGATTTCTTTTGGTGTATATACTGCAATATTTAATCTTCCAAATAGTCCCATACCTAACAATAGCAGGATTAATCCTAATATAAAAATCATATAAAAAGTTTCAAGGCTTAAGTGGAAAGATTGATTAAATATCAGATGAGAGAATATGTATGTTTGCAAAATCATAAATAATACAATAATTATTATTTTAGCAAAGTTGTAAAAACTGTTCATATTAGGCAATTCAAAACCGCTCTTAGGCTTTATTAGGTACCATAATTTCCAAGGCATTATCCCCAAAACAACTATGGATGATAAACTTAGTATGATTAGTACTGCATTACTCATGTCTAAGACTAAAATCCAATATAGAACTTCAACTATGGCAAATCCTAATATAGCATAGGGACCTAATAATAAACTTAATAAAAGTAAAGCGGATAATTCTAAATGAATATAATTATTATCAAACCAGAGGTATCCAATTAAAATAAGTATTATATTCATTGCCATGGAGAATAATACGATAAATTTTGGTGATTTGAAAAGTTCTTTAGTAATCATTCTACCCACCCGTTATATTTTATGATTAACATTGTTGTATCGTCGAATTGTTCGAGGGTATTGGAAAATTTATCAATGTCTTTGGTAACTTCATTTAGTATATCGTTTAATTTTTTAGTTTTATTTTTATTGATTGTTTCTTTTAAACGATTTTTACCATAAAATTCGTTATAATTATCATTTGCTTCAGTAACCCCGTCAGTATATAAAAATATCATATCTCCGGCATTTAAATTAATTTCATGTTCGTTATATTGAATTCCTTCAATTCCACCAATGACCAGATTTGCACGGGTTTTTAAATATTCAAAATCATCGGAATCATGTTTAATCAATGGTTGATTGTGCCCAGCATTTACATAGGATAATTTTCCAGTTTTTAAGTTTAATTTTCCAAGCCAGATTGTTACAAATAATTCTTTGTCATTTCTTTCATAAGCTAAATTATTTACTTTTTCAATCACTTGTGATAAATCCTCATTGAATTTCGCATGATCCTTAATTAAATACATGGTTTTAACCATGAATAATGTTGAGGGAATTCCTTTACCACTAACATCGCCGATGACAAAATATAAATTGTCTTCATCGATTTTGAAATAATCATAAAAGTCTCCTCCAACTTCTTTTGCAGGTTTCATATAGCCATAGATTTCAAAGGATTCATTTTCTGATATTTCATCAAAATTTTTTGGCAGCATATTTGATTGAATATTGCTTGCCACATCAAATTCTGTTTCAAATTTTTCTTTTTCAGAAGTTGTTATTTGAAGCTGATTTAAATTGCTTCTAATTTTATCATATAATGTTACAAAAGAGTTAACTAACAATCCAATACTATCATCATTTGTTATGTATTTCTTTAATTTATGGACTGATTCAACTTTATTTTTAGTTTTAAAGTAATTATCTGCAGTATTTATCATATCATAAAGTGGATTAGTTATTGTTTTTTCAACGAATCGGATATAAATTAATGAAACCACCAATATAAATATACTTGTGAATGAAAGAATGATTAAAAACTGATATGATGGATCTATTTTAGGAACATATGATAAAATTAACATATTGAAATAGTTAAAGTTTAATACTATCGTCAAAGTTATAATAATTAGGAAAATCACTATCATTGCTTCAATAATTGAATAATTGTGCTTTTTTGGTTTAACCGTTACATCGAAAGTATTAAGATATAACAGTATTGAAGTAACTATCATAACAGCGTAGAAAAAAAACCGCACCGACTTAATATTCATAATAAATTCCTTAAACAGGAAATAACCTACACATATTAAAAGCAAGGCTAAAAGATAATTTTGATTAATATTAATTTTTGTAATCTTCTTTTTTGGGGTTTGTAAAGGTATCTTTAGGATATTAAAAGAACTAATCAGTAATAATCCAAATATTATGGTAAATGTGATAATATTTAACATGTAAGGCACATTAAAGTCTACATCTGAAATAGAATATGAATAATTTAAATTATGGAAAAGTCCAAAAGACAGGACTAAAAATGAAAAGTATACGATTGAAATTAGTATTGTAATAGATAAAAATTTAATAATATTATAAGTTGAATTAAATCTAGGAGTATCTATTTCTTTTTTATTGAATGTAGTATACCATAATCTATATGTCAATATTGAAATAAAAAATGTGATTGTAAAATCGATTAAAGGAGCAGGTAGACCTATTCCTTCAACTACTTCTCCGGCCAATGTTCCAAATGCAAAACCTAAAGCACCTGCTGGACCAAACATTAAACCAAATATTGGACCAAGAGCAATATCTGCATATATGTAATAGCCACCAATATGTTGAACTTCAAAAAGATAATTGAATAGCAATTCCACAACAAATGTGAAAATGAAAATAAACAATTTATTATTAAATAATTTTCTAACTCTAGTGGCAACCATTAATAATATTTTTAATAAATCATTATATATATAGATAGTTATATATTATTTCATAGAAAAAGTTACAAGATATTGAAGTTATGAAATTGGAAGGCGGATTTGGATGAATATTGAAAAGGAATATCTGAATTTAGAAGATGTTTATGAAATTCGAATTTTTAATGCTACTGTAATGGATTTTTATAATCCAACACCACAAGAATTTGACATTGAAGACGATCCAATTCAGGAATTCATAAAGAATATTTCTGATGAGATCCATATATTGATTCCACATGATGATGGAAAAGATTTCATTATCCAGAGTTTAAGTGGTTATATTCTTAAGACATACAATAGGCCACAAGAAGATGCAAAAGGAAGACTATTAAGTAAGATTTCACCATTATTTTTTGATATTTTACACGATTATTTATTTGAGGTTTATACAAACCACATTACAAAAAAAGTGAGATTTGTATATTATGATGAAAATGAATTCATGAAGAAAAGTACTGCAAAAATAGTATTTTACATGGAAAAAGTATTTATAATAGTCGAAAATGATGACAGAACAGCAAGTAAACCTGAAGGCATGGTCGATAAAACTTTGGATGAAACCCAAAATAGCATAATGGAAAATCTTTCCCAAACGGGAAGTTATTATATAATAGATGGAAAATATACTTGGTCTCAAGGAATATATAATATCATCAATCGTCATAGTGAAGAATCTGATGAGCACCACAATATTGTTTTAGATTTGGCGATTCCTGAGGATAAATATAAAGTTGATAAGATTTTGAATATTTCAGACAAAGAAACTTCACAATCCGATGAAGTTATTAGGATTGTAGATGAAAAAGGTATTTTAAAACTTATTGAAGTTACTGCTTATTCTTATTTTGATGATAACGGAGTCTTTATTCGTCAAGGTTGGATTAATGTCCTTACACAGAAACATAATGAAAGTAGTAAGCCTATCGATTTTTTATTGGATGGTTCTAAAAGCAGCATGAAGTTAGCTTGGTTAATCGAACCTTTGAATAAAAAACTATATAGTTTCTCCAAAGGGTTTTATAATTTGATTGAAAAGGATCCTGGGGAATATATTCATTCCCGTGAAATTTTAAATAATATTGCCGAGAAAGAAGTTGTTGAACTAATTAAAAAACTGGCTGATGGTGACATAACTAAGGTTGATGAAACACTGACATATAAGGTTGATGGAAACCCTCAGAATGTAAAGATTGTTAATATGTATATTGAAAGATTTGAATATAATAATAATGTGCATAGTCTTGGATTTTTAACTGACGTTACTGAAGAGATGCAGAAAAAAGAACAATTGATTGAATCTAATGAACGTCAGCTAGTATTAATTAAGGAATTGCACCACAGAGTAAAGAATAATCTGCAAATTATTAATAGTTTTTTAAATCTTGAAAAAAGGGCTTATAAAAATAACCCTAATTTAATTATTGACCATATGCAAACACGTTTAACATCCCTTGCATTGCTCCATGAAAAAACATACAATTCTACAGATTTTAAAAATATTAATTTAAATGAATGTCTAAGAGATCAAGATATTAACACAAAAAAACTAATTAATTCACCAATGGGAATTGAATTTAAAACAGATGTGGATGAGAATATAAACTTATCAATTGAAGTCATAACTCCATTACTCTTAATCATTGATGAATTAACAATGATTGCTATAAGAAATTCAATTCCTGATGAAACAACACTAAACAAAAAGATAACTAAAAAAGTTGTAAAATTAGATGATGATACTGCTGTTTTGACAATTGAAGAAAGCGGTATGATACTTAGTGATACAATCAATGCTAATGATAGCATTGGATGTGAAATAGTTAAAAGCTTAGCAAAGCAGTTAGATGCTACTCTCAGTTCAGTTAAAGAGAAAAATGAAATTACATATAAATTAGTTTTCCCTATTGAAATTGAACATACAATAAACTAATCAAAATCAAAATATTAAATTTATTTAAAAATAATGTTTAATATTTTTTAAGTTGGTAAAAATATGAATTTATTAAGCAGTGATAATAAATTGTTAAATTCCTTTTTTAAAGAATATATCTTCGGAGCCGTAATTGCTGTTGTATGCACTATTTTAGTTGTTCTTCTAAATGGAATAATTGTTGGTAACTTTTTTGGTGAAATTGGTCTTGCAGCATTTTGTTTGGCATTGCCTATCATTTATGCTAATTTGGCAATAGGTTACATATTCGCATACGGAGGGTCTATTGTTGCGTCCAATAATATGGCGGATAAAAAAAGAATAAATAACAATTTCACAGTAGTATGCATTGTCGCAGCAATTGTTGGAATAGTTTTAACTATTCTATTATTAATCTTTACATCAGATGTTGCGCAAATATTGGGAGCTTCTGGTGAATCACTTAATGCAACAGTATCATTGATGAAGGGATTGTTTTTAGTAATTTTACCATTGATGTTTCTATATATTTTTATAAATTATTCAAGAATCGATGGATATCCATTGTTAGGTCTTTATGCGGGGTTATTATTATTTTTATCAAATCTGATTTTAAATTTAGTATTTATAATGATATTTAAAACAGATATTTTTGGTGTGGGACTGGCAACTGCATTAAGTACCATTATTACTGTACTATTCTTACTGACTCATTTTCTTTCAAGAAGAAGCACATTTAAATTCCAAAAAAATTTAGAATTTAAAATGGAATTGTCTCAAATTATCAAATCAGGACTTCCAAATGCTTTAAATCAAATTTATAATATGCTTCGTACTATAATTACAAATAATGTAGGGTTGATGGTTGGTGGATTAATATTATTGGGTGCTCTTTCTATACAGTCAAATGTTTATTTATTGCTGTGCAGTGTAGGTGTTGGATTTGGGTCAACTACTCTGGCATTAGGAGGATTATTTTATGGTGAAAAAGATAAAACCCAATTGGAACAATTATTGGAGATATCAATTAAATCTTCATTAGTTATCATTTCCATAATTGCTTTATTTTTGTTTATTTTCGCTCCTTATTTTGTTTATATGTTTGGAAAAAATCCTGAGGTATTTGATGCTGCAGTAAGAGGTCTTAGAATATTTTCGTGGTCCCTGCCGTTTTCGGGATTATGTTTCATTTTATTAAACTTTTACAATGCAACACAGCAGTTAAAAATAGCAAATTATATAAGTTTTGCCCATAGTTTCTTATTTTTATCAGCATTTGCAATCATATTTTCATTTCTAATGGGAAGTGATGGAATTTGGATAAGCTTTGTATTGTGTGAAATTGTTACTTTGCTTAGTTTACCTTTCTTAATTAAATTAAAAACTAAAAAATTCCCTAAATCCTTAAGTGATTTTGTAATAATGGATGAGAATCTATTTCCTTGTGAGGATACCTATGTGGCATATGTCGAATCTGAAGAGGAGTTGCTTGATGTTGTTGAAAATATTAATCAAAATTTGAGTGACAGTGATTTGGATGATGATACCATATTAAAAATACAGTTAATTCTTGAGGAAATGGGTACATCTATCTTTAACCATGCATATAAATCTAAAAAAGATAAATATATAAATATTAGGATTCTTTATAAGAATACTGAAGAGATTATTATTTATTTCCAAGATAACGGTATTCCTTTTGATATTGAAAAAGATTTTCAGAATAGAAAAGAAAATTTTGAGATTAAAATTATCAAAAACTTTTCAAAGGATATAGAACATAATTATAATTATAATGTTAAACTAAATAATAATAAGATTGTTATCCCAAAAAATTAACAGGTGAATTTATGGATATAGAAAAACAAAAAGACGGAAAGAAATTATACATTAAATTAACGGGTAGATTAGATACAAAATCTGCTCCTAAACTCAAAGAATCACTTGAAAATAGTTTAGATGGTGTTGAAGAGTTAACTTTTGATTTATCTGAATTAATTTATGTTTCAAGTGCAGGACTTCGAATAATTCTATCTACTCAAAAAACAATGAACAAACAGGGATCTATGAAATTAACTAATGTTCAGGATATTGTGATGGAGGTATTTGAATCAACCGGATTTGTAGATATATTGACTATTGAATAGTTATGAGGTTGAATTATGGATTTGGATGATATCGATATTTCTGAATTGTCCTTTTCAGAACAATTTTATTTAAAATGTATTTCACGGGGAAATAATGTTCGTAAATCATTAGAGGTCATGACACAGAATCCTATGGAGTATAATACCTCTTTGTTAATGAAAATTATAAATGATAACAAAGATACTGAGTATGGTCAAAAATATGATTTTGCAAACATTAAAAGCATTGAAGACTATCAAAGTAAGGTTCCTATAACTGACTATGATAGTTATGAGAATTACATTTATAGAATGTCTGAAAATGGAGAAAAGAATTTATTAACCTCCTATGAAGTAATTCATTATGCAAAATCTTCCGGCACAATGGGAAGCTCTAAAAGGATTCCTATTACAGATCTTAATCAAGAAATCAATCTGAAATATAATTATTATTATCTATTTAATTTGTTTGCTGAAAAGGTTGGTTTGGACTGGATTAAATATCCATTTTTAAATTTAACTGAACTTTCTATATCCAAATTGCCTTCTGGAGATACTTATGGTTCTATTTCCGGTAAATTGATGGAAGGTTTCGGGGATAATATATCTGAGTTCACAACATCACCCACTGAAACTTTAATTCCTAAGGTTGGAACTAATATCCGTTATATTCATGTACGTTTCGCATTAATCAATCCGGATATTTCATTTACAGTAACTAGTTTTGTCAGTTTGTTTTTAGAATCTCTACGTTACATTAAACGTAATTGGAAACTATTAGTCAATGATATTGAAAAGGGCACGATTGATGAATCCATAAAAATGCCCCGTGAAGTTCGTGAAAGTTTGCTTGGAAAAATCGAACCGATGCCGGAAAGGGCAGAGGAACTTAGAAAAATATTTGAAGAAGGTTTTGACGAACCTATTGTTCCAAAAATTTGGCCAAAAATGTTGCTTCTTATAGGATGTGGATCCGGAGGATTTAAGAATTATCTTAAGAAAATTAAAGAGTTCACAGGTCCGGACTTTAATTTTGCATTAATCGGATTAACTGCCTCTGAAGGTATATTTTCACTTTTCACAGAATTAAACAATCTTGATGCTGTTCTCATACCTGACAGCATGTTTTATGAATTTTTACCCTTGGATGCTGGGGGTGACTTCGGTAAAACAGTAACTCTGGATAAATTAGAAGAAGGAAAAGAATATGAGGTTATCACAACTAATCTGTCCGGATTTTATCGTTACAGGATGAAAGATGTTGTTCGTTGTATCGGAAGATATAATAACACTCCAATGATTGAATTTTTATACAGGCTGGATCAATGTTTATGTCTGGCTGGTGAGAAAGTTAACGAAGAAAACCTAAGGGCGGCAGCATATAAAACCGAAAAAGATTTTGGATTCGATTTAATAGATTTTTCAGTTTATGCTGATTCTAACTCATCGCCTATGAAATACGTTTATTTGATGGAAGTTGAGGATTTGCCTGAAGGTGTAACAAAAGAAAGCATTCAGGAAAAATTGAATGAGAATTTCTGTGCAACAGATTCTGTTTTACGTAATAAGATTGAAAAAAGTATAATTGGAAAAACAGAACTTCATTTCTTGCAACCGGAAACTTATTTGTTCTATAAAGAATTAATGGTTGCTAAAGGAAATTCTCCTGCTCAGGTTAAACCTCCTAGAATCTTAACTGATGAACAGGATATAAGTTTCTTTAATGTTTTAATAGAGGATGAATTAAATCAGACTGGGGGATTAGATATGGAAGAGATTATTTTAAATTCCAATATCGATAATTTAGACACACTTTTATTAAAAATTGAAGAATTCACCGAGGATAAAGGGATTACAACAAAATCTCAATTACAATTGGAGTTAATAATTGAGGAACTCTTTGTAAATATTTGTAATTATGCATATGAAATAGATGGTGAAATAAAAATACAATATGGACTTCTAGAAGATCCTTTAAGGATAATTATCAATTTTATAGATGAAGGAGTAGAGTTTAATCCATTAAATATGGAGGCTCCTGATTTAACCCTTAAATCAGATCAAAGGGAAATTGGAGGATTGGGTTTAACGATAGTTCGAAAAAATGCAGATAATATGAGTTATAAATACGTAAATAATCATAATTGTCTAACTATTGAAAAGATATTTTAGTTCCTCCATTAATTCATTTGTTTGGTTAAAAGGATTTTTTCTTATATGTATAATTCTTCTAAAAATACTTTTAAATAATTAATATTGTTTTATCCAATGTTTTGATGTGGTGTAATCATGACGAGAATATTATTTACATGTCCTCGATGCGGATCTGTCTGCGGAGCTAATCAGCTATGGTGTGAAGGGTGCGGATTCCAGCTGGACATTGAAGGGTATGACAGCTGGGAAGAGGCTGAAAAAGCAGGCAAAGATGACGATTTTGATGATTTTGATGATGATTGGTAATTATTATTTGATGTAAATATTATAATCAAAAGGTTCTAATTAATCTTAATTTTACCGTTTGAAGTCATTATTCTAATCAAAGTGTGAAATTAAGCTCAAAAAATACTGTATAATTTATTTACTAGAAGCATACTAATAATTATGTATGAGAAAAAATAAAAGAGTTACCATTAATGTCAATAATGACTTGGATATGTATTTTCGTAAATTGGCCTCTTCTAAGTTGTTGTTTACTACGGGATGGTATTCAAAAGCTATTGAGGAAGCTATGATGTTGTGGATTGAAAATGAGGAGAAGTGAATATATCTCCTCAATAATTATTTTTTTTAAAGCATTTTTAGATAAACTATTTAAATTAAAACGAATCTAGATATAATTAAGTAGGTGTTTGGAAATGGAAAATGAAGAATTCAGAACAGTACGGGTGTATACTAAAAAATACACCAGTAAAGATAAAGACGGTAACTCTATTGAAAAGGAATCTAAACAAAAACAGGTCAGTCTTAAAAAAGAAGACCCTTTTGAAGATAATGATTTGGTAAAGGTTATTCCTAAAGAGGAATACGAAAAATTAATGTTCGGCAATTCCACAGTGGATGAGGATGTTTTAGCCGAAAAAGATGCCCAAATCGTTGAATTGCAGGAACAGCTGGATACTTTAAAGGGTTCATTTTTTGATGATGTCGGTTCCCTTAAAGACCAATTGTCAGATAAGGAAGAATTAATTAAGGCAAAAGACGAAATTTATGAGTTAAACAAAAAACTTGTCAGCGTTGATGAGGAAAGAGTTGCTATTTTTAAAGAGCTGGATTATAAAAACAAGATGATTCTTGCATATAATGTTGAGTTAAACAAATCTATTTTGAATGCCATTAATGTTGTCATTGATGAAGCCAGAGACAATATCAATAGAAGAAATGCTGAGTTGGTTTCAGGCCTTGAAAAGTCCATCTCAAAAGCCAAACAAGAGGTAAATGAGAAGAATAAAGCTATAGCATATGATATAAATAGTACTATTGATGATATGAATGAGCAGATTAGAAACACAAGCACCATTAAAATGATTCTTAACAAACACAAGATTAATTTAAGAGTACCTACTGATGATTTGCTTAAACCTTTCGACTTTGACTTTGATGTTGAGCAGTTGCTTTCAGGCCAGGCATTGGAGTTGGATGCAGGAGAAATATTAAAAGAGGTCATGCCTAAACTTCCAGAACCATTTTCCAAATATATTGACACTTTAGAAGAGGCTCCAGAAACTATTGATATCAACTCATCAAAAGATGATGATGAGGATACTAACCCGGATGAGGCTGAATAAATGCAAAATAGACTATTTCAATCAGGAAATATATGTTTTGAGTATTTGGATACCTGGGAAGTTGAAAAGGCAGATACTTTTTCAAACCCTGATTGTATAGCTACATTGTCAAAAGGAGAAAACAATCTTTTAAATGTTGTCGCATTTCCAACACAGACTGATTTGGATAACTACAAAGAATTCATGGAAAAATGCATAGCCGATGATGGTGGAGTAATCTTAAATTCTGAGTTTACACAAGTCGCTTCAATGGATGCAATTAAACTTCACGCAAACATCAAAACTCCTGATATTACTTTCGATATTCATACCTATGTATTCATAGAGGATGGAAACATCTATATTTTTGAACTGCGAACGGCAGATTTTTCATCTAAAACAATAAATGAATATGATGAGTTGATTTCTTCTTTTAAATTAGAATAACTGATTGTATTCCAAAATGAAATCCATATATTTTTTATCCAATATTTTTAATGTGGAAATGTTTTGAGGAGATGTTGTTGAACGCTCTTCAACCAGATTTCTTAAAGAGCCGTTGTCCATATGTGTTTGAATTTCACTGATAACGAATTCCAGGCATTCAACATTCTTTTTTTCCAGTTCTTCTGGTGAAATCTCATCATATATTTTATATATGTTTAAGTCATAGGCCTTGGTTGGTGTTTGGAGTACATTCAAATGACTATAATAATTGCTTGCGTCTGTTAAAAATCCGTCAATTCCCATATAGGTTAATATTGGCATGAATGAACTTTCTGCAAAGGTAAAGATTAACATGCTTGATGGGTGAGCATTTTTTCTTAAATTAACAACGATATCAACTAGTTCTCGGGGGTTGGTTAAAAGTTCATCACCATTTGCAATTATAAATATATTATAGCCCATTTCTTCAAGCTGCTTTAAGCATTCGATTCTTAAATCGAGGTATTTGGATCCCTGAATAACTGCGGCATCACATTCATCGACATTTTCTAAAGCAAGTTTAAGTGTTTCTTTTAAGTTAAATCTGGCTATTTCTTTATCTATATTATATGCAGAACCTTGTGATGGAGCAATTTTTAAATCACCTTTATAAAATAATCTTGGGGTCTTTTCACCATCTAATTTTCCGATTCTTCCTGGCCCATCATGGGATTTAATTTCGAATTTTTTTATCATTTAATTCTTCCTTTTTTCTATTGTTAATCTATTTTGTATATTATTGTTTATTAATTTTTAAAAATTTAGGGTATCCTAAAAAAATAATTAAGTGTAACCTTTTTGATTACACCTTTCAAAAATTTAGTAAGCTTTATATATGATTTTTAGAAAAATTATAATTAAGGATTCGAGGAAATATTCCTATGAAAATCCGAGGTGTGTTTTCAATGTCTATTATAAATCGTCTTAAATCCTTATTCAAAGAAGAAAAGGAAATGATAGAAAAAGACATCGAAGAAAAAATTTCTAAAGATGTCGCTGATGGATCTTCTGATTTGAATGATACTATAGTTTCTGGTACTAAAACATCAGTACCAATTTCTGATGTTCTTAAAAAAGATGAAAAAAGTACTGACTCTATAGAATTGAAATTCAAAAAAGAAGTAACCATTACAAAGGAAGAACGTGTTGAAGAAACTCTTCCTATAATAGAAGAAGATGAACCTTCTAATAATGAAGAAATCCCTGATGAAGCAGAAGAAGTTTCTGCAGAAGAATCTTTAGATGTTGAAGAAAGTACTTCTTCAGAAGAGGAAGATGTTAACACTGATGATGAAGTCGAGTCAGCTGAGAAAGTTGATGACGATGAAGAAGAAAAAGAAGATAAAAAGAGAGATAATATGACTTTATTGACTGATAAAGAATTATTAACAGACGCAAATCGTGACCCAGAATTTACTGCTGAGTTTATTGATGCTGGAATTGAAACTGTTAAACATTGTTTCCAATGTGGTACTTGTGGTGGAGGATGTCCTTCAGGAAGAAGAACTCCTTATAAAGTAAGACAAATTGTCAGAAAATGTTTACTCGGATTAAAAGAAGAAGTAATCACTGATGACGCATTATGGATGTGTACTACCTGTTACACTTGCCAAGAAAGATGTCCTAGAAGCGTAAAAATTGTGGAAATTATTAAAAAAGCACGTAATGTTGCTGCTCACGCTGGATACATGGCAAAACCACACAAAATGACTGGTGTATTTGTAATTAACACAGGTCACGCTGTACCAATTAACGATGCTGCAAAAGCATTAAGAACCAAAATTGGTCTTTCCGAAGTACCTGCAACCACTCACGCAGATGCTGGTGCATTAGAAGAAGTTAAAAAATTATGTAAAATTACCGCATTCGATGAATTAATCGGTTACGATGAAGCAACCGGCGGATTAAAAGAATAATTTAATTAGGAGAGTTTTAGTATGGAAATCGCATATTTCTTAGGTTGTATCATGCCTAACCGTTATCCTGGTATTGAAAAAGCAACCCGTATATTATTTGACGCATTAGATATTGAATTAAAAGATATGGATGGAGCTTCCTGTTGTCCTGCTCCTGGTGTATTCGGATCTTTTGATGAAGAAACCTGGGCTACCATTGCTGCACGTAACTTAACTCTTGCAGAAGATATGGGTGCTGACATCATGACCGAATGTAACGGATGTTTTGGTTCATTATTTGAAGCTAACCACATGTTAAAAGAAGACGAAGATAAAAGAGCTAAAATTAACGCAAACTTAGCTGAAATCGGAAAAGAATTCAAAGGAACTACAAACGTTAAACACTTAGCACAAATCTTAAGAGACGACGTAGGATACGAAAAAATTTCATCCCTCATCGAAAAACCTTTAGATTTAAACGTTGCAGTTCACTACGGATGCCACTTCTTAAAACCTACTGAAGAAATCGGTATCGAAGATCAAGCTGAAAACCCATCTATCTTAGATGACCTCGTAGAACTCACCGGTGCTAAATCCATTGACTACAAAGACAAAATGATGTGCTGTGGTGCAGGTGGAGGTTTAAGAGCTAGAGATTTAGATGTTACTGCAAGTTACACTAAAGAAAAACTCGACCACATGTCTGAAGCTGGTGTAGACGCTATTGTTGACGTATGTCCTTTCTGTCACATGCAATTTGACCAAGGACAAACTGAAGTTAATGAAAAATACGGAACTGACTTCGCAATTCCTGTATTCCACTTAGCTCAATTATACGGATTAGCTATGGGATTATCTGCTGAAGAATTAACTTTAGACGCACAAAAAATTGATGCTGCCCCTGCTTTAGCTAAAGCTTTAGGTGAAAACGCTAAATAAGTTTAAGGATTAATTTCCTTATTCTTTTTTTTATTTTTAGGCATTGAAAACACATTTCGGATTTTATTGTTACTCGACTGTAACAATTTTTTTTTAAAAATTATTTTTGTTTGATTGAATACGAATAATTTTTAATTAATTTTATATATTATAAATTTAAAAAATTTAAATGTTATATAGATAAAGAGGTAATGAATATGTTTGTAGCAACCTTAGATGGTATATTTAAATATGAAGACCTTCCAGATGAATATGAACCTTATGTTCAATTCAAAGCGACTATTGATAAAAGAGAACTCAAAGCAGATGATGAAATAGCTATTTTAAATATTGCTGGAACCTCAACTCATCATGTTTTATTCTTGGATTCATATAAAAATACTAGAGAAATCGAAAAAGAATTGAAAGAAGCTGATGCTAAAATCAACCATACTACTTTAAAAATTATAGGTGGACACTTATGAGTTTACCTGCTGAACAGAATTGGTTAGTTCTTTTCAATCTAATCTCAGATTTAACTAAAAAAGGATATGATATTCCTAATGGAATTAACCCTGAGATGGGACTAATTAGATCATCTATCAGTTCATATAAAAGAGATCCTTCCCATCCAGATTTAATTAATGGTTTGGCAAAAGCAGAAATGTCTTTAAGTAATGTTCAAGGAACAATGTTAACAATTGCGGAACAAGAAGGAGAAGAATACGTCGATTTTTGGCTTGATTTATTTAAAAAAGCTATGATGGGTGAAGAAATCTTTGAATTTCCAGATTCCCGTTCCAAATTTTTAGTTAATGCTCCTCCGGGATTGACTACCGGAAGGATAAATTTAAAAGTTCCTTTGGCAGAAGAAAGAGTTCAGGAAATCGCTGAATGGTGTGGACTTATCATAGAATTTGATGATGATGTTACTGTATCATTGCACGGTGATAAACCGGATTTACAAAATGGTTTAAAAGAAATGGGTTCTTTCTTTTTAGAAGAATAAATTGAGGAGGGATAAAATGAAAATTTTAGCTATTAGTGATATTCATGGCGAAGAAAATGAAAATTTATATAAATATTTAGATAATAATGATATTGATTTAGTTATAATACTTGGTGATATTACTAATTTCGGGCCTTTGGAATTCGTTGGAGAATTCATAGGTAAAATATTTGATTATGACTGCGATGTAATTGCAATTCCGGGTAACTGTGACCCTACAGGAATTTGCAAAGCAATCGGTGAATCCGGTGCATTCTGTTTACACAATGAAATTATCGGTTATGGTGATGCTATTTTATTCGGATATGGTGGATCCAATCCAACCCCATTTGATACTCCTGGAGAAATTGATGACCTTAAAATCTACGGGGATGTCTTTGAATTAATGGCTAATTATGATTACGTTTACAATAAGGATGTTCCTAAAGTTAGGATTCTTGTAACTCATGCGCCACCATTCAATACCGATGCTGACTTAACCTCAGGCGGAGACCATGTGGGCAGTTCAGGAATTTTAAAATCAATACATGAATTTGAACCTGAAATAAACATTTGCGGCCACATTCATGAAGCAAAATCCATCAGTAAAATTGGTATAACTACTGACGTTGCAAATCCTGGTATGTTGAAGGATAACGGTGCAGTTTTAATCGACATTACTGACGGTTCAACTTATGATATTAGTATTATTCAATTAGATGAATAATATTCCTTTTTTCTCTTTTTTTGTAAAAATTAAATAACAAATTTTATTTATTATTATTTTAAAATATTTTTTTAGCGAATAATTTTTTGTGATATTATGATTTGGGTTGTTGGAAATGTAGATGGCAATGCTTATAAAGAACCCTTTTCAAAAGGGGTTTTGGCTCGTTCACTAAGAGTTTCAAATTTAGGTTTGGATGAAGCACATGAAATTGCAAATGAAATCGAAGAAAAACTTATTGATGATGATATCACTGAAATAACTGTCAATGATTTGGCTAATTATATTTCAAGATATTTAAACAAAATTGACCCGAGTATTTCCAGCAAATATATTAGGTGGAGAAGTGTTAGAAAATCAGATGAACCCTTAATCATATTGATTGGCGGTGCTTCAGGTGTCGGAACATCTTCCATGGCTTTTGAACTTGCAAACCGTTTAGGTTTAAAGAACATTATCGGTACGGACATGATTCGTGAGGTAATGCGTAAAATCGTTTCCAAAGAGTTAAATCCGGTTATTCATAAATCAAGTTTCGATGCATATGAAAGCATAAGAACTCCTGCAATTCGTGTAGATGCAGTAATTGAAGGTTTTATCAGTCATGTTGATGTTGTTAATGTTGGTGTTGAAGCTATTATTGAAAGGTCTATAAAGGAAGGAATCAGTACTATTATAGAAGGAGTTCATATAGTTCCGGGTTTTATTCGTGAAGATTTGCTCGAAAAAGGAAATGTTATAATGTTTACACTGACGGTTGATGATGAAGAAACCCATAAACAAAGATTTTACACCCGTTGTAGACAGCCTTGGGTAAAAAGGTCTCTTGAACATTATATGGAGAATTTTGGAACTATCAGAAAAACACAAAATTTCTTAGTAGACCAGGCGAATATACATAATGTTCATGTTATAAATAATGCAGATTTTAGAAATACGATAGATTTAATGGTTAATGATATTATTGAAAAGTTTGGAGGTGAGAATGATGATAACCAAAAAGGTGTCCGAAATAATGACTAGTGATGTTATTACAACCACTCCGGAAATTGATGTTGTATATGCATTTGAAAAATTAATGGAGTTTAAAATCAGTTCTCTTCCAGTTGTAGATGGGGATAAGTTAATCGGTATTATTACTGCAACTGATGTTGGTCATAATTTAATATTGGATAAATATGAATTAGGAACAAAAGTTGAAGAAATTATGATTAAAGACGTTGTTACAATATCTCCTGATGACACAATAGAAACTGCTATTAAAGTCATGAAAGATTCTAATCCTGGTTCTGGAATCTTAAATCAGTTACCTATTGTTGAAGATGGAAAATTGGTAGGTATTGTTTCTGACGGAGATATTATTCAAGAGGTATTTTAAACTACCTCTATCAATTTATTTTTTTTAAATTTAAAGTATTATTTTTGAGTTACTGTAATAATTATTTTTTTCCAGTAATGGATTTGATGCTATTTTTTCATTTTAATCCAATGTTTTCATTCTTTAGTTTTCATTAAATTTTTAAATTTTTTCTATCTTTGTTTCATCGAATTCATTTTTTTTAATTTTTCAATATAGTTCATGCTTCAATTTATATTTTTAAGGAGTTTAACTTAGTTACTCGAATAATTTTTTTTCTTGAAATTGTTAACATTTATATAATATTAATGATATAAAATAATAGTGGCTAGACTGGAGGGTTAGGGGTCCTCTGTAAGCACACACCCCCTTTGGTGCAGTCGAAGTTCAAGAGGCGGCTTTTTAAGGAAGTGTAAGCCTGGAAAAACAACATAGAAACTTCGTCCTACAGGATTAATGGTGATGGAGTCTTTACTGGAGGGTAAAGAAGAACTATCTTTAATATAGGAACGTGTCAGGCCCGGAAGGGAGCAGCTCTACTATTAACAATTGATGCTTGTAGTATCCCGGGGTGGAGTTGGGTTTTCAGATCACTTATATTTTTGAGATTAGTCCACTTTTGAACATGCCATTTATATAAAATGAATAACTTTATAAATAACTTTTAACAATATAATGATATATCTTGTTTTCTTTATGTCGGGATGGCCCAGCCTGGTACGGCGTCGGACTGCTAATCCGATGGTCATATGACCACCCGGGTTCAAATCCCGGTCCCGGCGTTTAATTTTTATCTATTTTTTGTTCATGTTCATACTCCAGTCCTAAAGGACATGCGTGTATAGAAACAGATTTAATTTCTGGAATTTTATTCATTATGTTTTCTTCGGTGATATGGACAATTTTGTGAGCTTCATCAACTGTAGTATTGCCATCAACTTTTATATGTAAACTTACAATGTAATATGGGCCATAATTATCAATTTTGATGTTATGTGCAACATATGCATCGGGGGTTCTGTCAACAACTCTTTTAATTTTTCTGACTAAATCTTTGTCCGGAACTTTTCCCATGATGTTGTCGATATTTTCCTTTCCGATTGAATATGCTGTTTTTAATATCAAAAGACCTATTGCCAATCCTACAATAGGGTCTAGAATTGGAAATCCCATATTTGATACAACAATACCTATCAAAATAGCTATTGATGAATAAACATCAGTCCTTTGGTGTTGTCCATCCGCTACAATTACTGGGCTTTTAATTTCTTTACCTGTTTTTATGAGGTATGAGCTTATTGAAAGGTTTATAATTATCCCAAAAACTGCCATAATTGCAGCATAAATTGTTGGTGTCTGTATTAGGCTTGGATTGAGGAGATGATCTATTGCCGTATCAATAATTTCATAACCTACTATGGCTAAAAATAATACAATGACAAGTCCGCTTATTGCTTCAGCACGACCATGTCCTCTTGGATGTTCATCATCAGCAGGCTTTTGGCCTATTTTAAATCCAACATATGCAATAACGGAAGTCATCACATCAGAAAATGTATGAATTCCTTCTGCAATTAATGCATAACTTCCGCACAAGAATCCAACTATAATGTTGAACACTGTTAAAAAGCAATTTGAAAATATTGCAACGCTAGTTGCTTTTGTACCTTTTTGTTTCCTATCCATTTATAGTTTCTCCTCTAAAATATCCATCGCTTTTTTGATATTTTCATAAGAGTTTGCATAAGACATTCTGACATGTCCTTTACCGTTTGATCCGAATGCTTCGCCCGGAACGGTTATGACACCAGCTTCAGCTGCTTTTGGAACGAATTCTTCATCTTCAATTTTTGGAAATACGTAAAATGCACCTTCGGCATTAACTGTTTCGTAACCCATCTCATTTAATCTTTTTACAATTAAATCTCTTCTTCTTTTAAATTCTGCAATCATCTTATTTGCTTCTTCCTGTGGGCCTCTCAATGCTTCAAGTGCGCCTCTTTGGGATGTGTTTGTGCTGCATGCAACATTGTTCTGGTGTATTTTAAAGAGTTCTTCGCAAATTTCATCATTTGCTGTGAGATAACCTATTCTCAAACCGGTCATTGCATAGGTTTTTGAAAATCCGTTTAGCGTAACGACATTATCACTCCATTTACCTGGAGAGTAGTGTTTTTTATCATAAATAATTTTTTCATAAATCTCATCAGAAATAATGAGGAAATTTTTATCCATTGACAAATCGGCAATTGCTTTAATGTCTTCTTTTTCCATAACTGCGCCGGTTGGATTTGATGGGGAATTCAATATGATGGCTTTTGTATTTTCATTGATTTTTTCTTCCACATCCTCAGCCTTCAGTTTGAATTCGTTTTCCATTTTGCAGTCAACGGGAGTAATTGTTCCTCCGGCCAATTTAATACATGCTTCATATAAAAGAAAACTTGGATTCGGCAACAGCACTTCATCGCCTTTTTCCACAAATGCCTGTGTACTTGCATAAAGCCCTTCACTGGCACCTATTGTTACTATAATATTTTCAGGGTCTGTTTCAATCCCATTATCGATTTTGAATTTTTTAGCAATTTCTTCTCTCAATTCTAAAATACCCTTATTTGGTGTGTAGTGGGTATCATCTTCTTTTATTGATTCTATCATTGCGTTTTTTATGTTTTCCGGGACATTGAAATCAGGTTCTCCGATTCCTAAGTTTATTGCATCGGGATTTGTCACTTCAAACATTTTTCTAATCAAGGACAGTTCAATTTCTTCAGTTCTTTTTGCAGGTTTAATCATATTAATTCCTCTATATAATATTATATATAATACTTAATTTTTGCATGCACCGCAATTGTAGCATGGTGATTTTTCACACCAAGGTGTTTGCTTTTTTGACTCGAGTCTTTTGTATTCTATTTTTAAAAATTCCTTTTTTACACCGATGTCGATATTGTCCCAGGGAAGTTCATCATCAATGTCATATTCAGGCAGGTATTCCATCCATTCATGAAGAGTTACATTTTTTGTCAGTGATTTTTCAATAATTGTAGAAATATCCCTATTTCCACAGGACAATATATATTGGATTAGTGCTTTTTTAGGACTTTCTATCTTGACATTATATTTTCTTAAATTCTTTTTAATATATTTGCTTTTACGTTTCATGTCTTTGAAATTATAGCCCACCCATTGCAGTGGAGTATGGGGTTTTGGAACAACCGGATTTATGCTGAATTTTATCTTGTATGTTGATGTATGCATCTTTGCAATTTTTTCAATATATTCACACAGACTTCTGATGTCATCCATTGTCTCATGTGGAAGTCCTATCAGGAAATATAATTTTATATTGAAGTCAAGTCCTACTGCATCTTCAATCACTTGGAATATTTTTTCATCAGGAATATCCTTATTAATTCTTTTTCTAAGTGTATCAATTGACTCCGGCGCCAGCGTAATTGTTTTAAGACCGCTTTCTTTTAGAAGCTTTAAACTTTCATGAGTAATTGATTCTATTCTAAGTGATGGTGTGGAAATTTGGAAGTTTTCCTCTTCCAGTCTTTTGATTAATGATTCGATTTGTGAATAGTCACTGACTGCAGCACCGATTAATGTGATTTTATTCAATCCGGTATTTTTCCTGGTTTCAATAGCTATTTCAACCAGTTTATCGATGTTTGTTTCACGTATTGGCCTATAAAGATAACTGGACATGCAAAATCTGCAGCCTCTTGTACAGCCTCTTGACACATTAAGCATTATGGAGTCGCTGAAAACTGTCCTGTACTCATCATTGTCTGTTCTGGTAATAATCGGATCAGTAATGTGATATGCATCATCCATATTTTCAACTAAGGCTATTTTAACGTTATTGTCAAATTCAGGGATATAAATTCCGTCAATATCTAAAAAATTATTCAAATCCCTATTTTCCCTAAATTTGTCCAGAAATTCATTCAGGATGACCTCTCCTTCTCCTACGATAAATACGTCAATATAATCGGATAATGGCATGGGATTGGCAGTAGCGCAGGGGCCTCCAGCTATAATTAAGGGATCATTTTCAGACCTTTCGCCACGTTTCAATGGAATATCTGCTTTTTTAAGTATTTCCAAGACATTGAAGTAGTCCTCTTCAAATTGTAGGGAAAAACTGATAATATCAAAGTTTTTCAGAGGAGTATTGGATTCGATTGAATGAACGTTTGGATATGTTACCCTTTCACACCATGTGTCATCTCTTTCATTGATGAAATTGTACAAAATGTTATAACCTAGTGATGACATTGCTGTTTTGTATATGTTGGGGTAAGTTAAAGCAAATCGAATGTTAATTTTTTTATAATCTTTCTTGAAAATATTGTCTTCAAATATCATTTTTTCTATTTTTTTTAATTTTTTAAAATTTTATTTATATTCCATATTTTTCTAATTTCTAATTTATATTTTTATTATTTTTTGATTAATAAGTACAATCTTAGTGCTTTTAGGTTTGATGAATTCATATATTATTATTTTTTATTTAAGTAATCGATTAATAGCATTCTTATCTTTTATAAGGTCGCTTAATCATGAATTTAAATTCAAGATATATAATCTTGTAATAGCCTATTTCAATATAAATGTTATTTTAAAAGTTATTTATGGTTATTTTTAAGTTATTTTTATTAATTTACCTTATTTTAAGCAGTTTTTTTAATAATAAAGTTGTAAAAACATTTATATATTATTAAATTATAATCTTTATTTACTCATTATGAATACTAATCTTAGTATATATCATATTTTTATTAAAATTTTCGTAATGAGAACCAAGAGGTGGAAAAATTTCTAATAAAAATTATGTAATGTTTTTTTCTATTGTCTGTGCAATCTTTTTAATGATTGGTTCAGTTTCAGCAATGGATACAAACGTTACTGCAGATGATTCAAATTTATTAAACGCAAATAATAAAATTGATGTTTCTTCAAATTTAGAAGTTTCTAGTAATGATTCTATCTCAGAGACAATTTCTCATGATGATAATGGTTTATTAACATCTCAATATATCTCTGATGATGTCATTCAAGCTAATGATGTGATTTCAACTTCATTAACTGGAAATGATACGGAATTATACTTTAAAAATGGAACTGCATATAAAGTCGTTTTATCCGATAGTGAAGGTAAATTGCTGGCAGATCAAAAGGTAATATTAAATGTCAATGGTAATAATTACACTAGAACCACAAATGCTGATGGTGTTGCTTCAATTACAATCAATCTAAATCCTGGAAATTATGATATAACTTCTTATTATGTAGGTACAGGTAGCTATGGATCTTCTTCTACTACAAATCTTGTTAAAGTATTGTCTACAATTTCTGGAGAAGATATTGAGAAATATTACAGAAATGCTACTCAGTATTATGCTACATTTGTTGATGGTCAAGGAAATCTTTTAAATAATACTACAGTTATTTTCAATATTAACGGTGTATTTTATGAAAGAAAAACAAATGCAAATGGAACTGCAAAGTTAAATATCAATCTTCATGCAGGTGAATACATAATAACTGCAATCAATCCTGTCAACGGTGAAATGGAGGCTAATAATATTACTGTACTGACTTCCGTTTTCGGGTCTGATATAGTAAAATATTATAAGAATGATACTCAGTATTATGCTACATTTGTTAATGAAGTAGGTAGTCCATTAGCTAATACCAATGTAACATTCAATATTAATGGTGTTCTTTATACCCGTAGTACTAACGATAAGGGTACTGCTAAATTAAATATTAACCTTAATCCGGATAATTATATTATTACTGCCATCAATCCTATTAATGATGAAATGCATGCTAATAATATAGAGGTGCTTCCTACCATAACTGCTGATGATTTGGCAATGATTTATAGAAGTGATAAATTCACTGCTCATGTTGTTGACGGTCAGGGTAATGCACTTGCGGGTAGTAATGTAACATTCAATATCAATGGTGTTTTTTATACCCGTACTAGTAATAGTGATGGTGATGCAAGGTTAAATATTAATCTTGATGTCGGTAATTATACTATTACTTCTACTGATGAAAAAGGATTGTCCATAGCAAACACTATTACCATTAATAAAGCCAATACTACCATCACTGGTGAAAATACGTACATGATTGTTGATACCGAAAGGAATTATACAGTATCATTAAAATCTGAAAATAATCAGACAATGGAAAATGTTGTAGTATACTTCAGATACGGAGATATTTATCAGACAGCACTTACAAATGGAACTGGTCAAGCAACCATTACTCTTTCAAACGTTTCCATAGGCACATATTCAATGGAATATGGATTTGAAGGTAACGGTAATTATATGGGTTGTAATGGACACAGCAAATTGGTTGTAGCTAATTCCACTGTAATTTTAATTGCTGAAGATTTAGTTATGGATTACAAAGACGGTTCAAAATTCAATGTTACCGTAACTGATTTGGAATTAAACCCATTGGCTAATGAAACAATTACTTTCACTATAAATGGTGTGCAGTATAACCGTACAACCAATAGTGAAGGAGTTGCAGGCTTAGCCATTAACTTGCTTCCGGACACATATGTGATTTCATACACTCACTCTACACCTGGTTCTCCGGATTATAATGAAGGTTCAGACACCATTGTGGTAAATAAATTGCCTGCTAAACTGGTGGCAGAAGATCTTTTCATTGAACCTGGTGAGGACGGTTATTTCACAGTTACTTTATTGGATTCAAATAATAAAGCTCTCAATAACAGTATTGTTAATTTAACTATTAATGGTGTTTCATATATCAGAACTACAAATGAGTCAGGTGTTGTCAGGTTACATATTGCTCTTAATGTCGGTTATTATGAAATAACTACTTCATTGAACGATTTCATATATTCTGCAGATAATATTACTAATCATGTTTTAGTTAACGGTTCCATATTGGAGGCACATGATTTGGATATGGTTGCAGGCACTACTGCTTACTTCTTGGCAGGATTGTATAATGCTTATCATGATCCTATTTCAAATGCTACCATAGGATTTGAGTATGAAGGCATAACAACTTCTGCTGTTACAAATTCAGAAGGTATTGCATCCATCCCTATCAGCGGTTTAGCTAAAGGTGTTTATCCTATTGTCTACAGTTATGAGCCGGCTTCCCTTAGATGCATGGCTTACATTAATGTGATTGGAACCATACCTATCGCTGATTTGGTTAAAGTTGCAAATAGTGTCAATACTTATATTGAAGCTAATGCAGCATTACCTGCAAGCGTTGTAATTGATGGTGAAACATACACCACTGCCCAATATTTATATCTGCTCGCAGAAGCCATAGTTGATATTAGCAATGGTGACTATTCAGATTTAGTTGTATTGTCTGTAAATGATCCTACAAATCCTGGTGCAGCAGCAAATATGGGTAGCTTACAACAGTATATTCCTGTTGCAAGCGCATTATTGGCCAGTATGGATGCTGGTGTAACACCTAACACTGTTGATACCAGTATCGGTACAGTTGGGTATGATGCTATCGTTTATGCATTTACTCGTGTAATTGTCTATTACGGTTTAACCAGTCAGTTACCTGCTTCAGTCAGCATCAAATCTCTTAAGGTATATGAACCAAAAAGTGTATTGGATACCAAGAATACAATTACCGATTTAGGCCCATATTTATCCAGTTCAACAAACTGTCAGGTTACTAATGCGGCTATTGTTGCTCTGGCAAATAAATTGACTTATGGATTAACAACTTCCTATGACAAAGCTCTAGCTATCTATAATTACGTTAGGGATGAAATATCCTATACTTTCTATTATGATACTAGATATGGTGCTGTAGGTACATTGAATGCCGGAACAGGTAATTGTGTAGACCAGGCTCACTTATCAATTGCTTTATACAGAGCAGCTGGTCTTCCTGCCAGATATGCTCACGGAACTTGTGTATTCAGTAGCGGTAGTACATACGGTCACGTATGGGCTCAAGTTTTAATTGGTGATACTTGGATTGTCAGTGATACAACAAGTACTAGAAACTCATTTGATAATGTTGTTAATTGGAATAACTATAATTATTCTTTAAAAGGATATTATTCTAGCATTTCATTCTAATTAACTTCATATTTTTTCTTTTTTTTAAATAGCTAATAATTTATAATAGTTCTAATAAAAATATAATCACTAAACTAATTAGGACAATATTATGAAAAAATATAATAAGGTGGCTGTCGGAGGTACTTTTGATAAGTTCCATGACGGGCATAAAAAATTATTATCCACTGCTTTTGAATTGGGCAACCAAATTGAAATTGGAGTTACTTCTGATGAATTTGGTGGTTTAAAAGGAGATATTGATTCATGTAAAGAAAGAATGGACAATTTAAAGTTGTTTTTTAAAGATAAATCTAATTTTAATGTTGTGCCATTGGAAGATCCTTTTGGAACAACAATATATGAAGCTGATTTTGATGCAATAGTTGTCAGTGAAGAGACAGAACCTAATGCAGTTAAAATCAATGAAATTAGAGCATCTAAAGACATGAATCCTCTTGATATTGTTATTGTTAGTTTTGTGTTGGCAGAAGATGGAAATCCTATTTCGTCTACAAGAATTAGGCGTGGCGAAATCAATAAAAATGGATTAATCATCAAAAATATGAAAATCTAATCGATATGTTTATATGTACATTTCGACAAATTATTAAATGTCATACTATATTAATTAATATTAATTATTATATGTATGTGATAAGAGGTGGTTATATGGCAGTTAAAATCGATTCTGATGTTTGCGGACATATTGAAAATTGTCCAGTTCAAGGTTTATGCATTAAACTTTGTGAACAAGGAGCAATCATTGAAGAAGACGGTGACGTAAAAATTGTCCCTGAAAATTGTGATGATTGTGATTTATGCATCCAGAATTGTCCTAACCAAGCTATATCAAAAGCATGAGAGGGATAATGTATGTTTAATGTAGAAAGAACTGGATCTGAAGTTCGTAAATTAAAATACAATGACACTAAATGTTTAGGTTGTGGAATTTGTAGTGAAGTTTGTCCTACAACTTCTTTAAGATTAGGACCAACAGTTCCTATAGCACGTGGTTTAATAGAAATGGATTTATTGTCTGTTAATGCTGATTCATGTGTATTATGTGGTTTATGTTCTGTTGCTTGTCCTTTCGACGCATTATCATTAACTATAGATGGAACTCCAATTAAAGAAATGGATAATTATCCAACCTGGGAAGTCGAATCTGAAGTATGTGAGGATGACTGTGTTTATTGTGGAAGATGTTCCATTGCATGTCCTAGAGATGCAATATTGTTTGAAAGAAAACTTCCTGCTAGAGAAGAGTTAGTTAGAGGAGAAATCAGCATAGATGATGAAAAATGTATTTTCTGTGGTTTCTGTGCAGACTTATGTCCTCCTGGAGCCATTACAATAGGCAATGTTCCTTCATCTAGTGTGGATTTACTTAACAACAGTATTGAAGTGGACGCATCACAATGTGTTTACTGTGGTATCTGTAAAAGGGTATGTCCTCAGGATGCAATTACGGAAATCTGTTCAACATGTATGTTGCAAGACCAAATTGAAGTTCCTGAAATTTCTGGAACAACGGCAATTATTAAAGATTCATGTGTAAACTGTTCTTGGTGTGCCGAAATTTGTCCTGTGGATGCTATAAATGTTACAAAGCCATTTGACGGCAAATTAGAAGTAGTTGAAACAGAAGAAAAAATCTGTAAAGGCGATTCTTGCCATGCATGTCAGGATGTCTGTCCATGTAATGCAGTTGAAATCGTTGACGGAAAAGCTAATACCAATTTAACGTTCTGTAATTTATGTGGTGCATGTGTTAGTGCATGTCCTCAAAACATTCGTGAATTAACAAGAACTTCAATGAAATTAACCAATATTAATTCTGAATCTTGGGACGAATGTCTAAACAAAATTTTAGATGAATAAGGAGAGTTTACTCCCCTTATATCTTATTTATTAAAAAATCTCTTTCTTGTGTAATTAATGTTTTAAAAGACTTTTGTGTAGTGTTTGTTATATCTGTGATGTATGATGCTACAAATAATATTATAACCAATAGCCCACCAACTATTAAGATCATTTCCGCACTACCCTGTCCTTTATTGTCTATTCTAAACATGTGTTCTGTTGTGCAAAATCGTGTTTCGCACGTCAATTATATCGTCTTTTGCTTTTAAACTTCTATCACTAGTTTCCATATATGATCGGTATATGGTTAATGCTAAAAGAGCAATTACAATAACTCCTCCGAATAATAATATGTATTCGGCTGCGCCTTGACCTGATTCTTCATTGATAAATTTTCTTATAGTGTTCATTTTCATCACCATATTAATGTAGTATTTTGATTAATATTAATATTACTTAAAATAAAAAAAGTATTACATTTATATATTATGGTTTTTTCAAAGCAATTTTTTGTTAACATGTAAATTGTTTAACCATTAGGTTTATAAAGGGTGTAATTAATAAATATTAGTATTAGAGTGAATATTAATTGATGAAGGGTGAACAAATTGGGAAATACATTAAAATTTGTATCAGGAATTATTTTATTTGTAATTGGTGTGGTTATATCCTATGAAGTGGTAGCATATAACCTTATAGACATTTTATTGATGGTCGGTTTTTTAATAGCTATTGTTGGTATAATATTGATTATTAGCTATTTCGTCGATGCTAATGCTGAAAAAACAAGCGGGCTCATTAAAGAATTCTTAAATTCAAAAGATTTCGATACATCATCTATTAATTTACCAAAAAGGAATTCTAAATCAAAAAATAATTTTGATAATAATGGTCCATTAATCATGAGACCTGAAAATGATGATTATGATTATGGTGAAAATATAGATGACAGCGGATTATGGGAATACTATGAATCTGAAGATAATGCTGCTCAAACTCCAAGAGAGTACTTCGCTGAGCCAGATATTGACGAATCTAAAGCAGTTTTACGTGTTGTAAATAGGGAAGAAAGAGATTTGGATTTGGATAAAGAATTGGAATTCACTCCTTCCTATGAAAAACCAATTAAGGTTACTAGAAAACCTAAAAGACGTTCAGCAAATCATATTTATGAAGATGTTCCTGTTGTTAAAGAAAGTGTTGATAAAACAGAAGAAATTAAAAAAGCTTTATCTCAAGATTTAGAACCGGAAATCCCATTAACTGACGTTTCTAATGCAAGAGATATTGAAATTGATATTAATCATCCTGAAAGATTGCCTGTTCCGGATTCCCTAAAAGGCAATGTTTTATTGGGCAATGGCTTAGTTTCTTCCAATGATGCTTTTGAACAGTTGGCAGTTGGCGTAAATAAGGAAATAATGTTGGAAATTCCTTCTTTGAATAAGTTATCTGACAGATTCCTGTCACAGGTGCCTACAATTTACTCAAGAGTTATCATTGACGAATTTGACTTATCAGATATTTCATATACTGTATTAATTGCTTCTCTTTTAAAACAAGGAGTTCATATTAAAACTGTACCTAAAGTACATACCGTTAATTTAATCACTGACGATTCTCATGCTATGATTATTTCAGACGGTTATACTACAGGCAGTTCTGAATATGGTGCAATTTACGACGATAGAGCATCTATTTCAAACATCAGATCTGATTTCGAGAGAACTTGGAATATTGCTTCCAATTTAGATGAAAATGTAATTTTAAACAGTATTGCCGGGGGAGCTGCTTAATGGAAATTAGATGGTTAGGACATTCCGCTTTTGAAATCATAAGCGATGATGATGTCCATATTCTAATTGATCCATTTATTAGCAATAATCCTTCATGTCCGGTTCCTGTTGAAGAATTAAACCCTGATATCATTTTAGTTACTCATGGACATTCTGATCATTTGGGCGATGCATTGGACATTTCCAATTCAACAAATGCCCCTATTGCAGCTATTCATGAAGTATATTTATTTTTATCCAAACAGGGAATCGAAACTATTGGTGTAAATATTGGTGGTTCATTCATATTCAGAGGAATTAAGTTCACCATGCTTGATGCTAAACATTCCTCAGATATTGATATGGTTGAAGAAACCGTTCCTGGCGGTGTTGCTGCCAGCTTTTTAATTACTTTTGAAGATGGTACTTCAATATTCCATGCAGGAGATACTGGTTTATTTGGTGATATGAAAACCATTATTGGTGATATTTACAAGCCGGATATTGCGATGGTACCTATCGGTGATAAATTTACTATGGGTCCTTTCGAAGCGGCTCTTGCTTCTATGTGGTTAAATCCTAAAGTCACTATTCCTATGCATTATAATACTTTCCCGCCAATAGAACAAGACCCTACAATATTTGCAAACTTTGTTATGCAGTTCAATCCGAAAATCAGTACTGTTATTTTAAATCCTAACGAATATTTTGAATATAATCCTGAAGATTATCAGGATTAATTCTTTTCATATTTTTTTCTCTGATGATATTCTTCATCAATGTCGCATTTTCCTGAAGGCAATACTCTAATAATATCATCTAGAGTGATTAATTCATCTTCATCAATTTTATGTAGAATTTTTTTAGCTATTGCTTCTTTTTTGGTGTATCCAGGTTTCAATACCACATAGTTTTCACAGTGTGCTTCAAGGGCTTCCACCGGTCCGGCCATTATTCTTTTTCCTTCGTAATCAACAATTCCGATAGCTATTTTTACTCTTGCACTTCTTATAAAGTTACGGTTTCCTCTGATTACAAAAGATCCTTTTGCTAAAAATTCCCCTGCTTCGGGAGTTTTTGAAACCTGGTCCGGATGAACCCAAAATACATCCTGCGTATTGAAACCCTTTGTCCAGGCAGATGAAAATGAAGCGGCAAACTCTCCTGATTCTTTAAGGATTGTGTCATTTAATGACTTGCCTTCCAACTTTATGACAGTTGATGAAGCACCATGTATATCCGCATGCAAATAAATGTCATTGTTTTCCAGATATTTTTTAACGACAGCTTCGTTTGTTCCCGCATCACGTCCTGCAACCACTAAAGTGTTGTCTGATGTGATAAACCATCTTAATTTCTCATACCACTTGAGATTTTTCTTTTCCCGTTTTTTAGGAATGGAAATGTTTTCCATTGCAAGCTCTTTTTTGGATTTAATATCTTCAAGTTGCTTTTTGGTGTTTTCAATAGCTATGATTGCACCTTTTGTTTTCTTTTTGGCTTTTTTAGATTTCTCATAATAGCTTTCGGCATTTTCAGGTATTGATAACTTTGGATCTATGGTTATTGATGTGTCCTCGATTTTAAGTGTTAAAACACCCATCTTGTCAATTGATTCAAAGATTTCGGCCTCTTTCATGCCGTCTTCTTTGGCTTTTTTAAGAATTTTGCCAATTTCTTTAAAAGAATAATCTTTACTTATAGCTGAGTTGACAACATTAATTAAATTTTCAATGGTGGTGTAATTAGAATAAATTAACTCCCCTTTATATTGACTTGTCTCAATAGTTTTGTTAAAATTATCGAGTGTCTCTTCTTGTAAACGTAATCTTTTTTCGAACTTATTTACTTTCTTATTCCAGGCTTTTTCCTTGACGTCTTTGATGTCGGTGTTGACCTTTTTTGAGTAGAACTCATCACAGGCCTCATTGAAGTTTTCATAATATGTTTTTTCAAAACCGTCATATTTTACTAAATCCAGTGGAAGAACGTCTTCCCTTCTGCCGTCCTTTACAATTTGCGGTTTGTATTCTTCGTTTTTAAGAATGTCAAACAAATCATTAAGTGATTTGTATAGTGCAGATAACTGTTCGGATGTTAAATCCTTATTTGAAGTATGTTTATCTACCGGTGTAATTTCATTTGCCCTTTCAATAATCTCTTCTGCATACAGACTTCCAAAACCGTTAATGGCAAGAGTTCTTACAACATCGCTGTCATTTTCTGTGAAAACCTTTTTAAATTCATCTTCACTAACGCTTATTGGATTAATTCCTCTCTCTTCCGGAAAAATATATTCTTTTTTGGAACTGATATCTCTTGTTGACCAATGTTTTCTTTTAAGCGGTAATATGATATTGTTTTCTTCATCTAAAAGGATTATATTTCCTTTATCGAATAATTCAACAACGATTGTATAATATTTGTCCTTTTTAACTTTTATTTCAACAACCCTGTCAAAATTGTGTTGTGTGACACTTACAACATGGGCTCCTTTAACTCTTTTTCTTAAAAGCATTGGAAATGTTGGTGGGTTGGTAGGATTTTCCAGCGGATATTTGCTTGTATGTATTCTTGAACCGCACTGCATTACCAAATCAACTCTTCCTGTACCTGCGACATGGAATCTCATTACAACAATGTCTTTAGTTGGCTGGAATGATTTATCTACCCTTGCACCTGTTAATAAATTATTAAGTTCATCACTGATTGTAAAAATGTCTACATTTGACATTGCTTTCATTTAAAACACCTTTAAATATCAATACTTTAATATACTATTAATTATTAAATTATATTTATTCTATTTAATTTATTTTGTGGAGGAAATATCTTGGACGATACAGTTAAACTCACTTCAATTAATGTTGTTTTAGGTATAATTGCTGGTGTATTATCTGGTATTTTTACTATTGGTATGCTTGGAATCAAAAATGATATGATTGGATTATTAATTGCAATTATTTTTGTTTATGCATCATTAAAAATAGCAGATATGATTTCAACTGAAGACCTTGACAGATCTCAAAAAATATGGGATTGTGTTTTGCCTTTCTTCTTTACTTGGGTAATTGTATGGATTTTATTAGCCAATTATTTGTAGATTTCCATAAAATATCCATATAAATACTATAATTAATGCAGTAATTAATAAAACTGGAGCTATTATTTTACTAACAGCAACAATTGAGCTTATTGTTGAAATAAGTTCTGTTGAATTTTTTGGACCGAATGTGTTAAGGTTTTTGATTTTTTTAGTTCCAGTTCCAACTTCAACATCTTCCAAATCATCAATAGCTATTTTTATACATTTTATTATATATTCAATGATTTCAGGCCTTTTTTCTATTCCAACAGGATTATATCCTCTTGATAATGTATTGACGCTGTGTGTGTCAGTGGTCATCACTTCAATTTCATCAATATCCAAATCTTTTGTAGCATCCATTATTTCCTGTCTGAATCCAATTTCCATGTTGTTGGAATCAAAGAGCACATATGCAGTTCTCTGACCTGATACTTCAATAATCATTACTTTGATACCGCTTTCTCCGATACCTTCATGTTTATCGAGAGTTTCCATCACGTCATGGCAGCAGCCTACTTTAATTGAATCAAACTCTTCATTTTCACTTTCAATTTTATCAATGACATCTATCAAATCAAATACTTCTGGATTTCCAGGCAATACTTCACCACTTTCCGGAGTGAATGAATTGTGACAATCCACAATCACGGAATCTTTCACGCCGCATTTGCTGATACTTTGAGTCATCATTGTAAGGCCTACACCAAATTCGATGTCGTCACTGCCGTTCGGTGCAAAAGTGGACAGAATTACCATTCCCTTGTTAAAGAATTGCACTCCTATATTGGCTGCATTCATGGAATATCTTTTAAATTTACTTGCTTTTTTGCTGAATTCTATTTCAGACAATCCATTTTTCACAGCATCTTCTATTTTATCTATTTCTGAAACGGAAATCGGATTAAAATCGTGTGTGGATGGACCGTGAGCAACCATTGTGAAATAATCAAATTTATTTGCAAGGATTGTTGGCATATTGGACCCCCCAATATTTCCTAAAGGTCCAGGATGGACAGATGGTGAGATAAACAGTGATTTAATGCCATTAGCACCTTTAAAACATATGAAAGTAACTACAGTATCGATTGATTCTCCCATGTTTTCAAAGGTGGATTCCAATAAATTGGAACCTTCATTCATGTGCATGATAAACAAACTCAATAAGTCGAGCATTCCAATACCTAAATTCTTCTTTAAAGGTGAAGCAGCTATTGAAATAAATGCATAAATTGCTAAAATAAATATAAGGCAAGCTATCACTGTTTTTATGATGACATTGATTATAATAGGAGTTGAAAATACTGACGGGTCACTCCATAAAAACAACATTAGCACTAACATTGTTAATACAAATATTGGTTGGATTAATCCGATAATTGCGGATTTTGAAAAACCAATTTGTGTTGTACTCCACAATACAAGTGTATTTATACCATAAATAACTACACAAGCGAAAAGCAGTGAATTAACAAATAAGTATTCATGGGATATTCTTGCAAGTATTGCCCCACCAATCAAGATTAAAGATATTAAAAACATTGAAAGCAGTGATAAAAACATTGAATGCTTTATTTTTAGATTAATGCCATGAAGAACCTTAACTCCGTACTGGTTAAGGCTGCCGCTCAATATGGAACTGACTCCCAATACCATAAAGCTGCAAAGTCCCTCAATAATAGGATTGTAGGTTAAACTGTCCTGCGGATTAATAAAATAGTGAACTACTCCAGTTAAAAAACTTAAAATACAAATTGCAATTATAGACCTTCTGGTTATAGGGAGTGTTTTTATATATTTTGATAATCCCGCAACACTGCTCATACTTGACATGTAATTTTATCCTACACTTTTTTAATTCTGTCCGACACTTTTCGTATCAAATGCTCATATAAAAGTTGGTCATAACAAATATATTAAATTTGTCAAAATGGGACAATGACCCGGTTGAGCAAAGGACATTTTATGTAAAATTTGGTCATGAAAGTATATTAAATTAACATTAATTTTTTTTATTTATTTGGTTCTGTCTTATCTGAAAATTAATTATTTTTTCTGGTGATTTTCCGTATCATTAAATTTATTACTTATTTTATATAAAAAATATAATAAATAATATAATAAAAAAATATGAAATGGACTCTTTCAAAAACTTTGTTGATTTTCAAAATCGGTTTTTCGATTTTGATTCCAAATTAAATCTCTGAGATATATTCGTTTTAAAACGCCTCGTTTAGTCTTAAATGTTCGTTTTCTGGATTTTGGCATTGTTTTTTGAAAGGCATTTTCAATTTTGTTACTTGTTTTTTCAATTTTCTTATCTTTTAAGTGATGAATGAAGCTTTTATATCTTGGAAAGATTGATTTTCTAATTATTTTATAAATAACTGGATGAAAATCATTTTTACTATTAATTAATAAGTGTACTTCCTTTTTGAATTCATCATAATCATTTAAATCGAATAAATCTTTGATCATTTTCAGTTGTTTGTGACATTCTTGATATTCTTCGTCAGAAATATGATTTCTGTCTTTAAAAGTTTTTAATTGTTTATTTAAACTTTTTTTAGTATGAAAAATACATAATTGATGTTTAAAACCCAATTTAGGAATAATTGAGGAATATTTTTTATCTAAATCTGTTGTGATTGCAATTTTATTTTTATTTGCGGTTGATTCTCTTAAAAACTTTTCAACAGTGTTTTCATCTTCAGTATCGTAAATTGCATCGGCTACGATGCAATTTGAAATAGAATCGAGTAATGTATGGCGATATTTCCATTCTCCATTGATTTTTATCCATTCTACATCAAAGACATAATAATCCGAGCATCTGCCTAAATCAAATTCTAAAATGTTTTCATTAACAAAAAGCCAATTTTCAATTGTTTGATGTGAAACACTTATTCCAAAGAATTTTTTAAATGATTTACAAACATTTTTTAAACTTCCCAAATAATCTGAAATCAAATGTTCTGATTCACTTTTCAATTCATTTGTAAAATTACTGTTTTTATCAACAAGGCTCGACAAATCAGTTTGAAAGGTTTTACCACAACGTTTACAAATATAACGCTGAACTTTAACCATAGTTTTACCTATTTCTTTAAATACTAACGTTCTTTTTGTAAAACCATATTTTACCACATGACGAGTTCCACAATGAGGACATCTGGCTAAACTCATTTTAAAATAAGGAACATCCTTTTTAAAACTCAAATCAAAAGATTTAATAGCCTTTTGACAAGATTTAAAAATTTTCACAAAACGAGGGTCTGAAAGGATTAATCCATCATTAAAATCGCAAAATATATATTGATTAACATCTAAAATACTATTTGGAGTAAATGTTTTTTGATTGGGCATGATAAAAACTTTACTCCAACTATTTATTAAATTTAACTATTTTTAAACAGAATTAAAAATGCACAACTAATTCTCATCAAAAAATTTCAAATCAACAAAGTTTTTGAAAGAGTCGTATTATGTTACCAGAAAAAACCAACATCAGCGCAAGAGTTGAAATTACACTCAAAAAAATAGTAGAAGAATCTAGTTTTACACACAAGGATGCATACGAACTTGGAGCTATGCTAATAGCTATCGGCGATGCTGAAGATACAATAACTCTAATACACAACAATCCCAATTATCAAAAGGTCATGAAACAAACTGAGTACAGACTAATCGAAACTAGAAAACAAGAGCTTGAAAAAGAATTGAAAGATTTATAGGAGGATACAATGAATCGAGTAAATTCAGACATACACTATTTTCTAGAACAGCACGAACAGGAAATAATAAACTGCTGCAAGAAGGCAATGTGCAACAAGGAAATCATAGAATTGTTAAAAACAAAATATGGTCGTGAAGTTTCACTTACAACATTTAAAGAATTCAAGGCAGGATTGAAAATAACCAAAGGAGATTTCCTGGAAACACTTTTAGATGAAATCCAAGTAATGAAAACTCAAGGAGCAACAGATGAAAGCGTCAGAAGATGGCTGGATGAGGAACACAAATTTGAAGTAAGTAGAGCAACATTTTCAAGATTCAAAAAGAAATATAATCTAACAGACAATGACAAAGACCCAAGAGCCAGACAAAAAGAGGCATTGACAAACAGGGCAATCACACAAAAACAGATAACCGACAATAACGTTCACGAGGACAATATAGATTTGGCTATTGATTCCATTCTCCAGCAGCAGGTCACAGATATTAAAACAGGTTTGGAAAATTTAGATAAGATAACAAAAAATGCAGTTGGCCTTGAAATTGATTTTGAAAAACTGGATCAGGAAGTAAGATACAATGCCAATGAAAAAAGTCTGGCCAGATATTTAATCGACATTACCGAACTGAAAATCAGATATCTGGAATTGTCCGTTAAAGCATTTGAAGCCAAAAATAGATTATTCAAAGATGAAATGGACAGACTATTCAAAAACCGTGTGTTAGAGTTAGAGGACAAGAAAATTGAAATATCACAAAAGGATATCATGAATGAAATAGAAATCCTTGCAAAACAAATAGACGATAACAATGTACAATGAAAAAGATGAATTCTATCTCAGTGCTAAAGATAAAGCTATTTTACAGAAGTGCGTATATGAGAATCCATATATACCATTCTCTCCATTTCCAAAGCAGGCTGAAATGATTTTAGCCACTGAAAAGGAAGTTCTGATTGGTGGTGCAGCTGGAGGAAGTAAATCAACAAGTTTACTCATGAGGGCATTGTTCTATGTTCAGGATGATGCCAATGAATACCACGCCCTCATCTTGAGACGTACATTATCTGACTTGAAGCGTAAAGGAGCTTTAATTCACAAGGCAAGTCAGTGGTTAAATCGAAAGGAAATTCAAAATAATCAAAGCATCAAACCAAAGTGGGATGGAACCGAACACTCATGGACATTTCCCAATGGAAATTCACTGACTTTTGGATATTTGAGAAACATCAATGACCTTGACACATATCATGGTTCGGAATATCAGTTCATAGGCATTGATGAGCTGACACAATTGGAGAGATTCAAATATATCTACATGAGGTCAAGGGTTCGTAAGACAAAGGACAATAAGCTTCCAACACAATTAATGGCATCAAGTAATCCAGGTAAACGTGGAAACAAATGGGTACGTGAAAGATTCATAGAAAAAATAGATACTGACATTCAGGACAAATCTCAAATAAGATTCATCAGTTCCAGCTATTTGGATAACATTTATCTAGACCGTAATGATTATGAAGAATACCTGATGGGTCTTGACAGAGTAACAAGGGAACAGTTAATGAACGGTAACTGGTATGCCAGTGTTAAAGGTCAGCTGTTTGATGAATCAGACTTCCACATAATCTCACATGATGAATACATGAAAATACCAATCGTTAGAGTCATAAGATATTGGGATCTTGCAGCTACAGAAGTATTGAATGATGACAAATTAAGAGGCAGTGACCCGGATTATACTGCAGGTGTTTTATTAGCTAAGGATCTAAACGGCAATATCTACATCCTCGATTCATATGAATTCCAGTTGGAATCAAGAAACCTGATTAATGAGATATTAAATACTGCAGCACGTGACAAGTCCGATGTGCAATATATTGAACTCGACGGGAGCACAGGCAGGAACTTCGGGTTATTGATTATCGATGAGCTGAACCGAAGGGGATTCGCTACAGGTACGGGTAACTCAAGAGAAAACAAAATCGATAGGACAAGAAGGGTCTCAGCAGACATTCAAAAGAACGGAATATTCCTTGTTGGAAAGGATAGAACAGGGTTCACAAAAAAATGGGCTATGGAATTTCTGGAAAAAATAACTGCATATCCAAATGAAGCTATTCACGATGATTGTGTAGTTGCATTCACAGGAGCCTACGAAAAAATAGTTTCTGAAGTTCAAACTCAAAGGGTTGATGTGGATAAGTGGTATTCCACTTGATAATTTTTATAAATAAAACATATCGATACATTTAAATATATCGAAATAATATTATAGTATATGACTATTAAAAATACTGATGAAAGCTGTGAGGTATGCTGTTCAGTCGAAAATTTAACCAAGACATTACCTTCAGATGAAACCCTTGAAGATAATGCAGCAGTGTTAAAATCATTGGCAGATCCAACAAGACTTAAGATAATCTATCTCTTGAAAAACGGTGAATTATGCGTCTGTCAAATACTTGAAGCTATTGACAAATCCCAGTCAACAATATCCCATCATCTCAACATGATGAAAAAGGAGGGCGTGCTGTCAGCTCGAAAACAGGGAAAATGGATCTACTACAAACTTGCCAATGAAAACATCATTGACAGTCTTGAAGAAATATTTGAAAAATAGTGGTGATAACAATGGATGAAAAGATAGCTTTGGCTTCATGCAACGGAATGAGTGCCAACGGACTGGTGTCACGCGTTGCAGTAGGCGACTGTAAAAAGGAAAACCCTAACATAATATCAATCTGCATGGGATCAACCTCAGCAGACACTGAAGGACAAAACGATGAGATGCTTAGGAAATTTCCGATTATAGCAATCAACGGATGCGACAATGGATGCGTGAACAAGATTTTAAACAACAGAGGAATCAAAGTTTTTAAAACAATCGGTGTTGGTGATGTCCTGAATGAACACAAAGCCTTTGCCACAGACCCGTTTAGACTTGACAGCGAAGGGGAAAGATGTGTCGAAATAATTAAAGATAAAATCAATGAAGAAATAAATGGGTGAATAAAATGGATTATTTTAATAATGAAATTTGGAAAAAATGGGCAAACAAAAACTATGATGAATTCAAGTCACTGAAAGACGGTGCCAGAATGGCAATGCTGTTGCCCAATACTGACAACCTCATAGTCCTCACTAAAGGCGAAGAAATAACTGTGAAAATAGATGATCGGAACAATTTCGATTTTCCATTTGCCCAAATTGCATTCAAATTCGGTGAAAATACTGTTGAGGATGTATTAAGAGATTCAACATTCTCCACATTCAAGAATCTCACACTTGATGATGAAATAGGTATTTTATCATTTGTCGATGAGGCCACACTGAACAGGTTCGATTACAGATACTTCCTTAAAAAGTTCGGCTTTGAGATAGGTTCCGGATGCAGCTGCGGGTGTTGCTGATGGCTGACAACTGGAACTTCGATGGCTTGATACAGGATGTTCTGGTCAAATCCAATTCCAGTTCCTGCTGCGACGGCGTATCATTTCCTGACACTTCAAGAATAGAAAACCCCATAAATCCCATAGATTCTGTTACAAAAGAATTTCTCAAGGATTTTGAAATATACTTAAAGCAATTGGGTGTTGTGGAAATAGCTTATGTTGATGGCATCAAGGAATATTTCATGCACGGTCTTGATTTTGATTTTAACTCAGCTGTCGTATTTTCATATGAAATCAGCCAATGCATACATGATGTCGGTGCAGGAGCCAAAGCCCAGGAGTACAACAATGACCTCTACAGAGACTTTGGAAATATGACATATAAGATTTCAGATTATCTGAGGCTTCGTGGATTTGAAACAAGTGTTGCACATCCCCGTGAAGAGACAATAGACTTTTCACATCTTGCCCAAAAGGCGGGAATGGGTGCAATCGGAAAAAGCGGTCTGCTGATAAGTCCTGAAATCGGACCCAACCAGAAAATAGCTGCAATACTGGTAAACATAAAAAACCTTCCCAAAGCTGAAAGCGATTCTTATGACTGGATTCCGGACTACTGTAACTACTGTAACTCATGCGTTAGAGCATGTCCTCATGACGCTTTAATCCTTGATAAAAAAACAAAAACAGTAAGTTTCACAGAAGAGCTATGTATCGGTTGCAGCGAAGGATGCACTGAATGCATCAAGGCATGTCCCTTTTATAAAAAAGGGTATGAGGCTGTTTTTGAAAAATACAAAAGGATTAAAATGAAATCTGAAAAATAGCTATTTGTCTCTCAAGAATTTTCTTCTGCCTTGCCATATTAACTGGCGCTGTCTTTTTCTTAATTCTTTATAATCCCAATACATTTGTGATGTGACATGTCCATGCAGCCTTCTAAACTCGTCAATCCGGACAATGGCAGCCTGTACAATAGCTGATTCACCTTCATGCCAGCAGTACCATGGATGATGGCAGGCAACATCACACTGCGAAGCCAAACCGGTCTTGCAGTTATTGCAGTAATCCACAAACCACAATTCTTCCTCCCTTTCTCGCTTTTCCTTTTTGGCTTTGATTATTTGTTGTTTTATAGATGTCATACCAATCGGTTTTATAAAAACCATAAAAACCATGAAAACTCTTGTAAACTTTTTTGATGGTTTTTTTAAAATCTTCTTAAAATCCTTTAAATCAAAAAATAAGAATTTAGTGAATGTTTCTCGGAAATGATTTTTTAAAAAACCAATTTTTTCCAGGATAAGCGGGGCCACTTTTAAACATTGCCCCACATATTTCCCAAACCTCAGTTTTTTTGTAAAAACCACACCACCAAAACCAATGCATAATCCTTTAATTAACCTGAAAACAATTGTAAGCTATTTTTTAAAAAAACTTTTACAAAAGTTTTTATAAGTTTACATGGTTTTTTTAGTTTTTTGGTTTTCATGGTTTTTTGGTTTTTATGGTTTTTTGCCAATCCATATCGGCTTTCTTATATCTGAATCAAAGTTCATTATACTTAACCCCTCAATAAATTTATCTTCCTTCATAATGTCTACAACCCATTGGCCTATCTCATAGCAGATATCAGCATATACTGAATCGTCCATGTGCTTCAAGTCATAGCTGATTGATTCCACTTCACTTTTTGCAAGGTCATATATGTTTGATCTTCCTGACTGGTCGGTTACCTGCAGGAATCCCTTGTCTGCCAGTTCGTACATGTATTTCCTGGATGATGCCTTGCTCAATCCAAGGTTTTGAAGTGTGAAGTAATCGTTGGTTGTAATTCCCATGTTCAGCACTTCTCTGTCCTTGGACAGTTTCCAGTCTTCGATATTGTTTCTGATATCGTTTAGAACTTCAACAGCTTTTGGTGCAAGGTTGGCTGATATGCTTTCCTTGTACGGTCTTAAAAGACTCATAAATAGCTGCACGTCAGCGATATTTGTGAGCACTACCTTTTTGCCGTCAACATCATAGACTTCATGGTTATAGTAGTTCAGGGCAGTTATTGTTTTGAGTAACCCATTGAACTTGTCAAAATCCCTTTTGTAAAAAGAGGAGTTTTTCAAAAAGTCTATGACAAAATGAACATAGGGATTTATCACTACAGTATTTTCAAATATCTCCTTTAGGTGCAATAGCATGTATGGTATGAGTTCTGCTTCCTTTTCGTATTGCTTTAAGATTTTGTAGCTTTTGCCGTGCTTGAATTCAAGTGCGCTTTTTCTTCTGTTGAAGATTTTCTGGTTGTCCATTCTTGGTGTGATGAAAATGCTTCTGCTCATTTCCTGATCATCAAAATAATGATTAGGTACGGTAGTATATGTCAGGCATGGCTTGCCTTCAAGCTCCAGGTCTTTTACATCCCATCCGCCTTCGCCGTCCGGAATGTTTAAAGGCTTGTTTAGAAAACCGTCTGACTGGAGTTCCTTCATGAGGTTTTTAGACTCCTCCATGAATTCATGGTCATTGCTTCCGCCCATATCCCCGTAGTTGACAATCATTCCGTCATAGAAATATCTGTCCTTTTTGGCACGGTTGAAGAGTGCCGCTTCGGTAATCTTTTTTTCGTTGACAACAAACCTTTTGGGAATCAGTCTTAAAGCTGTTTCCTGTATATGGGATTTGCCGCTGCTTGCCTCACCAAGACATATGACTGAAACAGGATTTTTGAGTATAACTTGACCTGCATATACGGTAAATGCATACATTATGTTGTTGCGCTCACCTGCAGTAAACCATTCAACAAGACTGCCAATATAAATTAAAGGACAGCTTAGAGATTGAAGTTTTCTGATAGCTTCCTTCAATTTATTGGAATCCTTTTCCTGCTCTGCCTGTTTCTTGTCAGCTATTTCCTGCTCAATAACAGATAGCTCATTTTCATAGTTGAGCTGGAGTAATTGTTTTAGTTCGCCAAACTGGTTGTTGACCTGTCTTGGTTTGAGGTCTCCTTTAGGATTTACAATCTGTTTGAACTGTCTTGCGACATTACTTTGGGAAGATAATGTAGCGGGAGATTTATTCAAGTATTCTCCAATCTTATTACCATACCTGTTTTTAAATACATATGTGACCTTATCAACATTATCCCTGTTGATAATAAGTGTTATTGTATCTTTTGTCGGTAATTCAGCTACATTACTCATTCATACACCTGCTTATTTTACCTGAACGTCACGTACAAGGAAACTGAAATAGATGTAGGTTCCGGACTTTTCTTTGACCTGTATTGTCATTTCACCTAAGTTGTTTACGAATTCACGGTATTCAGCGAGGTTGACGTTTCTTAGGATGTTTGATCTACCTACTGAACCAGCATTTTCCAATTCTAAGATGGAAGTTATGAAGTCAAAGAGTACGCTTCCTTTTCTGATGTTTTTGTGAAGGTCTCCGTCGTTTTTGAGGTTGACGTTTATTTCAACGTATATTTTTTCATCGTCTTTGAAGATGAATAATTTGAAACGGTTTACGGTTTTTTCCTCACCGTCATCATCAAAAGTGTATGATGTCACTGAAGACATTTCTGGTCTTCCGGTGATGAGTGTTCCATCTTCAAAGTCTCTTAGTTCTGCTTTTTCATATCCTTCTGGGATTTCAACAATTTCTTCAAAGTCCAATTCTGTACCTGTGAATATTGTTTGTCTTGAATTGTTCATTTTATCTGCTCCTTAAAAAAATATTTAAGAGGAGTTATCCTCTTTTAGAAATTTTGATTTGTTTTCAACAACTGTTCTTTCAGCTGACATTTCCTCTGCAGACACTTCTCCTGCTCCAATGAGTTCAGCTATTGCACGGTTGGTTGCACGGGTCTTTGCAGTGGACATTATAGTGTGGTCTGAAACTTTGTCCTTTCCTTTTTCAGAACGGGAGCATAGTGCATCTGATTCAACGCTTCTGCCGTTAGGTAGTGTTGCTCTCACGCAGTAGTATGCTTCACGTACTCTGCCCATTTTTGTCCTTTCAAGGTCACGGTCAACTATTTCAGTATCGACATTGAATGCTCTTGAAAGCTTCTGCCATGCTGATTTTTTCTTGAAGTGTCTTTTCACTTTAACGTAGTTTCCGTCTTCATCTTTTTCTTTAACAATTATTTCCTGATAGTCTGTGTCATTCAACAATCCTTTGCATAGTTTTTGATAAGCGTCCCATTGTTCAATAGCTACATCAACGTCCGGGAAATTATCAACTTTAACTATTTCAGTTTCGTTTGAAACCTGTGGTTCTTCTATTAATTCTGCTTTTACCATTGTTATCACCTTTATAATACTCCGTAGCTGGCGGTTGCGATTCCAATCCAGCCGATAGTTACGGCAAATGCCATGCTTCCGATGAAAATCATTTTTGGATTTGGATCCATCGGTTCTTCTTTTGGATATAATCTTGCCGGTTTAGGCATACTGACCAAACCTCCTTGTGCAAATTTCAATAATTAAATTCAGGTTAATTATTGTAGTTTTTCCTCCTTTTTTGCGGATAACAACTGTTTTATTGTCAGGGAAATTCAATTCATCTGATTTAATTACCGCACAATACGGATCTTCATTTTCAGATACTAGTGCAATGAAATATCCTTCTTCAAGGTTCTGTTGCATTTCAAGAATTGCATTTTCCATATCACTCACTCCTGTTTTTCCTGAATCCTACAATGTAGGCTTCTCCTCTTATGAATTTGACAAAACCTATATCTCCAGCTGCTGCATATTGGATTAATGACAATAGCTTGGAGTGTATTAGTGTTTGGTATGCTTTTTTGCCGCCATCCACCAATACGATACCGTCATCGTCAATGTAGATGATTTCCTGTTCCATATCTCCTTTGGCAATTTTGACCTCGCCGCTGTGGGTGAGGATGCCGTGGTAGTTGTCTTCAAACTGGTTCATCTCATTTCACTCCAGTTGTAGTTTTCATTAATCACAACCATTATGTGTTCCCAGATGTCCTTGGGGACCATGACATATGGTTTTCCGTTAACGTTTTTCTCCATCATTTCTAGACCTCTCCTGTGCTGTGTTAATCCAGTTTCATTATCTTTATTCTGTATGACTCGAAGAATTCCCTTTCGTTGCGGATGTTTTCTGTTTCCTGAATCTCTGCAATTGTCTCTTCAAGTGCCCTGAAGTTATTGAAAATAATTATTTCTCTCATCCGGGTTTTTATTGCTTCACACATTTTGTGCATCTCCTTTTGCCTTATGTGGCGTATGATCAACAGTCAAAAACACAATATGGGTCGGAAGTATTTGAAAATAAAAATAGCATGTTTGTAACATTAATTTTTCCGATATTTACCGAATATTTAGAATAGAATAAGTTTTTTGATTAAAATGTATAAATCTTTATATATTCCTTAAAATATACTAGATATTGGGTTAAGTTTTGGAAAAGTATTAATTTTTAACAAAGTTTGTCGGCTCTGTTTAATTATTTTTATTTTTCTTACTTGCCCACTTGTGTTATACTTCTTTTTTTATGATCTTTTGTTTATCACTGCTTTTTTGATATTTTTACCTCCATATATTGAGTTTCATGCATCACCAAGAAAAAGTTGTACGAGTGGGAAAAATTGTTCCCACTTCGTAAAATTGACCTCACTCGGTAATGGCTGTTTTTAAGGTATATCATTTTATGTATTTAAACATTGCTATTGGGGTTTCGATAGTCGTTTGTTCAGGATTTTTGAAAATTATTGTGTCCTTAAGCATTGTATTTTTGGAAAATTTAGTAAACAATTCAACATCAAAATATGCTGAAAAACCTAGAATGTATAATATGAAAATTTGTGATTTGGCATAATTTCGGGGTCATGAAAATATTCATTAGGTTGAACTTAAGGGATGTTATTATTCAGATAAAAAATAGCTATTGAATCTGCTGGGACGGATTTGACATTAACAGTAACGTTTCCTGAACTGGAATTGGATTTTATGCTGAAGTATATATGAATCAGTTTGTAAAAGAAGTTTTGAATAGCCAAACCCAATCGTTAATGTCACTATTAATTTTGCAAACCATTAACTATAAATCTTAAAAATGCTAAATTTCTTAAAGAGATAATTTGGAGGTATTGAAAATGGGTGAACTTTCTAAACTTCCCAACATTGGCAAAGTGGTTGAAGAACAATTGAATGAAGTTGGAATAAACACTGTTGATGAGCTGATTGATATTGGCAGTAAAGAAGCATGGCTGAAAATTAAAGAAGTAGATGACAGTGCATGCATAAATAGATTGATGGCACTGGAAGGAGCTATACAGAATATTCGATGGCATGACTTATCCACAGATGATAAAAATAATTTAAAAAATTTTTATAATGACTTTAATAAGGACTAACGTTAGATGTTATGTTTCCATTAACATTTTATGGATTTTTCCATTATTTTGAATATAATTATGGTGATGGTTAATGTGTTTTTTCATTGTTTTTGATTTTTAAAATATTCTTCAATTTCTTCAGGTGCTGCACCTAACTGTCCGAAGAGT
>NZ_JAZRKF010000022.1:0-3093 GCF_045646205.1 Methanobrevibacter sp. | reverse complement strand
CCGGATTTATCATTTACAGCGACAGCAGACAAAATGAATTCACTTAAGGATGAAGGTGTTGAAATTGTAGTGCATTTATGTCCTAATTGCCATATACAATTTGACAGATATCAACCATTAATCTCTAAAAGGGAAGGTAGGAAATTTAAAGCGATTCACTTGAATATTTCCCAATTCATTGCTATTGCAATGGGTGCTGATTGGGAGAGTGTTGTCGGTGTTCAGGCACACACTTCCAAAATCGATTCTGTGATTACAGAATTAAAGGAGGTTGAATCATGAGTGGAGATTTGAAAATTGGCGTTTTCTTATGTGAATGTGGTGGAAACATCTCCGATACCGTAGATTTGGATGAAGTCAGACAATCACTTGATGTTGAGGTAATAAAACAATTTGAAAATTTATGCTCATTAAATGGACGTAAAATCATACGTGATGCAATTATCGAACATCATTTGGATAGAGTTGTAATTGGTGCATGTTCACCTATAAGTCATGAAAAAACATTTCAAGATTATGTAAAACCTCTAAATCCTTATTTGATGGATATGGCAAATATTAGGGAACAATGTTCTTGGGTTCATGATGATAAACAGAAGGCTACAAAAAAAGCCATTACGCTTATTAATGCATCTATAGAAAAGGTCAAGCAATCAGATGAGGTTAATCCTATTTACTGTCAAACCCCTGGTGAAGTAGCAGTTATTGGAGGGGGGATTGCTGGAATGAATGCAGCATTATCCCTTGCACGCCAGGGAACAAAAGTCACTATTATAGAACAGTCACCAACATTAGGTGGGCATATGGCTAAAATCGGAAAAGTTTTCTCTCCAGTGAAAATTGCTGAAGAATGCGGTATGTGTTTGCTTAATCCTATTCTAAATGATTTGGTATGGAATGAAAACATAACTGTTTGGACTAACTCAAAAGTTATAAGTGCCAATCGTCATGCTGGAACATATAACCTTATTGTAGAGAAATCTCCAAGATTTGTTGACATCGATAAATGTATTGCATGCGGAAAATGTAGTGATGTCTGTGAAATCAATGTTCCCGATGACTGGAATGAAGGTTTATCTTTAAGGAAAGCAATTTATAGACCATATGGACAATCCTATCCTGAAGCATATGTAATTGACGGGGATGCATGTACAAAATGCGGTGAGTGTAAACGTCAATGTATGATGGATGCAATTTCTCTAAAACAAAAACCTGAGAAAGTTCCACTTCAGGTCGGTTCTGTTATAATAGCTACCGGTCATCAATTGATAGATCCTAATAAAAGGCCGGATTACTCCTATAAAAGACATCCCGATATTATTACACAAGCGGAACTTGGACGTATAACTGGCGTAAATGGACCAACAAAAGGCAAATTATTAAAAGCCAATGGTGAAGTTCCAAAAAGAGTTGTGATGATTCAATGTGTAGGTTCAAGGGATGAAAAGCCGGACGGACATAAGTATTGTTCTAAAATATGCTGTTCGGTCGCATCTAAAAATGCAAACATCATTAAACACAAGTATCCTGATACTGATGTTTTAATTTGTTATACTGATGTGAGAACTCCGGGAATGTTTGAAAAATACTATAAACATACACAATCTAATGAAGTTAGGTTCTTAAGGGGCAGACCTGGTGAAGTTGCCGTTAAAGGGGATAATTTCATTGTACGTGTTGAAAACACAATTAAAGGTGAATTTGAAGAAATTGAATGTGATATGGTTGTACTTTCAACAGCGATGGAACCATCTGAAGGAACTAAGGAAATTGCAGAAATTTTAAACATTGGAACTACGGAAGATTCATTCATAAAAGAATCACATCCCAAAATTAAACCGGTTACAACAGATGTTCAGGGAGTATTTGTTTGTGGTACTGCACAAGACCCTAAGGATATTACTGATTCGATAATGCAAGCAACAGCCGCAGCATCTAAAGTCAGTGAATACAATCATGGTGGTGTAGAAATTGAACCATTCATTGCAGATATTGACTATGAAAAATGTCAATTATGTGGGGACTGTTTAGCTAAATGTAAGTTTAAGGCTTTAAGCATTATTGATGATGAACTGGTCTTGGATCCGATGAGTTGTGACGGTTGTGGAAAATGTTTAACTGTTTGTCAACATGGTGCAATCAACATTAACGGTAATATTGATGAGAAGATATTCGCTACAATTAATGGTGTATTATCTAAGAAAGTGGATGGTGAGCGTATCATATTGGTATTCTTGGATTCTATAGGTTATACTGCGGCGGATAATATTGGAGTTAATAGACTGAATTATCCGGAATCGATACATATAATAAAAGTTCACTCTGTTAATCGTGTAAGGCCTAGCCATATTAAATATGCACTTGATAATGGTGCGGATGGAGTATTTATTGGTGAATTCCCTGGTGATTTAATGTATGATGAAGTTGAACGTAAAATCGAAAGGGTGAAAACACAGATTGCAAATGCTGATGAAAATCCGAATAGATTGGCATTTTCAAAGGTATATATTCCTTACTTTGAGGGGCTTGCCCGCAAGTTAAATGATTTTGACAAGCAAATTGAAAATCTGAATGAGATAGAAGGGGTTTGAAAAAACCTCTTAATTTTAATTTTTATTTAAATAAATGGTGTTTTTAAAATGGTTGTACAAGTTATAAAAGCTAAGGATGATAAAATTACAGCAGCTGATTTAATTGCTGATTTGAAAAAGAATAATAATTGATTATTCTGGAGTAATTTTCACTTTTGAAGGAATGGTTCGTGGAAAAGATGAGAATATGCATTTGGAAAAGTTGATTTTATCAACTCCTGATGTTGAAAAAACTGTAGATGAAATTGAGAAAATAGTTGACAATACTAAAATTAAATATAATGTTCATGAAATTTCAGTTGTTCATTATATTGGTGAATTTTACACAGGAGACACATTATTTTTAGTTGCTGTTTTAGGTTCTCATAGAAATGAAACCCTTGAAGCATTAAAAGAAACAATTGAAAATGTTAAATTCAATGTAGAATTTAAAAAAGAAGAAATTTCAAAAGAAGGAAGAAAAACAATTTTGGCAGGGGGATAAATCATAACTTCCTGTTCA
>NZ_JAZRKF010000021.1:0-8221 GCF_045646205.1 Methanobrevibacter sp. | reverse complement strand
TATGTGTAGTAATCGGAGTTCTCTTTGATTTCTTGTTTAGGAAACAATCTGGCTAACTTCAATCTTTTTGCGGTTTCATCAGTAATGGTTTGAGCTATTACCTCATTTTGAACTTTTGTATCATTTCCTTTTGTAATCATTAATTATCACCTTAAGTTGAACCTGTAGTTCCGATGTCGTATGGTCTGAACACTTCGATGTATTTGTAATCGTCTGAGCTAGTTACAGGATGCATTGCAATATATTCTCCTTCGTCTGATTTGATGGCACCGGTGCTTGTTAAAGCTATTCTGTTGTTGACTGCAATGTTTGAAATTCCACTGGCTAATTTCAATCTGAATAAATGACCCAATACGAGAATAGCTGTTTTTCTTTTACCTCCGGTCATTGTAACCGGATCGTTAACTGCAATTCCTAAAATGATTTCTCCTTCTGAACCTGTGAATTTCTTGACTGTTGGTTTTCCGATGTCTGAATTGGCTGATAGAGTAACTGCGTCATCGACTTTTATTTTGGTTCCTGCGTATTCGTAACCTGGAGTTTCACCTGTTGGAGTGGTGACTGTGGTTGCGGTGATTGTACCTTCATCCAGAAGGAAGGTTGTGACTTCTTTTCTCTCTTCAAGTAAAATTATAGAATCTGCCATAAATGTCCTCCACTTAATTTATTATATAATTTATTACTTTTAATATATAAATATTTATATATAATAGCTACTTTTTTTAAAATTTAGTGATGTTGACATTAACGGTTGGGATTTTAAAAAAAGGATATAATAGAAATAAGTCAAAAATAAAGTTTAAGAAGACTTATTTCATATAATTTATAATTTTTCAAAATACTTTTTAATACTTTTAGCCATTAATTTTCTACGTGCTTCTAAAAACTCAAAATAATCCATATTCCAGAATTCATATGGTAGATCATATTTTTCAATGTAGTTATTCATTAAATCTTCTTTTTCATGTTCATTTAATGTGTTTAACATTAATGGCCAATATTCTGCTGGAGATTTATCACTGATTTTAATATTATCTTTATACTCAATGTAAATCTTATTTGCTTGTTGATTATAATCTGTTTTATCTGTTATTCCATTATTGATTAAATAATTTTTTGGAAATATATGGTGGATATCAACTGATTTTTTCGTTGATTTAGATAATGGGGATAAATGATCTCTTAAAACTGCTTTTGAAAATAACATGTTGTCTCCTTCAAATATTTTTGCAGCAGTATAAACTTTACCTGCATAATTGTTACTAGATGAAATTAATCTCTGAGGAAGAGTTATATTCCAATAATCCGCTGTCAATTCACTTCTAATTAAGTTATCCAATGTTTCAACGAAATCAACATCTTTTTCCCTAAATCTAACTAAATCTTGTTCATAAATTGATTCTGATGATGAAGAATATCTTTGTGTTAATTGTGAAAATGCAAACCACTTACTAATCACTCTATTTAATTTTGAGTATTCAACATTAAATTGATATTTTCCAATCAAATATAATCCATAACAAGCATAAAATGCAAATTCTGAACTAATTAAAACATTATAATTTATAAATCCAATAGATTCAATTAAATTACAATAATCATGCCAGTTTGTTAAATTTAAAACAATTTCCTGCGCTTTTTTATATTTATCAAAGTTTTTATTTCTTTCAGCTTCAGTTGTAGTTTTATTTTCTAAATTCCTACCTTTAAGAATTAAATAAGCATAATGAAGTCTACCTCTTAAAAATGAATAAGCAATTGCAGGTCTTAAAAGATGTTCTAAATCAGGTGTTGCTTTTATTGTTGTAAATGCAGTTTCCCTACTTAAATCTGGTTTTTTACAATCTTTTGTAAATTCTTCCAATGCTTTTCTTCCATCATCCCAGTATACTGACATTAATGTTAAAATAAAATCAGATTCATTTAAGACCTTTCCCTTACTGTTTATTCTTACAAAAATTTCAGATACTTGTTCCGGATTTAAATCTTGTGATAATTCAATAACTGAAAATGGATAGTTTCTAATATTTCTTATTTTTTCGATTTTGTTTTCAATTTCTGTTTCATTAATCTCTAAATCAGGCCTTTTTTCTTTAATATTAGAAATATATTCTCTTATAATAGTTAATAGGCTGCCACTGAATATTTCTGTGATATTATTTATCCATTCCGGATTTTTTTCACGACTTGAATTTAAAACTTCTATTTCATCAGTTAATGGGTTAAATGCAATTTTTGGAAGTCTTTTTTTGTAATTTTTATCAAGAACAGGTTTTCCAGTGAAAACTGTATATAGTGAAGTTAATCTTTGCTGACCATCTATAACTAATCTATTAGGTGATGTTGGTTTATCAAAACCAATTGGTTTAAATTCGTCATCCCTGCCACCGATTCCCCAAAGAATTATTAATCCTGTTGGCAAACCCCTATATAATGAGTCAAATAAATCTCTAATTTGCTTATCTTTCCAAACAAATGGCCTTTGTAAATCTGGAAGCGCAATAATTCCAGAATCAACTTCAGAAACTAAATTTGAAACTTTAAGATTTGTAGTACTAAAAACATCACCTTCAGCCATACTATCACCTAAATTTATATTTGATATTAATTTAGTAAAAAGTTATGTATTATGAAACTATAAAAAATTAGATTACAAATTTTCATCATCGATAATCATTTGTTCTGCTTCGCCAGTTTCAATCAGATTAATAGCTATATCAAAATTAGTTTTAATCTCACTCATTAACTGCAATTCAGAATCCCAGGTTTCATTTTCATGTTCTCTTGTTATTCCCCAAATGCTGGCATCTAATTCTCCTTCAATTAATTCTTCATTGACTAATTCTTCATAAACTGAAAAGTATTTGGCTTGAATTTCTTCACGGAGCTTTTTTAACTCTTCATAATCTTCTATTAAATCTTCAACTTTGTATTTGTATAACTTGAATTTGTTGTAATCTGCAAGTAGTTTCATTTGTCTGAAAACGTCGTGTACTTCTTTTTCGTCATCTTCAAGCTCATCATATTTTCTGAATCTATCTTCTGTCATTTTAATCACTAGTTAATGATATTATATGCCCCATATAAAATTTTTCCCATGTAATTAAAATTAATTTTTACTTATTATTTTACCTACTTAGAACAATATTGATGTTGGAGTAGTAAAAATAAGAAAGATTATAAAATGTGTCTAACAGAAATAGATATAAATAATAATTTGTATTCCAAAGAGGGTTCGCATAATGACAGTTGATGTAGAAAGTGAAGCAATGTTGGAAGATAAATTCATAGAACAATTAAAAGGAATGGGATATGAATTTATCAAAATAAACAATGAAGAACAATTAAATGCTAATTTTAAAGTACAATTAGAAAAATTAAACAAAAAAGAACTAAAAGGAGAACCGCTAACTGATGAAGAATTTAAAAGAATATTAACACACTTAGACTCAGGTTCAATATTTGACAAAGCCGACAAACTAAGAGATGAATATACAATAAAAAGAGACAATGGGACATCAGTATCAATTAAATTTTTAAATCAAAAAGACTGGTGTAAAAATATCTTCCAGGTATCTAATCAAATAACCATGAGATATAAACATAAAACTCGTTATGATGTGACTATATTAATAAATGGTTTACCTCTTGTTCAAGCTGAACTTAAAAGAAGATCAGTAGCTATTTCAGAAGCATTCAACCAAGTTAAAAGATACATGAAAACATCCTATAAGAATTTATTCGGATATATTCAAATCTTCATCATAAGCAATGGTTTAGAAACAAAATATTTTGCTAATGCAAGACCAAGTGAAGTCAATTTTGGATTCACATTCTACTGGAAAAATAAAAAAAATAAAAACATACATTCATTACAAGAATTTACAGAAGATTTCTTAGAACCATGCAACATTGCTAAAATGATTTCTAAATTCATGGTGCTGAATGAATCCTCAAAAGAATTAATGGTACTTCGTGCATATCAAAAATATGCAGTAGATGCTGTATTAGAACAAGCATTAGAACATAAAAAGAATGGGTATGTTTATCATACAACAGGCAGTGGTAAAACATTAACATCATTTAAAGTCAGTCAATTATTATCAGATGACCCCTCAATTTATAAAGTAATATTTGTCGTTGACAGAAGAGATTTAAATGACCAAACAAATAAGGAATTCAATAAATTCTGTCCAAAATGTATTGGAACATCTGAACATACTGGAGCGTTAGTTAAAAATCTTTTAAGTAATAAAAATCCATTAATCACCACAACTATTCAAAAATTAGCTATTGCAGTGAATAGAAAACATACAAAAAAACAATTAGAAAAAATCAAAGATGAAAATATAATTTTAATATTTGATGAATGTCATAGAAGTCAATTTGGAAAAATGCAACAGGACATTAGTAATTTCTTCAAAAATAGTTTGTCTTATGGATTTACTGGAACACCAATATTTAGAGAAAACGCATTTGGTAATAAAACTACTAAAATGATATTTGGAGATAGATTGCATACTTATATGATTAAAGATGCTATTGCAGACCATAATGTGTTAGGATTCTCAATTGATTATTATAATACAATTAAAGCTCATGAAGACATAGTTGATGAAAAAGTAAAATCTATTAAAATAAATGAAGCTTATGGTCATCCAGAAAGATTAAATTTAATCGTAGACCATATATTGGATAGTTATAATGCAAAAACAAAAGACAGAGAATTTAATGCTATTTTTGCAGTTTCCCAAAAAACTCAGGACAATCCAACAGGTTTCATACATGACTATTATAAATTATTTAAAGAAAAAATTAAAGAAAGAAACTTGGATTTTAAAGTAGCAACTATTTTTACATATGCGCCTAATGAGAAATTCGATGACCGTGAAAAACATTCACAAGAATTATTAGATGACTATATGGCTGATTATAATGAAATGTTTGGAACTAATTTCGATACAGAAACTATGGGAGAATACCATAGGGATGTATGTAAAAGAATGAAAACCCGTGAAATAGATTTATTATTAGTTATTAACATGTTCCTAACTGGATTTGACAGTAAAAAACTAAATACATTATATGTTGATAAAAACCTAGAATACCATGGCTTACTGCAAGCATTTTCAAGAACCAACAGGATTTATAATGACCGTAAATCTCACGGAAATATAGTATGTTACAGACCATTACATGATCAAGTGGATGCAGCATTAACATTATTCTCAAATAACGCACCACTAGAAGATATACTATTGCCAACTTACGAAGCTCTTGTAAAAACATTTAACAGTGATTTAAAAGAATTATATAAGTTAGTTAAATCAGCACAAGAAGTATATGAGCTTCAAAGTGAAACTAAAAAGAAAGATTTTGTTTTAGGATTTAAAAAATTATTACAAACTAAAAATAAATTAGATACTTTTGTTGAATTCACCTTTGATGATTTGGATATTGAAGAACAGGAATATGAGGATTTCACTGGCGCCTACTTAAATATTAAAGAAAGTTTAGGTCCTGACGATGATGGTCCTGATGGCGGAACTTCAATATTGGACGATATTGATTTTGAATTAGACTTACTTCGAAACGATAAAATTAATGTAGATTATATCCTTGAATTACTTGAAAACATTAACATAACTGATGATTATGATAAAGAGAAAGAAAAAATCATTAAAATGATGAAGAACACTGTTAATTTAAGAAGTAAGATTAAATTAATGGAAAAATTCATGGATGAAGAAATTGACCGTATTAGAGATAATAATTTGAATATTAAAGAAGAATTTGATAATTTTGTAAATGCTGAAAGAAGACAAGCAATTTGCGATTTAATTGATGAAGAACAGTTAAGCGAGGAAATTACACGAGAGATATTGAGTGAATTTGAATTTTCAGACAAGATAGATGAAGATTTAATTGAAGAGGCATTTAAAGATAAAGAATTACTATTTATAGACAAAATGGATAAAATTGACAGAGTTAAAGCAGAAATTTTAGAAATATTTGAGTTATTTGATTTTGAATAGGTGAAGACATATGGCAACAAATTTAGAAACAAAATTATTTGCAATAGCTGATGAATTAAGAGGAAACATGGATGCAAATGAATATAAAAACTATATTTTAGGTTTTATATTTTACAGATACTTATCTGAAAAACAAGAAACATTTTTAAATAAACAATTAACTAAAGATGGAATTACATTTCAAAAAGCATTTGAAAATGAAAAAATGCGAGAAAAACTTGAAAAATTAAGTATTAAAAGATTAGGTTACTTTATAACTCCTGAACATTTATTCAGTACAATTATTGATAAGATTAATACTAATCAAACAATAAGAAATGATTTAAGAGAAGCATTTAATGAAATCACAAATTCAGCACAAGGAAAAGAAAGTGAAAATGACTTTGAAAATCTATTTGATGATGTGGATTTAGATTCCACAAAATTAGGTAAAAAAGACAAAGATAAAAACCAAAAAATATCAACAGTTTTAAACTTATTAAATGAAATTGATTTTGAATTAGAAAACGAAGAATCAGATATTCTGGGAGACGCATATGAATACTTAATCAGCCAATTTGCATCAGAAGCTGGAAAAAAAGCTGGGGAATTTTATACTCCTCAAGAAGTATCAAAAATCCTAGCAAAAATTGTAACACTTGGTAAAGATAAAATAAAGAACGTATATGACCCTACTTGTGGTTCAGGTTCTTTATTATTAAGGATTTCAAAAGAAGCTAGAGTAGCAAACTTCTACGGCCAAGAACTAAACACAACTACATTCAACATGGCAAGAATGAACATGATATTGCATGGTGTTAAATATAATGATTTTGATATAAGGCAAGGGGATACATTGGAAGATCCTCAGCACAAAGATATGAGATTTGATGCAGTAGTGGCGAATCCACCATTTTCTGCAAAATGGAGTGCAAGTGATGATTTTAATGATGATCCAAGGTTCAGTGCATATGGTAAACTAGCCCCTAAATCCAAAGCTGATTATGCTTTTGTACAGCACATGGTTTATCAATTAAATGAAAGTGGAACAATGGCTGTTGTATTGCCCCATGGAGTATTATTTAGGGGAGCAGCAGAATTAAAAATAAGAAGGTACTTAATTGAAGAAAAAAATTATTTAGATGCAGTTATTGGTATGCCTGCAAATTTATTTTATGGAACATCAATTCCTACATGTGTATTAGTATTTAAAAAATGTCGTGAAGACGATGATGATGTTTTATTCATTGATGCAAGTAAGGAATTTGAAAAAGTTAAAACTCAAAATAAGTTAAGGCCTGAAGACATTGATAAAATTATTAATACATATGCTAATCGTGAAGAAATAGAAAAATATTCACATAAAGCTACATTAGAAGAAATAGAAGAAAACGATTTTAATTTAAATATTCCTCGTTATGTGGATACTTTTGAAGAAGAAGAACCAATTGACCTTGATGAAGTTGTGGATGAGCTAGAAAAAATTGAAGCAGAAATGGAAAAAGTAGATGCTGAAATTAAAAAATACTGTGATGAATTAGGTATCAGAGCACCTATTTCATTGAGATGATGTTATGGCTGAAGAAAAACTAGTACCGAAACTCCGATTTAGCGGATTTGATGAAACATGGGTTAAATCCAATTTAGGAAATGTATCCTCTGATGAGATGTATGGAATGAATTCAGCTGCAACTGACTTTGATGGATTTAATAAATATATTCGCATCACAGATATTTCAGAATCATCAAATAAATTTGTTCCTAGTCCTTTAACTTCACCAGATGGAAATTTAGATGAAAAATTTAAATTAAAAGAAGGAGACATAGTTTTTGCTAGAACTGGCGCAAGTACTGGAAAAACTTATATCTATGATAAAAATGATGGTAATCTATATTTTGCAGGTTTTTTAATAAAATTTAACATTAATAAAGCATATCCTAAGTTTGTTTTTTATAATACATTAAAAGATGAATATAAAAATTGGGTTAGTGTTATGTCCGTTCGATCAGGACAACCTGGAATAAATTCTAATGAATACAAGAAATTACCATTAAATATCCCTTCATTGGATGAACAAAAAAAGATTTCAGATTTTTTAGAATCTATTGATTCTAAAATTGACTTACTAAAAAAGAAATATGGATATTATCAAGAATTTAAAAAGTATTTAATGCAACAAATCTTCGCAGGAAAATTAAGATTTGCA
>NZ_JAZRKF010000020.1:0-25265 GCF_045646205.1 Methanobrevibacter sp. | reverse complement strand
AATGAATACAAATATTAAAACTAGAGAATATACTACTGTATCTGAAGTCTCAGGTCCTTTAATGGTTGTTGAAGGAGTAGAAGGCGTTGGTTACAATGAAATTGTAGATATTGAAACACCTACTGGTGAAAAAAGAAGTGGGCAAGTTCTTGAAGTAACTAAAGATGTTGCTGTTATCCAGGTTTTCGAAGGAACTAACGATTTGAACACCAAAAACACTAAAACCAGATTTACTGGTGAAACTGCAAAAATCGGTGTTTCCAGAGATATGATGGGTCGTATCTTTAACGGTATCGGTAAACCTATTGACGGTGGACCTGAAATCATTCCTGACGAAGAATTGGATATTAACGGGGCTCCTATGAACCCTGCTTCTCGTGAATTCCCTGAAGAATTTATTCAAACTGGTATCTCTACCATTGACGGAATGAACACTTTAGTAAGAGGACAAAAACTTCCTATTTTCTCAGGATCTGGTTTACCTCACAACGATTTAGCTGTACAAATTGCAAGACAGGCTAAAGTATTAGGTGCTGACGACGAATTCGCAGTAATTTTCGCAGCTATGGGTATTACAAACGAAGAAGCAAACTTCTTTATGAGAGACTTTGAACGTACTGGAGCTTTAGAAAAATTAACAGTATTCATGAACTTGGCAGACGACCCTGCTATTGAAAGAATCTTAACTCCAAAAATGGCTTTAACCACTGCAGAATATTATGCATTTACCTTAGGTATGCAGGTATTGGTTATCTTAACAGATATGACCAACTACTGTGAAGCTTTAAGGGAAATTTCCGCAGCAAGGGAAGAAGTACCTGGAAGAAGAGGTTACCCTGGATACATGTACACTGACCTCGCTGGTATCTATGAAAGAGCAGGACGTATTGACGGTAAAGAAGGTTCAATTACTCAGATGCCTATCTTAGTTATGCCTCAAGACGATATTACTCACCCTATTCCAGATTTAACTGGTTATATTACTGAAGGACAGATTGTATTAAGCAGAGAAATCTCCAGGAAAGGTATTTACCCTCCTGTAGACGTACTTCCATCACTCTCTCGTTTGATGAGTGGTGGTATCGGTGGAGACAAAACTCGTGATGACCACAGTGGAGTATCTGACCAGCTTTATTCTGCTTATGCAGAAGGTCGTGAATTAAGAGACTTAGTTGCAGTTGTAGGGGAAGAAGCTCTTACAGAAAGGGACCAAAAGTTCTTGGAATTTGCTCAAGCATTTGAAGATAGATTCATCACTCAAAGTAAAGATGAAGACAGAACTATCTTTGAAACTTTAGACCTCGGTTGGGATTTACTTAAAATCTTACCTAAAACCGAACTCAAAAGGGTTAAAGAAGAATTTATCGAACAATACCTTCCAAAAGAATAAATTCATTTGTTTAAAACAGGTGATTAAATGGCACAAGATATTATTGATGGAATTAATCCAACAAGGATGGAGTTATTATCCCTTAAAAACAGGACTAAACTGGCTGTAAAAGGACACGGTTTACTCAAGGAAAAAAGGGATGCTTTAATCAAAGAATTTTTTGATATCTTGGATCGTGTTAAAGGTATTCGTGAAGATGCAGAAAGAAGCTTAAAAGAAGCTAATGAAGCATTAGTAGAAGCTCAAATTGCAATGGGCGATTTAGCTGTAAAGAAAGCATCACTTTCAGTTAAAGAATCCATTGACGTTGACATTACTTCAAGAAGTGTAATGGGTGTATCCGTACCTGTAACCAATGTTAAAATGGAAGAAAGGTCCATTATTGATAGGGGTTACGGTTTTTCCGATACAACTATACAACTGGATGAAGCTGCTAAAAAATTCGAGGAATCTCTTAAGTATTTAATTGAACTTGGTGAAGTGGAAAAAACTATTTTCCTTTTAGCGGAAGAAATTGAATCCACTAAACGTAGAGTAAATGCTTTAGAACACATTATGATTCCAAGATTCCAAAATACTGAAAAGTATATTGATATGAGACTCCAAGAAATGGAAAGGGAAAACTTTGTTCGTTTGAAAATGATTAGGTCTACTATTGAGAAAAACGAAAAGGCTGCAAAAGCTGCTGAAGAGGCCGCAGAATAAGACTTTCTTATTCTGTTCATTTTCTTTTTTTATTTTTTTTTAAGAAATTTAATTAATGGTGTATCATGAAAAGAAATCCTATTGACCAATTTTTAAAAGATCCTGATAATAAAGCTCGTTTATTTGTATGGATGACTTATGGGATGGTTATAACTACTTTTTTAATAACAATTGGGTTTTTATTCTTTATATTGCATCTTGTCGGTGTATTTTAGCTTCCTCATCTACTATTCTGGAGCTGTTTTCGACTTTTTCATATAACTTTTTAAAATCACTGTCCTTATCGATTACTGTAAGCAGCGGTTCTGATTTTTCAGTTATCGTTCCTATGTGGGGCAAATCATAGATGTTGTCCAGATTTATTTTTGAATATTTGTTCCGGCATGGTGAATAAATTATCTTTTTATATGCGTAATACTTTGCTTTTGGAATTTCCACGCTTTCATTTAGAGAGCTTTTTATATGGGCATCAAGCATGTTTATCTGAAGTGACTTTTCCACACATTCGAATGTTCCCTGAATTCTTGGATTGACTTCGATAACATAGAGTCCGTTTTCATTATGGATGAAGTCAACACCGTTTGAACCTATCAAATCAAATTTGTATGCAAGATTTTCTGACGTTTCAATCATTTCTTTATTTATTTTATCAATATCCTTTATTTTTGTCAATGCACTTTCATCTGTTAAAGGCAGGATGTTTCCAATATATATGAAACTGTTATTGTTTTTAAAATCATTTTCAGTCAGTAATCGTGAGTTCATTATTGTTTTTTTGCAATCTTTACTTCCAAGCACTGATGAGCTTAAATTTATCCCTTCAACGTATTCCTGAAGCATGAATTTTTCACCATCATTTAATTGAATACAGCCATCATTATTTAAAAGATTAATGTCATAACCACCAGATCCTTTAACGGGTTTTATAATATATTTGACATCAGGTTTATTTTCACTGATTTCAATTGCTTCATCTACATCTTTTATTAAAAAAGTGTCAGGTGTTTTAAATTCATCTTCGATTTCTTTGAAAAATCTGAATTTGTCTTCAATTTTTTCAACATTTCTGTTTCCTAAAATCTTTTTTTGATCTTTTTTCCTAAATTCATCTGGTGAAATTCCGGATATTGGGATGATGTGGTCAACTTCATCAATATAATCCTTTGAATACTCCAGAATGCTTTTGCTGTTGAAATTGTCTTCAAAAATCCCCGAGCTTTCATTATCCTTTTCCTCAAGAATAATCTTTTGATTTTCAATCTTTGGAGTATCTGATGTTGAAAAATAACTGGTTGAAAAAACATCATAATTTAATTTTAATGCACTGTTAAGCATACTTCTTGTATTAATTCCAATAAGTAACAGCTTTTTCATAAAAAATCTCATAAAAAAAGTTATTTAGAATAGTCCCGAGCGGAGTCGAACCGCCGTCTCCGGGTCCAAAGCCTAGAAGGATTACCACTACCCTACGGGACTATGTTGCAATATAACAACATTTTAATATATATTTTAAGTAGTATTTAAAGGTATCGTTTTATTCTAATTTTTTGTAAAATAAGCATTCATTTTCCCATTTACAATTATTGCAGACATTTTCCACACTTTTCAATGTATTAAATTTCATAGACACTTCTTTAAATAGCTCTAATGAATTATATTCTTTTTCTGAATTGAATTGTGATAATATTTCATTATCCATTTTAACGATAACTTCGTTCTGTTTTTCATTTTCACAAAGATTATCCTTTAAATTTGGGCATGATGAACATATATCGTCTGCTTCATTTGTTAGGGTGATAATGCAATCTTCAGATTTTCTTTTTTCATTAATTCTGGCCATATTCAAAACAAAATCCTCACTGTAGCCGTAGCCCTGAAAACCTGAAAGACATAATAAATGATGGCCTCGTAATTTAATTCTCATGTAAATCTTTTAAAAAATAGTGAGAAAGGTTAAAAAATTAACCTTAATCTTTTGGTAAGAAAGTTTTGGATAATCCTGCTGTAGCTGCGATTTTAATAAGGTCTCCAAAGATAAATGGAACAAGACCCATTAACAATAAATCTACAACTCCTAATACAGCACCTTGAGTTAAGTAAGCCCAGAGTGCTAATCCGATAAGACCTGGAATGTAAATTAATGCAAAGTTAGCTACTCCGATAACTGCAAACATACGGGTAAAATTACGTGCTTTTGCATACTTTTCAGTAATGTAACCTATGAAGTATGATGCAATTATAAATCCTACGAAATATCCTCCGGTGGATCCGAGTACAATGTCTAATCCTCCGGTCATTCCTCCAAACCATGGAATGAATGTAATTCCTAAAACAATATACATTATTTGGCTTAAACAACCATATTTTTTACCAAGGAACAGTCCAGAGCATAAAACTGCAAGTGTCTGTGCAGTAATTGGAACTGGGGTCCATGGAAGAGGAATAATGATTTGAGCCATTAAACCAGTAATACAAGCCATTAAAAATGATAAAACGATTTTTGTTGCTGTAGTAGATTCATCAAATCTTTCAAAGACTGTTTTTCTAGCAGCATAATAATTATCAATGTTTATATTCATTTAATTTCCTCCTTAAGTTATAGTTTCTTAAATAATATTTGTTGGTATTAATATTTATAATTATAGCAATTTCTTGTTAATTTTTCAAAGATATTTAAACATGCTTAATGTCGGTATAGTCAGATATTTCTGAGTTTAGTGTTCTTATATCATTTAAATTTAGGTCATGAACATCATCATGGCCTGTGATTCTTGCAAATGTTTTTAACTCTTCAGTTGATACTTTGAGATAATTTTCCACTCTTTTGGCTGCTAAATCTATATTCAATCTTTCACGTAATTCATTATCCTGTGTTGCAACACCAACAGGGCATCGGCCGGTATGGCAGATTTTATACTGTTGGCATGCAGCCGCTATTAATGCTCCAGTACCGATTGCTATTGCATCAGCACCCATAGCCAATGCTTTTGCAAAATCTGATGATAATCTTAATCCTCCGGTAATGACTAAACTCATATCTGAATTTTTATCGTCCAGATATTTGCGGGCTCTTGCCAGGGCATATATTGTTGGAACGGATGTTGAATCCTTAATTATTTTTGGGCTTGCCCCGGTTGATCCTCCTCTTCCGTCAATGGTTACAAAATCTGCTCCGGAATATATTGCATATTCCAAATCCTCTTCAATATGTCCTGCTGCAAGCTTTAAACCGATTGGTCTGCCTTCGGACTTTTCACGCAGTTTAGATACTAAATCTTTTAAGTCTTCTTTTGAATTTACTTCAGGTATTGTTGCAGGTGAATGGATATCCATGCCTTCAGTTTTGTTTCTGACCTGTGCAATTTCTGAGGTTACTTTAACTCCTTCAAGTTGCCCTCCAAGACCTGGTTTTGTTGATTGGCCGATTTTAATTTCAATAGCATCAGAGCTTTTTAAATTTTCATCATTAACGCTATATTTATTTGGAACGTACTCGAAGATGTATTTGTATGAGTTTTCTTTTTCTTCTGCTAAAATTCCTCCTTCACCACTGCACTGGGCGGTTTTTACTCCCGCACTTCCTTTTGCAAGAGCAATTTTAACTTCTCTTGACAATGCTCCAAAAGACATGTGGGTAATATAAATCGGTGTTTCAATTACCAAAGGTTTTAAAGCATTTTTGCCTATTACTGTTTGGGTATTAACGTCAATTTCTTTTTCTAATGGTTGCGGATTTAACTGACAACCTAAAATTAAAATGTCTTCCCAATCAGGCATTTTTAAATCGGTTCCCATTGCAGAAACAATACTTTGACCGCTGATAGCCATTTCGTGAATTAAATCCATGCCTCTTTCATCTTTATCTGATTTGGCAAATTCTTTGTCGTATGCTAATTCTGTGTTATCAAAGCTTTCTGTTTTTTCAACTTCAACAAAATTTGAAATATCCTGTTTGCAGATGGGACATTCGTCCAATTCATTCAATAAAACACCTGTGGACTCCTCATTATGAATGTGTCCGCAGATTAAACATTTGTAAATCATGTTGTATTCTTTTAAAAACTATACTATTTAAAAGTAACATCAATTTAATTAACTGTAAATTTGTTAAATCTAAAAAGAGTATATTCGACTTTGATGATTGTTTGGTAGAAAAAAATAATAAAAAGTGAGGATAAATATCCTCAAAAATACTATTAGTCCATAGTAATGATTTTAAGATTGTGTGGCTTTTTCACAATGTTTGATTTGAAAGCAACTAATTTTTTAATGCCTTTTTGAGAAGCAACATCAACTAATCTCTGGCTTATGATACCATCGAATATTACGGTATCTGCACCTTCTTCAATATTTTTGATTTCTTCATAGATATCTTCAATTGAAACTTCTTTAGTTATGTTCAATGCTTTATCTAAGATTGCTCCGCAGCCAGTGCCTTCAAATTCTTTTAACATGTCTTTCATTAAACTGATTTCATCATCTTCAATTTCAGGTTCTTTTTTGTATTTCTGATGTTTTTTGTGATGATGTTTATCATGTTTTTTGCGTCCGTTATTATCTGATTCAGAAAGAATGTTGTGATTTGCTAAGAATTGTGGAGTAGGAACTTTGTCTCTAAGTGCAACTAAGACTTCGTCTTTTTCCAAGTCTTCCACTTCTTTTCCTTGAGGAGCACGGGTAATGTAGTCAACATCTCCGATTTGTAAAAGTTCTTTTAAGATTAACTCTCCGCCACGATCTCCATCTACAAAAGCGGTGGTAGTTCTTTTTTTACTTAATTCTCCAATGGATTGTGGAACGCTTACTCCTTCTACAGCAACAGTATTTTTAATACCGTATTTAAGTAAGTTTAAAACATCGCTACGTCCTTCAACAACGATAATTGCATCTGAAGTGTGAATGCTTGGGCCAGCTGGCAATTTGTCATCTCCATATTCGGAAATTTCATGGATACGCATAGCTTCCCTGACTTCTTCAATCATTTTCATGCTTGCCGGACCGACACTTTCAACCATGTTTTTATAGATTTCTTTAGCACGGTTTACAACTTGTTCTCTTTTAACAGCACGAACATCTTCAACTTTTAAAGTTTGGATTTCGGCTTCACAAGGTCCAACACGATTGATTGTTTCTAAAGATGCTGCAAGGATAGCGGTTTCAACTCTGTCTAAGCTTGAAGGGATAATAATATCTCCTTTAGCTCTTCCGCCGTTAGAATGAATATTGACTTGTATTCTTCCTATTCTACCAGTCCTTTGAAGTTCTCTTAAATCTAAATCGTTACTTAATAAACCTTCAGTCTGTCCGAAGACTGCTCCGACAACATCAGGTTTTTCTACAATTCCATTTGCATTAATTTGCGCATGGATTAAATATTTTGTTGTAGTTAATTCTTCGCCTTTTCCCATTTTTAAGCCTCCTAGCTTATTAATCGGGTTTATTTATGTGTTTCTAAAAATTAAATTATTTTTAGGCAATAAATAAATTATACGATAAACATGTTTTAAATAAAACCTATTATACACTAAAAAGAGCTAAAGTACTAATGAAAATTTAATTAAACGGGTCTAAATTTATTTTTACACTTTTAAATTTGTTGTTTTTTCTGTTTTTAGTTTAAATCCTTTTAATAATTAAATTTTCTCCTTTTTTTTAATTAAATCATATAAATAATAATGAATAAATGAACTCTTAAGCATATAATAATATAAGTAGTGTTCAACTACTACGCTTAATATTTTTGGTTAAACTAATATATAAAATATGTTATATTGATTTTAGTTTTCTCATCCATGCATTTTTTTGCAATGTGAATGCCTTTTACAAAAATATTTTATATTTATAAATAGAAAAATATGATTAATGAAATCTGAAAATAATCTAACATTTAAGGAATCCAAACATTTTGCAGATACATTATATGTTTTTCACAAAAATCACAAAAACTATCTGAACTATGAATTTTCAAAGTATAGCATAAGTTTAATTCAAGTATTCTGCATTTTCAAAATTTATGAAAACGATGGCATTAACCAAAAGGATTTGGCTGCTGATTTAAGCTTGACCAAAGGGGCAATAACCAAGGCAATTGTAAAATTGGAATCAGAAGGTTATCTCACACGTGAGAAATTACCTGAAGACAAACGTTATTACTCTTTAATGTTAACCGAAAAAGGTGAAGATCTCATTCCGGTAATGAAAGAGATTAATGAGAAATGGGAAAAGGAAATCGGCTTGGACGAACTTGATTCTGAATTCCTGGAAACCTTTAAGAAATTAACAATTAAATCTATTGAAATGAATGAAAAAAGGAATATTTACTATTGAAATTATCTCTTAATGATTTTTTTCTGATGCCGCAAGTTATGCCAGATTTCTTGCTGAAAATTTAACTATAGAAATTTTTTTATTACTCTCTTGACAAATATTTAGTTGAAAACAATATGGTGATTTAATGTCAATAAAGCCTCGGGATTTATTAAATAACAAAAAAGATTTAGATAAGAAAGTGAAATTTGAAGACATATCTTTAGACAATATTTCAATTGATGATTTGACTTACAACGGTAAAAATTATAAAAACTACATTAATCTGAACTCATTTTTGGATAATGTTTCATCCTGTCAGATTTCAGACGCTTTCAATGAAATAGCTCACAGACCAGGTGTGGTGTATAATTTAAAGTCAATAAACAATTTAAAAGCTTGGGGTAAAATAACCACTTCAAAAACCGGCAGCGATGACTGGGGAACAATTACTTTGGCCATTGATGAGGCAGATGAAGGCGACGTGTTGCTTGTTGAAACCAGCGATATGGATGCTGCAATCTGGGGAGAACTCGCATCAACCTGCGCTAAAAACTCAGGCATTAAGGCAACACTTGTTTACGGCTGCGTACGTGATTTGGATGTATTATTGACAATGGATTATCCTATTTTTGCTTGCGGATACAGGCCTAATGCAGGTAAGGCTTTAGGTTTAGGCGAGATTAACGTTGATCTGGAATTGGAGTCCGTTAAAATCTCTCCGGGCGACTTTTTATATGGTGATGAAACAGGCGTTGTTATCATTCCAAAAGAATTCTTTGCACAGGTTATGGAAAAGACATTTGAGATAAAACTCAAGGAGAAAAATATAACCGACATGTTGAATTCAGGCAAGTCATTATCACAGGTTGTCGGATTAAAATCAAATATAAAATTATTTAAATAAGTAAATATTTTATATATAAATATATCGATACCTTTATATATTAGACTGTTCTAAATATATTACCGATACAGATTTAATTTTTAGTTTGATTATATGAAATTTTTAGGAAATAGTTTGCATGTTGCAAACTCTGGTAAATTAATAGCAAGATCCTCCCAAACACCAACCAGTGGTGGGATTGTATTTGACAGTAACAACAATAAGATTGGGAAGGTAAGCTATGTTTTTGGGCCTACTAAACAGCCATACATCTCAATTCGTTTATTTAAGTCCGCTGATTTGGATGAAATCAAGAGTAATTATGGTGAAAAACTATTTGTATCAAAACCAAAATCTAAAAAACATAAAAAAAGGAGGATGAAACCACGTCAGAAGAAGTAAATCAAGCTCCTAGACGTAGAAAAAGGTCAGATAGGGCTGCAAGAAAAGGTGAAGAAGAAAGTAAAAAAGCAGTTTGTCCGGAATGTGGTTCTACAGAATTGATAGGAGATTATGAAAGAGCAGAAGTAGTTTGTTCTCATTGTGGATTAGTTATTGATGAAAACTTGGTAGATATGGGTCCTGAATGGAGAGCATTTGACCATGAACAAAGAGATAAACGTACAAGGGTCGGAGCTCCTATTACATACACTATTCACGATAAAGGTTTAAGTACCATGATCGATTGGAGGAATAAGGATATTTACGGCCGTGATATTCCTGCAAGAAACCGTGCTCAATGGTACAGATTAAGAAAATGGCAAAGAAAAATCAGAATTTCAGGTGCTACTGAACGTAACCTTGCATTCGCATTGTCTGAGCTGGACAGGGATTCATCAAGACTCGGACTTCCAAGAAGTGTAAGGGAAGCGGCATCCGTGATTTACAGAAGCGCTGTAGACAATAAACTCATCCGTGGAAGAAGTATTGAGGGTGTAGTCGCAGCTTCATTATATGCAGCATGCAGACAGTGTAATGTTCCACGTACGCTGGATGAAATTGCTGAAGTTTCAAGAGTTACTAAAAAGGAAGTTGGTAGGACTTACAGGTTCCTTACAAGAGAATTGAACATTAAATTGCCGCCAACATCTCCGGTAGATTATGTTCCAAGATTTGCTAGTGAATTAGGTTTGTCCGGTGAAGCCCAATCCAAAGCTATTGAAATTATTGAAAAGGCAATGGATAAGGGATTAACTTCAGGAAGAGGACCAACCGGTGTAGCGGCAGCTGCATTATATATTGCATCAGTTTTACTCGGTGAGAGAAAAACCCAAAGAGATGTAGCAGACATTGCCGGCGTTACTGAAGTAACTATCAGAAACAGATACAAAGAATTAACTGAACAGTTAGATATGGGTGTAACTTTATAAGTTCACCTAAAACCTATTTTTTTTATTTCGAATATTTTTCGATACGGTATTCCAATTCACGAATAATTCCGTCGTTATTATATATTTTTACTTTATTTAACTTATTCTGGTATTTGTCAAGTCTATTCAGGAATATTTTGAGCTTTTTAACACTCATGTTTTCGTGATATTCTCCATAACCTAATTTTTGAACGTAAAATCCGTTTAATGTCTGTTCAAAGTTTCCAATAGCTGGAACACTGTAAATAGGTTTTTTAAGGGTTATGGCTTCGGATATGAATGTGAATCCACCATTACATACAACAGCCTTTGCGCTTGCCAAATCGTCATAGAATTCGTTTTCATTGAATTCTTTATATGTCAGATTTTCATCAACTTCATTTTTATTGAATCCGTAAACGATAAATTTCTCATCAAGCGCCTTCAATCTTTTGACAAGTTTTCCGCTTTCCTTACTTGTCTGATAAACGATGATGTGGTCTCCTGTTGTCGGCTTCAATTTGAATATCTCCTCACGAATCACCGGAGGATAGATTACGGCTTTTTTTCCAGACCTTACCTTCGGGAAGAAAAAGCTGGTTAGGATATGGAATTTCGCCCTTACGACATAGCCTTTAATCACGCCTTTTGCCTTAAGCATTTCTGTCTGATGGTGTGGCGGATAGTCTATTTTTGTCTGTGTAATCATATGGATATTGTCAAGGGTTATCAATGGGATCTGTAGAAGCTTTGAGACAATTGTTGCATAAAGTTCAAAGTCAGTTACGATAACGTCCGGAGATAATGCTCTTGCCTTTTTGTATAATTCCTCATATCCCACCTTGATGTTTGTCGGATTTCTTCTTATGGCACTTTGTAAAGTTTTTAGGTTGTTTACCTTATTGTTTATGTAAACTGTATTGAATCCGCCAATCCTATAAACGTGATCGAATTTTTCATTCAGGTATTCATATGCCCTGTCATGTGAGAATACGTATACGTCGTATTTTTTCTTAATCCTGTCTATTATCACGCCGGAACGTATTGCATGACCCATTCCCTCGCCGCAGACACAGTAGAAGACTATTTTTTTAGGTCTGTTTTTTCTGGCTTTCGTTCTTTTGAAATATGATTTTGCAGTATTGATTTTTTCTGCAGACTTGTCATAGTTTTCAAACATTCTGCTGATTTTTTCGGATTCCTTTGCAAATTTGTCCAGGCTCGTTTTATCCATATGGTCTTTACCATGTCCAAAATCATAATTCAATTCTTCAGCATCTGTTTTTTTACCTATAAAATCATTCAATGTACTTTTTCCGTACTGCTGTATTAATGTTTCAATACCTTCCTCTTCAAGTCTTCTGGTTGAAACACCTATTTTGGCCTTTCTTAAAACTTTAAAGCGTTCGACTTTTCCTAAACGCCTAATGTAATCGCTGTCTTCACCGAAGGTCAGCTCTTCGTCAAATCCTCCGCATTTTTCGTGGAGTTCTCTTTTAACGATTATTCCGTAGCATCCTGCTCCATGTGGCTTTATCCTTTCAACGCCGATCATGAAGTAATTGGCCAGGTTATGCAGTAGCCGGTCTTCTGATTTTTCAGATAATGGCTTCATTTGGGTAATGGCTATTCCAAGTCTTTCCATCTGGAACTCGTAAATCACGTCTCTTAGATAATCCTCTGTAAGCTCCAAATCCGAATCTAAAAACAGCAGGTAATCTCCTTTGGCGACTTTAGCACCATTGTTTCTACCAACACCGGGCATGCCCCCCTCAACGATAATGCAGCCATATTCTTCAGCTATTTCACGGGTCCTGTCAGTTGAATCCGCATCTGCAATAATCACTTCATAGTCTGCGAAATTCTGCTTTTTAATACTTTCCAAAAGGACAGGCAGATATTCCTCTTCGTTGTATGTCGGTATAATAATGCTTAAAATCATATTGATATACTCTTTATCTTTTATAGTTAATTTAATTTTTCAATGAATGATACATATTTGTAATCGGATGATTAGGTTCGAGATATGAAAAAATGTTCCAGGATACCGTATAATAGTCACATGAATTGTTCAGCGGTACCTTTAAATCGTTTAGCAATTCCATTTCATTGTAATCTGAATTCATGATATAAACGGTTTTATTATCACTGTGACTTACATTTTCTATTGAAAAGTTATTTAATTCAAGGTTATCTGCGGGATTTGCAACGTCCACTTCATAATATTCGGTATTCGCTCCGATAACAGCTATTGAAAACCTTAAAAGGATTATCAATGCGGCCACAATGTATGGAAGATACCTTTTTATCAATACCGCAATGAGATTTTTGAAACCTTTAAATGGAGGTATGATTTTGCACCTGTCGCAGATGTTTTTATCGATTCCTGCAATATAGTCAACAATCTCTTCTATGCATTTGCCGTTTCTAAGCATTAAAAATACTCCGCATATTCCTGTAATTGCGGGGGTTGAAAATAATCCTCCATCCAGCGCTCCAATCAGTAGACAGCATCCGAAAAATGAAAGCAGTACTGTCTGAACAGTTCTTTTATTTCTTAGGGCCAGCAATAATGCTATTCCGGTAACTGGAATCAGTATAATTATCACTTTTCCAACGTTTGGGATGTATGAATATAGGCCGACTCCAGTATTTATTTCGCTGTTGATAAATGGTCCTATCAGATGGGTTACAAGCTCTCCAAAAACGGACTTTAAAAGATGGGTATGCAGAATGCTTGTTGATGAAATGCTTTTTCCGATACACATGAAAATAGTGTTAAGACCAATTCCCATCTGGTATCTGAAGAGGACTTCCAGAAGGATTCCCAAGGTTAATGTAACTGAACCTAAAGCAAGTGTAATTTTTAAGTATTTGTCTGAATCGATTTTAAAATCCTTAAACAGCTGTGTTGATATTAATAAGGCTCCCATCAATCCGAAAAATATTATGTCTTTTCCTTTAGAAGATCCCATTAAAAATAGATGTGTTATCGGGTGAACTATAGGATTTAAAATATCGCTTATAAAAATCACACCGGCAATTATTATAAATAGGATACCAACAAATATAGTCTTGTTTATCTTCATTAACAATAATTATTTGAATTAATTATTTAAATTATTTACTAAAAGGATTAAATTATGTTTGCAATTGAATTTTATCTTGGCTTGATTTTAATTGGAATTGTCGCAGGTTTTGCATCCGGTCTTTTAGGTGTTGGGGGAGGATTTTTAATCGTACCCTTCCAGTATTTCCTTTTAAAGTATATTGGAGTTGCACCGGACCTTGCAATGCTGATTTCACTTGGAACCAGTTTGGCCATCATTATTCCAACCGCATCCAGCGGAGCATATAAGCATTCCCAGAAATTGGATAATATCATTGGTCCGGGAATCAAATTGGGAGTATTCGGTATTGTCGGAAGTTTCATCGGAGGATTTGTCGCTTCAGTATTGCCGTCAAGAACATTGGAAATAATTTTTGGACTTTTATTGTTGTTCATAGCTATTAGAAACATACTTTCAAGAGAAAAAAAGGAAAAAGAAGCAAGATTTGATTTCAATTTAATTACAATAATGCTTACAGGTATTTTTGTAGGATTTTTCTCAGGCCTTCTCGGAATTGGCGGCGGAATATTTTTAATCGTTATACTGACAATGCTTTTGGGTTTTTCAATGATTCGCGCTATTGGAACTTCATCCGTATTTATTTCATTAACGGCCATTGGAGGAACCCTGTCATATATAATTTCAGGATGGGGCGTTAATTCATTTCCATATTCTCTAGGTTATGTAAGCATAATTAATTTTTTATTCATTGCCTGTTTTTCAGTACCTTTGGCGCAGGTCGGTGCAAAATATGCTCATAAATTACCTGAAAAACGTTTAAAACAAGTGTTTGGTTTTGTGGTATTGTATATTGCTCTTAAAATGTTGGGCGTTCTTCCTTAATTTTAATTCCCATTCCACGAGCGATAATCTGGAATTCGGAACCTCCGATACCATTTAAAAAGTAAAGAATGTCCAGATCAACAACGCCATTGCCGCCCAGTTCTTTTATTTCATCGGCCAGCTTTATCAAACATTCATCTTTTCCCTGTTTCAGATCATTCAAATGTTTTCTTTCAACTTTTTCCGGAGACAAATGCATGATGTGGGTGTTTCTGTCAATAGTTTTCGTTACATAAAAAAATCCCAGGATATCGTAGTCCAAATCCTTTGGATCCGTGCTTGTTATGTAAATGAAGTTTTGTGAGTTCAATACCTTGTTGCTTTCCGTTTCACTGAATAATGTCACAGTATCTATAATTTCTTTTTCCGGTTCATCTCTTAATCTTCTTACATGATTACGCAGTTTGTCCATATTTTCTTTGAAAAAACCGGTCAGGTATGATAGCGTTCCGACAACAACAACTATTCCGAAATAGTTTATGAATGTAGGGATTGCTGCCTGTATTATGATTACGATTGAACCTACTGTAATGATATTGTATCCCAATGTGGGATTGTTTATTATAAAACCGTAGGCCACTGTAACTAAAAATAGGATAAATGCGCTGATTGCGCCGATATCTTCGCCGATAAATCTTTCAGCTATTTTGGTTTCAACATAACCCGCAGCCAATGGTGCAAATAAAAGACCCAGATTCCATCCGAATATGTCTATATGGAAATATAAAAAAATACCATAAACTGCAAGACCTGCTGCCGTACCGATGGCGATTGTATTGAATGCTTTCTGCAGGTTACCTACTCTTTGCTTATCAATCTTCATTTTCTTCATAAAGCACTGCAGTACCATAGGCTGTAATTAGAATGGTGTTTCCCATTGTACCGCCAAGGTTATCATAAGAGATTTTAAGCCCGATAATGGCGTTTGCATTCAATTGCCCTGCCTTTTCTTTCATACTTTCAAGTGCAATATCACGGGCTCGTTTAATTTCTTCTTCATATCTTGATGTTCTACCGCCTACAACATCACGAACACCAGAAAATAAATCTTTATAAATATTTGCCCCTATTAATGACTCTCCAGTAACAAGGCCCTTATATTCTTTGATTTTTTTATTTTCCAGTGTATTTGCTGATGTTAGTATCATGTAATCACATCTATTTTACAAATGTTAATATTGCCCATATGATTAAAAATATAGCTATTACAACATACAATATGAGTCTGCTTCTTTTCTGCTGATTTAATCTAGCATCCCATACTTTTTGACAGTCTGGGGAGCATACGAGTTCATTTAATGGAATTGGAGTTCCACATATTGGACAATGTTTGTGTGGTTCTACTGACATAATTATCACCTGTTTTATATTTTGAAAAATTCTTTTGTATTTTTAGTAACCTGCACTGCAAGCTCTTCTTTATCCATACCCATGCAAAGAGCGATCATCTCGAGTATGTGGGGTAAATATTTCGGTTCATTTCTATTCTTTTTAGGTTTTTTATCAAAATTCTTTGGTATTAGAAATGGTGCATCTGTCTCTATCATCAGTTTTTCGGGAGGAATCACGCTTACCGCTTCCTGCAAATCCCTTCCCCTTTTCATGTCACAGATCCATCCGGTAACACCAATATAGCAACCTAAATCGATATAATTTTGAGCTTCTTCTTTAGTTCCAGTAAAACAATGGACGACACTTTTTTCTGTAACGTCGTCATGTTTACTTAATATTTTATATAAGTCTTCATGAGCTTCTCTTTCATGTAAAAATAAAGGCATGTCTAAAGTTTCTGCAAGCTCCACTTGAGCTTCAAACCATTTTCTCTGTAAATCCTGTGGTGAGAAATTTCTATTGTAATCAAGACCGCATTCTCCGATAGCTACAACGCAGTCTGCACTGGCTATTTTTTCCAGCTCGAATATTGTGTGTCCGTTACATGTTTTTGCATCGTGGGGATGAACTCCTGATGTTGAAAACAATGTATTCGGATACTTTGATGCGTAATCACGAGCCATGTGGCTTGAATGTATATTGGTTCCTGTAATTATGAATTGATTAACGCCAACCTTTTTGGCTTCTTCTATAATTTCAACTCTGTCCTTTTTAAAGGAGGAATGCATCAGATTCAAACCAATATCGATTAGATTATCCACAAAATCACCATATTATTCGTTAATAACTCTAGTTCCTATATTTTCGCCGTTTATTGCTTTTATAAGGTTTTCTGGTTCATAACCATTTGCAATAACGGTTTCCAAATCTGATCTTTTGATCATTTGAACAGCGGTGGTATCAAAGAATTCATAGGTTCCTGCTTTCATGTCTTTGCCGTTAAGGAAATCAAGTAAATCTGTAGCTGTTATTTCACTTACAAGTTCAGCATCATCGAATTTGTTAGGGTCTTTGGTGTACATTCCGTCAACGGAAGTCAGATTGATAAGTTTGTCTGCATGCACGTATTCAGCTAAAATTGCAGAAACTGCATCTGTACTGTGTGCAGGTTCAGTTCCGCCCATAACAATGATTTTGCCGCTGGCTGCAAATTCCAAAGCTTCCTGGAAGTTGTGAGGTACTCTTTGATAAGCAGCATCTCCAAGTGCAGACAGCAATAATTTAGCATTGATTCTGGTAACTTCAATCCCAATATCGTCACATTGAGCTTCGCCAGCCCCCAAGTCACGAACAACGCCAATATAATCTCTAGCCGGTTTTCCTCCACCAACTACAACGAATAATTCATGCTCTTTTGTTAATTCTTTTAAAATTTCACTATATTGCATGAATCTTGTACTATCGTATTCCTTCAATAGAATTGATCCGCCAATTGCAACAACGATTTTCATATATTCACCTTATATATTAAATATCAATTCTATAATATTTAAATTTTAAAAAAGTTTTCTTGAGGGTGTTATAAAAAAAGAGAAAAAATGAGGAATTGTTTATTCCTCAGTGTATAATCCTTTGTGTGCTAAACCAGCAATCACTGCACCGATAATTGGTGCTACAATGAATACCCATACTTGTTGGAGAGCTACTCCGCCCATGAATAAGGCAGGTGCTAAACTACGTGCTGGGTTGACTGATGTACCGGTTAATGGGATTCCCATGATGTGTACGAATGCAAGGGTTAAACCGATAACGATTCCTGCAACGACACTTGTTTTTTCGCTTCTGGTAACTCCAAGAACTGTAAATACAAATACGAATGTTAAAATTACTTCGGTAATTAATGCGCCGTATAAGTTAATTCCTACAGTTGATGCAGCTCCAAATCCGTTTTGACCTAATCCTGTACTCATATATCCTCCGAGAATTGGTGCGGAGTTGATTAAAACTGCGAGTATTGCAGTACCGATTATTGCACCGATACATTGGAAAATAATATACATTATTAAGTCTTTCAATTCCATTCTTCCGTCTATCCACATTCCGATGGATACTGCCGGGTTAATATGACATCCTGAAATGTCTCCGATTACATATGCCATAGCAACAATGGATAAACCGAATGCCATAGCTATTCCTAAATTACCTAGTACAGCGCCTGCGATGGCTGCACTTCCACATCCGAATAACACAAGAACCATAGTTCCAATTAATTCACTTATATATCTTTTCATAAATTCACCTACTTTTAATACTTTTATCGTTAGTTATATATTTATCTTCGTCTTATTCTTCGCAGTCCGGCACATGCCAATATTAAAACAACAATTGCAAGTACATATGGAAATGCGGTTATGAGTATCGATTCGTTGACTCTTTCAAAGTGATAGTGTTTTGCAAAATCCATCTCTGAACTGTCCGTATGATTTTCTGTTATTTTGGCGAAATTGTATAATAAATCGTAATAGCTGATTTTTGCACCGTCGTATTCGATATAATTCGGCGCCCTTCCGTTTTCATCCATGAACTGCTTTACGATTCCTCCCATTTTTATATAATCGTCTATTGAATATGAATTTTTGGTAAATATTGAGTACTGTTCCGGATCAGTCGGTTCACCGTATTGTTTAGGGCTTTCAAGCCCGTTGCCGTTCAGATAGGAACTTGTTAAATATAATACTTGCGGGGCAGAATATGAGTTGTATGTTCCAGTCATCTCCTTATCTCCACTTTCATATAATTCCTGGCTTGCCTTGGCCATTTGTGAGGGATGAAGGGAATGTGTGATGACCAAATCATTATCATAGTTTTCAGCTTGGTTTTTACCGACATTTTCAACTATTTCCTGTGCAATGTATTTATTGACATCTTCGCTATAATGGTTGAGGTTTCCCTTTGGACCTGCATCAGGGTATACTTTCAGCGGCTGGATGTATGTTACGCCGGATTCATTTAGGTATTTTCCTGGGTGATTAAGTCCCGCAAATATTGCGCGGGAATAATTGTCGTCCCATGCCCTTCTAAGGGATGTTTCACTATCCAAATCAAAACTTCCGGTGTTTACATATATCATTTGCATGTCTGTATTGACACTGTTCTTTGCCAGAATCAGAAAGTTTCCGGGGTCGGCCGCTGCAAGGTTTACGCATACATCCGCACTGCTTTCAATACCTCTTGAGGCTTCTCCGGGGCTGGGTGACTTGCTGTCAACAATCACTTTAATCTGACCATTGCTTAACTCCTCCACGTAATTTTTAATTGAGTTCAACATCTTAACGTCATCATTTTCACCGATAATATTGTCCGATGTTAGAAAGACGGTTTTTGCTGCATAAACCTGACCGGCACTTGATGATATTAATAAGAATATGAAAAGTATTATGATTGCCTCTTTTCTCATGGTCTTCTCCTTTTTTTAAGTTACTTTCTAGTTTTATTTTTACCTCTTTATTAAAGTTTTCATATTACTTGGTTAAATTTTAATCAGGAGGTTATATTTTTTGATGAAGTGAAATTATATTCAGTTTAAAGCAAAACTATAAATATTAAACCACATTAATTAGATTTTAGAGGATTTATAGAGATTATCTTTTATTTTGGTACAATATTACACAGTTTTGAGAAAATTGTTGTCGGAAGGTAAAATTGTCCAAAATTGTTGGATTATGATCTTATATTTGTCCTTAAACTATGAGGTGTAAGCTGGCTGCATCGATAGCCAGCTTTTAATTCATCATATTTTGAACAAATTTTAAATTTGATGAGGTTTTTCAAAATTAAAATTAAAATAAAAAGTTTAATTGCTTATTAATAGCTTTTTGTTAATTAATGGTGGTTATCAATGTCCTCAAGGAGACAAGAAAATGTTTGAAAATAAGATAGCTATTAGCAAAAATTTTTTAATTGCCATATGCTTCATTTCATTAATTCTTTTCGCAGTCAATGCTGTTGATGCGATGGAGTTAAATGACACGTTCGCCGATGCAGGCGCAAATCATGAAGCAGTTGGCAGCATTAATGCAATTGATAAAGATAAACTAGCAAATTCTCAACCGGATAAAATTTTAAAGTCAAATATAATTACCTTAAATGGAGGTGATTTTAAAACAATTCAGAACTTAATTCATTATAATTTAACTGACGGAGACACGCTTGTTTTAAACGGGGAGTTTAAGGCTTCCGAAGCGCAATCAGTAATTTTGGTATATAAGAATATTACATTTGCTTCGACATCAAAAGCCACGCTGGACGGAAAAAATATATCAGGTATTTTCGTCGTTGAAGACGGAGGTTCCGGATCCAGCTTTTCGAATCTTGTATTTAAAAACGGAAATGAATTTAACGGCGGTGCGGTACTGGTCTTTGGAAAGGACGTGAGTTTCAGGGACTGTACATTCCGGGATAACTATGCTTCCAATGGTGGTGGTGCAATCTATACCCAGTATTTTGTGGAGACAAACCCCGATTATGGACGTAACCTTGTAATTGACAATTGTGATTTTATAAATAATCGTGCTGCAATAGCTGCAGGTGCTGTAGGGGCCTATGGTTATGATACGCGAATAACGAATTCCAGATTCGTTTCCAACAGCGTTTACAATAAAAACGGTGGAGGAGTATATGGAGGTGCAATCCAGGTAGGAAAAGAAGGAATAGTTACAAATTCATTAATTAAAAACTGTAATTTTACAGACAATAAAGCGATTTCAGTAACAGGTACTAAATTATCACACGGTGGTGCAAGCTGTTTAAGGGAAAGCGTCATATATGAAAACTGTATTTTCAAGGGAAATTCAGCAGATTTCGGTGGAGCTTTAACTGCACACTCATCAGGCACCATTAAAGATTGTACTTTTATTGAAAACACAGCTAATGATTACGGAGGTGCATTGGCTAATGTGGACGGCATAACATCAATGAATCTTAAAATAATTGATTGTGATTTCACATCAAATAATGCTCCGTATGGTGGTGCTGCAAAATTATCAGGATACTCCATAACTATTGATGAGTGTAATTTCCATAAAAATTATGCATCAATAGACGGTGGTGCAGTATATGTCGATACTCACACTCTTGATATTTTCAATTCAAATTTCGACCATAACAGCGCTAAACATGATGGTGGTGCAGTATATGTTAACGGTGAGTCCACAAATGTTCAGACATCAAATTTCACATACAATACCGCTATTGCAGATCCTAAAGTCAATGATGACGGATTGGGTGGTGCTATTTATATCAACGGTACGTTAGACACTGTAAACAACAACAGATTTGAATATAATGTAGCAAGAAACGGTAGTGCAATATATTATGATAAGGCAGGTAAGGACTTAAAAATAACAAACAATGTAATGACACAAAATCAGGCATGGGTTTACGCCCTTCCTATATATGCAAAGGATATTTATTACGGCGAAACTGAAAACGTTGGCGCAATAATATATGGAGGTAACAACATTGCAGATTATGACAATTTGGCTGTTTCTAATGCAATATATAATGCAGCTTCCAACAGATATATTAAAGTTAATGGAGAAACTCCTGTTTTGGGCGCTACAAACAGCGGTCAGCTATATCAGGATTCCCGTGAATATAATATTGACGTTTTATTAACAGTTAAACATGAAGACGGCACTGTTGTTTTCAACAGAACATTAAAATCAAGTTATTTGGGTGAAGTTTCCGCTCAATTAACTAATTTGAAAGCAGGAACCTATACAGTAACTGCAAAGCATTTTGAAGACAATTACTATAAGACAATCACTAATCAAACAACATTCGTTGTAATACCAAAAGTCGATGTTGCTATAAGCAAAAGCACAGCGTCCAATGAATATAATTACCCTGATTATGTTGTATGGACAATAAACGCTGTAAATAACGGTCCATGTGATGCAAGCGGCGTTAATGTCACTGATGTATTGCCTTCAGGTTTAGTTTATCAGTCATATACTGCCACTGTCGGATCCTATTCAAATGGTGTCTGGACTATAGGCGATTTGGCAAAAGGTAAAACTGAAACTCTTAAAATTACCACATTGATTGATAAAACTGGCAGTATCACAAATGAAGCAAATGTGGTTGCAAAAGAATATGATACAGATATGTCCAATAATCATGACTCAAAAATGATATCAGTTAAAAAAGCCAGTGATTTGGCAATAACAAAAACTTCTGATGTAAATAACCCTAATTGCGGGGATTTGGTTAAATGGACTTTAGTGGTTACAAATAACGGTCCGGATATTGCTCATGACGTTATTGTAAATGACGTTCTTCCAGAAGGTCTTGTATTAAAAAGTAGTACCGGAAATTATGAAAACGGCAAATGGTCAATTGGCACTTTAAATGTTGGCCAGTCCGTAAGTCTGGAAATCGTTACCTTAGTAAACGTTACCGGAAGCATTAAAAACACTGCTACAGTCAGCGGTTTTGAACATGATTATAATTTGGCCAACAATCAGGCATCCAAAACCATTGGTGTTTCCAATGCCATCGATTTGGCTATTGTAAAATTTGTAAGTAATGACTCTCCTAATTATGGAGACTTGGTTAAATGGACATTAACAGTTAGAAATGATGGTCCTGATGCCGCTACAGGCGTTAATGTTACTGATGTGCTGCCTTCCGGTTTAGTCTTACAGTCATATGTGGCCAGTGTTGGAACTTATTCCAATGGTGTTTGGACTATTGGTGATTTGGCTAAAGGCGCTTCTCAAACATTGGAAATTATTTCAAAAATCGGAAAAACAGGTGTTATTAAAAATATTGCAGATGTCACCGGAAATGAATTCGATGTTGACATGTCCAATAATCATGATGAAGCTTCAGTAAATGTTGCCAAGGCTGCAGATTTAGCTATTGTAAAAACAGCTAATGTGACTAACCCTAACTATGGCGATTTGGTTAAATGGACATTAACTGTTACAAATAACGGTCCGGATACAGCAACAGAAGTCTTTGTAGACGATGCTGTTCCTAAAGGTTTGATATTTAAAGATTCAGACGGCTATTATGCTAATGGCAGATGGTCTGTCGGCACATTAACTCCAGGCCAATCCAGAAGTTTGGAAATCATTACTTTAGTAAACACTACTGGAAACATTAAAAATATCGCTAACGTCAGTGGAAATGAATATGACTACAATCCATTAAACAATAAGGCAGAAAAAACAATTTCAGTTCCAAAAGCAGCTGATTTGGCTATTGTAAAAGTTGTTAATAATACTGCTCCAAATTACTTGGATTTGGTTAAATGGACATTGACTGTTAGAAATATTGGTCCTGATGCCGCTACAGGCGTTAATGTCGCTGATGCGTTGCCTTCAGGTTTGATTTATCAATCATATGTGGCCAGTGCTGGCAGTTATTCCAATGGTGTTTGGACTATTGGTGATTTGGCTAAAGGTGCTTCCGCTACAATGGATATTATCTGTAAAGTCAGTAAAACTGGTGTTATTAAAAATGTTGCATCAGTTACTGGAAATGAATATGATATCGACAAATCAAATAACCGTGCAGAAGCTTCCATTAATGTCGCAAAATCTGCTGATTTGGAAGTAATTAAGGATGTTAATAATACCCGTCCGAATTATGGTGATTTGGTTAAATGGACAATTACTGTTAAAAATAATGGTCCTGATGCCGCAAATGACGTTGTTTTAACTGACGTATTGCCTTCAGGATTAGTTATTAGAAGTACAACTCCGGGTTATTCTGATGGTAAATGGTCTGTTGGATCATTAGGTGTTGGAGGTTCTATGAGTTTTGAAATCGTAACTTTGGTTAATAAAACAGGTTCATTTGTTAACAGGGTTTCTGTTGTTGGAAGAGAATATGACTATAATCCATCCAATAATAATGCTTCAAAATCCATTTCAGTTTCCGATGCTGCCGATTTGGCTATAACTAAGGTTGTTAATAATACTGCTCCAAATTACTTGGATTTGGTTAAATGGACTTTAGTTGTTAGGAATGTTGGTCCTGATGCTGCAACTGGCGTTAATGTTGCTGATGTGTTGCCTTCAGGTTTGGTCTATCAGTCATATGTAGCTAGTGTTGGCAGTTATTCCAACGGCGTTTGGACTATTGGTAATTTGGCTAAAGGTGCTTCCGCTACAATTGATATTATTTCAAAAATCGGAAAAACAGGTTCTATTAAGAATATCGCATCAGTTACTGGTAATGAGTTTGATGTTGATAAATCTAATAATCGTGCTGAAGCTTCTGTTAATGTTTTAAAATCTGCAGATTTGTCTGTTGTGAAATCATCCAATGTGACTAATCCTAATTATAATGATTTGGTTAAATGGACAATTACTGTTAGAAATAATGGTCCTGATGCTGCTACTGGTGTTAATGTTGCTGATGTGTTGCCTTCTGGTTTAATCTATCAGTCTTATGTAGCTAGTGTTGGCAGTTATTCCAATGGTGTTTGGACTATTGGTGATTTGGCTAATGGTGCTTCTGCTACAATGGATATTGTCTGTAAGGTTGGTAAAACTGGTGTTATTAAGAATGTTGCATCTGTTACTGGTAATGAGTTTGATGTTGATAAAAGTAATAATCGTGGTGAGGCTTCTGTTAATGTTGCTAGGGCTGCTGATTTGGCTATTGTAAAAGTTGTTAATAATACTGCTCCAAATTACATGGGTTTAGTTAAATGGACAATCACTGTTAAAAATAATGGTCCTGACGCTGCTACTGGCGTTAATGTTGCTGATGTGTTGCCTTCCGGTTTGATTTATCAGTCTTATGTGGCTAGTGTTGGATCTTATTCCAATGGTGTTTGGACTATTGGTGATTTGGCTAATGGAGCTTCTCAAATCTTGGATATTATCTGTAAAGTTGGTAAAACAGGTTCTATTAAAAATATTGCATCTGTTACTGGTAATGAGTTTGATGTCGATAAAAGTAATAATCGTGCTGAGGCTTCTGTTAATGTTGCTAGGGCTGCTGATTTGGCTATAACTAAGGTTGTTAATAATACTGCTCCGAATTACATGGATTTGGTTAAATGGACTTTAACTGTTAGAAATATTGGTCCTGATGCTGCAACTGGCGTTAATGTTGCTGATGTGTTGCCTTCCGGTTTAATCTATCAGTATTATGTAGCTAGTGTTGGCAGTTATTCCAACGGCGTTTGGACTATTGGTGATTTGGCTAAAGATGCTTCTCAAACTTTGGAAATTATTTCAAAAATCGGTAAAACAGGTTCTATTAAAAATATTGCTTCAGTTACTGGTAATGAATATGATGTCGATAAAAGCAATAATCGTGCT
>NZ_JAZRKF010000019.1:0-151698 GCF_045646205.1 Methanobrevibacter sp. | reverse complement strand
CCTTCGTATTACCAATAACGGAGATGATAACCACAGTTTTTCCATGAGTTTTGCTCAATTCAAAGTATTGAAAGCTGCTGTGGCAATTGAATTTGAAATAATTGGTGATATGATTGTAGACAGTGAAGTTAACATTACTTTTACTGTACCGGAAGACATTGACGGCAATTTAACTGTAATTGTTGACGGTGAAGAGTTTGTCGGATATATTATTGAAGATGGCAAAATCATCATTTCAGACACTTATGCTGCCGGTCCTCACACAGTCATTTTAGCCATAACAGACGATAGCAACTACAATGATGCAGTCATTGCAGAAACGGTTGATATAGCTAAACTCATTCCTGTTGTCAATGCTCGTGATTTAAGCTTCGTTGTTGACAATGAAGGTATCCTAGAAATCACAGGTCCTGCATACGGTAATCTTATTGTTTATATTGATGACATTGATTACATTCTTGTCATCGATGAAAGCGGTAATGCTACCTTGGACGTATCAGATTTACATGTAGGCACCTACACTGTAGAAATTACCTACATCGAAGACGACATGTACTCTAAAGCAATCTTTGAAAATGCCGCTACAATTACTGTCAATCCTAAGGATGAAATAACCATAAATGTCGATGATGTTGAAATCAACGTTGGCGATATTGCTGTTATTAAAGCAAGCCTTCCTTATGGCGTTGCAGGTGAAACCGTAATTATTAATGTTGACGAGATAGGCCTTAAAGTTGCAGACATTGATGCAAATGGTACTGCTGTTGCTGAGTTCAGTGATTTGGCTGCAGGCACCTATGAAATCCTTGTAATTTATGGCGGTGATGATGCTTGGTACGGCGGTTATGCTAATGCTACTTTAACTGTAAGCAAAGTATATCCTGAAATTTCAGTAAATGTCGCTGATGCTGTCGTCTGCAATGATGTTACCGTTACTGTAACTCTTCCTGGTGATGCAAAAGGTTTCGTATACTTCACTGTTGATAATAAAAACTACTATGCTCCAGTTAAAGATGGCAAATCCACTTTAATATTATCCGGTTTGGCAGTTGGCAATTACACTGTATTTTCCACTTATGGCGGTGACGACAAATACTACACCAATATTGGATTAGCTAATTTCAAAGTATCCGCCAATGATACCTATGAGATTGAAGTGGAATCCGATCCAATCGACTTTGGTGAGGATGCTGTTGTTGAAGTCACCTTACCTGAAGATGCTTTAGGTGAAGTCACTGTCACTGTTGACGGTGAAACCTACTCCGTTCCTGTAATAAATGGTAAAGCAACCGCAACTATTTCCGATTTACCTTCCGGCAATCACACTGCTGCAGTAACATACTCCGGTGACGACAAATACGCAGCTGTAAACAGAACCGTGAACATTGAAGTCATGTATGTCTTTGAAGTATCTGCTCCGGATGTCGTTAAATACTACAACGGACCTGAAAGATTTAAAGTATATGTGTTCTTAAATGATAAAGGTTTAGCCGGCGAAACAGTTAAAATCACTGTTAACGGAATAACTTACGAAAGAACTACTGATGCGAACGGTACCGCTTCAATCGCTTTAAACTTAAACAGCGGAACTTATGAGGTAACCACTGAAGTTGATGATATTGTAATTAACTCAACAGTAACTGTCAAATCAACTGTTGAAGGATCAGACATTACCAAAATCTACAGAAACGCTACACAATACTATGCAACATTCTATGACAGCCAGGGCAACATTTTAACATATGCCGATGTTTCATTCAACATTAACGGTGTCTTATACAATAAAGTTACTGATGGTAAGGGCGGCGCTAAATTGAATATCAATTTAAACCCTGGTGAATATATTATCACTGCTACAAATCCTGTTTCAGGAGAAATGTATTCAAATGTCATCACTGTATTGCCGAATATTGTTGAAAACCATGATTTGGTAAAATACTATAAAAACGCTTCACAGTATGTCATTAAGGTTTTAGATGATCAGGGAAGACCTGCTGCCGGACAGAATGTTACATTCAACATTAATGGTGTGTTCTACAACAGAACCAGTAACGCAACAGGTTATGTTAAAATGAACATCAACCTGGAACCTGGTACTTACATCATAACTGCCATTTATAAAGGTTTAATGGTGTCAAATAATATTGATGTCTTGCCTGTTCTTGAAGCAGATGATTTAACCATGAAATATATGGACGGATCCAAGTTTAAAGCAACATTAGTTGACGGTCAGGGAAGTCCTGATTCTGGTAAAAAAATAACCTTTAATATAAACGGTATTTTTTACGAAAGAATAACTGACTACATGGGTGTTGCTAGTTTAAACATCAACTTGATGCCTGGTCAATACATTATCACATCAATGAGTGAAAATGGAGCAACCATATCAAACAAAGTAACTGTTTCTCGTTGAGATTAATTTCTCAACCCTTTTTTTATTTTTTAAGATAGCTACACCAAATCAAAACATATTATTTCATCACTTAATTCAATTAAAACAAAACTTCAATCAATATTTTTCACACTAAATTTTAGAAAGCATCAAATCACAATAGCTAAAATCAATATGCATAGATAATGCAGACGAATCTCACACCATTTCGGATGCTTATTTTAAAATCAAATCACATAATTTATTAAGCAGATAAACACAACTTATAAGTATATATTAATAATTTGTCTGGGGAAATTAATTTGCTTAAAAAACGATATTTACTTTTGATTTTAATTGTTTCGTTATTTGCTATTTCTGCCGTAAGTGCAGAAGAGATAGGTAACAATGCAAGCATTATATCAAATGATTATGATTCAGGTTTAATAGCCGAATCTGATAATCAAAATGATTCTTATGGTACATTTCAGGAATTACAGAATGAAATAAATTCTTTAGATGTTGGTGGAACTTTAAATTTAACTAGAAATTATAAGTATGTTAATGGTTCAACTGATGGAATATGGATTAATAAACATATAACAATTGATGGGCAAGGACATACTATTGATGGGAATGGAAAATCAAGTATATTCTATATTAGGGGTTCGAATGTTGTTTTAAAAAATTTAACTTTGATAAATGGACAAGGTAATTATGGTGGCGGAATATCTTGGTATGGTAGTAATGGAACTATTAAAACTGTAAAATTTTACAATAATAATGCTTTAAAAGAGGGTGGTGCAGTTTATATTAATACAAATTTTTTAAAAATCCAATTTTGTAATTTCACTAATAATAAAGCCTATGATGGTGGGGCAGTATATTCATATTTTACTAATTTAAACATATCTAATTCTTATTTTGAGAGTAATTCTGTATTAAGTGATGGTGGAGCAATTGGATATAGAGATGGTATATCTAATATTGTTAATTCAACTTTTAGAAATAATTTAGCTGATACTGGTGGAGCATTATATTGGTATGATACACAACTAACTATAGCCAATTCAACATTTTATAAAAATTTTGCATGGGAGCGCGGTGGTGCAATTCATTGCAGAGGTTATAATAGTAAAATTTTAAATTCAGACTTTATTAATAATACTGGTGAACTTGCGGGAGCTATTTCTTTAGATTCTCCAAATTGTTTAGTTAACTCATCAAAATTTATAAGATAATTCAGTCTCCAGATATGGTGGTGCTTTTTGGTGGTATGGTATTAATGGTATTATCAACAATTCATATTTTGAAAACAATATGGCATCAGAATCTGGAAAATCTATTTATTGGTCTGGCGGGAATGGAACTATAATGAACTCTTTTTTTAATAAAAAGAAAACAATTTACACTAGAAATGATGTAAAATTAATTAATTTAACTGAAATAGGTTTACCTGTTAAATTAAATGTGGATAATATCGAAAAATATTATGATTATGAGAATATAAAAATAATTGCTAAATTAACTGATGATGATTTAAATCCTTTATCCTATGAGACAATTAAACTTGAAATTAATAATGTTACATATTCTAGATCAACTAATAAAACAGGCCATGCATTGTTTAGTATTAAATTGGATGCAGGATTTTATAATGTTACAACATATTTGCAGAATAGTGCTGAATATGAGGATTGTATTGTGAATTCTACAGTTTTAATTAAAAGTACTATTATATCAAGTGATGTTTATAATGACACTAAATTTTCTGTAAAACTTTTAGATAGTTTTGGAAATAATTTAACTAATGTGGGTATAAATTTTTATGTTGATGGTAATTATTACACTAGTGGAATAACTGATGATAATGGAAATATTGAAATTAATTTTTATCTTCCAGAAGGAAAATACCTTATTGAATGTAAAAATACTTTTACTCTAGAAAAAAAGGCTAATTATATTCAAATTTTTAATAAAACAATCATTCTGGCCAATAATGTTGTGAAATATTTTGGAGGAAATGAAAAATTTAATATTGAAATATTTAAAAATGATAAAACCCCTATTGATAATGCTAAAATTAAAATATTAATTAATGGCCAACCATACACAAGAACTACAGACAATAATGGTAAAGCATCTATGGCTATTAACTTAGATAGTGGAGTTTACAATGTAACAACGGACTATGGTGGACTAAAAGTTTATTCAACCGTTACTGTTAAATCCACAATATCTGCAAATGATTTTACTAAAATATTCAGAAATGCAACTCAATATTATGGTACATTTGTTGATTCACAGGGCAATTTACTTAAAAACACTAAAGTCATATTCAACATCAATGGTGTGTTTTATGAAAGAACAACCAATGATAATGGTGTTGCAAAGTTGAATATTAACCTAAATCCAGGTACTTATATTTTAACTGCTACTAACCCAGTTAATGGAGAAAATCATGCAACAACTATTACAGTATTGCCTAACATTATAGAAAATCATGATTTGACAAAATACTATAAAAACGCTTCACAGTACGTCATTAAGGTTTTAGATGATCAAGGTAATCCAGTATCTGGTCAAAGTGTTGATTTCAACATTAATGGAGTATTTTACACAAGGACAAGTAATGCAACAGGTCATGTTAAAATGAACATCAACCTTAATCCAGGAACTTACATTATAACGGCCCTTTATAAAGGATTCATGGCATCAAATACAATTACAGTTAAACCAATTCTTGAAGCTAATGATTTAAGCATGAAATTCTGTGACGGGTCCAAGTTTGAAGCAAAGTTGCTTGATGGTGAAGGAAATTCCTACTCTGGTCAAAAAATAACATTTAATATCAATGGTGTTTTCTACGATAGAACAACTGATGTTAATGGTATTGCTCGTTTAAACATTAATCTAAATCCTGGTGATTATATTATCACATCCAGTTATAATGGTTTGAATATTGCTAATACCATTAGAATTACTCCAGACCCAATGTATTATACAATTGGTTCCAATCCATTAGATTATAATTACTATATGAATGAATACAATAAATTTTCATTAGATTGGTATTATATTGACCAGTATGACTCCAATGTCAAAACAATCTATGATATTTATGGTAATATGGGTATGGAACTTCAAAATGTAAGGTATGGTACTAAATATATATGTTATGAGGCAAGTACACTTAAAGAAATCGCTTTAAATAGTGATGGTGAAGTTATTAGCTGGACTATTGCTCGTGATTATGGTGAGCAGTATATTCTTTATGATCAGTACAATAATATAATTGCTCGTGGCCATTGGATAAATGGTGAAGGAATAGATCAATACTATTCCTAATCTTTTTCTTTTTTCATGTAGCTATCCCAAATCAAAACATTTAATTTTACTACATAATTTCATTAAAACAAAAATTCATTAAATATTTTCCACATTAATTCTTCAAAGCCATAAAATCATAATAGCTAAAATCAATTTATGAAAACTTTTTTTCAGGGCATAAATCATAATAACCGTTTGCATCTAAACGAATGAAAATCAGTCAAAAATGCAAAACATTTAATAAAATGGGTTTTTAATAAATATACATAATGATAAGTAGAGTTTTTAGAGAAATATTGGATGTCTATGAAACTCAAAAAACCAAGGAATTTAAGGGCAATCCTTTTGTTTTGAAGTTTCAGGACGAAGTTCCGGCTGTTGTTGTTAATAATATTGAAGATTCATTTACCGTTAGGGCATCCTGTGGGCATAATGCATGGGCTGACCGGCCATGGATCAATATTATCCACAGGCGCTATGACAATCACCATGAAGCATTAGTTATCGAGTACAGATTTGACAGCGAAAACTCCGAAGTTCATCTTTCACTCGTTCCACGCCTTGAAGACTATTCCCAATATGTATCAGTCAAGGAAAAGTTAAGAAATATTTTAAAAAAGCTTGACGTTTATTCCTTTGAAGTTCCGGATGAGGAATCATTTTCAATACTCACCAAAAAGTATGTCTATGACGATTTGGGTAACTTCGCCCTTGTAAGCGATTTGGAGTATATGATTAACATCCATGAAAAGCTGGTTCCCTATTTTTCAGCATTTCTTAAAGAAGAAACTTATGATGTGGATATCTTATCCTGTGGCGTATTGTATGATATGGAGTGTTCCAAATCATTAAAGCTGAGCGTCAGTGATATCAGAGCAGATTATACAAAGAAAACACCGTATATCGACTCCATTAATGACCCTCAAACTCTTTTTACGGATAAGACAATCAGATTTATCCAGCATTCCAAAATAACCTATGATGACTATTCAGAGATTTTAGCCAAAATCAGGGACGACTACAGAAAAAACCTTGATAAAATCCTTGAAGACCATGACTTAAGATTAAGCCACTTGACAATCAAGGAAAAGGTACTTTTGCTTTCAAAATCATTTGTAAAAACCGGATACAAGTCCGTTGGAAGGCAATTGGGCAACTATTCCTTTGATGAAATCAGAGTCGATGACAGGCCTTCGGATGCATTAATCATAACATCAATAATTCACGAGCTTTCTCATTTCCTTTTAGAAAAAATCTTAAAGGAACTTTTCATGAAAATATTAAAGACAAATGACACGCCGTTAATCTCAGCATTCATTAAAATCATGCTTGAGGACAATGAGCTCAACTACATTATGGATGAGTTCTGCGCACATACCGTTGAAGGCAGATTCGCGCTTTACGGATATCAGGACTATTCCTCATTCAAATACAAGCTTGATGAAATTTCCCATTTATATTCAAAGGATGACATTGACTATACGCTTATTGTTGCAAACAGCTTTGCATATGACATCAAGGATATATTGGAGGACTTTTTAAACGAGGATTTAAGAGCCGAAATCAAGGAGGAATTCTCAGACATATCAGATGATCCTGATTATGATGAGCTTGACTTTGAAATAGAGACAAGACTTGTTGATAAAGACCTGATGGAAGAGGTCAAATTCATACTGACCGGAGGATTTCGTGACTCCGCTTCCCAGATGGACAAGCTTGAAAGGTATATGGCAAAATATGAGAATCTCTTTTTGTAAGAATTTTTCCAAAAAACATTTACTTTAAAAAATCCAAAGTATTGTACATGGCACGAAAATGCAGTAAGTGCGGTGAAGTCACTGAAGATGATTCACTGTTCTGTCCCGAATGCGGAAGTTATACTTTGGAAATTAAGGAAAAAAATAAATATCCTCTAAAATGGATTGCAGTAGCTTTAGTCTGTATTGCAATTGTTGCAGTTGCAGGATTTTACTTTTTGGACCATAATTCAAAGATTGACACTTCCCTCGCTCTGGTGTCCAATTCAAATCTGGATTCAACTAACGGGTACAGCGTTGAGCTTAAGGATTCGGCTAATAATCCTCTGGCTCATAAGTTCATTACTGTTGAGTTCAACAATGACACATATACCCTTCAGACCGACAGTGACGGTATTGCAAGCATTAACCTGACGGTTAAGGAAGGTTCCCATGAGGTCAAGGCATATTACAAGGGGGACAGCTCATATAATGAGGCTCACTCATCAGATATTATTGTCAAATAAAGGAGATTTTTTAATGGTTGATAAGAATTTTACAGAAATCGATGCGGATGTAATTGAAGACGTTGAAAATGCACTGAATTTGGAGTTTAGAAATTATAAACTTAAGGATTCCAAGTTCAATAAGGAAACTTTTGAAAATTCAGAAGATATCACTTTAATTCAGACTGTTGGCGATGAGGAAATAGAACTTACCTTCAGCACTGATTACAGTGACGGCAAATACTACATCTCTTCAGGTTTTGACATTATTTCAGCTGACCTTCTTGAAGGACGTGGTGCAAGAGACGTTTTCCAGTCAGTCAATCTCTACTTCAGAAACGTCGTTGCCAATCCAGATGAGGATTTCACAGAGGATAAGGAATCACTCATTAACTTTCTGGTTGAAAGCGACGAGAAATACTCAAGAGAGGAGCTTGAAGTCACATTGGATGAAAATACGATCCGTCAGGAGTATAAGGATGACCATGATGAGATATATTCACAGGAGTCTTTAACTGACATTCAAAAGTCCCTTTTCTTTAAAGAGCTTTTCCACATGTCCATATGTAAGGTGGTTAATGAAACTGACCTTTACTTTACAAGGCCTTTGGATTTGACTCCCGAAGAGGAGCAGGAGAAAAACCGTCAGGAAGCTAAGGCTCTCGAAGAAGAAATGAAGTTATACTAATCCTGTATACTTTTTTTATTTTTACATACTTTTTTTCATCACCGTATACTTTTTTTAATTTTGAATACAAACATTTATATACTATAACATCCTACTATTAATTGTGTACACAAATTTGAAAATTGTAAACTTTTAGGAGAGTTATACATGACTGATAGAAATAGTAAAGAATTCAGATTTGGAAACGAAAAATTCGGAGGATCATACAGACCGGGAGATTTTGAATTAAAATTCCCTGATGAACTTTCCCGTGAAGAATTTGAAGAAATGTTTAAGGAACGTATTGAATCACTTCACAAACTCGGACGTGAATTCATGCCCTTTGACGATGAAGAAACAAAAAGCAAAAGAGAAAAGTTAAGACCTTTAAGCATCCGTGTAAAAGCACACACTAAGGAATTCTTTAAAAACAATTCTATTTTAAGTGCACGTGAAGTATTAGAGTTATATGAAAATTTCAACAACGGATCTGAAGCATTCATAAATTCCCTATTGGAAGATGAAAAGAACTTGGAACAGGAACTTTCAGAAATCCAGGAAAAACTGCACAATGCCAAACTATTCAAAGACAAGCTCAACAACCTGAACGTTAAAGTGAACAAAAAATCAGACGACGAAATCCTTTCATCTTTAAGTGAGGAATTTGAAGGATCCGAAATAAAAGAGATAATCAAAACTGAGGATTTGATTTCCGATATAGAGCTTTACAATACCCAAAAGGTCATCCTGAATGACTGTGAAACAATCCAGATTGTCGCTTTAAACGACGTCATTCCGGTAGTTTACTACTTCTCATACAAGATGAGCGAAGAGGATACCGTTAAGGTACTTGCCGAAATCAAGAAGTACTGTAACGAGAAGGAAATTGAATTTGTTGAAGATGATGGTGAATAGCTCTTCACCATTATTATCACCTTGTGTATAAGATAGGTTTATATATGTGAAAAACAACAGTATATGCAAGGTGAAAAACTATGACAACCATTAGCCAGATTGAAGTTGAATGTCCAATATGCAAAACGAATTTTGAAATAAGTCTTTTAATGTCTACAAATACGTGGGGCTCACCGGACCTGGATTTGAGACCTCCGGAAATGCAGCGAAGCACCATGAACACATGGGCATATGAATGTCCGGGATGTGGATATGTTGCATCTGATTTTGAAGATAAACCTGCAGTTACAGGAGAGTTCATTGAAAGCGAATTCTATCAGGGCTGTGACGGATTTGAATTCAAAAATCCATTATCCAGAATATTCTACCGCCAGCACCTCATCGAAGCACATGACCTTGAAAAATTCCATGCACTTCTTCACGCAGCGTGGGCATGTGACGACAGTGAAGATAGCGAAAACGCAAGACTCCTAAGGGAGAAATGTCTCGACATTATCAAAAATATTGATATTGATGAAACCTTGGAAATTCAAAAGGCCGATATCCTAAGAAGATCACGTCATTTCGCCCAGGTGATTGAGGAATATGAAAGGAAAACTTACAGCGAAGATATTCTAAACCTGATTAAGGACTTTCAGATAGAAAAATCAAGACTTGAAGACGACGGATGCTACACTGTGGAAGACGTATTGGAAAAGTAGATATAATATCTGAAATATAGGATTATCATGAAAAGAATACTTTTGGTCATAATCATCATTATGCTTTTTATTCCAGCATGCACAGCAGGTAACGTCACGATTAAGGGAATTGATTTTGAAATACCAAGCCAGTATGACGGCGGAACCCTAAAGGACACCTCATATGTATATCAATCAGGGTTAACATTCCGTATCTTAAGCCTTGAAGATGCAAAAAACTTAAGGATTAATTTCGGTGACGATTTTACCGAGGCTTTAGCACATGAGGAAACCCAGATTGCAGGCCATGACGCTGTTGTAATCCACAGAAGCTACAGCGGAAAAAACTACACCACGGTCTACACTCCAATCGGTGATAAGATTTTTCTGATTTGCTTTAACGACAGCTACGTTAATGATGACATATCCCAGATGATGTCAAAGCTTCCGGCACAGAACATGAGCCATGATGACTTTTCAACTGCACTCAACAATGCATTAGGTGATTATGAAGATCAGCTTTCACAGGAAAAGGCAAGCATTGAATCAGAAGAGTTCTACAGACAGAACAAGCCGACAAACCGGTTTTTCTTTTTCCGCTTTTAATACTCTTCAACTGCTCTCTAGGACTTTTAATTTATATAGTCTTTGACATATCATCATTCATGACAATCGAAGACTTTTTAAAGGAATGTGAAGAAAGGCCAGTATGGCCATTAATCGAAACAGACTGTGTTTTAACCGCTCTTTTATATGAAGGACGTGTTAAAAATTATTGATTTCTACCTGAATCAGTTGCTTGATTCAAAGCCATCACCACACCAAAAAATCATACTTGCCAATTTGATAGCTGAACTTAAAGAGTTGAAGTTTCCGAAAGAGGAATTGGTGGACATCCTATCTATAAGTATCATTATCAATTATCTGTTGTCTGATGCACAATTAATTAAAATGTATACACCACTCATTAAAGATGCCTATCAGACCATAAGTGACATTTTGGGAGATGCACTTTACCATAAGATTGAACCTAAAGTCATTGCCGTGGAGGATGAGTTTTACAGGAACATTTGTCCCGACAAAAGGCAGTTTCAAAACAAGCTTTCAGAAGAGATAAGGGAACTGCTGATTTTATACTCAAATGAAAAATATTCACTACATTCAAATTGAATAAACTTATGCTTTTTATCAAAAAGTCGATATGACATTTAGATAAGTCGATAATTGCTAAAAATTAACAATTTTTTTAGAAAATTATATAAATAAACGTTCATAAATAATTAATTATATGTTTGTGAGGTTCCATTTATGAATAGGATAAATATTATGCTTTTATTCAATTCCTTGGAAAAATTGTATAAGGCATTGCAAATTCTCTTGCCAAAAATGAGACGAAAGGTCAATTTTGACATTAAAAATTGCAATCTTATTTTTCATGCTGAAACCCCCGCATATGCACCAGGAATAACCGTCACGTCAAATAAAAACTCTTTTTTTAAACTGAAATATAGAGGGATTTTAAATGGATATTAAAAAAATATTAGTATTTGCAATAATTGTACTGGCCGTATTCAGCTGCTTAAGTGTAGCAAGTGCAGGCCTCTTTGACTTTTTAAAGGGAGAAGTGACTTTTGAATCAACAGATGCAGCTGTAACACTTCCAAGCAATTTCACTGTAAGTGATAAAGGAATAGCAACAGCAGGTGATGTAAAAATACAAATTATAAGCAGTAAAGATACTTCAGATGCAGTAAAACAATTTAAAAAAGCAGTCGCTACTAAAGGTAACGAAGCAGGATATAATGATTACAAAAACGGAACTATAGGCAACTTTTCATATTTCGAATTTTGCGCTAATCCAAAAGAACTTAAAAACATTTCAACAGATCAGTTAGTTATTGGCGATACAGTAGGATGGATGGAATTCCCACCTGATATGGTAACCGTTCTCTTAGATGACGTAAACACTGTTCAAAAATTCAGATATGTAGAGTATACAAACAACAATGATAATAAGACCACAACACTATTAATATCAACCAATAATACCAATACAGACTTGCATTCTGCATATATTGATAATATTGTTAACAGTATTGTGGTAAAAAAATAATATTATCATTTTTTCTTTTTCTTTTTTTCCCACAATTTCCGATTGCCCGACTCAAACTTTCAGTATATTATAAAAATAAACGTTTATAGATTATTATATGCTCTTATTCAAAAGAGATTTTTTAAAATAAGGGGATTATAAAATGAATATTAAAAAAATATTGGCTTTGACCATAATTGTACTGGCAGTATTCAGCTGCCTGAGCGTTGCAAGCGCAGGACTTTTTGACTTTTTAGGTGGAGGAGATGCTAAAAATACCACACTCACATTTGATGGATTTACATTATCAGTACCTGATAATGCAAAGATGGTTAATAATACAACAGTTCAAAACGGTATAAACTTTAAAGAATACGGAGTCGAGTATAACAACGGCAACGATACCTTCTTGTTTGTTCTTTTAGCAAATGGAACCGGAATGATAAATTCAGAAGATACATATAAAAACAACTGGATTTCACTGGGCGCAAAAGATGGAGGAAACTACAGCGGATGGTCAATCATTGACATGAGCACTCTTGAATCCCAACAGTTTAAAGATGCTATGAAATACGCATTTGTCAAAAAGACCAATTCAAGTTTTGTCGTATTGGGCGGTCCTGACTTAGCTGAATTGAAAAAAGTTTCTGACACTTTCAAATAAACCAAAAAATAAGCTGTTAGCCAACAACTTTTCTACTTTTTTTTAAAAAACTTTAGTAAAAAATAGATTAATAATGTCTAAATAGTTTAGAAGCATAATTCTCCTAAACCATCGCAATTTTAGACAAAACTTATTAATAAAGTTGGAATCTGGAGGTTTTAACCTTCATAATTCAGAATATGAATACACATATTCATAGTAATTGTTTTAATTATCCATCAATATATAGTTTTCTAATTTTATATTTTAATGAAAAAAGGGAGAATTATAGCTGACTTCCAGTGCGAACCTTATAAAAGCATCAAGAACCTTTTTTCGAATTTAACAACTTATGAATTATGGAATATTAATACCATAATTCAATTATGCTCAACACAAGTGTGAGTACACTCAAAAGTAATAATATATACTTTATCATGCAGTTATCCTCCAATTCCAGATTGAAAATTTTTATTCAATCCTCTACTAATAAGTTAAGTCTTTTAAAAATTTCTAAAAAATATTTTTATTCCGGATATAATTTATTTCTGTATTAAATTTTTAAATATAAAACTTTTTAAATTATGAATTTTTAAGATTAATTTTCTCATTTTAGTCAATATTGATTTTAACGGGTATTATTTTATTATCGATAAAATAACATAATTTAATAAAATAATGAATAAGAGATAAATTATTAAATGTTTTTTTAAAACTATTCATTATAAATAGAATATTCACCATAAATATTTACATGAAGACAAAATATCTAATCATTTTAGGTGTTGCAATGATTATATGCTTTGCAATATTTGCATATCAGTTTACATCAAGCGTGGACACATTCATTGTAATAAATGAAACTCAAGTTTCAGAAAACGGAACCATTACCGGATATCTGATGGACGCTTATGCAAGGGGGGTTGAAAACATGACCATAACCTACCATCAGGCAGGTGACAACCAGTCCCAAAGGGTTAGCGTCATGACAGGTCCGAACGGAATATTCAAGATTGAAAACGTGAAAAACGTTCCCGAAAGCGGTTCAAACAACTACTACGGTGATTTCTCATTTGCTGGGGAAGGGGCATTTCACGCCTGCACATTTGAACGTAACATTACTTTAAAGGGCTAAAACTTATATATGGATGCCTTAAATGTAATAATGCAAGCGATGACTTACGAAAAGATTTAAATATAAACTGAGTACCATATATTTAATTACATAAAACTTAATGCGTGGTGATAAGCATGAATTTAAAAGGAATCTTATTCTTGGTTTTAGTATCCAGCCTGTTGATGGGAAGCGTATTTGCTGCAGGAGTCACTGACTTCAAGGTCAATGATTCATTTAAAAGCATATATTCCGATGACTATTACGGAGTATTTGCAGCCAATGATACAAATTCCGGAATCAACATCTACAAAAATGTCGATGACGATGTATATGACGGAAAAACTAATGATGACATCTTAGAAGGAACAATTCATCATGACGGAAGGGAATACATTGTTGTTGATGACGACATGAAAATAGCTAAAAACCCTGACAACACTGCAAATTTCACTGACATGGATCATCAGACTCACGGTGTCAGCGAAGTAGTAAAACTTAACGGTCAGGATTATGTTGTGGTCTTTTGGGCAAAAGACTCATCCAATATGGACAACGCCAAATTAATGGCTTCATTAACTGAATTCAACAAAAACAATAACGTCAGCCCAATTGCATTTTAGGGAGTTTTAACTCCTGCTTTTTTTTAATTTTTAATTATGGACTCGACTACCCCATTTTTGGACTCCTGAGCCATGGCATTTTAATTAATTTCATGATTTATTATTTTAATAGTTGACTTAAAATTTTTAATTATTTTAACCGTTAAATTATGTATTCGACCACTTGCCCTATTTTTTCAAAAAATGGACTCCAAATGGACTCGTGATTAAATTAGTTTAATTCATTATTAAATAATTAATTTTTAATTAATCTAATATTAACTAATATTTTAAACTTAATATTAATTTTAGCTTATTAATTAAAGGTTTTTTGGTATTTTAGATACATTTATATGTGATGAAATTATTAAATATTAGTATATAATTTAAATTTTAGGAAAAGATTATGAAAGTTGAAGTTTTTATTAGCAGCAATCAAAGCGAATTTGGTGAAGAGCGTAAATACATAGTGGATAATATTAGAAATGATCCATTATTTGATAATTATTTTAATGTTTATATTTTTGAAGAGGATAGTGCAAACTCTCAACCTTCAGATAAAGTATTTACCTCCCATGTTGAACAAGCAGATATTTATATAGGTTTGATTGGAAATAATTATGGATTTGATTATTCCGAAGGTATTTCGGCTACAGAATTTGAATTCAATAAATTCAATGCTAAAAACTCAAATTCCTATTTTTTTGTTAAAATGGATGATAGTGCTGATTTGAAATCCAAAAAATTCTTTAATAGAATAAAGAATTCTAAAAGATATAAACGATTTACAACAAACGAAGAGTTGATAATTGAAGTTAAAAAATCATTAAGGGAATGTATGATTGCTAATTCAAAAATGAATGTTTTTGATTCAACAATCATTGAAGATTCAACATATGATGATGTTGATGAGCAAGCAATCAATTTATTTAAAAAATTTCTTAAAAATCAGACTATCAAAGAATTATTTAGTGAAAGAAGTGATGAGCAAATTTTGGAATGTATTGGTGCTGGTAAGATTGATCCAAAAGGAGTATTTCATTTAAATAATGCAGGGGCATTATTTTTTGCAAAAGACATCACTAAATTTGGTTTTGACTATGAAGTAAAAATGGTTAGATTTAATGGTGTTGACAGGCGTGTTATTATTGACCAGATGACAATTTCTTCATCCATTTTTATTCTTTTAAATCAATTTGAATCATTTTTTACCAGAAATACTAAAAAAGGAACATATGTTCAAGGACTTAAAAGTTATAGTATACCCGAATATCCAATCGAAGCAGTCAGAGAAGCATTTGTTAATGCTATCGCCCATAGAGATTATTCACTAAATGGGGATTGCATAACATTTTATATATATGATGATCGTATTTTGCTTTCAAGTCCTGGGGGTCTTCCAGAACCGTTAACAGTTGAAGATTTGAAAATAGAAGTTAATCCAAAGCACAGAAACAAAAATATTTGCAGAATATTTAAATATACAAAATTCATGGAACATTTTGGAACAGGTATAACTCGTATGAGGGGAGAAATGCTTGACAGCGGATTGCCGGAACCAGAGTTTTATGATGGTAATTATTTCAAAGTTATATTAAGAGGACCTTGTGGCAAATTAATTGTCACTGATAAACACTTAAAAGATGAAGGTGTTGATTTAACCTCATATGATTTAAATAAACGTCAATTAGATGCAGTAACATTAATGTATAATGAAGGTGTTAAATTTACATATAAAAGTTATGCAAAACACTTTGAAGTATCTTTAACTACAAGTAAAAGGGATTTGCAAAGTTTGCTTGACAAGGAATTAGTTAATAAATATGATGTTGATAATTTTAAAACGTTTACATCCAATGGACTCGGGTAGCCCATTTTTGGACTCCTGAGCCATAGCATTTTAATTAATTTCATGATTTATTATTTTAATACTTGACTTTTAATTTTTAATTATTTCAACCGTTAAATCGTTTATTCAACAACTTATCCTATTTTTTCAAAAAATGGACTCCAAATGGACTCGTGATTAAATCAGTTTAAATTTTAAATTAATTATTTAAATTTATTTTTTTTATGATATTACTTTTTAAAAATAGTAAATAATATGTTTTAACTGATTTAAATAATACTTGCAATGAATAAGCCTATATTCTTTCACTTAAAATCAGCATGTTTTTGATATCTGAAGGAATTCTGAGTTCAACAAAACAAAAACGTCAGCCCAGTTGTATTCTAGGGGTTTTAACTCCTGCTTTTTTTAAATTAACTTCACCAATTGAAAAAAAGGATTTTTCAAAAGAAAAGTATTAAACTTTATATATCACAGTAATAAGATATATAAATAAGGTGATTTCATTGAATAAGAAACTTATCGCCATATTAATACTGGCAGTATTGATAGTTGGCGGTGTATATATGTTTAGTACAGGATTTTTAAATTCTTTATTTGGCATTACTGAGGTTAATGGAGTGGTATTTAAAATACCTGAAGGATATTCTGAAAACAATACAGATATTAATGGAATTCATGACGGCTATGTTTCCAAGCGCTTAAGTAACAACGGCAGCCATATAAACATTGATGTCTATAACAATACGAACAATTCAAAGAAACTCCCTGATAAAGGAAATGTCCTGGTGTTGGGAGGAGCAATATCTTCAGATATAAGTTCCGGAAACATTATAGATAATATCACTTGGGAAGAAAAAGAAATCTCCGGACATAAGGGAATGTTTGGAGTTCAGCATCTTCAAAATAGAGTACCATATCAGTTTGTCTATCTGGATGGGGACAAATACGTATCCATTTCAGTAAATGATCAGTCAGTTTTGGAAAAGTTATTTGCTAACAAATAATCTTTCCTTTCTTTTTTTTAAATATTCATAAATAATCCACATTTTAGATTTAATTCTAAATATCTTCTTTTTTTATAATTTAGAGATGTAAGCAAGCACTTGCATTCGAAAATCCTTATATATGTTCTTTTTTTATATATATTAACAGTGAGAACATGAAAAGAATTATTTTTAGTTTAATATTTATAATGATTGCACTAGCAGGCGTGACATGTGCCAGTGCATCTGATTTTAATGACACAGCAGTTGAAATTGACCCGGACATCAATGTAATAGATGATATTAATGAAGTAGAAGTAAACGACACTCAAACAGACTCAATCAATGACACAGACAAAGCTGTTGAAAATAATACTATAGATCCAGTAGAGTACTATTCTGCTCAATATAAGGATTTAAAAGAAAAATATTCCCAAATCTGGTACAGTGTACCTGTATATAGTGCTTTACATGAGCTTTGTACTATGCTCTCTCATAAATATTGTTTTTTACAAACAATCGATATAATTACAGAGGTATTTTGTCTTGTTGAATTGAACAACCCAAGTAATTTTATTAAAAGTGTTGCACATGATTTTTTAGACAATTTGGTCTGGGATTGGTACCCTCATGGCGGTAATAGTCAAAAGCATAACAATAATCATCATACTGACCCTAATGATAGGCGTAAACCACTTGGTTAGGAATATTCAATGAATTTTCCTAAAATCTTATTTTTTTAGTTATATTTCCTTATAATATCCTTTGTTTATAATTTAATCGTTCATATTTTCTTTTTTTATAATTCAGAGATGTAAGCAAGCACTTGCATTCGAAAATCTTTATATAGGTTCTATTTCAGATATTATTAATAGGGAGAAAATATGAAAAAAATTATCTTAAGTTTGATATTTATAATGATTGCACTAGCAGGCGTGTCATGTGCCGGTGCAAGCTCTGATTTTAATGACACTTCAGTTGAAAATAACCCTGACATCTATGAAAGCATATCACCAATATGTGATATGGAAAACAGCACCGAAGCAGATTCAATCAATGAGACAAGCGAAGATGCTGAAAACGACACTGTGATTGAAGATCCTGTGGATTACTATTCTGCTTACTATAAGGATTTCAAAAAAGAAATGTCTCAATATCGCTACAGCATGCCAACATATGACGCCCTACAGATGGTTAGTGGCATGCTAATCAAATACTATGATAAAGCCAGCACAATTAATTTATTGACAGATATATTTTGTCATGCTGAATTTGAAAACCCAACTAGTATAACTAAATTTATAATGCATACAATGATAGAAAGCTGGTATGATATCTGGTATCCTGAACCTAAAAAGGACAATAAAAAGATTGATCCTCGTTTAAGACCTATATTTGAACCGGATTTTCCTCATCCTCCAGGTAATGAAAAATTTTAAACCTAATCCAAATGCATAGGAAAGATTTAGAATTTTTCCTAAAATCTTATTTTTTTTGATTAATTATTTCCAGAATCCAATATCTTTTTTTAAAAGCAATTAATAAATTTAGGTATACCTAAAAATTTATATATTAACTTCAATATAATATATAATCATGGGATTTTTTGACAATATGCGTAAACCGCAGGGAAAACTGGGAAACATACAGCTGAAATCAATGAACAAGGAACACACGCCCGTTTCACTATGGGGATTGAAGCACTTGGATATCAAATCAGGCGATATTATTTTGGATGTTGGCTGCGGTGGCGGAATAAACATTAAAAGAATGGTTCAGGATGCCAAAAAGGTCTACGGGATTGATTACAGTATAGAAAGTGTGAAACTGTCAAGGAAAGTCAATGAAAAACTGATTGATGATGGAAAGGTTGAAATCATGAAAGGAAACGTCAAAGACCTGCCATTTGAAGACAATAGCTTTGACATTGTAACTGCTTTTGAAACTGTTTATTTCTGGCCGGACATTGAAAAATGCTTTGGGGAAGTAAAAAGGGTCTTGAAACCCGGCGGAATCTTTTTAATTGGAATGGAAACAAACGGATCTGATAATTTCATCATGAAATTCTGGAAACATTTCATAGATATGGAAATGTATGATGACGGAGAAATAAGAAATTTCCTTAAAAACAATGATTATTCACAAATTACAGTTTATTTAAGGGACGCTAAAAACAAAAAAGAAATAATTAAAAGCGACGGCAGTGAAAAAAGGGTTGATGATGACTATGACCACATTTCATTTTCAGACCGTTTCGTCCAGTGGGTTACTGTAACCGCACAGAAATGATTATCTTCCGTTTAAATACCATAAACATTCCATTTTCTATTCATAATTAGCCTTTGTAATATCAACTAGTTAAGTTTTTTAAGTGCCCTGAATAGTTTTTTCCGGGTGGTAAACAGGTGAAGGCCTAAAAATACAAGACTTATGACAGAAGAGCCCTTGTGGATATGTGACATCTTATATCCAAAAATTGTAGTGTTTTTCAATGATTTGCGGCTGGAACATATCCCGGTAATAATTGTTGCGGCCAAAGAAAATAGAAGGCCGAAGTGAATGAAAAGATCAACTGTTCTTTTAAGATCGTATTTTCCCTTAAAAATTGATTTGAAATACTTTTTATTGAAATTGATGTGTAAAATCACTAAAAATATCAGTCCTATTCCTAAAATTTCATGAAGTAAAATCGGAAGGGATACGAATTCCAGTATTATTGTCACGCCCATTAATATGTCAACAGCAATCTTTTTCATGAATAATTATTTATTTTTAGAATTATTTAAAATTTTAGTTATGCCTAAATAATAACTACATTTAAGAGACTTGAAAACATATGATAATATATGAAAGACATATTCGATGAGTGCAGATTCGGTGATTTGACACTTAAAAGCAGAATTGTAAGAACCGGTCTGTGGGAATCACAAAAGGAAATGGGAAATCTCTCCCCGGAAATATTTTTAAGGTATGAAAGACTTGCCAAAAACCATGTGGGGCTCATTGTAACGGAACTGATTTCAATGTATGCCCATGACCGCTTCAGCGACTACTCACACTCCATTAACAATCCAAAGTTCATCAAGGAGTTCAGATACCTTACAGAAATCACCCATGAAAATGACGTGCCGATTTTAGCACAACTGGGCTTTGTAAACTGCAACGTCAACGGAAAGCAGAACGTTGACGTTAACGATTTGACAATTGAAGACATAAGACAAATCCAGTCAGACCATATTGTAGCCGCAAAAAAGATATCCTTTGCAGGCTTTAACGGTATTCAAATAGCTATGGGAAACAGCTACTATCTTTCAAAGGTAATTGACTCAAAAGAAAACAGAAGGCATGATGATTATGGTGGAAATACCTTTAAAAGACTTAAAATGGTTCTGGAAATCATTAAAGTAATCAAGGACACTACCGGTTTGCATGTGAATTGCCGTTTGAATGCTCAGGATGACGTCTTAGAGATTGCCGAATTGCTTGAAAAGTACGGTGCAGACAGCCTTCAGATTACAAAACTGTCCTCTCCGCAGCACTTCAGAAAGGATTCCGGCGATAAAAATATCCTGTTTGACATTACTGATGAAATAGCAAGAAGAGTGAATATTCCTGTAATTTTAGGCGGAGGATTATCTGATATGAATTCAATCAATGATTTGATTAACACCACAGACATTGAATTTGTATCCATGCAGAGGCCATTTGTCTTCAATCCTACATTTTTGAGTGAATGGAAAAACGGCAGTGAAGTTGAATCATTATGCAGGACATGCAATAACTGCTACTGGAAAAAGACCAGTACGTGCCATATAATAGCTGAAGAAGAATAATTCATGCTAAAAAAAGATTAAATAAGTTAGAATCAGGGATTCTAACTTTTTTCATGTGCGAGATACAATGAACATGATGCCATACATTAATGTGGTGAATAGATCTGGTGATTCTAACTATTTTATAAATAATTCTGTGACAGAACTAATTTAGTATAAGATATTAATAATATTTAATCTTATCTATTAAGCAGAAGCTCCATTAAATTGTTCTGACTCATAAAAATTGTCCTGAGTGATAAAAATTGTCTTCACTCAAACTTAAAGCTTTAAGAATTTTTTTAAATTAAAGCAATATTTGGCTCAAAATCACCAAAATATTTAAGCTATAACATTAGCATAGGGTAAAACATGAAAAATGACAGTTTTGATATTCCTGTGATTGAAGAAATTACATTAAGAGATATTCCATATGCACAGCAAAAAGAAGAGATAATTGAATACTGCAGGAAAAAGAAAAGAGTTTTCTTGTCTGAAATTGCATACGACTTAAAATTGGATTTAGGAGATGTTTATAATATTATAAATGAATTAATTGAAGAAGGGATACTGGGCGTTAGAGATGACTCCTATTGAGAGAATACAAAAATTAAAAAAAGTAAAAATAAATATCAATAGCTGATTCTATCGATATCTATCGTTTCTATATAGGCTTTTAGGACCTTGTCTTTTTTGTCTTCTTCTTGCATATCTTATTTTATTGAATAACCTGATTCCAAGACAGATTATAATAATCAGCAATGCAATTACAACAATATAATATAAAGCGTTGAAGATAGCACCTAAAATGCCGCCATCATCTTCCTGAGGAAACTCTACAGTACCTAACCTTTGATACTTAGGAGCTATAGGAATATCTCCACTTTTAAATGTTGTTCCATTGAATATTACATTATCTGCTGCTCCTCTGGTACTCATTCCGAATGTGGATCCGTCATCATTGGAGAGTGTAATGTTTGTAATATTACCTTTAAATGTAGAGTTATCGATTTGCTGGAAGTAGAATGTGGTAATGTCTCTTCTAACCAAACCGTAAGCGTCTGTAATTTCAAGTTTGTGCATAGTCTGTTCCTTGTCTGTTGCATTCATCTGAATGTCGCCTGTTCTTACATAGGAAGGCTTGTTAGGAACGGATATATAGTCTCCGGGATTCAATTTACCTGTGAAATGTGTAGTTGCCATTGCAACCCCATATCTGCCGTCAGGAGCTTTAATAAGAGCGTGTCCTCTACCATATGGATTTTTTATGTCCTGAATCTTTTGTAAGGTAGCGTTATCAATGGTATTGTTTGCAATCATTTCACCAGTAATGTTTTCGATTTTTTCATTGTCTACACCATCGTCAAGACCACCAAAACCTACGGTCCATCCGTCATTGGTTACGATAACCTGACAGAAGTATTTTCCATCTGTCTTATACTGTTTGATTGCATCTTTTCCATGCCATGTAATATTTTCAATATAAATATCAGCACCACTAGGAGAATCTCTTCTAAATGCCATGATACTGTCATTTCCATCAAGCTGACACACAATGGAACAGCATCCAGTTAATTCTGACTCGTTCGTCTCATCCAAAAGAAAATTTAAATCTCCATATTCGGGCTTATATTCTGAAGCATATGCACCTATAACGGAAATAAAAATTATTAAAATACCTAAAATCAAGAAAAATTTTTTATTATCCATATACACACTCTTTATAAATTTTTAATATGTATTAATATCTATTGAACAAAGTATAAAAAGGTTTGTTTTAAATTGCTTAAATGAATAGTTTAGTATAATTAGAATTATTTTTTAATCTCAGATTTACTTGATAATAATTTTTTAAAAATGCATGATAATTTTAATATTGACATAATTTTTAGAAATTATTATTGCTGCAGAAGAAAAAAATAGAATATGTTTAATAAAAATTAGCATTTTAAAAGTATTACATATAAATCATGCTGTTTGGTTCCGTTGCCAGAGGTGACGACAATGAATAATCAGACATTGATATTCTAATCGTATCTCCTATGCAGATAAAATCAAACCGAAAATTCATAAAATCGCCTAGATATAATCTTTGAAAAAGATGAAGTTATATCTCCAAGACTCATGACTGAAGAACATTTCAAAAAGACAAAAGATTATCCATTTTTAAGCAATGTACTAAAAGAAGGTGTTCAAATTGGATAAAGTAAAAGACGCTTTTCTATTCATATATTATTTTAAAAAAATAAAAAAATAGGTACAATTCAACTGTTTACAGTTATTTTATTGGAGATATTGTACCCATTATAGCTGGAAGTAATTATATATTCACCAGGCATTAAATTAATGTCGAGTTTGCCGTCACCGTTAACGTCTGTTGTTCTTTTATAGAAAATACCGTTGATGTTGAAGTCAATGGTCTGGTTTTGATAAGGATTGCCTTCACCATCCAAAAGATGGGCTGTAAACTTGGATTTATCACCATAAGTCATGTTCAAGTCACTTGCAGATAAAACAGACTTTACAGTGATATTATTAGACACCATACATGTCTTATATTCGGCGGTGATAATATAGTCTCCAGGAGCGAGATTAATGTTTAATTTTGCATATCCTGATTCATTGGTGCTTCTTGTGTATAAAACGCCGTTGATATTGAATGTTACGTTTTCACCGGCACCTAGAGGATTTCCATCTTCCCCGATGACTCTTACGACATATTGTGAATCATTTCTATAGTATTTCACCAGATCGGAGTTTTCACTGAATCTGGAGAGTACCGTGATGTTATTTGCATGCATTTCACCGGTAACTGAATTATAGGAGGTTATGACATATTCACCGGCCATCAGATTGATGTTCAGCTTTGCACTTCCGTTAACGTCAGTTGTTCTCTCATATATCACTCCGTTGATGTTAAATGAAACCTTTGAATTGACCAATGCACTACCATCAGAATCCTTAAAGCTTGCGTAAAACTGAGATTCGTTTTTAAATACCTTAATCAAATCCTTTGCATCAACTGTAGAGAGTACATCAACTGTAGAATAAACTGTAATATTATCAGCATTAATGGTTGCGTTATACTCTCCAGGGTTTAGATTGATGCCGACACTTGCAGATCCGTTTTCATTGGTCACTCTTTCATATTGAGCGCCGTTAATTGTAATATTAACGCTTTTATTTGATATCGGATTGGATTGGGAGTCTAAAACATTAACGATGAATCTTTGAGAGCCGCCGTAATATTTGGTTAGATTGTCTGCAATCACGTTAACGTCAGCTATTGGAAGGTCATATCTTAAAATAACGTCATCAAAGCTTGCGTTTACATAAGCTCCGTAATCTGTGATGCGGCAATTGAATGATTCGCCTGCTAAAACAGAGTCATTTTCAAGAATAACATTTTCCCCGCTTAACTTTAAGGTAATTTCAGGCATATCAAATGATTTAAAAGTATTGAACTGGTCAAAATAGAATTTAACAGATGCATCTTCACCAATCATGGTTTTATCGGCCATTGCATTTAAATAAAGCCAGTTATTAGCATAATCGTTTAATGATTCATTAATATTATCTTGCGTGTTTCCAAACCAGTTATTTATAAATAGAACAATTGAGTTATTTAAGGTGGTTTCATCCAATATTACTGAATTTAAAATCTGTGAATTGTCAATATTATTCATATAAATGTCATTTGAAAGAAAAACGTTTTTTGTGATGACATTATTGTCTCCGTTATTTAGATATAATGCAGAGCCGTTGACACATGAATTATTCACGAAAACATTGTCAGCTAATGTAATGTTATCTCCAATATGATATATCGCTCCGCCTTTCTCTGTTGCGGTGTTATTTATGAATGTGGAGTTTACTATGATTCCGTTGTCTCCATAGCTCCAGAATATTGCTCCGCCGTTGTAATGGGCAAAGTTATCGATAAATGTGGAATTAATGATTTTTGTATTCAATGCCTTATTGATAAATATGGCAGCTCCTCCTTCGTTATATGCACCATTATTAACAAATACGCAGTTTATAATACCCATATTGCTTCTACTTCCCATACCGACAGCCGCTGCACTGACCTCAGCAGTATTGTTTTCAAAGTATGAATCATAAATACGGGCGTTCTGACTCAAGAGAAGAACCGCACCGGTATATTTGGCGGAATTGTTGATAAACTTACAGCCTTCAATGACTGCACGATTGTCTTTTATATATACTGCAGCAGCCTCAACTTTTGCAAAATTGTCTATAAAAGATGAATTGAATATTCTGACGTTATATCCGTCGACAAATAAACCTGCACCAGTATCGTTGGTAAATGAATTGATAAAGGTACAGTTTTCAAATAATCCGTAATCTCCTCGGGTATATACTGCCCCACCAAGATTTTGAGCAAAACTGCCTGTGAATGTACAGTTGGCGTACATAACCCAGTTTCCGGTAATATATGCTGCACCACCATTATTGTCTGTGAAAGCGTCTTTAAAATTAATGTTGGCTAAAGTAATACTGTTTCCAGTGATATTGAATATTCTTGCAAGATTTTTACCGTCAATCGTATGATTATTTCCGTTAATTAATATACTGTGGTTAATTTTTACTCCATTAACAAAAGCACTGTCTGTTGTTTCATTAAATATAAAATCATTTTCAAGATCAAGCGTTTCTGAAGCTGAAGAAATTTTATAATATAAATATTCAAATGATGTGAGCTTATTTTCATCAACGGTCAGATTATTGAAATCCATATCTGGACAGTTGTTGATTTTAGACATGATAACGCCCTTTGCTCCTCCATTTAAAGCGCTTAGGGTGTCATTATTAAGCTCAACAATAGGCAAAAGATTATTTTTATCGTTATCATTGACATAACCCTGAATGCCTGTCCAGACCTCACTTCCATGGGAATTATTTACAAAGTATTCTGTGATATATTTAACCCAGTCTGAATCCTTGTTGAAATTGCCTCTGTATGCCAAAGGCATTACTACATCAAAATATTTGGAAATTTCTGAATATTCAATACCATAGACCGGTTCAAGCATGTTTATTTCAGGCATTAATGTTGCTGATATGATTATATCCGGATTAATTTTTCGAATTGCCTCACAAGATTCCTTTACAAAATATGTAATGGCTTCTTTACCGCCAGGATTTTGCCATGCGGAATTGTAAGAATATTCAGATCCTGAAAATCTTAAATAATCATAATGTATACCTGCAATTCCTTTAGTGCGGGCATAAGTTTCAAGTTCTGCTATTTTACTGTCAAAATATTTGTAGTTGACGTTTCCTCTCCAGTCAACCGGTTTTATCCAGCTACCCCCATAATAGAAAATTTGAGCCCAAATGTGGATGTTGATTCCATATTCCTTGGCCGTTAATGCCAGGGATTCTACAAATGACTGATTATACTGTTCGTAAACGCGATAATTCAATAAAATATCTGTTACGCCATGTTCGGATAAATCAGTGAAATTCAAATCCTTAACATCGGATGCTATTGCCCAATATCCATAATGGGTTGAATTTAAATCGTCTGAAGATGAATCTTCACATATTACATTATCATTATTTTCTTCACTAACCGAATACGTATCATTGCTCTGGAGCTCTAAATCGTTAACTGATAGCAGATTATCTTCACTGACAACTGTATCATTAGTATTATCCATTGCACTGACAGAACTTACAGAAAATGAAAAAATAATTAATATTAAAAGGATAATTATTTTATATTTCATCTAAAACCTCCCATTAGATATATTTTTATAGATATTTTTTATTAAATTTTATTAATTTTTATAAATTTTATTAAATTTCATAAATCGGAGCATAATCCTATTTTTATAGGGATTATATAAAATAAATTAAGCGTATTTTTTTAATTAATTGCTTTTAAAAATTCTTTTTAAAATAAATATGTATTTATAAAGAGTTATTTTTTAAATAAAGGCTAATTTGAGCTTTTTTTATTAATAAATTCCGTTAGTGTAAAAATAGATTAGTCGGCATAGTATTTCCGTCTATATAATATAAATATATTATTATAGGTATAGTGGTATTAATGCTTATTATAGGTATGATAGTAGTAATGGTATAATTAGTAATGTATGTATTATTAGTAAATATATATTATAAGTATTAGTATATATTTCAGTATAATAGTATTATACTAATTTATGTATTGATACATATTTCCATATTTACAGAAAGTATATATTATACATATTTTACCACTAATACTCAAATAATACGAAGAAATAGGTATAAATCAACTGCTCCATATATATCAAGCTGTTGAAAAACACTATTTTCTTCAAAATATGCTCTTTTTTATTAAAATTCATGAAATTTAATAAATTTCATCACTCAATATAATATTTAAAATTAAAAATTAATAAATTTAATGATTGAATCTCATACTATTAACTTTTAATTTCTGTTTCATCTGCTCACGGTCAACATGAATATATTTGTCGGTTGTCTGTGAGTTGGAATGCCCTGCAATCGTTTGAACTTCAGCAACAGTCAAAATTTCGGCATAATGAGACAGTGCAGTGTGTCTTAATATGTGAACGCTGACATTTTTTGCGTAATCTACAGGACAGTCAATATTATCGGATAAAACTCTCTCATCAGTAAGCTTTGCATACTTCTTGATGATATCCTGGACTGCACGTTTACCGATACGTTTACCTTTCTGATTTAGGAAGAGTTCTTCACGCTCAACTTCCTCAGCAGCTTTTTTCCTTTGAATTACAGGTCTGTAGACATCATGAGTGTTTTTTCTAAGCTTGGTGATTCTATCATAGATCATATCATTGATACTGACCAGTGTGTCATAGGTAATGAATGTTGTACGGTCTTTCAGTTCACCTTTTGTAGTTTCTGCTCTTAGATATACTTCAATGAATTCATTGGTGTCCATTGGAAGCTCATAAAAACCCTTCTCATCCAAGGGAACCTGAATGTCAGTCTTATTGAGGAGTACCAGTTCCTTGAGCCTGATACCTGAGTCAAGAAAAGTGGCGCAAATTGCATAATCCCGTTTATTTCCTTCCAATTCGATTGTTTCCAAAAGATAATTGCTTTGCGGACGTGTCAGGCTGATTTTTTCAATTCTTTTTTTGGCAGTTTCTGGATCTTCAGCCTTGACCTCAATAATGTCCTTCATTTTGATTGTATCGTGCTGGATTTCTTCCTGAACATCTTCGGAGTTGATGAATTCCAGAATGTTCATCATATATGTTTTTACAGTGGTCCTTTTGTTTTCACGATTTTTAAGGCAGTGTCTACGATACTGACGCAATTGCTTTTTGACATTGGAGTCAGTTAATTCATCTATGCCTCTCTCTTCCAGAAAATTAATAAACTTGGAAATGTTAAATGTCTGTTTTCGGATGGTTTCTTCAGTTAAGTTTTTTACTTCTTGTTTTTCCTCCAAGTACTCTTCTAAGTAATCATTTAGCTCATCGGTAGCTATCATAAGCTTTTTCACCTTCACTATATTTTACTCAAACCCTTGTTATACTATTGGATTTTTTAGTATATAAAGACTTCGTATCTTTTCTTTTTTAACGTATATTATTACATAAAATATACGTTTCTTTTATATATAAAATTGGAAGAATTTTCCGATTCTTGGGGAAGTCCTGAAAGTATAGTAAGACATATACATCAAGTGGTTGAAAAATGGTGATTTCGTTAATTTTTGAATTTTTGATGAAAAATTTTTGATTTCTTGAAATTTTCAAAAAAATATTTTATAATATATCTCGATTACGTATAATATATAATTTTTTTATATTATCTAATTAAATTTAATTACATGTAATATATAGGGACTGTCATCATGTTTGTTGATTTTTTTCGTTTTTAATCCAACCATTTCCTTTATGATAGATTTGATTAATTATTCCTTCTTTAGTTCTATATTTTCTTTTATATGCTTTTGGCATTGTTCCTCCAATATAATTTTCAGTTTGATTATTAGTACTATCTAATCGATGGTTATATGGAAATTCAAGATAATATAAAAATTTTTTATATCTTGGGAAAAAATTTTTTAAAAGATATTCTTTAAAAAATTCGGGAAAAGTATTAATATTCATTTTTAATAGTTTTATGTAGGATAATGCTTTATAGTATGTTCTTTCTTTAAATAAATAGTAAAATAATTGTTGATAATATCCTATTTCTTTTTTATCCTTTTTTAGTAGTGTTTCTACTTCATTTTCTATAAATTCTGAAGATTCATTTTCATAGATTTTTGTTAGTTTTTGAGTGTATTCTGCTTTTAATTTTCTGATTTCTGTTTTAATAAGTTTGTTAATATTTAATTTAAGATGAAATATGCATAATTGATGTCTTTTAAATTCTAATTCGTCCATTACTTCTTCGTAACCTATTTTTAGGTCTGTAACGATTGCCATTCTGTCTTTTTGTTCGGTATTTTGTTTGATAAACTCACGAACAATGGGCATAGTCTCTTCATCTGTTAATAATTCTGCAATTGGCATATGGTGATATATATCAAATAGAACATGCCTATAATACCATGTTTTTTCTATTTTTATCCATTGCGCATCATATCCGTAATATCTGCTTAATTTGGGAGTATCGTAGCGAATATAATTGTCTTTAATCACTATTAATGATTTTCGAACTGTTTCATGGGATAATTTAAGGTTATTAAAGATATGATAGTATTCTGTAATGTCTCTGAGTGAAGACCAGTTTAATTCTTTAGTTTTAATTGCTTTATCCTTTAAATCTTCAGAAATATTGCAGTACGGTTCATATTGTCCTTTAAATTCTGTTTGGGATGTCCTGCCACATTTTTTACATTTATATCTTTGTACTTTAACAGTGCCTCTAAAATCATCGTTTATCCAATCACGAGTCGTGTAATTCCATTTAACAACATTACGAGAATAACAATGTTTACAAAAAGGTTTAACATACCCAATTATACCTTTTTCATTAATAACAAATTCCTCATTTAAAGGAGGATTATTAATCACCTCAGAATAAGTATAATCATCCAAATCCAATTTTAACTGAATATCAGATGACTTTGATGATATTTCATCATCCAGCATTTCATCACACATAGGTTCTGGATCACCAAAACCACAAAATATTAATTGTTGTTCAGATATACCTTTAATAGGAAAGGCTTGTTTTTTCAGTAGCATAATATTAAATGAGTCTTTCCAAATATATAAACCTAACCATTCTTTTTTTCAAAAAATAAATAATAAATATATATAAAAAATAAAATAAATAAAAATATCATATATAAATCAAAAAAATAACAAAAATACCATCACCTAATAAAGAAAATAACAAAAATAAAAAGAAAAAAATTATCAAAAATCCCAGTACAATATAAACCTTTCGATGAAAAATAAATAAAAAAATAAAAAAACAAACAAAAAAAGATTAATCCATGAAAAAATAATAATTAATTGTTAATTATTTAAATTAATCATTATTTAATCATTAAAGAATAAACAAAAGAAAAATATAAAAAATTTAATTTCTAGTTGTTTCACCAACAGACAAATTGACAGTCACATCATACTAGTTATTCAATTTCCAGCCTAATGATTTATCAGTGAAAATAGATTTATTTCTTACTTTGAAAATTTTATCAACTATTCAATTAAAGAATAATCTTTTAGAAAATCCACTAAATTCAAATGGATTATTCCATCACGAGAAAAATCAACATTATCATAATAGGAAATTACATATTTTGGAAAATTATCTTGAACCTTTAATAAAGGCCTAAATTCTCTTTCACGTGTTTCTTCATGACTTAAAGAATAAGTAACTTGAATATATATAGTTTTATCAAATTTTCGACAAGCAAAATCTATTTCAAAATTATCAATTTTTCCAATTTTAACATCCCAATCTCTTCTTAAAAGTTCAATGAAAACTATATTTTCCAAAATTATTCCAATGTTTTTTTCATTTCTTCCCACCATAGCTTGACAAAAACCATGATCAACAACATAATATTTTTCTTCGAGTTTTAATATATTCTTTCCTTCTAAATCCATTCTCTGAAGTTTATAAATGAAACAAGCTTCTTCTAAATATTTAAGATAATTATAGATTGTTTTACGACAAATTGTTATATTATATTGCTCCAAATATTCAACAATACTTTGGGCTGAAAAGGTTTTTCCTACATTATCTAAAATAAATGTCACCAATCTACTTAAAAGACCGAAGTCACGAATATTATGGCGGTTTACAATATCTTTAGTGAAAATTGAATTAAATAAATCTTTTAAATATTCCAATTTATAATCTTCATCCAAGGATAATACAATTGGCATTCCCCCAAATTTTAAATATTCTTCAAATGAAGAAGTTGGAATATTATTTTCTTCATTAAATTCCAAATATTCGTTAAATGAAAAGGGTTTCATTTTGATTTCAATATATCTTCCAGTCAAATGTGTAGCCAATTCACCAGATAACAAATTAGAATTAGACCCTGTTATGTATATATCACAATCATAAATTATTTTATATCCATTAATTGATTTTTCCCATTGATCAACATTTTGTATTTCATCAAAAAATAAATATATTTTACCCTCCAAATCATGCACCAACTCTTTGACAAGTAAATCCAATTCACGAGTATTTTCTACATTATTAAATGAAGGGTCTTCAAAATTGATTAAAATTATATTATTTTTATTTATTCCTCTTTTAATTAATTCTTCTCTTATCAATTTTAACATATAAGATTTACCACATCGTCTAACACCAGTAATCACTTTAATCAATTCATTATCTATTAATTTTGATATTTTTTTCATATAAATTTCTCTTTTTACCATATTATCCCCTTTATTTTTTAAACTATATTGTAACTTATAAGTTCATATAATATATAAATTTACTGTTATTGTAACTTGTAAGTTACTACATTCTAAAAATTTACTGATATTGTAACTTGTAAGTTACTACCTTCTAAAAATTTACTGATATTATGACTATTCATTTATAAACACATCAATCAGCTCACAAATCAAATGAAATTTGTCAGATTCTGATATATCCCATTTTAATAACGTTTTATCCTCATAATCATCAAAAACCTCTTCAACATTATAAAAATACTTATGATGATATAATTTTTTGTTTTTGAATAATTCCTCATGCAATAGCCAAGTATTTAAATCCCTATTTTTTTTAACACTATCTCTATTATACTCATCTTCCAAATATTCAACCAGATGAACAAGCTCCTGAATTTCATCAAACTTTTCGCAATGAGTGGCGGCATTTTCAACAGCATCACACAAATTTAAATAAGTTGTATAAGTCATTTCCAAATTAACATTATCTGCCATTATTATCACTTTTCCTACATTAATTTTAAATAAACATCATATAATTATCAATTTTTTAATCAATACTCTCAAATTTTACTTTTTTACTAATTTTATTTTGCACGAGTTTTGTAATCACATCCTTTTGAAAGTTTCAATATATATTCCTGAATTTCTTCGTCGAAGAAAAAGTCTTCAATATCAAAATATTCCTCTCCAATAAGGACATTAATAGGTAAATCGTCAATCTTTAATTCTCTTAACAAGATAATAATAAAATCACTTAATAATAACATATTAATCATCAATGCCCTTTTGAAAAAATATAGTTTACATAATCTCTTGCAGCAATATAATTTGGGTTATCTTCTTCAAATAGCTCTTTAAAATCATCGAAATTATTTAAAGGAATTAAATCATTTTCTAAATCAATCTCTTGTAATTCTTTGATAAACCCCGGGTCAAGTTCTAATTGATTTTCACACTCCATTAAAAAATCATCGAAAATATCCCAAACTTTTTCAGGAGTATCTTTAACTCGATCTAATCTGTCTTGCAAGCAAAAAATCTCATGCATTGAGATTTCAACAAATTGCATCTTTTTCCATTTTTGTTTAATCATACCACCTTCAATAATCGTGATTTAAATTATTAAAGTCATATTTTTCTACACATCTAATTTTACGTGGTTTATTGTTTTGTGAATTAATCCAGCGATTAACAGAATGCCACCAATGAAAATTTTTTAATTTATAAAATTCTAAAGGTTTATATGGTCCTTTAAATGTATATTCACACAGGATATGGTCTCCAGATTTATGAATAATTAGAGAATCAGCAACATGATGCTGTTTATACCGTCTACTGCGCAATTCATCACCTGTTTAAAAAAAATTTCATTTTAACTAATGGGAGAGCGAATTTGTTTTAATGATTTCTGATTTATCAACACCTGATACTTCAAAAATGGTTCTGTCTCTTTCATCAATTATTTGAGAAATATCATAATATCTCCCATTAATTTCGACTTTAATTATTTTACTTCTATTAATTAAAGCAACAATTTTTCTAAATTTTGAAAGTCTTAAAACATCATCCAAATCTATAATCATTCAATCACCCTTTTTAATTAATTCAAAGTCACCTAATTCAAAAACGACATATTTTTCTTTTTCAATAATTTTTGAAATATCATATAATTTTCCATTAACTGATAGCTTTACAACCTTCGTTTGGGTTTTATTGAGTAATTTTATAATTTTTTTTAATTTAGATATTTTTAATTCATTTTCTAATCTAAAATTCATCAAAACACCTTTTTTATTGTTATGTTTTTTAAAGTGATTTTTCTTTAAAAATTCGGCGAATGTTTTTGGATTGACGCTGGAGTTTTCTTTGTGATATTGAATATGATGTTTGTTGCACAGCAATACGATATTATTTTCGTTATAATAATCATCATTGCTTTGTTTCGCCTTTCTTATATGATGAGGAACAATATTTTCAGTTGTACCACAAACAAAACATCTATTTTCCTTTTCTTTTAGTTTTTTAATTGTTCCCAGAAATTTCCAGTAATTAGGATTAGTTACCATTTTATCATCCAATTATAAAATAGCTTCTATTCTGTCGTTGTTGAATTTTTATAGTCTATGAGAAGCTTTTCAAAAAAATTCCTTTTCTGATCCTCCAAATCTTTAATGATATAAAAGACCTCTTCTATTTCGAAAAAATCGTTTGATTTTTCGCAATATTCCTCTAAACATTCAATGGTTTTGTTATATCTATTCTCAGAGAGATAGAAATCAATGTATTGTGGCATTTTTCCCCCTAAAATGTAAAATCATATTTTCCTTTCAATATATCATCCAATTCTTCATCAGATAATCCAATATCGCCCTTATCAGTGTCAATTACTTTAAATGCCTTATCCAATTCAAATTCTTTAAACGGTCCTAGAATTTGATTTGTATCTTCATGAACCAGCATGAAAGGTTTTTTTGAAATCATTTTGATGAAATTTATTTCATCATATGGCCTATAAGCTTGTACATCCATATAAAGTTCATATTCACTTTCTATACTTGGAATAGAGAAGTCATCATTGTCTTTCCAAAAATTTAACGCTTTAAATAAAGTCTTGTTTTTATCACTTAATTCATACATTTCATTAATAAAACTTTCTTTAGACAAGTTTAAATCAACATATTTAATTTTTTCAACTTCATCATCCATGGAAAATGTTAAAAATAAAGGATAACCAGTTAAACCAATGATGTAGTGATTACATAGTTCAATTGCCATACCATTGTAAAATTTGGGAGTTAAAAACAGCCCTACAGTTCCCAAGCCATAAAAAAGCAAAATAGGATTAATAATATAAACGCTATAATTATCTTCAGGAACTTTATCGATCCAAGCTTTTATTTCCTCCCAGTTGTGGAAATAGGGGAAAGTAATAGTTCCTCTTATGGTATCTGCATATCTAATTTTACTTACATCCGGACATACTTTAATTGAAGAAGAATGATCAAATGAAAATGGATTTAACTCTCCAATATAACCATACTCATTTTTACCGATTATAAAATTCTTATAATCTGAACTGAAAAGTAATTTGGATATGAATGGGTCTCTTTTAAACAGATTATTTAATTTTTTGTTAATTCCGACAAATTTATAGAAAATTTTCCATTCTTCAAAATCATATGCTGACCCGTGTTCCTCCCCCATTAGCCGCAAGTATTCCTTTTCATTGACTTTATATTTATCTTTCAGCAGTTTTTCTCGTTCTAACATATAATACTCCTTTGATTATGACTTTTTTAAACAGTTCTTTTATTTAAACTAAATTTTAATTTGATTATACCTTTCACCATCTAAAGTTTCAATTAATACCTCATAAGGGTCATATTTATTGCTCATAACCATTTTCAATACGTTTTGGCTAAATCCGGAAAGCAATGTAACTCCCAATTTATTTTCTCTAAGAGGTATTGTTTTAGTACGGGAATTTACATTCCAAAAGATTAATCTTGGCAAATCATAGCCTGATTTGTTATATCTTTCCCTTATTTCATCGAACAATGGCTTTGTTAACTCATGGCGATTGTATCCCCGAGCAAGATCAAATTCCATGTCGGATATTATCAGAATGTTTTTAATCATGTAATCTTTTTGAATATTATTTTCAACAGCTACACCCAGTATTAAATCGAAAACTGCTTCAATATTTGTATTGGCGATTTCATCATGTTTAAAGGCTATTTTCAGTTTTTCCTGCAGGTTATCAGCTTTACTTAAATCTACAAATTGAGGGTTAGCTGAAAAGGTGATATATTTGTCTTTGTAAACACCAATGTTGTGTTCGGAAGTATATATTGCAAGGGCATTGGCAACGTCAATAGCTTTTGTGTTTCCGCTGACTGGCATCATCATGCTTCCGCTGCCGTCAGCAACGACTAAAGTTTCACTCAAAGTTAAATCTTTAAGATTATCCCAGGCCAGCTCCAGAGTTTGGTCATATTCTCCAACTCTCATCCAACTGGTGCAATACTTTGAAACAACGTCAACGGGAGTAGCTACTTTCATATTTATTTTTTTATAGCCTTTTTCAACAGATTCCAAGTATTTCAATCTTCTTTTTTCATCATGCTTTAGAAAAGCGTTTTTGTATTTTAAATTGGCTAGGGATGGGACATTTTCGTAATTAATAGCTCCCCATTGATTGGCGCATGCATATACTTCAGTAACTTTTAGATATTTTCGTAATTTGGACAATAATAGACGGTATCGTCTGGGAGTCATGTCCAACAGTTTTCTGACTCTTTTAGCCAATGCTTTTGTGTTTTTACTACTTGCATTTTCGCTGGGTAACCATTTGCCCAATAATGAAATTGGCTGATTATTATCCATTCCAGTTAAATCAGCATCCAGCTGCTTTTTAATAATATCCATAATATTTTCATCGATAACGTCACTAATGCCTATTAATGAGATAAGATCATCCCATCGGCCGTATTCCGGTATGTATCTTAAATTTTTTAAAAATAAATTAATATCCAAATCTGCCAATCTTTTAAAGCAAATTCTAAATAAGCGTCTTTCTCCAAGACCTTCAAGTATGTCCCTAGCAAAGAATAACCATTTTAATGCATATTTTTTATCCTCATAAAAAGCATTATCAAATAAAAGTGTTATCTCTTCTTCATCGCATTGGCGAAGACTGCTTACTGCATAGTTTAAATCAAGCAATGCAGAATTACTAGTTTTATATCCTACTGCACCATTTTCGGTGATAGAAATATTTTCCCTCTTTTTTAACTCTTTTTCTACTAGGTTAAACATTTACATACCTCTTTTGTTTTTTTTTCAAAGTACTCTAGTGTTTTCTGGCACATTTGATTGCTGTTGGTACTTTTTAATTAATTCAAGATGCTGCATATCTATCCATAATCTTCAATATTGAAATTTTTGCTGTCAGCATCTTTTAACAGGCCAAGATACTTATACAAATAGTAATCAGCTATTTCTTCAATGTTAGTTGCTGTAAAGTATCTTTACGAAATGATTTGAAAGTCTGCTTTAAACAGTAAATCCATATTATGGGGGGTGTATCGGCGGTTAACACCTTAAAACGAGATACATTAAATGTCCAAGTTCAGTTCAATAAAAATTTTGCTGTTCGTATCTCTAGTGGGGAGACTCAAATTAAACGGTAAGGTTAATGAAATATCCCATGGTTTGGAATTATCCAGTAATTTTCTTAAATATATTTTTTCTTTAATTTTGATTTACTGAATGTTAATTCCTTTTTTGTTAATAGTAAGTATTGTTTTTCTTATATTTATAGTTTATCTAATTGTCCTCACTCATAAAAATTGTTCCCACTCGTAAAAATTGTTCTGAGTGAAACATAGTATTTAAAGTTAACTGTTTTAGAAAATAAGATTCGTTAACATCTACATGATTGATATTGTTTATATTACTTAAAAATTATATATCGTCGATGATAAATATAATATAGATTGTAATGAAAAAAATTATAAAAATACTATTGGCCATATTGATTTTTCTTATTGCTTTTGCGGGAATATCCGCTTATATGCTGCCTGAAGTACATAATACTGAAACTTTAGACGAATACACATCAATTATCGGAAGTAACTCCAACGGTACGGTTTATAAAATAACATGTGGCAACAACTCATCTGATGATACTGCAGTCGTAATATTGGGCGTTCACAGCCTTGAAAACGGTACTCACATAGCCACTAACGAGTCAATAATTAATTTTACCAAAGAAAATAGCCTTAACAAAAAGTTCATTGTCTATTTCATCAAACTTAATTTAAAAGACAGCGGCCAAAATATTAGTGATTATGATACAAACAGACACATGGGAGAACTCTTAGCCCATGAATATGTGCTTCCGGATATTGAAAAATATGATCCCTATGTTGTCGTTGACGTTCATGAAATGGAGAATTATTGGGATTTGCAGAGATATGTTGGCGTTATTGACAACAAATCAAGCACAACAATGGAGTATGCTTACAGAATTGGTCAAAACTTAAGTTATCCGGTTAAAACAATCAATGCAGGAACATCACCTGAATGGGTAACTATACCTATTGCCAAACATAATCATAATGTAATTCTATTTGAAACCGCCCAGGCCGACACACAGTTCAATAAAACATTAACTGCAATAAATCTGATCAGGACAATTGACAATATGCCTGTTTACTGAGGGTTAATGTTATTTTTATTCTTAAATTCTTGTGATTGGTCAATAAATGTTTCACAGAATTTCTTTGTTTCAATTGGGAGGATTTCATTAGATTTTATTCTGGACAAGGTATTTTCATAAGCATCCAATCCATGATATTTATCCAATTCCTCAAAATCAAAATTCCATTCATTATTGTTTGTTGTTTGGAAATTGTTTAATAAAGTTAATATTTCCTCATCTGTTTTAACGCTATTTCTTATGTGTTCATTAACATTTTCTTCATCATCAATCAATTTCCAATAACATAAGATATCCGCTAAAAATGCTTTGTTTATTAAATTATTGCATTGACAGCAATCACATAATTTGCTTATTGTCAGTTTTTTAAGTTCATCAAGTTGCTTGAAGCTGTAAGATTCACCAAAGTTGATATTTTCACTTATATTTGAATCAGATGAAATTGAATAGATATGTTGTGTATGGGTAAGCAAGTTATTTTCATAGCCACAGCTTTCTTTTAAAATAGCATGACATTTGTTTTTATCGTCTATTTTTTCAAATAAGTTATCCAAAATAATTTTTAACAGTCTTCTTGAATCAGGATATAAATTCATCTCATCCCCACATCTCAATAATGCTTTAATAAAGAATTCACTGTTTTCCTTTGGTATTTGAGGAAGTAATTTTAAAAAGTGATATAATAAAGAATGATTGTAATCCAAGTTAGTTTTTTGTGTGAAAACTTCATATATTTCAATTTCATTGTCCATTTTAACTAATTTATCCAATAGTAAGGTACTGACTTCGTTATTTTCAAGAGATAATAGGAAATATTTGTCAATATGCTTATCGCTGCATGCATTATGATTTTTATCCCATTTTTCATAATCAATATTCGTTTTACCTCCAAGTATAGGAAAAATGAAGCTCAATAATTCTATTAGATTTTCATTTTCTTCAAAATCATTGAGTACATCAGATATTTCCTGATCAATATCAACATCATTTGTCTTGAATAATCGATTATTGGCCGTTAACAAATCCTTATGATTTTTTATTTTTAAAAATAAGTCATAATCAAATAGCTGTATGGCCAGCATCAATATGAAATCATTGATATTCAGTTCTTTGACAAATATCTGCCAATAGAAATTTAACAGGTTAGTGAATTTCTTTAAGTCACGTATATCCTTAATAAAAAGGTTTAAAAAATTTGAAACTTTGATAAATTCATGATAATGATTTATAAAGTCTTTTCCCATGTAATCTGAATAAATAGGTTCTAAATTTTTCTGAATCAATTCGTTTAACTTTGATTCGCTTACTGGTGGAATGATAATTGGAATCTGTATGATTTTATCAATAAACTTATCTCCCTCTTCGGAGTTAATCTTATCCAATGATTTTTCTATGATATTTTTATCAAAACTAAGAAGATAAATAAAATTGTTAAAATTAGCTAGGGATTTGACTAATGTAAATATCTGATTAATTTCAGCATCAATCAAGCGTTCAATATCGTCTATAACCACAATAACCTTAAAATTTAATCTTTCGAAATATTCATTGCATTGATTTTTATAAAAACTCAATGAATCGGTAGCGTCTACTGAATGTGAATAAATATCATTAACTTCATGAGTATCATCTAAATTAAGTTTAATATAATTAGAATAATCTTCCAACACTTCAATTTCTGTTTTTCTAAAGATAGTCCTTTGTGGAGACATTGTTCTTTCTATAAAAGACTCTTTTTCTGTTTCTTTAGTTTTCAATGAATCAATTATTAATTTGAAAAATTCTAAGAATAGATTTTTTTGGTTTGAAAAAAACCATGGATTAAAATGCACAATGATGAAATTATCTTCATCATTTTCACTTTCAATGTAATTTAATGTTAGATTAATCAGGGATGTTTTTCCAGATCCCCAATTTCCATTTAGGCCAATGGTTAATGGATATGGTTCGGAATAATCCATTATGCTTTTTGCCAATTTTTTGGCAAAATCTCCACGATTTAAAACATCCTCATTTTCATTTTTTATTGCAATATCTACATCAAACATTCAATCACTACTTCAAATGTTAAAATTAATCATATTCCTGAATTTCTTTTTTTAAATCGTTGAATAAAGTATCCAAATCTTTATAAAATTTTAAAAATTTATTTTCAGTCTCCTTTCTAGTTTTAGGACCGGAAATTTTATTAATAAAATACAAAATATTCTTTTTACTAATATTAAATTCAATATATTCTCTTTTTACACTTTCAATATCTTCGTCATCGTTAACTAATTTTGGCTTAACAAATGAAAAAGAATGATTTTCATCCCTCAAAGCAATATCGGAAAGCTGAATTATTATTGAATTAAATATGTATTTACTGTTTTTTACATGAATACTGTCATTTTCATTGAAACTTTCGGCTTTAGACCATAATTTTAAAAATTTTTTATAAAAATTAGGTGTTAATAGTCTGAATACTTTTTGATGTTGCTTCCAGTAACTTAATACCTGAAGAAGTAATAGTAAAACATCATCATCGTTATTTTTCTTATATATTTCATATTCATTGAATATATACTCTAAATCGATTAATAAATTAGCGGAATTTGTTGGTATGGAAGCTAACTTAGTAGATTTGTAAGTTTTATTATTATAATAGCTGCTGACTAAAATTGTAATAATTCCAACAACAATAGCTGCAAACACACCACCGTCTTCAAATTTCAGATTAAAAAATGTGTTAAAGAATATTTGGTCATTGACTGTTATTATTTGTATAGGACAAAAAGCCAAAAATACAACAATTATTGCTATTGTTCCAACAATTAGATATATTTCGCTATTTTTCAGGTACATATTTTATATTTATTTATTTTTTATCTATTTATATCTTCTTTAAGTCAGATTTGCATATCTTTTTAATGCAGCATCTTTAAAGCTTCCATAATAGAAATCATGTTTTCCTTCTTTTTGAACCATAAATGGCCTAACCTGCCTTAAAGATATCCTTATTATGTCTTTAATATATTTATCATCCAATTTGGTTTTAATTTTTATTATAGATACAAGTTCCTGTTCGGATAAACCTAATTTAACCTTTGATAAATGGTAAAAAATTAAAGGAACAATTCTTGTTTTACCTTTTAACTTTTCATCTTCTTCCAATCTTTCAAGAACATGATCAAAAGCAGTTTCGGGAGTGTCCCCAAATTGCTCAATCTTTGATTCCAGCTGATTATGTGACCCTAAAAGACACAGTTCCGTGAGTAAAATTTTTAAATACAATGGGTTTCCGGAGCCCTTTAAATGACAAATCTTATCGATTTCCTCATTATCCAATTCTTTTAAGTAATTTTTTAGATAACTTTTAATTAAATCACGTTTCTCATCATCATTTAACTCATCTATTACGAGATAATCACTGGAAATATTTTCATTTTTAATGTGCAGTGATAAATTCTCATCATCTGAATTATCGGTAAAGCTAATAATAATTTTTAAATTGTCTGGAAGTTTTGGAATCCATTCAAGCATATCCAATCCGTTTTCCATCTGATTAAGCGCATCAATGACTATTACGGAATCGCCTTTTCTGGAAATTTCTTCGAGTATTTCACAGGCATTATTTTTTAATTCATCGTAGTCATTAGGATAAATGTTTTTACTTTTATCTATTCCTGCCTCATCAATAATTGATTTCCATAATAAATAATTATCCAAACTTAAATTTGATGTTCCACAAAACCGTTTATATAATTTTTTATTGGGATAAAGACTTCCAAAGTTATTGGTGAATTTAGACAGAAGCATTGTTTTGCCGTAACCTGGTTTAGAGATTACTGCATATGTAGTCCTTTCCTCACTTTCCACATATTTTTTAAGTGATGTCATATAATTAAATCTTTCAATGAAATTCTCATTATTTTTATAAATAAATATGTTCTGCTTGTCCAATTCTTTATCTATTCTGGAGTCATAATCAATCTCTTTATTGTCCGGAAAAGCCTGCGTGATTTGCTCTTTTAACTGTTCGATAATAACATCTTTGAGAGGTTTATTTCCACATTTGAAATTTGTTAATCTTCCTTTATCAACTGAATTTCCGTAATGGGAAAGTTCCCTAAGAGTTAAATCTTCATTCCATTGCCCACAATATCTGTTAACTTTAATGTGAAGTTTATCTTTAGAATCATCATTATTTATTTCCTCTTCCTTATTTAAGATTTTATTTTTGATTATTTCTAATTTTTCATCATCTTTGGTATTGTTGCCATAGACGCTTTTCTGTGCATCATTGAGCTTATCAATAAAATTATCCTGTCTAAAGAAAAAAAGATTAAATTTTGTTGGAGGACAATATTCTATTTTACCATCATTTATTTTTTGATACAATGGGGAGAATATTGCATGTTCAATTTCAATTTCAGTGAGTGATTTATTGTTTACGAGTTTCTGGATTGAAGGATACCTGTTTTTTGTTTCCTCATTGATATCATGTTTAAAATTTGGAATCCATCCTCTTCTTTGACCTATAAAACAAATAAAAAATGGACGGCATTTGTCAATATGACGAAGACAGGTACCTACAGTACCCTTGTTTTCACTTTCCTCTTCTGTAATGCCCCATCTTAAATCAATATCTGTTAAATGGATTTTTCGTTTTTCAGCCCAAAATTTAAGCTCGGGAAAAACTTCCTTTATAAGATAATCCCTTTCAGCATGCATATCATCAAAGGTGCTGCTAATAAAAACTGTAGCCTTTTGCCATTCCACTAAAATACACATCCCCAAATAATTAATCTGCACATGGGAAAGGATAGTCTGGATTTTCTTTTATGATTTTTAATCCAGCATCCTGATTTGAGCATAAATCTGGAAGTTTTTTAATGGTGTTCTTATTAAATTCACGTGTTGACTCATCAAGGTCTTTCCATTCGCAAATGTTTGGATTGGTTTTATCTTCTTCGGATTTCTCCCCTTCTTCCCAACCAAGGTTACGTTTATAATCACACCATTTTTCATGTTCTTTTTTAGCAAGACATTCAATTTCTTTTGGGTTGAATTCAGTGATGTGAATTCCCTCATCTTTTTCAAAAACTATGTTGTATCCATGTTCTTTAAGGAAATTTATAATGAAATCTGCCTGTTTATAATTAAAATATTTCTGCTCATCACTTAATGAATCAAATGGAATATCCGAATTAAAAACCTCATTATAATAATTATGCAATTCAATGCTTAATAAACGTGTTTTATTAAATACAACTTTTAAATCCACATTTGATAAAATTTTAACAAGGTTTTCAATGGTTTTCTTATTATCCTCCTGAACAGATGAATCTAAATTTTCCCAATCATCTAACAATGGATGAATTAATTTTTTATCATCTTTATCCTTACCCGGACTCCAACCGGCTTCTATTTTTTCACTACACCAATCCTTGTGTTCAAACATTGCCAAATCATTTATCTCATTATCCGACAATATATATTCATCTCTTTTATCTGATTTAAATGCAATTTCACAACCGATCATTGATAAATTTTTAGAAATGGATTTTGCCTGCCTCATATTGGAATATTGTTCCGAAGGAGTCAATGATTCAAATATCTTTTCAAGTTCTTTGTCATCGCCAGTTATTTCTGAATAATATGCATAAATTTGAGCAGGTAACTTATCTATCGTTGTCATTAAAATATTTGGAGTTCTAGCTTCCCTATATGTTATATCTTTCATTGTTATATTGTCATCTTCAACATTCGTTTTAATGGTTAAACCATCTTTAAATACCTTTTGCAAATCTAAAACTTTATCTAACAAATCCTTTTTTTCAATTAAAAATGAAGACCCCATAGGTCCGCTTTTAACTATATATTTGACATATAATGAATCTTCGGTAATGTCTGTGATTATATCAGCGACATGGTTTCTTTCCTTGTCTACAACACCCAGAGGCTTACGGTTCCATTCCTGAAGTTCATCGCACAATATTAATAAAAATGCAATAGGACTTTTTTCGGGTGATAAACTGGAAGCGTTATACGGATCTTTAAATAATACATTGCGGAAGAAATTATGCAATAATATTGCAGATGCACTGTCCACAATCGGATAAAAAAAGAAATCATAAGTCCTTTTATATTTTTGAATTAAATAACCATATGAGTTTAAAACCAATATTGAACTGAAAAATCCATGGTCAATGAATCCACTGTTTTTCATAATTGTAACAAAATTGTCCAGATTATTTACTAAAGGAGTTAATTCAATATTATCTTTTATGACATATTTTTCTTTTTCACAATCCTTTTTATTTTTATTTGATTCTTCGATTTTTTGTAATTTTTTATTTTCTTCAATCAAATATCCTTCTTCAGGTTTTAAATCTTCATAAATTTTATAGGCCATTAAATGAGTAGGTTTGAATAAATTTAAAAATTTAGATTCAGGATAATCATTTCTAAACTTATCAGTAAAATCAGACTTTCTTTTCACAATTGTGTTGAAACGGCTGAAATCCTTAAAGTCAATAGCGGTGTCAACATTGTATGAGTTATCAATTGATCTAACCCCGTCATTAATGAATTTTTTCATCTGTTTTCCAATAATTTCAACAGGATAACCAATGTCATGGAAAAGTGATGCGATTCCCCAGCGATATAAAAATTCTTCATTAGAAACTTCAGGTTTATTTTTAATATCTTTTTTTAAGTTTTCTTTTTTACTGTTCTCATTTTCAATCCGATAATATTTCTCATAAGGACTTTCACGAACATATTTTTTGAAATAATCCCTGTATTTTTTATTTTTTGAATATATTGCCAAACCCAATAAGAATACATTTACTGAGTGAAGAAAATGATCTCTCTGCTTATCAATCAAATCTCCAGTATTTTCTTCATATTTTCCCATTATCTCAACAAGATTCAGGAGAGTGTTTGACCCGTCTTCTGATGAACTTGAACCTTCGGATTTATCTTCATATTTGATTTGGTATATCATGAAAAAATACTTATATATCTCCTTTGCATTCTCTGTTGTTTGATTACTTAAGAAATTATCGACATATGTCTTTAAACGTTTCTTATATTTATGTTCATTATGAATATCATCATATAATTCAATGTTGTTGAAAAATTCATCAATGTATTTATTGAAATTGTCACTAGTTTTGTTCATGATAAACCCTCATAGAAAAATAATAATTTTATTATAATTCAACTAATAAGCCCATAAAATTAGTTGTCTTACAATTAAGGATTTGAGATTTATTTTATATATATTTTTAGGAAATTATATATTCAAAAAAATACTATCATTAAATAAGTATTAAGGCAAATTATGAGTTTTGATGTTTGAGAGAATATTTTATAATAGAATATTTCAAAAACTGATTCAAATTACCTTTCAAAAATTCTAATCAAAAAAATCAAGTATCAGGTGCATTATGGATTTATCTAAATTAGTTTCAAGTTCCTTAAAATATCCATTCAGAAACATTGCAAAATTGCCAATAATCTGTATTCTCTTTGTTTTAATTGCCATCATCCCAATTGGTATGGTATCCGATAACAAGTACCTGATAACCATTGGAGTAATAGCTTTTTTCTTATTCATACTTATTGTTCCGGGATATTTCGTATCTGTTGTTAGAATCGGAGCTAATCAGTCAGCAATGCTTCCTTCATTCAATATAGTGAATAACATATACGATTCAATCAGAATGACATTATTAAGAATCGTCTATATGATTGTTCCTGTTACGGTATTTGTCATTGCATTGCTCGTATTTGGTCCAACAAGCAGAAGCATGCTTAATAACTATAAGATATTCGAGTTTTTAGCAACTGTCGGTTTTGTTCTTGTGCTGATTTTTATAATCTACTTTATATTCGAATTCTTTTTGTTTTTTGCAAAGGCAAGACTGGCTTACTTCAACAGCCTGCGTGAAGCTTTAAAGATCAATGAAGTGATAAAAGACATTAGGAGAATAGGCATCGTTAACATCATCAAATGGCTCGTAGTAATGGCAATACTTCTTAATGTAATTACCTTTGCCACATCATTTGTTAATTCAATCCCTTATGTTGGGTTTTTAATATATATCTGTATTGTGATTCCAATAATAGAAAGCATAGCTAATTATTCTCTAGGTTTGTTGTATTCAAATATAGCCAGGAATTATGATGATTTGAATCATAACGGCTTTGAAAAAGAAATAAAATCCCCTGAATATGATAAAATTAATTGAATTTTCATCACAATGGCATTAACATGTGACAATTTGTCACACTTTGAATTGTTCTGACTCATAAAAATTGTTTTGAGTGAAACATAGTATTTATACTTATCTCATGATTGAAACAATGATATTTGAAAAAAATATTATATTTTCCAATTTAGATATTTAAATAAAATAATCGATTTGATTTTTTAAAAGATTATAATTTATTTATATATCATGAATAAGATCTTATGAAAGGAATATTAAATTTAAAGCATATTAAGGAAAAAAATAAAAAAGAAAGAAAATATGATTAATTTATTTTTTCATGAAATATATTTATATATATTAATTTAATCATATAACACATAGGTGTTTTTAATGGTTATTTTTACAACTTTGAATGAAAAATTTGAAACAAATATTCCTGTAGAAATTATAAAAGAATTAGATTTAGATAAATCAGATAAAATTCTATGGAAAATCAATAATAGAGGAACTGTTGAATTGGAATTTATTAAAAATGTTGATTTAGAGAATATGGTGGGAAAATACAAATCTGTTGAAGATATCGACTGTGTTCAATTAAGGAAAATGTTGAATGTTATATAGCTAATGGATTGCCTTTACATTCAATTAATTTTACTTTAAATAATGACTCATCTAAATAACTGATGTTCAAATCTGTGGTCATTTAAATTGGCATAACTTTAATATTTTGAGACATCATAATTCAGTTAGTAGATTTTTTACAGTAAGTATACATTGTAATGTTAAAGAATCATTACCACCAATCAAAAAAGAACATATAAATATTATTTACACCCATATTATACACATCGAATATAAGAGATTAGGAGAATAATATGGATACGAAAGAAATTATAATAATCTGTTTAACTCTAATTGTTGTTGCCTTAATAATAGGGTGCGCTATGGCAGTAATGAATGCAAATAAAGACGTTAAAGAAAATCCGGCAAACATTTCAAATACATCCAATGATGTAACTGCAGACAGATTATCAAGCGATCCCGCACCAGCTAATGATAATAATGATGACGGTATTGTTTCAGAAAAAGTCAAATATAATTATCAGGCAGGCGGAGGTTATTACAGGGAAGTAACCTATAAGGATGGCGGATTCAGACAGTTTGATTTGGAAACCGGAAAATTAATAGGTTCATCATACAAATCCGACAGCTCCAAACTGCCAAGTATGGAATAGCTAATCAGAAGTATGTTCAATTTCAGTCGGGAAAACAAGTTTATATCCGGTACCTTTTTCTTCGTTAAGAAGACTGATATGGCCTCTAAGCTGTTTGGTCAGGCTTTTGATTATTTCACATCCCAGATTTTTAGTGACGCTTTCAAAATCATCAAAACCAACACCATTATCCTTAATTATAAGCTCGGCAGTATTGTTTCCAAGATTGCTAATCCTTTTAATAATCTTATTGTCTTTAGATGTCTTGTCTGGAAATGCATGTTTAATGGCGTTCATGGTTATTTCATCAATTATTAAAAGCAGAGGAGTGATGACCTCCAAGGTTAACTCTATATCCTCATCGACATGGGTTTCAAACTTGATATTATTTGGAAAATCAACTACAGCCATAGTCTGTTCATCATGGTCAAGCATATAATTTTTTAAGTTGATATTTTTAAAGTCCTTTGACTGATAAGTCTTTTCATGAAGCAGCGCCAGGGAATTGAGACGTGTCTGCATATGTTCAATGATTAAATCAGGATTATCCTTATAAGCTCTTTTTTCAAGGTTTAAAAAACTGCTTAAAACCTGCAGGTTATTTTTAACCCTGTGATGAATTTCTTTAATTAAAATAAGTCTGTTTTCATTGGAATTAATCAGTTCTTCCTGCTTTAGCCTTTCTTCCGTAATGTCTGTTAGAAAACCGAGACTGTGGGTGGCGTTTCCATATTCAAAGCGTTCAATATACAAATCAACGACCTTTTTCTTTTCGGGATTTCCATCAACATAATAATTGAATGTTTCATCAATCTTGTCTATTTCGCCGTCGACTAACTTATTCAAGCGGTGACGCACATCCTCTTCAACAATATTGTCAAAAATTTCTCGGGAATGATTATATTCTTCATAATCCTTTTCTATAAGATAATAAAATCCTTTGGAGAATTTAAATTGTTTTTTATTCAAAGGTTCAATTAACAAAGCCAGTTTGGTACTGTCTTTAAAACCGTCCAAAAGAAAATCAACAGGTTTTGTTAGTTCATCACCGGAATATTGTGTTATATCACTTATCATTCCCTGACGAATGACAACACCATTTTCATCCAAATATGAGTTAACGTTAACTTCTACAGTTTTTAATACACCATCTTTGGTTTTGATACGAATAATCTCATTACAACTGATAGTATCCTCATTTGTAGAGTCAAAAATCTTATCGACAATATGCTTGTCTTTCGGAATCACCAAATCATATACTATATTGAAATAATCATCCGATTCTTCCTTTGCACGATTTATGATGTTATATATACCCTGTGACCACATATATTTTCCATTTACAAGATAATAGCTACCTGTCTGTGAAAAATTTTCCAGTATATCATTTTTGTCTTCATCAAAATCCCTATATTCCAAGTCAATACGTGTTTTTGTTTTAGCGTCAACATTATGGCTAGTTATAAAAAGCCTCCCCATATCAAAAAGTATTTTGACATTGCTGAGTTTTGACACTTTGTTCTCATGGTAATAGACAAATCTGACTTCCTTTGTCTCATGGTTTTTATATACATCAAGTAACTCATCATAAAGGACTTTAAAGAATAATGGGGACAGTTTACTGAATAATCTGCCGTTTACATCATCAGGGTTGAAGTTAAAAATATCTAGAATAAACTTACCCATACTTTGGATAATGAAATCCTTGCCGTGCTCATAAGGGATCAGACAATGAATTTCAACAGGAATACTGTCTATAAGTCCCTTAAAAGGGAGATCCTTAATGTCAAACTCCTTGGGTGTTGGTTTAAAAAAGTCATTTTTACCGGCATCATAAATACGGATTTCACTAATGCCCTCCAATTGCATATACTGTTTTTCTACCCTCATAATAACACCAGAAAATAAAAAGAAAATATAATAATATATATTAATTATATAATATTTAAATTTGTTTAAATAATGATATTAAAGCCCTGAATATAATGATTATATATCAATTAATACATTTTCTTTGAAAAAAATGCATTAATATTTAAATATTGCTTTTTAAGTGCAACATTTTTTCAATTGTCGACAATTTGTCGATGAATCTAAAAAAAGAGAAAATCTGGAGTTATTTACTCCAAATCTTTTTCAAAGAATACTTCAACACCGTTTTTTGCAGTGTTGTTGGAGAAATTACAGTTAGTGCTTTTTCCAGCATTGTGAACTTGCATTGCTCCACCGTATTTTGCAGTGTTGTTTTCAAAATTTGAATTGTCTACAGTTAATTTACCATTGGAGGTAATTGCTCCACCTTCAGTTGCAGCATTGTTGGTGAAAGTGCTGTTGTTAACAGTGTTCATAGTTTTGCCTGATGCTATGAAGACTGCTCCACCGTATAATGCTGAGTTGGAATCAAATTGTGAATTGTTGATTGAAGCCATGTCAGTGTATACTGCTCCACCACCATTTTCTGCAGTATTGTTGAAGAATACACAGTTGTCTAAGTTTGCATATTTGGAGTATATTCCAGCACCATATTTTGCATGGTTGTTTGAGAATTTGGAGTTAACTGCACTGACATTACCGTTTGCAAATATTATTCCGTCAGCATCTGCAGTGTTGTTGTCAAAAATTGATCCTTCTACAACAACATTCATATTAGCATATACTACTCCGTTTAATCCTGCATGATTGTTTTTGAATACTGAATTTCTGATTATTCCGTTTTTATGGAATTCTATTGTAGCTGTGTGACTGAATGAAGTGCTGTTTTCAAAGGTGGAATTTTCAACGTTTCCATCATCTGCGATATAAGCTACACCGGAGCTTCTGGCGCTGGTGTTTGTAAATGTTGAGTTAACAATTGATCCTTTTCCGTTGATGTAAGCTGCTCCACCGGTTGATTTTGCAGTATTGTTTATGAAATTACAGTTTTCAATTGATCCGTCTTTATTGAATAATGCAGCTCCACCGTTACCTGCAGCAAAACCGTTTAATAAATTGATATTTCTTAAGGTTACATTATTTCCTAAGATATTGAATATTCTTGCTGCATTCAAAGCGTTGATGCTGTGACCGTTTCCATCTATTACAAAATTATTTTTATTGACGTTTACTCCGTTTTTCAATGCTGAATTCAATTCAGGGTTGAAAACATAATCGCTTTCCAATTTGAAAATGTTGTCTTTACAGTTTTTAATCAAATAATATAAAGTGTAATAATCATTTAAATTTGCAGACAATAATGAATTGGATGTTACATTATTTGATATGAGTCTGGAAGCTTTTCCAAAAGCAATGTCTGAAACGTTTTCTTGTGGATTTTTGTTTTCGAATTGGGTATCTTCAACATATGTCATGCCGTTGATTTTTATTGAGTTTCCGTCCTGGCTTGCAGAGTTATCTGTAAATGTGGATGAAAGTATTTCACAGTCATCATTGAAAAGAACAGCTCCGCCAGTTTCACTAGCTTTATTGTTTTTGAAATTGCTGTTGGTTATGATTCCTTTATTGACAAAGTTTATTGCTCCACCATTATTTGCACTATTTCCTATAAAATTACAGCCGTTTACGTTACCTGCCTTAATGTATAATGCTCCACCTTTATTTGCAATGTTGCCTGTAAAATTACAGTTGTTTACATTACCGTTATTGATGTATAATGCTCCTCCATTACCATTTTTTAAATGATTATTAACGAAGTTTGAATTTTCAACAGTTCCTGTATTGATGTATAGTCCTGCAGCATTGCTGCGACAATAATTGTTTGTGAAATTACATCCAATAACTTTTCCGTTATTTTTGACAAAAACAGATCCGAAATCAATTGTATCCTCATTGGAAAATGTACTGTTTTCAATTACTGCATCCATGTTGAAGTAAAGTGAAACAGGACCCTGTGCAGAATTATGGTCAAAGTTACAGTTAACAACTTTTCCAAATTTATTGAAATAAACTGAAGCGTTATAACTAATTATATTGTTTTTAATGATACAGTTTTCTAAATAACCGTCTTTTTCAAAATAGACCGCACCACCGTGAACAGCCTGATTTTTTTCAAGGATACAGTTAATCAAACTTCCGAATTCATGGAAATAAATAGCTCCACCATTGAATGGGGTTTTTCCATTAACTAAAACTAAATTTTTAATTGTAACATTTTTACCTGTAATATCAAATATTCTATTTATATTTGATCCGGATATTGCATGATTTGCTCCGTCAATTACAAAATTATCTTTATCTATTTTAATGGTAGATTCACCCTTTTGAGGGTTTAAAACATAATCTTTATCTAATTTCAAGTAATTTTTTGAATTTTTAATTTCATTGATTAAATCAGCGAAATCATCAGTGAAAATGAATAAAGGTCTGATGTTTTTGGTTGTAACGGTTGAGTTTTCAGATCCGACAAAATTAAATTTGTCTCCTTTATATGAATAAACACATTTATTATCAGTGAAATTACAGTTTTCTAAGGTTAAATGGCCATCATAGTGTATTGCACTATCCAAACCGCCGAAGTTTTGAGTGAATTCTGAATTGTTTATTAAAACATCACCTTTTGCATATACTGCAGCACCATAACAGTTACCAAGTTTATTTTTGATGAAAGTACAGTTTTCAATTGTTCCGCCATTAATATATAATGCTCCGCCATAATCTCCGCATCTGCATTCAATAAAATTAGAATTACTTATTTTTCCGCCTTTTTCAAAGTATACAGTTCCGTGCTGTCTTAAAATACAATTTTTGAATGTACAGCCCACTACAGTTCCAGGATTGAAGAAGTGAATGATACCGTTATCCAAATCAACATTTTTAAGTCCGTTTGCGTTAATAAAATTAAGATTTTTTATAACAACATTGTTCGCTTTAATATTGAACAATCTTGCGACATTTTTTGCGTCTATGATGTGGCCGTTTCCATCAATTACAAAATTATCCTTGGTGATTTCAATACCGTTTTTATATTTTAAATCAGAAGTAGAACCGGTGAAAGAATAATCATGATCTAATACAATTTCATCGGTAAGATACTCATGCAATTTTATTATTCCATTCAATCCGGTGAAAGTGGAATCATAGAGTATATCGCCTTCATAATCATCATCAGGTAACTCTACTGAATTTTGAGAATTAGCGAGATTTGCAACAGCATTTGCATTGCTTTGAATATTCGTATGATTGGTATCTTCAACATGAATTAAAGATACGTCATTACTTGTAGCGTTCATATCACTAGATGCACAAACACAGCCGATACTGGCTGTTAAAATTATAAAACATGTAAATAGAATTAGTTTAATTTTCAAGTTTTTATCCCCCATAATTTTTATTAAACTTATATTATAATTTAAAAAAGACCATATATAAAGATTTTCGAATGCAAGTGCTTACTTTCATCTTAAAATCTAAAAATAAAATATAAATTGGAGTTATATTTAAAAATAATAAATATTAGTTATTAATTACGATATTGGAGAGTGTTTATTTATAATATTTTAAATGTTTATTATATTCAATATAATTGAAAATAAAAAGAAAATCATAATAATATTTAAATATAATGTTGAATAATCTATTATTAATTAAAAATAAATATAAAGGTTAGTGTATTAATGAATTTAAATTCAAATAACAAAGAAATTAAATATATATCACTTCTGTCAATCCTGTCAGCCTTTGCTGTTGTAATCCTACATTGCGCTATCTTTCGTTATTCAGCTGCAAACCCTTCAAAATACTGGTTTATATCAAATCTGATAATGTGCGTTTTCTTTCCGGCAGTCCCTATTTTTTATATGATTTCAGGAGCCAATCTGATAGATTATAAAAATAGATATGATACGAAAGTTTTCTTTAAGAAACGTTTGAATAAAGTTTTACTTCCATTTATCTTTTGGGTGATCTTTTATGCTGTATTCAACACTTACTTTATGCATGAGGGACCGACTGAAAACATTTTACTATATCTTTATAATCACTGCATAAATGACAGCATTTACTGGTTTTTCATACCCTTATTCGGAATTTACCTTATAATGCCACTCTTTTCAAATATTCCTAAGGAAAATAGAATCAAATTATTCAGCTATTTAATCGCATTAATATTCATATTTTCCTCTGTAGTGCCGTTTTTAATTCAAGTCTTTACAATCAATCTGGTTATCCGTCCGGAGTTTTATCTATTCAGCGGATTTTTAATGTATCCTCTCTTAGGTTATGTGCTGAATGAAGTTGATCTGGACAAAAAATACAGGTATATATTTTATGTACTGGGTATTTTAGGCTTATTGGGAATGTTTTTACCTACACAGTCAGTTTATGACACCACAGGCCAGTTCAGCCAAATGTACAAATCATATATCTTTCCAACAACAGCGCTTTATGCAATAGCTATCTGGATTTTAGTAAAACAGTTATACAGCAAATATTCATTTAACTCCATCAATAAGATTGTGAGCTTTGTAAAACCATATACCTTTGGTATATATCTGGTTCACTTTTATCTGATTGAAATCATATTCCATTATCTTAAATTAAACAAACAGTCCATGTTATTCACGGTTGGAATGCCTATTGCCGTTATTCCTTTGACAATACTTGTAATAATGATTTTGAAAAAAATACCTTATGTACAAAAGCTCGTACCTTGAAAATTGTGAGGATTCACCAGTCTTTCAATTCCCTAAAAGTCATGTTTGCATTTAATGGTGTTAGGCTTGGTCTTTTCTCAACCATCAATGCATATCCGTCACTTTCCTCATCATAATCCTTAACCAAGTCAGACACAATCATGATTAGGTTGTCGCTTTCCTGATTTTCCTCCAACGAATAGTCAAATATCTCACGTCTTTCCTCATCAGTATTGTCAATAACCTTTTTTAAAAGCATTTTATGTGAAAGATGGGTAATTTTTACTTCCTCGTTTTCATAGTTTGACGGAACGTTGAGATTGAATAAATCAACGCCTTCGGGAAATCCTTTATTCTTTATTTTAAGTACCAAGTCATGTAAAACCTTTTTAGCCAGAGAAAAATCATAGTCCACATACCATTCTCCGTTTTCATCCTGTTTGTATGCGGTTCTTGGATCAACGAATAAAGAAACTGCAATTGCAGGAATTCCTAAGCTGACCGCTTCTAAAGCAGCGCAAACGGTTCCTGAAGAGGTAATGTCACAGCTTATATTAACGCCCTGATTAATGCCTGTTATAACCAAATCAGGCTCACCATCCATTACATAATCAGCTCCGACAACAACTGAATCTGCAGGACTTCCGGATACGGAGTATGCCTGACTTCCATCGTCGAGTTTACATGAATTAAGTTCCAGATGCTTAAACAATGTTAAACGGCGGCCTACACTGCTGTTATTCACGTCAGGCGCTACAACATAAACTTCACCCAAATCTTCAACAGCCTGCTTTGCAGCCAGTATTCCCGGTGCAAAAACACCGTCATCATTGGATATTAAAATTTTCATCTTATCAGAACCTTAAAAATCGAACAATGTCTTTTGAGTAATCTTTTTAATCTTTAAATCCTCGTTTGAATAGAACTTCTCATCTAATTTTGAGTTAATTTTATTTAAATTCTTATTATTTAGAATATCTTTTAAACATCTGTATGCATCATATTTAGATACAATGATTGTATTGAAATCAAATGAATCCCAAATCACGTAAAATGCAGATATTACAATATTTTTACTTAATTTACTTTTAATGAAATTCAAATTCTTATATGAATCTTTATTGACTCCCATATGATTCGATAAATCATCTGTTTTCCATATAGGATTCAGGTTCATGCAGAAAAGCCTTAGTTCATATTCAAGCATTTTCTTATATTTCTCTTTTTTATTGAAGTGATTGGCCATTATCTGATTGTTTAAAATGAATCTCTCATGACTTTCATCTTCTGAAGCCTTATTTATATGCAGATTAATGAATGCCACAGGTATCTTATCGAGCTTTTTCCTGTAGTTATCCATATAGAACTCATTGAATTCATCAAAATAATACTTATCTGAAAGGTAATCATTGAAAATCTTTATTCTTCTTTTCTTGTTTTTATAGAATGTTTTGGAATTTGAAGATAAATAATAGCTGTTTTTTAATATATTGTGTTCAAATATTCTTTTTTCTATTTTTTCTCTTTTTCCTGAAGTTTTAAGACCCTGTTTTTTAAGCATCTTTTTCAATGATTTGGTATTGTACTTTTTAAGCTGCTTTGAAAACTCGTTTTTATTTGTTCTGTTAATGATATATTTGTTTTCAATCAGATAATCCTTTAAATAAACATCGGAAATACCATAATTATAGGAAACCTCTTTAACGGCATCATCTATTTCGGCATTACTCTTTAAAACCAGATATATGCAATCAAAAGTAAACTGTATTTCGGACAAATCATAATCCCTAGGTATTCTATCCCCATATTTTAAAGAAAACTTTTCCAAATCATTATTATAGGCCATCATAATTAATAGTAATTTTATAGATTATAAGTTTTATAGTTAATGGGCTTTCGGATAATATTTGATTCGGATTAAAACGAATGGAATTGCCAAAAGCATAAATATCATTGAGCCGTAGAAAATGTATAAAATGTCGATGACATCAATTATTACTCCACCCAGCATAGTTCCGATGAATATGCCTAAATTGGACATCAACAGGAAAATACCGTTTGCAAATTCAGGAGCACCACGGACGGCTGATGTAACGCAATACTGTGAAACCGTATATGCGGATCCGTCAAATATTGCAAATACCATCAAAATGCAAAATTGATAAAATGGAAGATGTACTAAGCTTCCTACTGCAAACATTACCATAACAAAACCTATCGGATAAAAAAGAATGGTCCAATTACCGTTCTTTCTAATCAGATATCCGAAAAGTGTAGTTCCCACCATTGATATTAATCCCATCAGCAGCAATGTGAAAAAGAGCATTTGAGCATCCATACGGGTTACCTGGTCAAGATATGTTGGAATATAGTTGTATGTAATACTTATTCCCACAACCATACAGAAAACATACAATAGAGATATTAAAAACAATTTGGACTTAGCATGACTTAACTGTAAAACTACAGGTTCCTTATTTCCTTCAAAGTTAGGGATAAACATGAAAGTAAGCACAAATGCAATGACATCAATAAGACAGTACCAAAGCATTGCCGCTTGATATCCGTAGCTCAATCCCAAAAAGGAAGTTACTGACAGACCGACGATACTTCCTGCTGAAATACCTAAAACTACCTTGTTCGTGTCATTTGGACTGATTTTGCCTACAATTGTTAATGCGGCACTTACAATTATCGGATAGAGTATTGCAGGTATTATCCTGAAAATCAGCGCTATATAATATTGAGAAATAAAAAACTGAATGAAATTACATAAGGCCGTCACTATCAAAATAGCCATTATCATCTTCTTTTTTTCAAACCTTGAAAAAAGAGCCGGCGTAATTAAGCTGGAAAATCCCAATGCTCCTGCAAATACACTGGCATATAAACTTGCATAATATATAGAAACATTGAAATAAAGTTGAATTACAGAAATTAAGCCCACTAAACTCAGCAATGTTGACATTGCAAAACATACCACTGATAGTGACCATACAGTTTTTTTTACCATCAATATAATTTTAGTTATGAATTAAATATATATCTTACTTTTAAACCATACAAAAAATTAAAAAAAAGAGGTGCAGTTGCACCTGATTATAATGTATCCAACAAATCATACAATTCCGGAATCGCCTGTTCAAACTTGACTCCATATTTATGATTTTCATCACCGATTGTCTTTTCAATAGCTTTTTTAGTAAATTCTCCTGCTATTTTTGCAGCGGAAGTAGGTGATTTGCCCACCATGGTTGATCCGACAAATGATGAAGCGAAAACGTCTCCGGTTCCGTGGGATACATAGTCTATTTTATCATTGTAAACGATTTCTATAGTATCTTCTTTTTTATCCAGAACTATCATTCCCATTTCATTGTTTTCGTTTTCATATCCCTTGAGGATAACGTATCTTTTAGTGAATTCGGATAGCTCTTTTGCCATTTCAATCATTTCTTCTTTTGTGAAATGTTCTTTCCACTCTCTGTGCAGTATGAAGCAGGCTTCTGTGGTATTTGGAAGGATATAATCTCCTAATTTACATAGTTTACCCATTTCATCTGCAAATTCCTGATCAAAGCCGTTGTAAAATTCACCATGGTCTGCCATTGCAGGGTCTACAAATGTAAGGCCTTCGGATTTAAGTCTGGAATCAATTATGTCTTTAATATAGTCCAGCTGTTCAATTGATGCAATGAAACCTGTGTATATTGCATCAAAATCTATTCCTTCACTTTCCCAATGTTTTTGGATTAGTGGAAGGTCTTCTGTTAAATCTCTAACGGTATAACCTGTAAATCCTGAAGTATGTGTTGACAATACTGCAGAAGGAAGAATTGCAGTTTCTATTCCAAAAGCAGAAACAACAGGCAATGCCACTGTTATTGAGCACTGACCAAAACAGGAAATGTCCTGAATAGTTAAAATCTTTGTCGTATCATTCATTTTTTCAACCAAATTTTTTATTAATATGAAAATATAACAATAGTTATTTAATCACTATTTTATATTTAATTTTGTTAATATAAATAAGTTTTTAATATATTAAATCTTTTTTCAAAAGAGATAATCATTTTTGAACAGTTAAAAGAGTATTGTTAAAACCCATTATTTGAGAATAATCAATATTGTCAGCAGAGATATTGATATTTTCCGGATTAAAATTAACTCCATTATCCTTAATTGAAATTAAAAATGAATCATCTTTTTCACGAACAATAATATCAATCCAATCCAATTCATCATTAATATCAATGATATACAAAAGCATTTGCTCCATTACGCGAGAGAGATTTGAATCATCAAAGTAGCTCTTAATTTCTTTTGAAAGAATGAGCACATCATCCTTATTTCCTTTAACACTATATTCCATTCTTCTTTCATCACTAGCCCGTTTATTAATAAAAAATCCTGAGTATAGGCCATCAGTTTTTTTAGAAACATATTTTGAATATATATAAATGAATAAAACAGTGACAATTTCAGTTATTGTAAATGAAATCCAAATTCCGTCAACACCCCATAAATATCCGAAGAGATATGCAAAAATAATTGGAAGAATCAAACCCTCAAGGATTGTGATAATATTGGCCAGTTTATAATATTCAACTGACGGAGCGTAAAACATGTATAAAAAGCTTATTGAATAAGCTAAAAAGCATAAAGAAAATATTCTAACCGCATTCAATACAATAGGTATCTGTAAAGGATTTGTAACTGAAAATATGAACAATATTGATTGCGGGAAAATTACAAAAAGAAGCGTGAAGAAAATCCCGAATAGAAGGACTATCTTTAATGAGATTTTTGTAACGTAGTCTATGCCCTGAAAATCTCCTTCGGCATAATAAACGGCCACAATAGGCAATATTGACTGTGCCGTACCCAATATGAAAATCCCAACGACATATAAAGCATTGAAACACATGTTAAATGCTGCCAATCCAACTTCCCCCAGGATTCCACCAATCAGAATATTAATAAACAGGAGTTTAAGTGATTCATACAATGGAATTGATGCACTGGAAAATCCCACTTTGGAAATATCAACCAGGTATCTCATTGATTTAAAAAATCTGACTTTTACTAATTTTAAAGTTGCTTTTGAATTAAAAAAATAAGTAGTAATATAAATTGCTGCAATAATATTGCCGATTGTAGTAGCCAAACCCGCTCCGGCAATGCCAAAATTAAGGAATTTTAAAAAGACAACATCCAAAATCACATTCATGGCATTGCATAAAAGAAATGCTCTAAACTGCAGTTTAATAAAGTCATCAGTCTTTATGAAATAGGCCAAAACAACAAAATAACAAAGGAATGGTATTCCAATAAGATACAAATTAAAATATTGGCTAACAAGAGGCTTCAGTTGATCTGATGCACACAATAACTGCATGAAAAAATCAGGGAATAAAAATCCCAAAAGGCTTATCGCCAATCCAATTAAAATTACACTAATCAATGAAACCGTGAATAAGTAATTGCCTTTTTCACTATCAAATTCCGCCCGGGCATGAGTACAAAGGATGGAACCTCCAAAACCTATTAACCAGTAAATTACATTAACAAATGCAATTAAGGGCTGGACACTTTGAATAACAAACAAATTTAAAGGACCCATAAACATACTGATTAATAATGCATCAACCAGAACTGCAAAATTACCCGCTATTGAAGCAAGCAACGTTGGGACGAATAATTCCTTAAATTTATTATTCAATAAATTATAATTCCTTTCATAAGTCATGTTGGCCTCATTTTAGACATTTGATGCTATCACTATTTTTTTAAGATTATGTTTTGGTATTTGTATTTTCAGGTCAAAAATTTTTACAAGAGCTTCTGCACCCAATCTGCCATTAGGAAGATAATCATAGGTATTTTTTAATATGAATGTATATCCCCCAGTTCTTATTTTATTGAATATGTTTAAAAACAACTCCGCAACATAATCATCCTTTTTATTAATTATGCTTTTATTGATATTGATTATAATATAGTCAAACTGGCCTTTAATTTCATCCAACTTATCTGGAGCGACCTGCAATATGTCTAATTCATCAATTTCCTCATCTGTAACTAAAAGGATAGATTCATAACTTTTAATATTTTCCAGCAATAATCTTAAATCATCATTATCATTGCGGATTAGCTTATTTTTATTTAATCCTTCACTTAAAACCAGCTGGAAAGCCTGTTTTTCGAGGGTGCGTATGTAGTCAACGTCTTTTTTCACCTGGTTTGGGTCTTCATGGACAAGATAGATATCCCCTGCACTGCTTTCAAGGTCCTGCGTTTTTAAAAATGGCTGATAATCCCCATAATCATGTAGTGATATCTTATAAAAGCTTTTTAATTTGCTGCTGATATATTTTATAGGTGAAGATTCGGCAATCAGGTCTTTAGGAACAATTAATGATTTGATTACACCATATGAAAATAATTTATAACCTTCATTAAGTTTTTTGTGAAACTTTTCGGGATTTAAATAAGAATCAAGGGAACTGTCCGTTTCGTGCTGGGCAGAAATCCTGTCTAAAAATTCAGAGTCAAAAGAACCTCCCATAGGTCGGCAGTTTACTTCAATTAAAACAGGTCCGTTTTCATCCACCATATACTCCCCATGTACAGGTCCGTATTTAATGCCAATGGCATCTGCAACATCAAAAGCATATTCAACAAGCTGTGATTCACCAAGCCCTAAATCAGCAATTATTTCATCATAATCGTAGATGACACCACCCTCTTCAGTTTTAGCCTTATGATATTTCCATATTGTAGTTATCCTATGAACTCCATCGCATGACACAGTATTTACCACATATTCCATACCGTCAATGCGTTCCTGAATCAAAACTTCATCAAATTCATTCCCATAGCATCCCCTTTGCTTCAATACCTCTTCAACGGCTTTAATCATTTCATCCTTATTTAAACAGATTCGTACACCGACTGATGCTGCACTGTATACAGGTTTTATTACAACCTCATTTAAGCCTTCACGCTCATAGAAATCTATTGCCTCATCAATCGTGCTTACGGTCTTGCCTTTAATGTATCTGAGATTATTTTCAGCCAATCTCTTTTGCATTTCATTTTTCAAAGTCATAGCATCGAGGTTTTCAATAGGATTACCTGGCAAATTTAAATCATTGGATAATTTGGTGGCCAGTATAACCCCCTCTTCAGTGCCGGGAATTATTAATAAGGGATCATATTGTTTAACCATTTCAAGAGTCTCTTCATAAGTATCCTGTTCATAGATTAAATCAAAATCTCCCATTGATTCATAGCCTTCCCTTATTTGCTTTTGATATTCCATCGCTTCTTTTGAATCATTCTTAGCCTTTAACTCCAATACAATAGGATTGCATTTTCGATTAGTAATGTCCTGAACATAATTTTTACCTGTGGACATGCACTGAACAATTATAATGTTTCTCATGAAAGTACCTCCTTTAATTGAATTTCAGATTGTCAATAGCTCTTATAAGTTCCAGCATGTGGGCGTCCTTGATGTTTTGTGAAATGAAGCTGTTTTCTTCAAAGTAAAATGCAGGAACACCATTCTGATTTAAAGGAACAGTAAGGTAAGGACCGCTTGTAGTGTGTTGGGGATTATAATATGAAATGTTTTGAGTGCCTGCAGAAACATTTCTTCCATAACTTTCACCAACTGAACCGTCTACGGGACTGAAAACGAATGTATTGTGTTCTCCGTATGCCCCGCCGTGGGCATGTACGTCAACTGCCATTTCATAGCTTCCGTTAACGATTTGCGGATATACATATTTCAGGGCCAGATCCTGACCTGTCGCTCTTCCGGGCTCATCATCAGGGTGAAGCTCCCCGTAAGCTGAAAAGTCTTCCGTCACATTGATAATGTAAACGTCATAGCAGTAGTTCAAATCCTTCAGCGTCGGAAGAATCTTTAGAAATGTCTTGTGAGTATCGTTTTCAAGAGGATGAACTCCTACAACACAAGCAATCTTTTTGGCATCATGGTTTCCCATATTTCTGATTACTTCAACAGACCCGCCATCCTGAGCAGTATTGTTGGCAATAACCTCCCGGGTTATTCCAAATGAATTATTTAGTCCGTTATTATCACTGCCAGGCATAATCTGACTTACAATCACAATTAAAAAAATCAGAATGACTATTAAAAATATCAGATTTCTTAAAGTATTTTTCCTTATCATTAATCAGATATTTGAATTCCAAAACTAATATATTTGTCTACAAAAAAGTATTTTATAATTGAAACACAAAAATTATAACATTACATTATTGAATTGGACTGAAATTATGAATATCGAAAAGTTAATAGGCAATACGCCGATGATAAAAATCAATTATGAATACGAAGGAAAACAAAGCAGTATTTATGCTAAACTCGAATACTACAATTATACCGGAAGCCTTAAAGACAGAATTGCATATTATATTATCAAAAAAGAAAGAAAAAACGGCACCTTGAAAGAAGGGCAGGCCATTGTTGAAGTTACAAGCGGAAACACTGGAATTTCCTTCAGTGCCATCGGTGCGCTCTTCGGCCATGAGGTTCATATTTTCATGCCTGACTGGGTATCCATTGAAAGAAGAAATCTTATTGAAATGTATGGGGCCCACGTTCACCTTGTATCTAAAGAGGAAGGCGGATTTAAAAAGGCTTTGGAACTTGCTAAAGATTTTGCCCAAGAAAATAATGCTTTCAGACCACTCCAATTCGATAATATACTGAATGTTGAAGCTCAATACAATACTACCGGTCAGGAAATAATTGATTCATTTCCAGACGTCAATGCATTTGTATCCGGTATCGGTACCGGCGGAACATTAATGGGAATAGGAAAAAGATTAAAGGAAAACAATCCAGATTCCAAGATATTTGCTCTTGAACCGTCCACATTATCCATTCTTAAAATGGGAATGGAGGAAGGAAGCCATATGATTGAAGGAATCGGTGATGACTTTATTCCTGGAATTGTTCAACAGGAGTTAATTGATGATATTGTTTTGATTGAAGACTGCGATGCTATAAACATGTCAAAAAGAATAGCTAAGGAATTCGGTCTGGGCATTGGTATTTCAAGCGGTGCAAACTTTTTGGCAAGCGTTTTGATGGATTGTGATGAATATAACATTGCTACCGTTTTTGCAGACGACAATAAAAAATACATCACCACAAAACTTTCCGAAGAAATAGACAAAAACAATTCAAAATTGATTTCCAATAAAATCAGACTAATCGATTTTGAAGTAATTTAGTGTGTATGAATCACTTCCCCACATTAATTTTTTAATTAAGCATCATTAATCTGAAAGTAATGTTGAATTATATGGCATGATAATTGCATAACTATCATTTTAAAATAAGCAAAAATATAGGATTATTAAAAAGAATTTTTTTGAAAATAGTATAGCTATTAAAGTAAGTGTGAGATTGCTTCAATAGCTATTCTAGACAGTGAAAGATAACCTTTGAAATGTATTATCTTTTTTTATAATTATCCAAATATTGATGGAAAAAAATTATAACAATAGTCTGGTTATGCTCAGACCATTATTACAGGCCGATGATGAATTTATCAATAAATAGATAATTATTTGAAAGACAAATTAAATATTCTCTATTTAATTATCTTTCTAACATTAGTAACTCATCACTAATCTTAGAAAGGCAATTAAGAGGGGGAGTAAATAGTTATTAAATTAATAACTATTTACAACATGGCTGTAATCATTTATTCTAACTCCAATGGTCCGAGTTTTGTTAATGTTTTATGGAACTCTTCCATTGTGGTTTGGAATTTTTCTCCTTCAGATGCAGAAATCCATTCATGACGGAATCTTTCTTTTTCTATTCCAAACTCTTCGAGAATATCTTCAACAATTTTTGATCTTCTAGACCATTTGTAGTTACCTGCATCATAGTGGCAGTCACCAATATGGCAACCTCCTACAAATACTCCATCTGCTCCTTCTTCGAATGCTTTAAATATCATTGAAGGATTGATTCTTCCTGAACACATTACACGAATAATTCTTACGTTTGGTGGGTATTGCATACGTGCTGTTCCTGCAGTATCTGCACCCCCGTAACAACACCAGTTACATAATAGGCCCACAATTTTTAAATCATCAGACATAAATAAACACCTCTTATAATTCTACTTTATCTGGACTGTATAATGGAGGTTTAATATCATCTGAAACTCCTGCTACATAGCCAGTTCTATCATAATATTTTTTCTGCAATTTGTCAAAAATCAGTGAAACAGGTATATCCATTGGACATACATCGTCACATTGTCCGCAATCTATGCAACTAAAACTCATGTGGGATAATCTTACACCCTGAAATGCTATCGGACTTGGTGGAATATTCGCTTCATCCTTGAAGTACGGTTTATTCAATTCACAGTTGGTAAAGCACCAGCATATTGGGCAGACATCACGGCAAGCATAGCAGCTTATGCAACGCTTCCATTCATCCATTTCACTTACTTTAGGATACATTGCATCCTGTGCTTTTTTAGCCATTTTCTTCATGATTCCTTCAACTTTTGACCTTCCTTCAATAGCTGCTTCAGAAGGATTTTTAGTATCCAGAATTCCTGCTTTTTTAGCACCGTCAATTAATTCCTGTCCTTTTTCGTCATTGATTTCAATGAAGGTCCATCCGTCTTCGGCTCCCCAGTTTCCACATGCGATATTTGCTTTTCTAGGAATTTTTACATCACATCTTTGACAGTTGTCACGGCGACCATATCCTTTTTCTTCCAAATCATGGATTTTTACGGCTTCTTCTGTTCCGTCTGCAAGTTCTATAATAAATTGACCTTTATCTATTTCTTCTGAAACAACATCGTCAGGATTTGCTTCATAAAACAAATCAATCATTTTTCTACCAGATACGGGTGAAACAGTTCCTCCACAGTTTAAACCTATTGTGATAATATTGTCTTCATTTATTTTATGTCTTTTAATCAGTTCCTGAATTGATCTGATATCACATGGCTTTACTGCAACCGCAACTTTTTTATCAAAGAGGTATTTCTGAATCAGGTCACCGACCATTGTTGGTGCACAGTGATAGGACCCTGCAGTTTCAATTAAATCTTCGGATTTTGTGATAAAAGTTGGTATTCCATCATATACATCATCAACAGGTTTTAGGGCTAAAACCCCGTCAACAATACCTTCATCAAGCAAATATTTAAAAATACTTGTTACTGCTCCACCACATTCTCCGGCTTTAAGTATTTCATCATTTTGTGATTTTGCTAAAACGTAACTCATTATCATCACCTATTCTTTTAATTTTTCAATTATCTCGATTTCACTTAAAACATCAGATTCGACAACGGCTTTAAAGTTTTGAGTTTCCCCCATGGCATTTATGAATGATCCGTCTTTTTCAAGCCATGCTTTAATAGGTACGACAATATCTGAGATTTCAGTTGTATCATTTTCACAACATGCAAAACTAATTATCTTGGATATTCTTGAATAGTCATAGTCTATTTCATCAACAATATCATCATTAAAAACAAGTAAGATTTTAGTATTGTCCAAAATTTCAATCATTTCTTCAGCTGATTTTGAATCCAAGAAATTGAATGTTCCTTTTGTATTGGATTTACTGTAAACAGGTAAAACTTTACAATTTGACTCTTCAACAATTGAATTTATTTTATCCAGGTTTTCCTGAGTGTCAATTTCATTGAATATTATTAAAGCAGTCTCATCAAGATTATCTTTATTTGCATCTAAAAATTCCTGAATTGAATCAGTTGCATAATCATCTGCAATATTTTTAGTAACAGATTTTTCTGCTCCGAAAGCACAGATTGCTGCACCATTTTGTTTTGCATGAACAATTCTTCTTCCAATTAATGGATTTTCATACAATATATCTCCAATTACAGCAATTTTTTTGGCATTTTCAATATCCTCATAAGAAGCAATGTTTTCTATGTTTTTTAAATTGTCTGCATAAAATCCGACAGTATAATCATTGGATTCGGCAAAATCTTTTATCGCTTCAATTTCTTCAACACTATTGTTTCCGGAACAGATTACTGTAACAGTTGAAGCATCTGCTGAAGACAATTCTTTTTTTATTTCATCAATAGCCTTATTAATATCAGTTTCTGAATTAGAAATAGTGGCTTTTTTTAGTTTATTTTTATATTCTTCAATGGAGTTTCTTCCATTTAAACAATTTTTTCCTTCGTTGACAGGGTGTCTTTTATACGGAAAAGACCCGACAACTTCACCTTCTTTTAAAACCACATTTATACCACAACCAACACTACATGAAGGGCATAACGTGTGCTTAATTTCTAACATAATACATCTCCAAATATTTAGTTGATAAGAGTACTTTGAATATGGGCACTGTCAAAACCATATGAATCCTCGCAATTAGATAAATTATGTGTTGATTCACGAGTTATAGAAATCATATCCATGAAAACGCCACATGCCTTTTGAAATATTAGCTTGGAAATTTCTTCTTGATTAAAATCTTCATCAGAATTTAATTTCAAATATCCATCAATTTTCACACTGAAATCCTGCATTGATTTAAGTATAATATTGAAATCCATATTTTTTTGATCTTTATGAACATATTCAACAGACCAATCAATATCCAAATTTAGAGTTGAATTTTTTGAGTTTATTTCTCGTCTAATCATTCCAATTCTTTGCATATATATTTTCATACTTACTCCCTAACTACTAATTAATAACTTTCATTAAAATTACTTAATTAAAAAATTTAATTAAATAATCTAATTATACTTAGTAGTAATAACCATATATAATTTATTAAATTATTCCAATTGATTTTTATGCTTGAATTAAAAAATAAAGCATTTATATTAGTTTTTTATTGAAAAGAAAAAATCTGAATTTTTTAAATTAAATGCTTTAAATTGAGATTCCTTTGATTTAAAAAAGTAATACTTCTTTAAAAATTTTAAAAATAGACATATGTTTTTTAAAATTAATATTATTATTAGTTAACTTTTTATTCAGTGAAATATTTTTATATAAATTTTAATTTCAAATTTTACCTTAATATTACAAGTATTTTGTAAAATAACTCATTTTAAATTAAAATAGAAAAGTAATACTTTAATATAAATTATTACTACTTGAAAACATAATAAAATTAAAAAAAGTATTACTAAATTCACAATTTTCAATAAAAAAAAGAAATAGAAAATCAGTATTTTTTCAATTGAAAAAATGGATTCAAAGATTTGAATCAGAAAAAAATAATGCTATTTTTTCATAACCCAAACATTATCCAAAGAACATATTTCATCGATTTTATTGTTTAAGAAAAGTAAAAGAATTTTAATGGATTTTTTTATACCGCTTAACTGTCTTTGATATAGCTCTTCACTATTGTTTTTGCGTAAATCTGTGTAAACATCACTCATTGCAGTTATTTCATAATCAGGAGTGATGATTGTAATGGCACCATGGCCAATTCCGGCTGTCGTTCCAATAGCTATGTCACAAGATGTGAGTTTCATAACGGCTTCGGCCATGACCTTACTGGCCTTTTTGTCTCCTTCCTCATCATAAACCTTAATTCTTTTAATAAGATAATCTGGCTCTGGAGGGTTTTCAACATTCAAAATATCTTTTAAAGAGTCAATGGTTGGAATAAATAAACTGCATAAAACGCCTAACTCACTATAATCAAAATCGCCATAGTCACTTAAATTTTCAATATATTTGCTTCCAAAATTGCCTTCATAATTTTGTGCAAGGGCATGAAGTTCCAGGCCAATTTTTCCATGAGTAAAACATTCTGCTGTAGCTATCCTAATCATTTTGATCCCTTAAAAGCTTTAATGCATTCATGGTTATGATATTTGCAACCTCATCCAGAGTATATGGAGTTACAGGTTCATTGTCCCTGATTAATTTATGAGTCGTTAAAATAAGATGATTTTCTGTGATACCCTGTGCTCTTAACTCCTCAATGGCAGGATTGGAATCATCATATTCTGAAATGTCCTTAATTTCAATATCTTCATTGCCAAAACCAAATATTCCTGCAGTTCCGATTGTCTTAGCACCTCTTTCATGTGCATGTTTAATGATTTTTGAAGCTGTGGATATCGTATTTCCACCGGCAATGACAATAATTACAACATCACCATCTATCAAATCAATATTATCGTCAGTTATGTATTGGCAGTTGCTTTCTATTTTTCTGAAGTCTTCATCATGTGTGCATAATCTTTTTAAAAAATCAGGTTTTGCCTCTCCGATTTCTGCTCCAAGAAGCGTGAATATGACATCCCCTCCAGATATTTCCTGTCCGTCAAAGGCACCGATTACTTTAGGTCCTCCCCGGTGTACCTGCATTAAGTTAATGCCTATTCTCAAGCCCAATCTTCCAACACCAATCAAATCTATTTTTCCTTTCGGAACCTGTTTATCTTCCATTAACTGTATCTCATCAGCTGTCATTTTCTTTTACTCTCCATAGGAATTCTATTTATCACTTCACAATCTATATTCAAATCATCAATGATATCTTTTAAATAATAAAGACCAGGCACTTCACTGTTATGATGGCCCAGATCAATCAACGTCAATTCCAGGTTAATGGCAAGGATGGAGGTTTCCTGAGTTAAATCTCCGGATATCAACATATCCAACCCATATTCTTTTGCCAGTTTAATGTATTCGGGATTTTTCAAACCGAAACCTGAAATAATGCCTATATCATTTATCATCATATCATCATCAGGCTTATTTACAACATTGAAATAGTCGAATTCAGTTAAAATTAAATTCTCCAATTCTTTAAAGGTTATATTGGATTTACATATCCTTCCAATATTTGTTGTTTTATCAAAATTTTCAATAACTTTTAAATTAAGACTGTCTGCAAGAGCATCATTTGCTCCGCCTTCAATAATGTCCCAGTTTGAATGTATAGTGAATGTGGGACTTTTCGGACTGAACAATGGAGGATGATGCGTAACGATTAAAGTGTTTTCATCAAATACATCATCTTCGGGATATAAATCCATCAGAATTTTAATCTTATTTATATCCAGCGTCAGGTCATAATCTCCCATCAACCCAACATTGTCACCATCCAAAGCCAAATTTTGGGGTATTTTTTTATTTAAAAATTCAATTATATCATTAAGCTTCATTTAAATCATTTTTGACTCTATTTTATCCAATTCATCAAGAATAATTTCATCAATTTCAAAGGGATTGATGGTGGAAATTTTAAAAGCTTTTCTATCGGTTAGTTCAATGAATTTGTCAACATTCTTTTCTTTAAAGATGACTTCTTCAAAAAAGCCCATTTCACATGCACTGTAAAGCAAACCCTCTTTTTTTGAAATCATATTCATTACATTAGTTAAAACACCGATAGTTAATGTCATCGTTCCTGATGTTTTTGTATCAATTCCTTTTGTTTTTAAAATTGATTTGTTTGGAGAGTTTACGGCTTTTAATCTCTCATGAATATTATTCTTATTTTTTAATAATTTATCATTATCTTCGGCTACGGGATCTTCTATTATAAATGCCTCAACATTGAATTTTGATGATTGTTCCACATTTATTCCACCGAAACCTGTTGTATCAATGACAACATCCCCGTCATAAATCAAATCAAGGTCTGATGAAAATTCAACAGGAATTATCATCTCGCCTCCGAGAGGAGTGTATAACAATTCTTCAAGATGGGGATAAATATCAATTAACATGATGTTTGTATATTTTTCACTTAATTTTTTAACAATTCCCACACCTGTAAAATATGTACCGATAACGATGATTTTGCTATCCTGTTCAAGGTTTAAACTCTCAATGTAATCAAAGCAGGCCTGAGATTTCTTTTCAATTATCTTATTGAAAATATCCATTAATTTAATTTCGGATTTTATCGTTAAGACTTCTGAGGTAATTCCTGTATCAATATCCATTTAAATCACTTTTTCAAAACCGATTTTTTCAAGAGCTTCACATGCTTCACTGTAAACTGCTTCTTCAATAGATTTTTGGTGAATCAAATGGGAAGGTGATGTTCCGCAGGTCAATATTCTTCCTTTATTGTCAATGAAAATCAGCAATGAACCTGAGCCAGGTATTCCCAGACGGCCTCTGGCTATTATCAAATCTGCATCACTTTGGTCAAGTGCCATATACGCTTTTGCAAGAGCAGGAATTCTGCTTGTATCTGCAGTATTTGTATTAATCTGTAAAATGTCTGCTTGAGGCAATCCATATTCACTTAAAACCTGATTTAAAACTTCAACTTTAATTCCATTCTTGTTAGGAATACATATCCTTTCTGCATTTTTAATGTAATTTTGAATCTCAGTTATTTCTTCAATCGTATCTCCGAATCTGCAGTTATTTCTGGATTCTTCAAATGCATTCCTAATCATCTTTTCAAATGCCATAATATCATATCTAAAAAATAGAGATTAAATAGTTTGAGGTATCAAATCTAATTTTTCAATGACATTCACAACTTCTGAATAATTACCATATTCCGGAGAGCCCACCCCTTTAACCTCATGAGGATAATTGCTGGCTATTACTGTTGCCAAATTGTTTGCACCTGCTTTAAGTGAAAATTCCACGTTTTCAGGTCCAACAGTTGGGGTTGGCATTGTGATTGTAATTTCCGGATACATTATCCTTGTTACAGCAACCATTTTTAACTGTTCTATTAATGGGAATGGAGGATAATCTGCCATTGGAGTACCTTCATAAGGATTGAAACCCATTATTGGAATTTCTTCTAAAGTTTTGAAGTTTGATAAATAACGCAAGTGTTTTATTCTGTCTTCCTTGCTTTCGCCAAGACCTAAAAGCAGACCTGAAGAGAGGCCAACTCCGGCATCACTCACCCGTTTGCAGGTCAAAATTCTTTGGTCCAATGAATCTCCAGGTTTTCTTTGATAAAAAACATCTTCGTTAATGGTTTCTAAGTTACAGCAAATTGTATCGGCACCTAAATCTGCCAATTCTTTTACTGATTTTTCTGTCAGATCTCCTCCAACATTTACTAGAATTTCTAAATTTGAGTTTTCCTTTACAATCTTACAGGCATTTACTGCCTGTTTGCCTTTATAGCCATATCCTCCAGAACAGCTTACACGAGGGATGTGTGCTTCCTGAATAGATTTGACTGCAGTTAATATTTCATCGTTAGATTTATAAAATGCATTGAAATATCCCTTTTCAGAAGTTTCTTCAGCAAATCCACAATATTCACATCTAGGTTGAATCTGACATTTATTTGTTAGATGTACAGTGGATGTCAATTTGATTACTTTAGACTGATGATCTCTTATATCACAAGCTATTTTGAATAATTTTTCTAAATTTTCATCATCATCAATATTCAACAATTCTAAAAATTCCCCGTCCGTTAATTCTTTTCCTTGTTTTGCTTTATTTAAAATTTCATCAATCATTAATATCCATCTCACAATGATACTTGTTAAAATGAGTAACTTATTTTTTAATAGCTAGCTGACCCAACGATTAAAAAATAAGTTAAAAATTGTTGGTAAAACCAACAATTAACTTATGTGTTTATTCATCTTTACCTAAGTAATCTAATACAGTAGGAACAATTTCAGCTAATGAACCGAAGTTCATTGAGTCAGCAGTACCTAATAATGCTGCTGGGTTTAAAGCATCGTCCATTTTGTCGATACCTTCATCTTGCATTAAAGCAGTTACGTTGGATAATGCTTCGTAAGCCATACTTTGTGCAAATCCTGCAGGAGCACCTAAGATTTGAGTTACGGTGTCTCTGTAAGCTAAAATACCTGCATAGGTAATTGCGGTTACAGCTGAACACATATCACATACAGGACCAACCATGTTTGCTGGTAATGTGAATGCGGATCCTCTTGCTTTTGTACCTAAGTCCATTAAAGTGTCGATAGCTGCTTGGTCAGCAAATCCTTCTGCAATGTAAACTTGACCTTTCATTTCAGGTACAGCACCTGGGTGGTAAGAAGCTACATTTACGTTTTTACCTAAGTCTTCAAAGATTTTGTTTAATCCAGGAGTTGGGATAGTACATGCGTGAGTTACGATTGCACCGTCTTTGATATCATCAGCGAAGTTTTTGATGATGTCAGGTTGCATACCTCCTTCAGGTAACCAGGTCATTACCCAGTCAGCGTCAGCTACAGCTTCAGAATCATCATTCATACATTTCATACCTAAGTCTTCAGGGTGAGTAAAGTGAATAGCACCTTTAGATGGTTTTGGTACGGTTTCAGCTAATTTACCTACTTTTTCTCTGATTGCAGGCATTACTTCTTCAGGGTTACCTGCTTTGTGAGCTGCGATTACTTCTGCATAGTCGAAGTCATCTACTACGGTAAAGTCTCCGTCAAAAATTGGGTCGGATACAACTACTTCATCTACACCAGCTAATTCTAATAATTCTGCACCCATTTCAATGGTTGAGTGAGTCATTGCAATATTTTCTTTACCGGTTGCTTCTGCAACTTCACAAGCTCTTGAGAAGTTGGTAATTCCACTTGCAGCATGAGTTCTGTAACATCCTGCACCTAAAATTGCTACTTTCATTTTTTTATCTCCTTTATCTTTTTTTCCTTCTAATTTTTGTTTTAACTTGGAAAGAACCATGTTCTTTTCTCCATTAGAATTTTTTTATTCTTTCAACAAATTTAATTTGAAAGGATCTTACTACAATGCTATTAGATATATAATCTTCTGGACATATTTAGATAGGTAGTTAAACATGTAGTAATATTTATTATTAAATTAGTACTACTATTTAAATCTTTATATTGACCTTTAAATTGTTATTACTTATTTTAAAATATTTGTTTTTTAGTAATACCAGTATTACTTATTTTATTTAAAAACTAAAAAAAGTATTACTTTTAAAAATTACTATAATTCATTAATAATTTATTTTAGGTATTCCAAAAAACGAAAGGTTTTTATTTAATATTTTACGTAATAATAATTATTATCAAAAAAATATTAAGGAGTTTAACCCATGTATGATTTAATAAAAAAGGCAGTTACTGATGATGAAGCGGCAATTGAAATATCAAAAATGGAAAATAAAGATGTAGTTGCAGTTGTTGATGCAATTTCCCAATTGTCTATAGATGAAACTATGAAATTAGGTATGCAATTCAAAAGATTCCCACTAGGATGTGATTTAACAGAAGTTGTAGCCGGAACCTGTGCGTCTGATTTGGAATTAATGGACCTGCTTGGAAACTGCAGATTATCCAATATGATTGGTGCTCCTATTCACATCTGCGCATATGCATTTTCAGACATCGCAGAAAAATTCGGAATGAGAGGGGTTGAAGTGATGCAGATGGTTCATGACATCGTTGACGTACCTCTTGATTTGGATCATTTTGGAGAAAACGGGGCAATGAGATTTCCAAAAAACATTAGTGGATGCGGCGGGGAATGCTATACCAAAGGCCCTGCATATACCGAATGTCCTAGAGGCAGAATTCATGAGAGATTGATTGACAAGGAACTGGAACAAAAATCCGATAAGGAAGAGTGGGTAAAACTATCATCTTCCGTTGCCGTTAATGTTACATCAGAACAGACCAGTGACGGACATGCCGCCCCTTTAAAAGAGGCTAAAGATATTGCCGATTTGGCAAAAAAATATGGCAGAGGTTTAGAGTCAATCATGTTTGTTGGTGACGGATATGATGAAGCAATAACAGGTTTTGAAAAATCAATTGAACTTGGCGCAGATGTTTTAGTAGTCGAAGGAGGACCATTTAACAGATGCGAAAATACAACAGAAGCATTTGCCAAAACCATTGCAGCCGCCAGAATATTGGCTCCCGGAAAAGTAGTTGCAACTAACGGTGCCTATGAAAATGAAGTTCGCGCAGGATTGAGAAGCGGTCTTAATATGGTAATTACAGGATTTCCAAAAAATCATCATGGATACATGTGCGGATTTGAGCCAGGAACAGCAAGAAGAAATAAATTCGGTCTTCCAAGAGTTATTCAAATTATTAATGAAGAATTTCCTAATAGAGGCTTGCCTGTCCAAAAACATGACCTTCTTGCATTAACTACTGCAGTAAAAATTGCCGGACCGGATTACATTTATCCAGGAAAAATCGGGTCATATGCCATTGGTGATGCACACTGGGCCACATTAGTAAGTTCCAACATGTATAAAAAGATTGAACTCAAACATACATTGGATGAAATTGTAAATCTGTCTGAAGGAAATACAATAGCATTGCACGGAGGAAGGTTCATATCCTGGGTAATAGCTAAGGAACTGGATAAGAAGGTTGATGAAATAATTATATCAGATATTGACCCTTGGGTACAAAATATTAGTGTAAACAATTTACAGGAAGAATTGAATGCTACAATCATTCCTGCTGAAGATGATGTTTCTGCATCAAAAGAAGCAGACTTTTCTATTGCATCATCAACCATGATATCTATAAAAAACAATATCTTAAAGAAAGTTCCAAATGCATTGACTATTGTCTAAATGTTATGTATGCCATCACCAATATTAAAATTTTTTTTCTAATAGCTTTGAAATATTGAAGAAATGATTTGAAATTTGCTATCTTTTAAGCATGCATTAAGAATAATGAAAGCTCTATCCAATATGCTTAAAAGGATTTCATGTTGAAAATATTGTAAAAAAATAGTTTAGAAAAAGAATAATGTAAGCCATTATTCAGATTCTTCTTTTTCTTTTTGCTTTTCTTTTAGGTTTTCAATACCTATTATCATAGTATACCTCCCGTGTTACTATTTAATATTATTTTATTCTAATGAGTATATAAATTTTTAGGTATGCCTAAACTTTAATATTTTGAAAAAAAATAATTGATTAGAACATGTCCTTAACCCATGTTGAAAATACTCTTTTGATATAGGCAACAGTTCTCAGATTATATTCCAATTCGTATTTCGTATAACTGTAAAAGAGCAGTGCCATAGCAGAAAAAGCAACAACTGCATTAAGCATCATCATGATATGTGTAGATAACATCAGCAAGTGATTAACAGAAGAATCACCCAATTGTCCGCCCACTATGAAAATGGAGAAAATTAATGTATATATTCCTCCGCTTAAAATCTTACCGAATTCCTTACTTGTGGATAATAGTGAACTTGCATCAGGCAAGTCTTCAACATCAACCAATGTCAATACATACTTATTATTTGGAGCTGAGAATAAACCGGCACCTATTCCCTGCAAAACAGATGCAAAAATCACATAATCCAATGTAAAGTGATGCATGAATGAATATAATAGCATTGAAGCGAAAATGAATGCCATTGCAACTCCGGAAATGATTCTTGGATCGATTCTTTTTGTAAGTCTTCCGGAAAAACCAGATAAACCGACCATGATAATCGGTGCAATAAGCAATATCAAACCTATAAAGAATTCGCTATATTGGTGAATGTAAAGCAGATAGAATGTAATTGCACTAAATGCAATTGTTGTAGTGAAATAAGCGGCCATTGCAGCATAATTGCCAATTACATACCTTGCATCTTTTAAGAGCTTCAGATTGTAAATTGGATTTTCAACACGTTTTTCAACCTTGACAAAAAGAATTAATAGAATTAAACTGGCTACAACAAGAACTATTCCCCACTCATCAAGAATGGTGATTCCATAAGCCAATAGAGCCATAGTGACAACATAAATCAAAGACCCTAAATTATCAATTTTTTGTTTTTCCGTAGTCCATTCTTTCTTAACTCCCCTTAAGAGCACGAATAAAATCAGAATAATTGGAATGAATATTAAAAATGCAATTCTCCAGCTGGTAAAAAACATAGTAAATCCCATAAATGAAGGGGCAATCAGCATTCCGATATATCCGGCAGATCCTACAATACCCAAAGCGGGACCTACTTCCTCTTCATCCAAATCATTTACAATCAGCATGTAAATACTAACGGATAACAATGCACATGATAAACCCTGAATTCCTCTTGAAAGAAGGAAGAGGTATGGATTAACGGCAAATATGGAAATCAAAACTGAAATGAACAATAGGATAAAGCAATAAAGGGTAGATTTTTTAACCCCATACTGGGAAATGATTTTAGCACCGGGAATACAGAAAGCAACTAAAGAACATAGATATATCATATTAACCCACATCATCATATCTATATTGAAATTTAAATCTATAGCTATCTGTGGAAGTGCAACAACAGTCATATTACATATTAACTGTTCGATAAGCTGGGTTAATGCCGCAACAATTACTATTTTTTTATCTTCCAAAGTAAAAGAAATCCCCATAATGAATATTATTATGTTTTATAAAACTATTTATATTTTAGTAATGACCTTATTTCGTCCAGATTATCATTAATGAACTGTTTATAATTGGGATTGGACAAAACTTCATACTGTTTAATTTGGGTTCTCTGATATGCCTCATTCATTAGGCCCTGAAGTTCATCAATGTCTGTTGAAAGAATAATGTAAAGCTTTTCTTTTTGAATATCTGTAAGACTGTCCATATATGACCCTATAATAGATTTAAACTTCAAAACAAGATTGGTATTTCTTCTGGCAAATGTCTCAAGCAGAAATGATGGGGCCAGAGTGAATAGGCTTTGGTATTCCTCAACGTCAGCATATGTAATTTTTTCTTCGCTCATACTATCTTTGAAAAAAAAGAAAGATAATTGTTAAATTATCTTATTATTTAATTCTGGATGCAATCACTGCATTTTTCATGCCGTATGGTGGAACTTCAATCTTGAGGTTCAGTGATTTAACAAGAGCCTCAACACCTTTTCTTCCGCCAGGAACATATTTATAAGTTGTATCCGGAATGAAAATCACTCCTCCGACTTTAATATATGAAAATATATCAAATATTATGTCTACAGTAATCTCATCACTTCTTCTAATAAAGCTTTCATTCAAATTGAGTAAAACAAAATCAAATGTGCCCTTTACATCATCCATATCACTAAGGCCTACCTGCAGTATGCCGACGTCATATACATGCTGGTCTGTAATTAATAATCCGGTTCCGTACTTTTCAGTAATGTCAATTACAAGTTTAAGCTTTTCAATGATCACGTTTTTATTTATGGTTTGTATTTCATCACTTTCTTCACTTAAAACCAAATTAAATGCGTTTTTCTCAACGCTTCTTAAGAATTTGACGTCCTCACTAACTACGCTTGCATCCTCATGGGCCAAAAATATCAGACCGCAGCTGTTATTAATGTCTTCGGTTTTTGAAAAGAACCTTTCGTTAGCAATTAAATCCTCGAAAACAGTACCATAATGACTTCTTAACTGTGGAGCAATATTGATGATTGGAGCGGATCTTGCCATCAGGTCCTTTGGAGCTATGAACATTTTTAATGCGCCGTAAGCCTTCATATTGTATTTTTCCTTTCTTTTTTCTAAAAAGCGTTCCGGCTTAAGGTATGAATCCAATATGGAATCTGTTTCATGCTGTCCTGAAACCTTATCTAAAAACTCAACAGGCAAATGACCGCCCATAGGGTGACAGTTTACCTCAACAAGAACAGGTCCCTTTTCATCGATGATATATTCACCGCTGACAGCACCGTATTTGATTCCGATAGCATCATTAACGTCATATGCATATTCAATCATTTCAGCTTCACCGAGACTTAAGTCATTAACGGATTCAAGAGCATCATAAACATAACTGCCGTCAGATGTTTTTACCTTTTTATACTTCCAGATGGTGGTTATGCGATGAATACCGTTGTTTGAAGCTGTATTTATAATATATTCCTCACCGTCAATGAATTCCTGAATTATAAGGTCTTCAATGTCTTTGCCGAATATGTCCTTTCTGGTGAATAAATCATTGACATTTTCGATTATTTCCTCTTCAGTGGAACATATACGGACATTTGCAGGTTCAGAATCATGTACAGGCTTTAAAACAACTTTCTCAAAGGGTTTGTTTTCAAAATATTCAACACCGTCTTCAGCTGATGAAATGCGTTTTCCCCTGATATTTCTAAGGCCTGCCTTTGCAATTTTTTTCTGCATTTTATGTTTCAATGTCATTGCATCAAGATTGGCAACAGGATTTCCTACCAAATCCAAATCATAGGCAAGTTTGTTTGCAAGTACTACCCCACGTTCACTGCCTGGAATAACAAGTAACGGATCCATTTTTTTTACGAATTCAAGGGTTTCTTCATATGTTTCCCTTTCATAAATCAATTCATATAAACAGTCAATTTCATCATATTCCAATTCCATTTTTTGTTTATATGCCTTAACGTCATCAGAATCAGGTTTTAACTCCAAAATTACCGGATTGTAACCCATATTAAGAATATCCCTTATAAAATTTACACCAGATGATATACAATCAACAATAATAATATCCTTCATAAATTTCACCTTATATTATTTAAGAATTTATTTATAATACAATATATACTTATTTTTCACAAATCATCGCAATTTCACGAAAAACATTATTCTCATAGTCCATATTGTTTAATTGAGAATAGTATTTGAAGCCCAATTTTTCCAAAACCCTCATTGACCTGGTGTTTTCATTTTTAAACGATGCGAAAATACGTTCAACTCCCAAATCATCAAATGCCCTTTTGACTATAACTTCAGATGCCTCAACGGCAAATCCCTTTCCCCAGTACTCCTGGGCTATCCAGTATCCCAGTTCGGCTGAGTTTTCACCCCACCAGTGATTGGTGTCCGGATGAAAGAGCAGTCCAGTACATCCAATAGGAATGTCATCCTTTACAACGGCATAAGTTTCCCTTTTGGAAAAAACAGTCCTGATAATATTTAAACTGTCTTCAACACTTTTATGAGGTGGCCATCCTGCAATAGGTCCGACATTGGGATTTTTTGCAAAGTGATAAAGGCATTCTGCATCGGATTCTTTCCAGGGCCTTAAAATCAGATTGGGAGTTTTAAAAATCATTTTAATTAATCGTTGGCCCATCTTTTCAATTTTGGAAATACCTCATTCATCATGGATGCGGCCTCAGCATTATCCATCTCAGGGTGAACTTCAACCATCTTTTCAATGCAGAAGTTCATCATTTCCTCCATTGAAATGTCCGAAGTGAATTCTCCATCCTTGAAGCAATATATGCAATATTCGTCATTTTTGCTTCCATCGGCATTTGTCCCATATATTTCGCTGCTCCCCATAGGCATTGCACAGGACTGGCAGAATTTCTGGTTTTCATAGTTTTCCATAATATCACCTATAAATCATAATGAATGTTGTGAAGTTTATATAAACATACTGAACTGCTTGACGGGAATGCATAAATCATGTAATCAAGCTCTTCCAAGGTTATTTTCTTGTTTATGATAAATGCGAACATGTTGGCAACGTTTTCAGCATCTGCAGCATATATCTCTGCACCTACAATCTGCAGGTCCTTATCTACAATAACCTTTGCCTCAGCTGTGGTGTCGTTTTTAAGCTCAAGTGAATATGAATTGCCGTATCTAATGGTATGAACATCATATTCATCAGATTCTTCAGCAATATATGCAGGAACACCGACAGTAGCTATTCTTGGAATGGTATATGCAACTGCAGGAACAACAGGATAGGTTATTTCATCGGCCTGGCCAAGCAATTCATTAATAAGATATTTGGAGTGATGTATAGCAACGGTTACAAGCTTTGCAATTCCTGTATCTGCAACATCTCCTGAGGCGTAGATATTAGGCACTTCAGTCTGGAGGTGTCCGTTGACCTTTATTCCATTTTTGGTGCTTGTAAGTCCCACATTTTCAAGGCCGATTCCGTCAACATTGGCAGTTCTTCCAATAGCTGATATTACATAGTCTCCCGTTAGGCTCAATCCGCTTTCACAGTTGACCGTAAACCCGTTTTCATATGCCCTGTTGTCAAGTTTAGCATCAGGATCTCTCAAATCAATGTCAACATTCAGGCCTTCGGTAACATTTGAAACTTTCGCTTCAGGATTATCGATAACTACATCATCACTTTTAATGATTTCTTTTACAGTCTGGTTAAAATGGAAGCGTATATTATTCTCTTTTAAAATTTCAATGACTCTTTGCACATATGGCTGGTGGAAATATTTCAGTGCCATGTCTCCCCTTACAATAACTTCAGCCTCAAGACCTGCTTCTGCAAGTATTGACGCGAATTCCATACCCACAAATCCTGCGCCCATGATGATAGTGTGTTTTGGAAGCTCTGAAATGTCCAGAAAGTCAGTGCTGTCATGGAGATATTCCTTACCCTTAATGTCCGGAATCATTGGCTTCAGGCCTGTTGCGATGACTATTTTTTCTGTTGTGAATTTATCATCCCCGACCTGTACTGTGTGTTCATCAAGAATGATTCCCTTTCCGTGGGCAACATCCAAATCATACTCATCAAACTTGCCGTCCAAAAATAGGGACATGTTTGCAATGCGCTTTTGCTTGAATTTCATCAGTGCCGGCCAGTCAACTTCAAAGTTGCCTGATTTTCCAACCCCTTCAAAATTATCGGCCAATGCCTTTATTTCATATGGCGCATCCAGGAGTGCCTTTGAGTTACAGCCTCTGTTTGCACATACTCCACCATATAAACTTTCTTCAACAATTAGTATTTTTAAGCCTTCCTTTCTTAAAAATCGGGCACCTTGCCATGAAGCATTTCCGCTTCCAATATAAATTATATCATAATCCATGTTTTAACCTCTAAACTTAATATATATTTAAAATCATATATAAACTTGAAAAAGCTATGACAGTTGATTTGAATGGAAAATAAAAATTATCTCTACATTGATTCTTCTGAGGATAAGGTTGATAAAACCCGCCAGTCAAGGTTTGTGATTCCAAAAACCAATAAGATAGATTATCTGATTGGTGAAGAAAACTACTCTGAAGCCTTATCAGAGATTGAAAAAACACTTAAAAAGGATGATGTCAATTACTGGCTTTTAAAATCAGAAATATATGACAGGCAAAATGAGTATGAAAAGTCAATAGATTCCATTAATCATGCATTAAACATTGATGAATCCGATGAAATCAAGACCAGTAAGGCCAATACATTATATAAATGGGCGAAGGTAAGTTATTTTCCTGAACTTGAATATGAAAAGGCTTTGGAATTTGTTGAAAATGCTTTGGAGATTCTTCCTGAAAGTGAAGACCCCTCTGAATTTTACTTCCTAAAAGGTGAGATTCTTGAAGCTTTAAGAGAACCTGTTGAAGCCAGAAAAGCATATCTCATTGCATACAAGGAATTTGATAAGCTTGAGGAATTTGAAAATCAGGTCGAATACTTAAATACAACAGAAGATACTCTGATAAGCATTTCAGGCAGCTATTTTTATAATTTCACTCCAAGCGACAGCATGATTGTGGATCTGGTTAAGGAAGATGACAATGAACATGACCCTGACGCCATTGCAGTTTATTATAAGAATGAAAAAATAGGTTATGTTGCAAACAGCGATTATACCCTTATTGATGAAGTTAAAAGCGCTTCAAAGATTAAAAATAGCTTGAATGATAATGCACAGGCAAAAATACTCTTTGTTTATCTGGACCAATACATTATCGCAAAAGTATTATAACTGCTTTTTGAATAGGAAAGGGAATCCTGCAAATCCAAAGAGAGATATTAATATTAAAAATATCGGATTTCCTGTTTTATGGACATTACTGATTTCTTTTTTTACATCCTTATCATCATCATGGTCAAATACGTCAATTTCCTCTTCTTCGAATGTTTCGTTGTTTGGATTGAATGTATCTGACGTTACCCATGCCTTATTGATTTTTTCACCTGCCGTTAATGCAATGCACGTTATATATAATGCAACTTCACCATCCCCAACTTTCAAATCACCGATATTCCATATTCCTGTTTGAGGATTGAATGATCCTTTCGTTAAGGTGTGGTAGCAATATTTTAATCCGTCAGGAAGTTCATCACGAACCTGTGTGTTTTGAGACATGTCAGGACCTAAATTCTGAACCGTGACTATCCATGTGACATAATCTCCGATATGGATGTTTTCCTTATCCGCATCATTATCCAACACAAGATAAGCGGATTTTGAAATGTTTGTATCTTCTGCAACACTTCCGGGCACAGAATCGGCAGGTGCAGGATTTGTATCAAGTGTTGCGTTAATGTCTTCTGCACTGACAAAAGAGACAGAAGAAAATAGAACAATACAAATCAATAATATAAAAACTTTTCTCATATATATAAATTGGAATCAATTTAAATAAATACTTTTCCAAATATTATTTAAAGAATGAAAGTATAATTAATATTAACATTAAGAATTTTAAATTCGAAATTGTTAGAAATTAATGAGGAAGTAAAAATGCGCATCAAACAAAATAAAAGAATCAAATATCCAAGTATGATTGAAGACTTCATTGATGAATTATCTAAAAATGAGTTTACATACTTCCAATTATCCTGTGAAAATGAAATTCACAGTTTTTACAATGAAACTGAAAGTACAGTCGAATTTAAAGAAACTTACCTGAAAGAAACTGATGATGAAGGAGAAATATTTTATTTGAATTATGATAAAATATCCAGCATCGTCTTATCCAAAACTTCCAAAAGTGAAGAAAAAGATGAGTTCGACTCTTTCAGTGATGAAGACTGGACTGGAGACAGAATCCAATTTTAATTAAAGAATTAATTTTCTTTAACTTTTTTTATTTTTTTATCTGCATAAACCTTATCTTATTTTGAAATCAATTTATATCAATCAATTTAATTGAAAAACAGACTTATTAAAATACACATATTTTATCAAAGTGAAAAATTATCCTAGCTATTTTAAAGATAATAAATCCAAAAGATTTTCTATAATATAGTCCACTTCATCGTCTGTCAATGTTGAATAAAGAGGAAGTGAAATTTCATTTTCGAATAAATTATATGCATTAGGATAATCTGCAATGTCGAATCCCAAGTTCTTATAAGCGGTAAGTAACGGCAGAGGCTTGTAGTGAACATTGGTGCTTACTCCACGCTCACCCATTTTAGTTATAATGTCATTTCTTTCATCCGGACCAATTCCATCAATTCTCAAGAGATAGAGATGACCGGAAGATGTGGAATTCTCAGTTTTGTGGGGCGGGGTAATGAACGGATGACTGTCAAATGCCTCATTATATCGGGCAATTATTTCATGTCTTCTTTTTAAAAGGTTATCATATCTTTTTAACTGTACAAGACCTATACTTGCCTGGATATCTGTCATGTTACATTTATATCCCGGAATTAATATGTCATATTCCCATGATCCTGTAGTTTTTGCAAGGGCATCTTTGGTTTGTCCGTGAAGTGAGTAAATCTGATATTGCTTATATAAACTTTCATCGTCAAGCCCTTCATGATGTTTCCATGTTACAGCACCGCCTTCAGCAGTCGTCAGGTTTTTAACTGCATGAAATGAAAAGCATGTAAAATCAGCCAATGTTCCGGCCTTTTTATTATTTTTTACAGCTCCGAAACCGTGGGCGCAGTCTGCAACAACAATGATTCTGTCAAATATCTCCTGCAAATCTGATTCAGGATTGAATAAATCTTTTTTATCATCGATTATTTCATAAATCTTTTCATAATCGCATAAAATACCTGCAAGATCAACAGGGATTATGGCTTTGGTCTTTTCGTTAATGGCATCGGCCATAAGTTCATAGTCCATTTCCACACTGTCCTTTTGACTGTCAATAAGAACAGGAGTTGCTCCCACATGGCAAACGACACTGCATGTTGCAGTATAAGTATAAGCAGGAAGGATGACTTCATCTCCTTTTCCGATACCTAAAATACGTAAAGTCATTTCTAAAGAAGTAGTTGCCGCACTTAAACAGACCGTTTTGGCACTGCCGCAATAAGCAGTAATTTCATTTTCAAAGGCTTTGGTTTTAGGTCCTGTTGTAATCCATCCGGATTTTAGTGTATCAATTACTTCATCAATTTCACTTTCACTGATATCCGGCGGTGAAAAAGGTATATTCATCTAATACCCCAAATTATCCATTCTTTCCAATATATCTATAATTTCTTCTTTGGATAAGTGTACAATTTCATTAGAATTATAAACAAAATCTTTATGGTTTTTATTGATTTCATCACGAATAATGAACAGGTTGCCGTTATCGCAGGAAGTTAACATTTCATCTGGAGTCATCAATTCTTCATATAACTTTTCTCCAGCCCTTTTGCCGATGATTTGAACTTCAATTTCATCCTTTTCATATCCATACTGAGGAGCATAATGTTCAATCATTGCATCAGCAAGGTCTGATACCTTGAATGCCGGCATTTTTAATATGAATATTTCTCCGCCCTGTGATATGCTTCCGGCTTCCAATATAAGTTCAGCAGCCTGATATATATTCATTATAAATCGTGTCATGTCCTCATCGGTTAGTGTAATCGGTCCGCCATGTTTCAGTTGCTTTTTAAATAAAGGTATGACAGAACCTCTGGAATTCAATACATTACCAAATCTTACACATGAGAATTTGGTGGAATCCTCATCGCCGTTTGCACTTGCAGCCATCATTAATTTTTCCGCTAGGAATTTGGTGGCACCCATAACGTTTGCAGGGTTTACGGCCTTGTCGGTACTTATGAGAACTACTTTATCAACATCACAGTAAAGAGACATGTCAATTATATTTTGAGTTCCTAAGATATTGGTTTTTACTGCATCGAGAGGATTGTATTCACATAATGGAACATGTTTGTAAGCTGCAGCATGGAAGATAATGTCTATGTCTTTGAATACATATTTCAATCTTTGAATGTCCTTAATGTCTCCAACAAAAATCTTTACTTTTGAGGATTTTAAATCGTTTTCCAAATCAAAAAGTTCAGTTTCATTGTTATCGAAAACCCTTATAACATCTACATCATATTTAATTAGTTCTTTTACAATTTTTCTGCCGATCGATCCGGCTCCACCGGTTACAAGAATTTTTTTGCCCTTATAATACTCACTGAACATATTCATCTCCCAATAACTTAACAACATTATAACAAATAGCCAACAAATTATCTAAAAAAATTATTATAATATATTTTTGAATTAACAATATATAAATTTATTGAAAAAATTTAAAATTTTTTATTAAAACCATTTAAATTTATATATGATATTTATATTAATTTATAATAAATTTTAATAAAAATATAATTTTGTATAACCATAATACCTATGTATTGAAAATGTAATAATTTTATGATTATATGTTATAACTTATAATATTGAAACAAATTGAGAAAATATTTAATTAGAATTTAAACAAAATTAAAAAATAGTGATACTATGAAACGAAAAGAAATTGTATTGTTCATGACTGTAGGTACAGGCATTAATGCAAATACCAAAGAAGAAGGCTTTAAATTACTTGCACAGAAATTATATTCAACAATAAATAAAATATATCCGAATTATGTGGTATTTTTTGCATCACAAAGGTCAAAACACACCATCAACTATATAGAAGAGCTATTTAAAAAAGACAATGATGAATTTATAATCAATGAAGATTACGAAATCATTTCAATTGAAGCAATAGATGATTTCAATTCATGCTTTGAAGCTTTCGAATCTAAAATATGGGAATTGGATTACTTTGCAGAGAAAAATTATGAAATCATAATGGACTATACCTCCGGGACAAAAACCATGTCTGCCGCAATGGCCTGCTGCGGAATGTTTTACAGCAAGGATTTGATATCCATAGGAGGAGACCGCTCAACAGGAGAAGTTTCAGCGGGAACAGAAATCATTAACTACCAGAACCTCTACAAAATCTATGACAAATTCGCCCTGATGAGAATCAGAAACAATTTCAATTCAAACCGTTTCATGCCATGTATCGACATTCTAAATCACATCGTGGATTTAAGCATTCACAAGGATTCTCTTTTGAACCTTTGTAAAGCATATTATTCCTGGGACAATATGGATTTTGAAAAGGCATACGAACACCTGATTAAGGTGGACACCAAACAAATTGAATTCACAGAAATCAGATCAGACATTAAGAAAAACTTAAACGCTTTGGGAAATATCGTCAAATCAAAATCAGTCAATCTCCAAAACTGCTATATTCTTGCAAGTTTAATCAACAATTCAATGAGAAAAGCCGAAGAGTACAAGTATGACGATGCAATCGCCAGACTCTACAGATCATTTGAACTTATTGCACAAATAGAACTCACCAAATATAACATCAAAAGCTCAGACATCGACGTTTCAGTACTTAAAGAAAATAATGTATCTGATGAATTCATTGAAGAGTTGGAAAAAACAATAGAAGATGGAAAAATAAGAATAGGCCTTTCAAAGGACTTCCAGCTTTTAAATGAACTTGAAAATGACCTGGGAAAATATTACATTGAAAACGAAAGCCCTATTAAAAACATGACACAGAAAAGAAATAATTCAATTTTGGCACACGGCCTTGAGTCCCAGACCAAAGAAGACTTTGACCAGTTCCTGGAAATTGTTCTTACATTGGCCCGCAAACTTGATAAGGACATGAACAAATTCATTAAAGAAACAAAATTCGCCAAATTTGAAATAAAATTAAAGATAAATGCGTTTTAATAATATTTGGTTGCAAATGAGACTATTAATGTAGCCATAAAAGCAATCATACATATCATCGCATATTTATCAAATTTATCTTTATTGAAAGGAATCCGTTTTATCCATATAGCTACCGGAAGAAGCGCCATTAACGGAACAAAGTACCTTGTACTGATACCCAAATTATAATATCCGACACTTGCCCATGTCAACAGCTGAATAAAGCAGGTTCCGATATATATCATCAATATAATAAAAGCTGAACCCAATCTTGTTTTTAGTCTAAATACCACATTTCTCGGATAGGCGAGTAAGGTAGCTGCCAGATAAACCAGTAAAGCTCCAGTAACCAAATAATAATTATCAATATAGTGATGATACTGTTTTGCACCAAAGAAACTGAATACTCCGGTTATCATATCCTTCAAATCAAAGACAAATATATTGTATAAAAATTTTGTAATGCTTCTCGGATGCTTTATCTGATAATTGAGCTGTGCAGTCGAATTTATTAAATTATGAGAAGATCTCCATGAATGCATTAATGTAGGGGCCGAATACCGACTCCACAAAAGACCGATTCCGGCAACGATTAAAATACCGGCAAACATAATCACTAAATTCTTCTTTTTGTCATTTTCAAAGTTTTTGGATGGAACAAATAACATTAATATGCTGAATGCCAAATAAGGCAGCTTACAAAGACCCAGTAAAAGACAGATTGCAGAAAAAATCACGATATTTTTCGTCGTCAGTGAATTCTCCTCTGCCCTGCACATATAAATGAAATATGCCACCGAAAGAATACTCAATCCCATAATCATTGAATCAATACTTGCAGATGACGCCTGATAAAGGGTAATTGGAATACAAGCAACGGCAAGCAAAGGTATCTTTAAAACAGGAGTTTTTCGAATAGCTATTGAAACCACAGTCGCATAAACCAGGAGATTACAGATTCTTGCAAGCCACAATATCCATATTACATTCAAATCCAAAATCTTTGCAAGAAAAATACCGATAGCCTGAGGAAGATATCCGAAAAATGGGTTTTGCTCAAAGGCAGAATCTACAATTAAAGTTGAAGTGTTAATCTTATCAGTATCATGGTCCGTGTGAAAAACCGTTTCACCCAAACTTCCTGAAAAAAAGTTCATTGCCCTGATTGAATTATATCCAGCACCGTAATTACGCACACTGCTGATTTTTTCCCCTTCAGTATGATTATACAATCCTTCAACGCCCATATCCTCACCTGTCCAGTGAGGAATGATTACACCCTGTGACGTTAATTCAGCTCTTGTAAGATGCTCTATTTCATCACTGACATCACATATTGGAAGTATCAGTGCAGTAGTTATTCCAAAAATAAGAATTATTACAAAAGCAACTTTATAAAGTTCTTCATCACTGTCATGAAGAAAATAAAAAACAATAGCAAATATGCCTAAAACGGCAACCACAGCAAATGTCAATATCTCAAAGTTTGGATTTGAGATGTTTTTTTGCGTAGCCGTTGATAGACCAAGCACCAAAATTAAAACAAGATAGATTAACCAATATTTTTTCGATTGAAAAAACATATCCTTATACTCACATAAAGTAGACTTAAAATCAAAATCTGCCAAAATTCCCATATAATTCCCTCAATTTATGATTTATCTCTTTAAATATTTAATAGTATTTGGTTGTAAAGGCCAATATTAATGCTGCCATGAATGCAAGGATGAAAACTATTGAATAATTGTCAAATCTGGACTTGTCCCAATCAAAATATTTGAAAGCTGCAATAATCGGAATCAGTGCAATTAATGGGACAAAATATCGAGTATTGATACCTAACTGAAGATATCCGACACTGGACCATGTCAATAACTGGACAAAGCATGTTCCAACATAAACAATCAGTAAAACAAGTAAGGAACCCAGTCTTGTCTTTTTGCTGAATCTGTTATTTTCAGGATATAATACTAGAATTACCAATAAAAATAGCAGCAACATTCCCGTAATCAAATAATAGGTATTTGCATAGTGATATTTACTTCCTGCACTGAAGAAATTGAATACTCCATAAATCATCCAGGCCAAGTCCGTGGTGAATATCTGCGTTATGAATTTCCATGCAAACATGGGATTGTGAACAAGATATGAAAGTTGATCAGATGAGCTGACCCAGTTTAGCTTTGATCTCCATGAATGCATTAACGTAGGGGTTGAATATCTGCTCCATAAAATTCCTATTATGGCTACTATTGAAATTGAGCCTAAAGAGACAGGCAGGGCCTTTTCAAAGGCAAAATTATTTCTAGGTACAATGAGAAGCATGAATATGAATGCCAGATATGTCAGCTTGCAAAGACCCAATAAAAGACATATTACAGTAAAAACTGCAACATCTTTAAGTTCTATCGACTTTTCATCTGCCTTAATCATGTAAATAAAGTAGGCTATGGCCAATATGCCCAAACCGATAATCATGGAATCAATACTTACCGATGCAGCCTGATAAATCGTGATTGGAATGCATGCCACCGCCAGAAGAGGCATCTTTAAGACAGGAGTTTTTCTAACGGCAAGCGAAATTAATGTAGCGTAACATATGAGATTACCGATTCTTCCAAGCCATAATATCCATATTACATTCAAATCCAATAATTTGGCTATGAATATGCCTATAGCCTGGGGAAGGTATCCGAAAAATGGATTCTGCTCAAATGCTGAGCCGTCAACAAATTTGGTGTGATCAATCTTATCCGTATCTCCATCTATATCAAAAACAGTCTTTTCTCGATTCTGAGTGAAAAATGTAAGGCTTTGAATTGTTTCAAATCCGACATTAGGATTTAAAAGAGAACTGTATTTACCTTCATTACTCTCGTTATACATTCTGTCTATTCCAACTTCATCTCCTGTCCAGTGAGGTATTAAAACACCCTGAGACGTGATTTCGGCTCTTGTTAAATGTTCCCATTCATCACTGACATCACAGATAGGTACAATTAATGCTGCAGTTATCCCGAATATTATGATTATGACAAAGGCCACCTTATGGAGCTCATTTTTATTGTTATTTGAAAAATAGAATGTTATTGATAGAATTCCGAAAATAGCTACAATAACAAAAATCAATATTTCAAAGCTCGGATCTGTAAAATTTCTTTTAGAAATTGTTGACAAACCCATTATAGTAATTAAAAGCAGATAGATAAGCCAATACTTTTTTGACTTTAAAAAAGCTTCCTTAATGTCTTGAAAGTTAATATTATTCATTTAAAAAACCCAAAATGAAATCTAATCATCATCTTTTTTCATCAGTCTGATTAATGTCAAATGGTTTTCAAGCTGTGCGTTATTCTGTTTTTTAATAACATGTAAAACTACACCGGTGAAAAAGGTTATTGTAGCCACAATGACAACTGTTGAAATAACAATTAATGAAGGTATTTTTAAAACATAACCTGAACTGAAAAACCTGAATAAAATCGGGAAAAAGTGAATTCCTGCAATAATCAGTAAAATCAAGGATACTGTAGTAAAGAAAAAGAAAGGTCTTTTATCACGCACCAACGTATAAATCATTCTGATTACCTTATATCCGTCCCTATATGTATTGAGTTTGGATTCGCTTCCTTCAACACGGTCACGGTATTCGATAGGAATTTCTTCTATGGTAAAATTATTCATCAATGCAAAAACACTCATTTCTGTTTCTATTTCAAACTCTTTAGATATAATTGGAAATGATTTTACAAAATCAAAACTGAACGCTCTCATTCCGGTCATGATATCCTGTAAATCACTGGAAAAGAAGAGATTAATTAGCCATCTGACCATTTTGTTTCCTGTATTGTGGAACGGACGGTCATTTTCTTCAAAATAGGTTGATGACAATCTGTCACCGATGACCATATCCACATTTTTTTCAAGAACAAGCTTTTCAAATTCCAATGCGGATTCGGCAGGGTATGTGTCATCACCATCTACCATGATATAACAATCAGCGTCAATATCCCTAAACATTGAGCGAACAACATTTCCTTTACCTTGTTTATATTCATATCTTACAATAGCACCGTTGTCACGAGCTATTACGTCTGTACCATCTGTGGAATTGTTGTCATAGACATATATATCCGCATGAGGCATTGCTTCTTTAAAATCACATACAACTTTTTTAATTGTTGCAGACTCATTATAACAAGGTATTAATATTGCAGTTTTCATATTTACACAAAAAAGTTTTTATTATTACTATTTAAATTTATAGATATTATTTTAAATAGTTTTCCAATAATTCCGTTTGAAGAACGCTTTTCTTACTGACTTCCTCCAGTTTCAGATACAGTTTCCATGGCATTGACAATGTCAGGTAATCATTTGGTATGAAGTGTTTTGTTTTTGACCTTCCTGCCAAATCGATTGGTCCTAAAACAGGAACAGGGTCATCTTTTTCATCCTGATTGAATACAAAGCATCCTATTGACTGGCATGATGATGCCTGCGGAGTCAAAAGACAGACATTATCCGTTCTGAATGAAGTGTTTAACTGGATTAGAACAGTCAATTCCAGAGGATTTAAGGTAAATATAACTGACTTTGGAATTTCTCCCTCTTCCAGGTTTTCCAAAGCCTTAAAGATTACATAATTTCCCTCATCATATATTGGTCTATTTTTGATATTTGCCTTTGCGGTTTCAAAGTCTGCAAATATTCTCTCACCTTCACGAAACATTTCTCTGACTCTTGGCATTTTATCAAGCCTTTTTTGATATGCTTCCTTATCCGGAGCGGATTCCAATCCGCATGACAGAAAAGTGGCCTGAAAATCAATGTCTTCTTCTGTGGGAAGGCCTGATCCCCAGCCGAAACCTGAAGAAATGCCTCCGCAGGAAATGTTTTCACGTCCAAAGCATGTTGTAACCCTTTTTGCTATAGTCTGTGCCACAAAACTCATTACACATCCACCTTTTCCCGCTTTTGGTCCTTTTGCATCATCAGGTTTTTCATCTGACTTTAAAAGGACTATTGGCGGAAACCTTAATCCCAATTCATTAGAAATATAACTTTCCATTTAAAAAAACCCCCTAATTGATTAAAGATATGTAGATGAGACATTAAAAAATTATCTGATATCCAAGTAAAATTCATTTAATTGAAAAGAGCTATGAAAATTTTTTGTATCAAGTAGAATATTTCAATTTAATTAATTATGTTTTCAATATAATGGCAGCTATTTTTGAGCAATAATTTTTAATTGTTTGAATGACAAAAATATCACCAGCTATGGAAAAAGAAACAATTGAAAAAATATATGGAATACTGAATCGGGTCTCCCCAGTTGACTATGACTGCGGAAAGCTATGCAACGAGACCTGCTGCACATACGACGATGAAGACTATTCAAATGATGATTTGATAATTTATCTTCTTCCGGGTGAGGAAAAAATGTTTGAATCAAGCAAAAGCTTTGAAGTGAAGCATTTTGACTTAAAAGAGATAAACTATCCCCATTCATGGAAGGAAGGCGTTTATACGGTGAAATGCTTAAATCCGCCTAAGTGTGAACGTGAAATAAGGCCGATTCAATGCCGAACATTTCCATTAATACCCCATATCGACAGGAATAATCATTTTTACTTAATCTTTGATGAAAGCGAGTACCCTTATGAATGTCCCTTAATTAAAGAAAATATTCCATTAAATGAGGAATTCATTAACGAAACATATAAGGTATGGCGATTTCTTTTAAAAAACAGACTTGTATATGATCTGGTGGATATGGATTCAAGAAAAAGAGAAAACAGCAAAATCAAATATAGAATAATAAGGTGAAAAGATGTTTAGAAAAATGAGACGCCATAAGCAGGAGTTATCAGCTGAAGAATGCATAAACATATTGATTAATGAGCCTAGAGGAGTGCTGGCACTTCTTGGAGATGACGACTATCCCTATTCACTTCCGATGAGCCATGTCTATGCTGATGGTAAAATCTATTTTCACGGAGCAAAAACAGGCCACAAAAAGGATGCCGTTGAAAAACATCCAAAAGCCTCATACTGCGTGATGGACAAAGGAGTTAAAAATGATGGTGAATGGTGGTATACATTTAAAAGCGTCATCGTTTTTGGAAAAATCAGGATAATAACAGAAAACGATGAAAAAATAGAAAAATTAAGGTATTTGGGAAATAAGTTCTTCCCAACAGAAGAAGATACTGAAAAAGAAATTAAAAGATTATTGGATAAAACAGAAGTCTTTGAACTGACCATAGAACATATGAGCGGCAAAACTGTAGTTGAACGCTAATGAGTAATCCTATCTATGGCATATCCAATAACCGTACCGATTATTGCAACAGGAATTGCAAACACCAAACCGAACGCAAGGGACACTACAATTGAGAGAAAAATATTACCTGCAAACAACGATACCGCCAGTGCAAAAAAGAAAAAGGCCGAAAACACCACTATCGTAGCGCATTTCGTTTTAGCTATTCTTAACTGGCCGGTATATTTGTCCTCTTTATAAAGCAGCTTTGTCTGTAGGGAATTCGCCGGAGGTGTAGGTTTACCAACCTTAAACTCATCATTTAAAATATCGGCATTCCTCTTGAAAGTTTTAACATCATCATCTTTTAGATTGACACCGCATTGATGGCAGTATGATGTATCATCATCGTTTTCAAAGCCGCAGCTATAGCATTTCATGTCTATTCAATCAAATCTTTATTTCCGGTTTCGAGTTTTTTGACTACCTTTTCACCTTCATCAGCCATATTGCTGAACATCATGATAGTTTCTTTCATTCTAGGGAGTGATTCCTGTTTATAGGTACTTACTTCTTCAATTGCCTGAATAGCTTCATTGAATGAATTTTGAAGAATTTCAGGTGAAATCATAGCTTCAGCACTTGACTTTTGAATTTCAGCGCCCTGCTCCCTGAGCATATGGGAAGTGGACTCGATGATATTTCCTGTAGTTTCATTGAGGATATTGATTTTGTCCATTACGATTTTTTGATCATATAATGCGCTTGCAACCATGACCCCTGTTCTTAAAGCGGTTACAGTCACGTTTTTAGCACGGTTGACACCACGGATAAGCTCCTTGTTGTTTCTTCTGATAACGTTTAAGGAGACTATTCCCTGCTGGTTGATTACAATCATTTGCTGCATGTCCATGATTCTTTGTCTTAAAGGGAAGAGTATCTCTTCTTTTACATAGTCAATTTTATCCTGATCGACTCCTTCAATTTCCGCCTTTTGTATTTGCATTTCAATTGATTCATCCATCTGTTTTCCAAGCTCGATATCAGCCAGAAGCTTGTTTGTAATTTCCCTCAGGTAATTTTCCTCTGCAATGAGGGTTGTGTTATCATTCTGGAGGACTTTGCTGCTGTGGTCAAGTGAAGCGATGATTTGTGAAATTGCAACTTCGGCCTTTTGATATCTGTTGAAGTATTTTCTTACAGGATTGAAAATATCTCCCAAAACTCCTTTTTTGGCGAAATCAACTTTTCCAGGATCCAAATCCTTCAACTGAAAATTAAGTTCAGCCAGTTTGTCACCGATGTTTTCTGATTCTGAACTGCCTTTATTCAAGTCAACAAAACGTGTGCTTAAAAGCTTATTTCTTTGTGAAGACCTTGTCATGTCATTTAAACCGAAATCTTCCAGTGGCTTTATAATGTTTTCTCTTTCTGAAGGATTATCTAAATCAGCTTCAAAAATTGCCACTGCATTTTTTTCAGCCTGAGTTTTAAGATTTGAATTTTCCAGTTTTTCCTGTTCTACCTTAATCGTATCATTTACTTCATTTTCTATTTTATCAATATCAAGTGAAAATTCAGACATTTCAATACCTCTTAAAATAGTAATTATATAATAATATTTAGTATGTTTGTTTTATAGTTATGTATTAATCTTGTTATTAATCATATTTTTTTACTGAATCGATTAAATCTTTCATATCATCGAATAGATTCTCAACGTCCGCATTGCTTTTATTGTCTGAGCTTAAATTGATTATAAGCTCATTGGTCAAATCGTCAACATGGGAAATGATTGTTTTCATGTTTGTGATTTTGTTTTCCAGTTCCGTATCTATTCTTGGGGTTTCGCGTGTGGTGAGACGGACAATGCTTAATGCGGAATCGTATTGATTGTTGAAAACCTTGCTGCAGTTGTCAACGGAATCCATAAACTTGTCATAAGTGATTTGCGGCGGTGCAAAGGATTTTTCAATTAGATTAACGACAACCTTTTCCTTGGCATCATATTGAGCCTTAAGTGATTTGACCTCTTCCTCGTATCTTTTGAGTGAAGACTCGGCAATTATGACAGAAGGTTCCTCTTCAACTGGCTTTTCTGGAGTTTTTTTAGCATTCTGATTGATTAGATATCTGATTCTGGTTTCAAGACCTTCCTCACTTACGATATTTAATTTGATTTCCTCTTTAAGCTGATTTTTAATGTGCTCTCCTGTTTTTAAGTCAATGCCCTTGGCCCTTAAAATGGCCTTATATTCATCGCTTAAGATTATTCCCCCGGTTAACTCTTCAAGTTTCCTTTCAGCAGGAGTTTTTGAAAACATTCCCATTTTATAAACACCACTTAATTATTTGTTTTAATTAACATTTAAGAATTTTTCTTCATCAATCAAATCGTAAAATATTAACCTGTCACTGTCCAGATTCTCATTTGCCAGTTCCGCTTTAGCTATCTGATTATTGTTATATGTCGTATAATATAAAACAGCCTCATTTGTATTGTAGCATGAAGTGTATATCGTATATTCATACAAATCCTTGTCTATAAACGTACAGCCCTTCTGCTGCTCGACGGAATGAAGGATATGGAAAAACTGTGATACGCTTTCAGATTCACTCTCCCCTGAGTGTGAATTGGCACGAGTAAATGCGACTTTTGCAAACCTTGAAGATGATGACAGGTCTCCCGGAAGACCTATTGCTCCCATCCCTCTTGAATATTCATCCAAATCAAAGTCATCTGAAAATGTATTTTCAGGATTTTTATTTGAGAGTCCCATGTATTTATTTAATGTGGACAGCTGCTTGTCGAATGGAGGATTGTTGGTTAAAACACCTACGGGATTGTCATAGACTTTCAATCCGTCCTCTAAAGGTTCAACAACAATGGCTTCATTTTCATCAGATATCATCCAGTGAAGCGGAGATAACGGCAAACCTTCTGAAAAATCAATGTCGACAAGATTAATATTGGTTAAAGCCTCTTTTACCTCACCTACAGTAGAGAAATTGCTCAACAAATAAGGGATAAATTCAAAAGGAGTTATATTTGTCATACCTTCCTTTTCTTCAAGGTAACATGCATTTCCTGCAAAATTAAGTCCGGCAATTGATAATCCTTTTTCGTTGCATGCATCATAGTATAGAGGATATTCATCAATTCCTGCGGTAATTCCGATAATGGCAAAATGAGTCTTAATGTCATCTATAAGCCTAAAGGAAAAAGTGAAATTGCGGGGGGTGATACATACCCTTTCATTGTATGAAATTTCATAGTCAAAGTTACGACCAAAATAATGGTTTTTTGTTATATAATTACTAGCAGTGCACATTTTAATCAAGTTTTAAAAGCTTTGAAGCGTTTTCGTATAAAATCTGTGATCTTTCTTTTTGCGTCAAATCAATTTTATTAAAATAATCCATTTCAGAAACTGCATCCCACATGGGATAGTCAGTTCCCCATAAAACCCTGTCTGAACCGTATGCATGAATCAAATCCAAAGCGGTTTCAGGAGATAATGCATAGAGACTGGAGCTTAAGTCAACATAAAGGTTTGGAGTTCCGGCAAGCTCTTTAGTGGCATCTTCCCACATGCTCCAGCCGGCAAAATGGGCTCCGATAACAGTCATGTCGGGAAATCTTTCCAAAAAGGGTTTTAACTGTTCGGGATTGGAATAGTTATATCTGAAATCCCCGCAGTGAATCAGTACGGGAATATCGGCATTATTAATGGCTTCACCAAGTCTGAATGCCCTTTCCTCATTTAATGCGAATAACTGGAAATCCGGATGGAGCTTGACTCCCTTAAGACCCAGATCCAACAAGTAATTAACATCTCCTTCAATGTCATCGCTGTCGGGATGAAGTGTTCCGAAGCCCGTGAACAAATCCGGATGCTCTTTAACTTCATAACTGATGAACTCATTGATTGATTTGACCTGCTTTGGAGTTGTTGCAACAGAATGCACCAGATAATGAACGACACCTACCTGACTGCCGTTTCTAATCAAATCATCAGTTCTCCCATTTAATGACATGTCCAAATCATAAAAATCCCTTATTCCCTTAACAGCCTTTGAAGCTATTTTATCCGGATAAATATGACAATGAGCATTAATTACTTTCTCCATTAATTTTACCACCTTTAACTAATCAATATTTAATATATGATTTATGACTAAATAACATTTTCTCAAAAAGTGATAATTAAAATAAAAAAAGAGTTAGTTAAGGAACATTAACTAACTAGGTCTTTTGGTATTGAATTCATCTTTTGACTTGATTCCCACCAATGAAGCAAAAATAGATAAAATACAGGCACACATTGATATAGTACAAATTATCTGGGAAGAGTGAACTATCATGTCAGCATATTGGGTTGATAAAGGCAGATTACCCATTATTAAAGCAAATATCAGTGTCAGAAGACCTAAACTCATGGTCTGGCCTATTGTCCTCATTGTTGCCTGTGAAGCGGAAGCTGTAGGTGCATCCTTTGGAGGAACGGAACTCATGATGGCGTTCATGTTCGGAGATGAAAAGAGTCCCATACCGATACCCTGAAGAATCATTGCAATTACAACAAGATAAACAGGCATGTCCTTGTTTAAAAATACCAAAATAAACAGAGCAACAGAAGCTATTGCCATACCGACTGCAGCCAGTTTCTGCGGATGAATCTTATCGGACAGCTTTCCGGTATTAGGAGCAAGGAGTGCCATGATGATTGGAGTTACAATGAGTATTAGCCCTGCCATCTGTGCATTCCAGCCACGTACGTACTGGAAATGATAATTTAAAATCGTTGTAACAACCATGATTGCCAGATAGCTGCATAAGGCCGCAATATTTGAAGAAGTGAACTTTGTGTTTTTAAAGAGCTTCATGTTGAATACCGGTGAAGTCTGTCTTAACTCCCACAATGCGAAAACTACAAGCAATGCAATACCTGCAATTGTACAGATTATTCCTGTAGTGTTTATCAGGTTTGTAAAGCCGTAAATGAACAGTAAAATACCTATTGAATATACGACAGAACCGATTTTATCAATCTTGTCATCAGCATAGGTCTGCCATTCCTGAGGCACTTTTAAAAGCATTATGATTATACATAAAAGCAAAAATGGAATTACAACGTAAAATATTGATCTCCAGCCTAAGTTATAGACCAGAAATCCGCAGATAACCGGAGAAAGTGAAGTTGCAAGATAAACTCCTGTTACAGTAAAACCCAAAGCTTTTCCCCTGTTTTGGGGTTTTACAGCAGATACAACCATTGCCATACCGGATACATTGACAAATGCAACGCTTGCACCCTGGATTATCCTGAAGAGCATGAATGATTCTGTTGAAAAGGACAAAGCCGCACCGACTGAGCCTATTAAAAATACTATAACACCTATAAGCAAAGATTTCTTAACACCGAATTTACCTGAAATCTGGCCTGCCGGCACCGTGAATACCGCCATTACCAGGAAAAATATTGTAGGAATCCAGTTTTGAATAACATTGTTCATTGCAAAGTCACCTGCAATTGCCGGGACCCCTATGATAATACCATTTGAAAGAAAGACTCCAAAAAATGAAGTCAGAAATGATATGAATATTACATAATTTTCAGCCTCTATTTTCATTTTAACACCCTCTTAAATAATTATTTTTTATTAATCATTTGTATTAAATTCATCTTTTGATTTTATTCCCACCAATGATGCAAAAATTGCAATTATACATATTGCTGTACAGACTATGCAAACTATCTGGGAACTTTGAACTATCATATTGGCATATTTGGAAGATAACTCCAAACTGCCCATGATCCATGCAAACACTAGAGTTAGAAGTCCTAAGCTCATAGTTTGGCCTATTGTCCTCATGGCGGATTGAGCTGCAGATGCATTTGGAGTTTCATTTGGCGGAACTGAACTCATAATGGCATTCGTATTTGGACTTGTGAACAATCCCATGCCTATACCCTGAAGAATCATTGCAATTACAATAAGATATAGGGGAGTATTCGCATCCAAAAATATCAATATCACCAGCGTTACTGTAGCAATGCTCATTCCAATAGCCGCCAGTTTTTGCGGATGAATCCTATCTGACAGTTTTCCAGAGTTCGGAGCCATGACCGCCATGATAATTGGAGTTATAATCAATATTAGTCCAGACATTTGAGCATTCCATCCTCTCACGTATTGGAAATGATAATTCAATATTGTTGTAATCGCAGCCACTGCAAGATAACTGCACAATGCAGCAACATTAGATGAAGTGAATTTGGTATTTTTGAATAATCTCATGTTGAATGCAGGACTGCGCGCCCGTGTTTCATAATATGCAAATACAATTAACAGCATGAAACCTGCTGCCACACAAAGCATGCCCACAGTATTCATCAGGCAGGTAAATCCATAAATGAAAAGCAAAATGCCAACACCGTATATCAGATAACCTATTGAGTCAATCCTATCATTTTCATAGGTCTTCCAGTCACCCGGAATCTTATAAAGCATGAGTATGATACAAAGAACGAAAAATGGAATTACAAAGTAAAACATTGATCTCCATCCGAAATTATAAACAAGAAAACCGCAGATGACAGGAGAAAGAGAGCCTGCCAGATAAACTCCAGTTACAGTGAAACCTAAAGCCTGTCCTCTTTTTTGAGGTTCAATAGCCTGAACAACCATTGCCATAGCCGCAACATTGGAAAAGGCCCCGCCTATACCCTGAATGACTCTAAAAAACAAAAATGTTTCTGTTGAAAAGGACAAGCATGCGCCTATTGAAGCAAGTAAAAACACCAGTACCCCTGCCGCCAAGGATTTCTTTACACCGAACTTGCCGGAAATCTGTCCTGCGGGAAGTGTAAATACTGCTACAACTAAAAGGGCAATTGTAATAATCCAGTTTTGAACTACATTATTCATTCCAAACTCGGTTGCAATGGACGGCACTCCAATAACGATGCCTGCAGACAAAAATACTGCAAAAAATGATGTCAGAAATGATACAAGTACCACTGATGACTCAGAATCAAATTTCATAATAACAACCTTCAATCCACTAATTCCATGCCTTTAATCGCAATTTCCTTTAATCTTTTCTTAAACTCCTCATCCTCATCGCCAATGCCCACTTCAGCTTCCCAATCTTTAGATATTTTCCTGAATTCAGGAATTAATCTATTGGCCTTTTGCGTAGTGCTGAGCATGTATTTGCGTCTGTTTTGAGGATTGATTTTTCTTTCGATATATCCCTCATCTTCAAATTTCTTCAAGATTTTGGCAATGTTTCCCTTGCTTTGGCAGAACATATTTACCAAATCCTCCTGAGAACATTGGGGATTATCATGAATATACATTATATAGCGAACATCATGTCCAAAATCATAGTCTCTGATTCTGGATTTCATATATTTCTGCTGATTCAGCGAAATATTATGTATCCAAGCTATTAACGGTGAATTTTCATTAATTGCCTGAAAGCTTTCATTATCCATAATATCACCTTGATAATATTTTGGAGTTTGAATGATATAAATGTTTCTTTTGAAACTGTTAAAAATGAAACTGTTAAAATTTTTAAAAAAAATAAATGGAGTTATTCTTTAAAGACTCTTTCAATCAAATGTTCTTCTGTTTTATAGAAATCAAGCTGCAGTTTTGTTTGAAGATATTCAGGTGCATTCAACAATTCCATCATTGATTTCCAAGGTCCAAAGACTTTTTTTGCACCCTCAGCAATACATTTCTCAAGAGTTAAGGGCAAGTTGCCCATAACTGACTCGGGAAGTATAACTGTAGATTCATCAAAACTTTTATTGTTTTTAGCCAATTCATTTACTACAATTTCTGCAAAATAATAATCACTTGCTTCATGTGAAGCATCAAAATTATCGATGATTAATTCATTATTTTTAATGGAAATTTTGAACGGATTGAAATCCTGCATGAAATAGACTTCACCGATATCCAAGGATTCCTCAAAATGAGGATTTTCCACTTCAGTAACATCCGGAAGTTCGACTTCTTCCTCCTCCAAATCATCATAACCCAAAGTGGAAAAGTCAAATGGATGTTCCGGAAAAGGCTTTAACTGATTTACAACAACATTTTCTGGTGTTTGTTCATCCTCACCGGCGATTTTTTTTAAAAGACGAATAATTTCTTCATTTTGAGCTTCAATGTTTTTATTAATCTTGATTAATTCTGATAAATCTGACATGATTATAAGTATATCATTTATTGATTATAAAATGAATGGGACAGTTGAAAATTTCAAGGTTTTTAGAAAATATTCTATTTTCCATTAAGAATTTCTTCACGGGTATATCCGAATTTTTTAACCAGCAAATCAACAGGCAAGCTAAAATCAGGGTCAGTAGCTAAAATATTCAAAATATATAATCTTGCTTCAGCCCTACCTTCAGCCCTACCTTCAGCCCTAGCTTCATCCATAACTTCAGCCCTACCTTCGGCTCTACCCTCATTTTTAATATCTTCTATAATACTTCCACATGTAACCTCTTTTTTCAATCCAACCACCCATTCTAGTCCAAGATATACAACAGTTTAAATTAACAAAGCATTTTCAATGAAAAAGGAAATAGTAAAAAAATAATCTATTTCCCATTAATTATCTGCTCACGAGTAAATCCGAATTTTTCAACCAACAAATCAAGAGACAAGTTAAAATCAGGATCAGTAACTAAAACATTCAAAATATTTAAACTAGCCCTAGTTTCACCTTCAGCCCTACCCTCATTTTTAATATCTTCTATAATACTTCCACATGTAACAGCTTTTTTCAATCCAACCACCTCTTCTAGTCTACATATATCCTCAACAGTTTCTGCATACTTGTGAATAATATATCTGGTGCAATAGACCATTTCCATTTTAAATTCCTTATCTTCTGATTTGGCCTTTTTAATAAGACTGCAGATCTCTTCAAGAATATCAGCATTATTTTCAGGAAATGTTCTAATGGTTAATATTAATGATAACAGTTCTAACTTGGTGAGAAAATTCTTGTTTTTAATTTTGATTTTCAAAGTATTTAAAATTTTTTCACCATCAAAGTCCAGATATGAAATTATTTCAGGTCTAAAAATATCCGTTGGAGAAATTTTAAGTTCCTTTAAACACCTGTGACTTGGCAGTGATGTAGTTATTACTGAATATACAGGACATTTGTATGCATACTGATGATTTATTTTGTATTTATTCGATTTTCTTAGTGTTTCTTCGCCCACATTGCTTGTTTCATCTTCAACATTGATTATGAGTTTTTGATTTCCCTCAAGTCTCACAAGATAGGATATGTCAACTTCCGAAATTGAACCGTCCCCATCCAGATTTGAATTTGGACATGGTCCCTCATATTCGCCGGGAAAGTTGAACAGCCATGCATTAATGGCCCATTGTTCAAAAACAATCTCTTGTGAAGATAATCCATAGGCTTGTCTATGCGATAATTTTCCAACTCATCTTTCATACCATCCTCCTAATTTCTAGAAATTAAAATAACCTTACGTAAGTAGATAATTATCTATAATAAGTCATATATAAATTGTTTAGTTTCTTTTGAGGACAATTTTACCGACTTTTTGAATATAACCTCTTAAAAACAATATTTAAATCAAAAGGTAAAATCATAATATGTTAAAAAAAGTAATATGGGATAAAAAAATTGTAATGAAAAAAAGTTAAACTAAAAAATGAATGTTTGTTTTATCAATATCTTCCAAAGTGTGAGGCTTGACATCACCGTCAGGAATTCCCAATGCCAAAATGCCGACAATTCTGAAGTAATCGTCAATTTTTACAATGTCTCTGACAAGCTTTTCTGCGTCTTCACCGTCTGATGATTTTCTCATGTGAATCTGAATCCAGCAGCTTCCAACGCCGATGTCTGCTGCCATAAGATGCATGAATGACAGAGCTATTGATGAGTCCTCAATCCATGTATCCGCCACCAAAGTATTCGCTATTACAACTATTGCCTTATTTGCATCGGCTAGAAATTTTGAACCGTGTTCCTTAACTTCAGAAAGTTCCTTTAAGGTTTTCTTATTAGAAACCACCAAAAAATTGCAGGGCTTCCTGTTTCTTGATGTCGGAGCCAAGAGTCCTGCCTGCAGAATCTGGTTCAGCTGATCTTTTGTAACATCCTCATCTGTAAACTTTCTGACGCTTCTTCTTTTTAAAAGCAAATCTTTATATTCCATTCAATCAACCTCTGAAAAGTCCTTTTCCAACAGTATTGTAACCGGACCGTTATTCAAAAGTGAAACTTCCATGAATGCACCGAACTCGCCGGTTTCGACAGGAACTTCCTCACTGCACTTTTCGACAAAGTAATCAAAGAGTTCAGATGCTTTTTCAGGATTCAATGCCCTGTGAAAGGAAGGTCTGTTCTTTTTGACCTTGCCGTATAAAGTAAACTGAGGAACAAGCAGGAGTTTTCCTGAAATGTCTTTAACGGATCTGTTCATTCTTCCCTCCTCATCGGCAAATATCCGAAGCTTTATGAGTTTGCGGGCTAGAAAATCGGCTTCTTTAGTTGTATCGTTAAGGCCGAAACCTACCAGAACCATCAAGCCTTCATCAATCCGGCCAACTGTCTCATTATCGACTTTAACGCTGGCATTTGTAACTCTTTGAACGACCAGTTTCATGAAAAATTACTCCAAAAAAAGAAAATGGGGATAATCCCCTTATTTGTTCATAGCTTTTTCTACGGCTACTGCTACGGCTACGCTTGCACCGACCATAGGATTGTTACCCATACCGATGAGTCCCATCATTTCAACGTGTGCCGGAACTGAGGATGATCCTGCAAACTGTGCGTCGGAGTGCATTCTTCCCATGGTATCGGTCATACCATATGATGCGGGACCTGCTGCCATGTTGTCCGGGTGAAGGGTTCTTCCTGTTCCTCCCCCTGATGCGACTGAGAAGTATTTCTTGCCCTGTTCAATGCATTCCTTCTTGTATGTTGCAGCTACCGGATGCTGGAATCTTGTCGGATTGGTTGAGTTTCCGGTAATTGATACGTCCACTCCTTCAAGATGCATGATTGCTACACCTTCACGAACATCGTCTGCACCATAGCATCTTACCTTTGCCCTTTCACCTGATGAATATGCCTTTTCACGAACAACTTTAACTTCACCTGTGAAATAGTCGAATTCTGTCTGGACGTAGGTAAATCCGTTGATTCTTGAAATGATTAATGCTGCGTCCTTTCCAAGACCGTTTAGAATAACCCTTAAAGGTTCGCCCCTTACCTGGTTTGCTGAGTTTGCAATTCCTATTGCCCCTTCAGCTGCTGCAAAACTTTCATGTCCTGCAAGAAATGCAAAGCAACTGCTTTCATCACTTAAAAGCATTGATGCGAGGTTTCCGTGACCTAAACCTACTTTCCTGTCATCAGCCACACTTCCGGGAATACAGAATGACTGGAGGCCTTCACCTATTGCCTTTGCCGCATCTGATGCCTTTGTGCAGCCTTTCTTAACTGCAATTGCAGCTCCAACGGTATATGCCCAGCAAGCGTTTTCAAAGCAAATCGGCTGGACGCCTTTCACGATTTCATATGGGTCGAAACCTTTGTCAAGACAGATTTGTCTGGCCTCTTCCAAATCCTTAATGCCATATTCATTAAGTACAGGAATTATCTGGTCGATTCTTCTTTCATAACTTTCAAATAAACTCATATTTCCACCCATATCTATTCCTTTCTAGGATCAATTGTTTTGACTGCATCGTCAAACCTTCCATATTGGCCGGTTGCGTTTTCAATTGCCTCTGCCGGGTCAACGCCGTCCTTGATGCTGTCAAGCATTATGCCTAAATTGATATATTTGTATCCAATAATTTCATCATCCTCATCCAAAGCTATTTCGGTAATGTAGCCTTCTGTAAGTTCCAGATATCTTGGTCCCTTTTTACTTGTTGAATAAATTGTACCTACCTGGCTTCTGTGGCCTTTACCCAAGTCCTCAAGGCCTGCTCCAATCGGAAGACCGCCTTCTGAAAATGCTGACTGGGTTCTTCCATAGACAATCTGGAGGAAGAGTTCCCTCATTGCAGTGTTTATAGCATCACAAACCAGATCAGTGTTTAATGCTTCAAGAATGGTTTTTCCAATTAAGATTTCACCGGACATTGCCGCTGAGTGAGTCATTCCTGAACAGCCTATGGTTTCTACCAAAGCTTCTTCAATAATACCGTCCTTAACATTTAAAGTCAATTTGCAGCATCCCTGCTGAGGTGCACACCATCCTATACCATGGGTCAATCCTGAAATGTCTGAGATTTCTTTTGATTTAACCCACTTACCCTCTTCAGGTATTGGTGCAGGGCCGTGATTTGCTCCCTTTGCAACAGGACACATATTTTCTACTTCATTTGAATATATCATTTTCAATCTCCTATATGAAATTATTAATATATTTGTTTCTAACATTATATTAATTTTTATTATAATGAATTAATGGAAAAAGGAGTAATTAAAGTTAATGTGACTGTGATAAGTATTGAAATATTAGTCGGTTTATTGAGTTAAGGATTTAAAATTAAAAATTACTATTTTTATGAGATAATGTAGATGAATAATTGAACTTCCACCAATTTTTAAGAAATTATGGATTCTCACTAAAATATTATAAAAACAAAATAAAACAAGAAAAAGCATCCAAAATCAATGCCCTAATGTGGAATTACAAAAAATAACCCCACAAAATCCCAAGAGGCATTGACTTTTTACCATTGTTTAAAAGGATAGTGAATTAAAAAATTCACATAAGAATTTTAAAAAAATTCTTAATTATAATTGTATCACTACTCATATATAAACATTATTTAGATTGTGAGGATAATTAGAAAAATCCATTTCAAAAAGTAAAAATACTCCTCCTTAAAAATAGAGCACAATACTTGGAAATATCATACTGAAACTTTCATCATTAACTTCTAAATCCAATAACCGCACAATCATGGAGATAAAAATATGAACCACCTACTCATCAAAGTAACTTAATAGCTACAAGGACAAATATAATCAAAATCCTCAATAACAAAGGATCTTCAATTGCTAACGTTATATTTAGCTTAAAATCCATAGAAATACCTCCCAAGCAATGGTAATAAATATTAGCAGAGATATCGTATCCTACATTAAATTTTAACATAATCATCCACAACATCACACCCAATATCGAAGGAGTATTTCATTTTAAAATTTAAAATAAGAAATATATAAATGTTTTTAGTAAAATAAAGACTTTAAATTACCCCATTAAGTAAATATTGCTTTTAGAGAGTAAAATTGTTTCAACCTGTAAAAAAAAATAGTGAAAGATTAATAGAAATAATCTTCCCTTTTGATTGGAGCTCCGCAAAACCTGCAGTTTGTATCAAACTCATCGATTTCAAAGTGTTCATGGCATTGCGGACATTCATATTCCTCATAATCATCATCTGAAAAGTATGCTCCGCAGCTTGAACAGACCGGATCTCCTTCATCAACCCAGCTTCCGCAGCTTGGACAAATCATAATTCACCTCCCAAATTCACCTGATTAAATGTTCTCATGGCAGCTTTTGAAAGCATTTCATTGCGAATTAGCTCTTTTATTTCCTCTTTTGTAAACCATCCGTAGTCATCATGCTCCTCGCTTATTGTAACTTCATCGCTTGTAGAGCTTACCCCCATAATCAGCTGGATTGACTTGACGCTTTCATTTGTTTTACAGGCAGTGTAATCGTTTTGAATTACATTATATAGTGAGTCAATATTTATTTCAAGACCTGTTTCTTCTGCAAATTCCCTTTTTAGTGCTTCGTCAAAGAATTCTTTTCTTTTAACCTTTCCGCCGGGAATCTCCCATTTTCCGGCATCATGACCGGAGCGGGAACGTACCTTTAAAAGCAGAAATTTATCATTATACTCACAGATTCCTCTTGCCGTTAATCCCCACATATCACTCATATTTTCACCTGATTATTTTCTAAAGTCTTCATCCCATGATGGGTCATAATCCGTGTATTCCTCATGGGTGTCATTATTATCTGCATATTTTCCCTGATGCAGCCATTTGTCGTCCCAGGAATCATCCCAGTTATAGTTATATTCATCATCATCGTGCTTTTTATAGGAATAATTCCTTTTGGGAGGTTTATATGTGCTTTTTGAGGAAGTGGAATCTCCCCCAAGACTGCAGCAGAAATATCCGACGATAATCATCAGCATCAAGGCTCCAAGCAATGTAGAAAATGGATCTGAAATATACATTAATGAAGAAAACACTTTCATCACCTATTTAATATTATGCTACTGCAAGATTTAAGTTTTCGGATATTTCCTTGTATCTGTTTCTTACAGTAACTTCGGTTACTCCTGCAGCCTGAGCCACATCCTTCTGGCTTTTCCTCTCACCGAGAAGTATTGATGAGATATAAAGTGCAGCGGCCGCTACTCCCTGAGGACCTTTGCCTGAGGTGAATCCGTTTGATTCATTGACTATTTCAATGGCTTTTACTTCGGATTTGTTTGAAAGTTCAAGCTGGCTTGCAAATCTTGGAATGTAATCCACCGCAGAAGGAGGTGCCAGTTTAATCTCCAATTCCCTTTTGAGGAAGCGTTCTATTCTTCCAAGTTCCTTTCTATTTGCGGTTGTGAATGCTGCAACCTCATCAAGGGTTCTTGGAAGTCCTGCCTGTCTGCATGCAATATAGATTGATGCTGCAACGACGCCTTCGATTGTTCTTCCACGAATTAGATTTGCCTCAAGAGCCTTTCTGTATAGGGCTGATGCAGATTCCCTTATGGACCTGTTAAGTCCCATGTTTGAGCATTTTCTGTCAATTTCAGACAGTGCAAAGGCAAGGTTGCGTTCCCTTGAATTTGCTATTCTTGCCCTTTTGTTCAATTTTCTCATCCTGTACCATTTGGCATGGTCTTCAGGTGATCCGTCCCTTTTGAATCCCATTTCTGTAGCCATACCTCCATCATGAATTGTTCTTGTTGACGGTGCACCTACACGAGCTCTGGACTGTTGCTGTTCAAAGTTGAATGCTCTCCATTCAGGGCCCTGGTCCATCATGTTTTCAGCTATGACCAGTCCGCAGTGTCTGCAGATGAGTTCCGCTCTTGACGGATCATAGTTTAAATCTGTTGAATCGCATTCAGGACAGATTCTTTGTGTTTCGTCTTCAGCTTTTTTCGCAGGTCTCTTTTTATATACTCTTTTATTTTTCATGACAATCGTGAATTTTAAAAAAAGTTTGTATAAAAGCAGTTTACATATTTTAATAATAAGTTACCCACAACATATAGACGGAGATGTTAAACTAACAAAATCAGTTAAAATCAATTGCAAAAATAGCTTATTTAATAATTTAAAAAAAAATAAAATTAATTGACAACAATACAGTCATTAGGACATATCGCTTCACATACCCTGCAATTTTTACAGGTAAGAGGATTTCTGACTACAGTTTCATCGCCATCTTTTGTTAAAACATTATTGGGACATGCTATAACGCATTTCTCACAATCTGCACCTCTGCAGTCATCGTTATTGATGTCAATATGTGATTCGACAATTTCCTCTTTTTTATCCTTATTCCTCTTAAAAAATGAACCTAAACCCATAGTTATACTTATATTAATTACCCTTTATAACTGTTGTCAATCTTTGATATATTCTAAAACTCCATCTATGGAATCTGCAACAACAAAAATATCTAAAACGTTTTCACGAATAAGGCCCTCATCGTGCATCTGGTGAAGCATTTCAATCATCTTGTCATAGAAATGATTAATGTTAAATAGAATAATCTTTTTGGAGTGCCTTTTAAGATGCTTTAATGTTAAAATTTCAAAAAACTCATCCATTGTTCCGATTCCGCCGGGAACTATTACAAAGGCATCCGACTTTTCCAAAAAGAGGTTTTTACGCTCATCCATTGAATCTGTTTTGATATACTCATCATAATCCTTAAAGGGATCGTCGAATTCTTTTATCCATTCGGGGGCGATAGCGGTAATATTTCCCCCATTATCAAAAACTCCCTTTGCAACTGCACCCATCATCCCGTCGTTTCCTCCGCCAAAAACCAGTGAATGATTGTTCAAGGCAAGCTCCAGACCCAATTCATATCCCACATCAGTCAGTTCCTTTGGAGTCCTTTTGCTTCCAGATCCGTATAGACAAACTTTCATGTTAAGAGTTATGTCACTCCCCCTATTAATATTTATTAATAAATAGCTCCAAATATTAAGATTAATGAATACAAAAATACAAAATTTCGTTGCAATATCCGATTTGGTCTCATTAATGAACATGGCCTCAGGATTCTTATCAATTATAATGTCCATTAAGCAGGATTTTCTGCTGGCAAGTATTTTAATGATATTTTCACTGCTTTTTGACTCCATTGACGGATGGGTTGCACGTAAAACCAATAGGGTAGATGAATTTGAATTTGGAAAAAACATAGATTCACTTTCCGATATTGTATCATTTGGAGTCTCTCCGGCGGTATTTCTATACTCATACACCCTTATCAACGCACCATCCCTTGAAATTCCGGCGGCAATCGTATCACTCTTTATTGTAGTGTGCGGCGTTTTGCGTCTTACAAGATACAATGTAATTTCAAATCATGTTAAGGGTTTTATCGGTTTTCCTATTCCGGGAATTGCAATTATAATGGCCACGTTTTACCTGAGCGGACTTTTCAACATTTATATTGCAATGATTTTAGCGGTAATTGTTTCACTGGCAATGATATGCAACAGGTCATATGACAAGTTTGGAAACAAATACCTCCTGATAATCAATGGAATATGTCTTGCTTTGGTTGTTTTTCAGCTTCCGTTAATCGTTTATTCCGTTAATATTCCGGCATTAATTGCGCTTTTAACGTCACTGGCTTATTTATTTATTAATTTAATAAGAGGATGAATATGAAAAAAAGATATATGGCAGTCATCATAGTTTTACTGGCAATTGCATTGTTTGGCATCTATTATGTCCATGATTTTTCCCATACAGACAGTGAAGCTCTCAAATACATGAACGGAAGTGAAAACGTAAGCGTTTCTAAAGTTTCAAATGGGGTTTTTCTTGACGGACCGGGTAACGATACCGCTCTGATTTTTTATCCTGGAGCGAAAATTGAATATACATCATACCTTCCTCTGATGAATGACCTGGCATCAAAAGGCGTTGATTCATATATCGTCGAAATGCCATTTAATCTGGCTTTTTTAGGCACTAAAAGTGCAGATGACATTATTAAAAGTTCAAACTATTCCCATTATGTTTTGGCAGGCCACTCACTTGGAGGTTATGCCGCATCAAGCTATTGTACAAGTCATGATAATGTTGACGCTCTTGTATTGCTTGCAGGATATTCCAATAAGGAAATTGATATTCCCGTGCTTTCAATTTACGGATCCAATGACAAGTCATTAAATATTAATACCTATAATGATTCTAAAGTATATTACAAAAATTTCACAGAACACATCATTGAGGGCGGAAATCACGGCCAGTTTGGAAACTACGGTCTTCAAAAGGGTGACGGCAATGCAACAATAAATTCAACACAGCAGCAAAACGAAACCGCAAATGAGATTATTAAATTCATCAATTCAATCTTTTAAATACTTTTTTTGAATGCCTGCAAGAATGGAAAAGTTTGCCAGGGTGATGACGTGCACGCCTGCAAGGAATAAGTATACATTTTCCATGAAAATCAATATGATTAAAGCACCGATTAATGTTAGAAGTATCATTTTAATTGCATCACTTTTTAAGAATTTAACCTCATCCTTATAATAAGGCCTGTTGGCCATTATGGATGTATAGAAAATGACTAATGAAACTATGATTAGGCATGATTCAAGAATGGGATTAACTCACCCGAATGCAGAAGCTCAAATGCAACGGTCATCAGGTTAATGCTAATGATTACAAAGTAATGACTGAACATAAGCCTTAAACTTCTCTCTACACGGTGATGATTCATCAGATTGTGAATTTGAATAACATAAGCCCCAAACATTGATAAGACTATTATAAAGACAAGAATCGGCATTGGATTGAATGATGTGACATCAAAAAAGTGGGTCATGCCAACTATGGCTTCCCCGAAAGTGATGATAGTCAACAGCTCAAACCTTTCAACCAGATGAGGGAAATTAATGATGCTTTTGTCAAAATTGCCCTTTAAGAAAAACGGCAGAAACGCGCCGGTAATTACAGCAACAACATCAATCCAGATAACGTAAGAAGATAGGTTTAGTAGAATTGCAACCAAAGCGATTACATAAATCGTACAGACAATTGAAAGTATCTGAATGGAGTTTAAAGCCGCACTGTTATTATCCTGATTCTTATACTGGATCAGATAAAGCCCTAGAACAGTTAAAAGCATTACAAGCATTGAAATGTTAAATGGAACCAGCATTCCATCCCAGTGAGTGGTAATTGTATTTGCCATATATATTACGGCAATCATATTTACAATAGCTAAAGCGTAATCAAACCATTTCCACTGTCCGTATCTATTGACATAATTGGTAAAGTAGAGCCATGCCTGTAAAATCACAAAGGAAGTAATCAGATATACAAAAAAGCTTGATAACGGAATTGTTCCGCTGACCGGCTCACTGATAAGGGCAGTTAACTTTGATATTGCATATACAAATATCAGGTCATAGAATAGTTCAATCAGTTCCACTTTCTTTTCATATATTGCCATGATTATAGTATATTTTATGTCAAAAATAAGGGTATCGGTAACTTTCTCTTTTGAAGTAAAGACAATTTTTATCACTGCAGACAATTTTTAAAACTTATTGAAATTTCGTTAAATTAAGTAAAAAATATTAATTTCACTTATTTTCTTTAAATAAATACATATGTTTTTTATTTTTTATTAATATTTATATATTGACCAAATCAAAATAATTAATACAATTTTATCAATTAAACTATTGGAGGTGTGAATAATGAAAAGAGATTTTGAGGACAAAATCTTTCAGCTATGCAGCGAAAAGAAAGAATTCCGATCATACCTTACAGGCATTGATGATTTGAAAAAATGCAAATCCAAAGAAATAATTAAAGATGATTTTGAAAGAATGATTATGGATTCACTATACAAAAGTCCAAGCCAAAATTGCTTAGTAATTATCGAACATCAGTCCAACATTACAAAGAAAATAATGAGAAGAAACCTAAAATACCACGTTAATTTACGAGAAAAATATCAAAAGCTAGTGCAACTCCACATATTCCACACAGGACTTAGAATTGCCCCAAGAAAATATGAATATGACAATCAGATACATCACTTCCAATATTTGAAACAAACCTTTGAGCAAAATGGGATAGAAACATTTAAAAAAATTAAAAATAAAATAAAAAATAATGAAACCACACCTTTTGATATTTTTGATTTCGTATGGTTGCCCAAATATGGAAAAATCGAAAGAAATAAAAATTTTTTAAAGGAATATATTGACGTTACATCAGAACTAAAAAATCATGAATATTATGATTTAATTGAAAAAACCACTGTTGGATGGGTGGATAAACTATCCAGAAATGATGAAACAATAAACTATCTGAAGGAGAGATTAGGTATGATGAGCATAGATTCCCCAGAATTTAGAGATTTAAGAGCAACTGCAATATATGAAAGAACAGTAGATGAACTAAACGAACTAAAAGAAAAATATGCAGAACTAAAAGAAAATAAAGAGGAACTAAACGAACTCAAAGAAAAATATGAAGAACAAAAAGAAATAAATAAAGAACTCAAAGAAAACAACGAAGAACTAAAAAAACAATTAGCCAAATTTGAGGAAAAATAATTCCTCATAACCCATCTTTAAACTCAACATGAATATCTACCTAAAGGAGAAATTAGATATGATGAGCATAGATTCCCCAGAATTTAGAGATTTAAGAGCAACTGCTGTATATGAAAGAACACTAGACGAACTAAACGAACTAAAAGAAAAATATATAGAACTAAAAGAAAACAACGAAGAACTAAAAAAACAATTAGCCAAATTTGAGGAAAAATAATTCCTCATAACTCATTTTTTAAACATTCAATATCATATCCAATTCCTTAACCGTCAGCAATATATTTGATAATATCAAAACAAAGCCCAAAATAGCTACAATCCATATTACAGACATTAAAACTGACTGTTCATAGACTTTCAAAAATGGATAAGGACCATTAACGACTCTTAAAATGTTTAAAGTGATTAAAATAACCGCATAAATCAGCGTAAAATATAATGATCGAATATTGTTTTTCAAAGTGTTTTCGACTTCATTTTTCTCAAAGAAAAGAAATGACACAAGAGCAATTATCGGACACAAGACATGCATATAGGGATTCGGTCCGGCCAAAAACAGGTATTCAAAATTGAAATCAAGCATAGGATACAATACGAAAACCACTACAAGAAGTGTTATAAGCACGGATAATGTAGCTGAATATCTGAAAAATTGAACGCTTTTTGAAGGATTTTTTCTTGAAAACACATACAAAATTGATGAAAGTAAAAGGAAAATATTGGAGTCAATGGTATAATATGCAAGATCAATGCATCCCAATGCATCATAGCACAGCACTAAGCCGATGATTTCCAATATTATCAGAGTTAAATTTAAGATTAAGCCTACATCATATTTTTCCATCAATAACCTTCTCCGTCAAAGTTATAAGGATTGTCATATATTTCCTCATACCAATAATTATCGTCGATATAATCATCCTTTTTCTGATTTAGTCCGTAATTACCATTTTCAAAATAATCAAGAGCGGAATTGCCTCCTTTTCCGGACGTTACGGTTATTGTTTTTGTTAATTTTGTAGGATTATAATTGCTGTTTCCCTTAAATTCCACAGTGATTACGTAATTTCCTTTTGTGGAACCTAAAAAGAAAATGTTTTGACCTGTACTGTTAAGTTTTTTATCTGATAAAGTTCTGGTACTGCCGTTAGGTTTTGTTATCTTAATTGAGAATTTTACTTTTGGAACTGGATTATTGTTGGAGTCTTTTAGGGTTATTATTGATGAATAACCTGAATGGTCCTTTTCTATTTCAAAATGGGTGTCTTCCTTTGCAGATACAAATGACATGCCAATTATGAATATCAATAAGCACAGAATTATTAAGATTATCTTATTCATGTTAATATATTATGTCTAACATATATTTATAGTTTAATTTATATATTAGAAAAGCCCTAAAATTAACTTATAGACATTAAAAAAGAAATTAAAGAGGCTTTCAGTGAAAACAGAAAAATATTTTTGCTCTTACTCGTCCTTTTTATAATTAATTTTATTTTAGGAGCTATTTTTGCAGATGACATATCATCAGTATTAATGCCTGCTCTAAAGAAGGCCATGCTTGATGGAAACGTCACGTCAATAGATGCATTAAACATCATGATACACAACGAAACCGCAGCGTTCATTACATTTATCGCATCAATATTCTTTGCAGTATATGCATTAATTGCAATATCACTTAACGCTTTTGTAATAGGCTTCATGGCAGGCTATACTGTCAAATCAACATCCGGTCTGATAATGTTTTTGGCGCTGATTGTGCCTCATGGAATAATTGAAATTCCGGCATTCTTCTGCAGCTGCACAAGCGGAATACTGCTATTTCTATTCATATTCAGAGTTTTTAAAGATAAGATCCAGAAAAATACATTCAGTGAAGCTTATAAAAACAACAGAAAGACGATAAAGCATGCTTTAATATTATTTGCGATGGCTGTTCTACTCTTTGCGGTGGCGGCATTAATTGAAGGATTTATCACTCCTCAAATAGGCAATATCATAAGCCAGCAGATGGGCGGACCTGCTTTATTTTAAGAAAAATTCTTTAAAAAAATAATAAAAGAGTATTTGAAATACTCTTAATCTTCATTAAATGGTTGCGGCAGTGCACATGCATCGTTTCCTTTAGCAATGAAGTTATATACTAAAGCTGCAAGAATACCTCCGGTAACAGGTCCGATTAAATATATCGGATAGAATGCCCAGAGATTGGCTCCGCCAAGCAGTACATCCATAAAATAAGGACCGAATGTACGTGCAGGGTTGATTGAAGCGCCGGTGAATGCTCCTAAAACTACAATTACTGCAGTTACTGTCATACCGATTGACAAACCTGCAAAACCCGGTTCTGCCTTTTTGTCAACTGCAACACCCATAACGACAAGTACCAAAAAGAATGTTCCGATAAACTCTGCAAACATTGCCTGCCAGTATCCAACACCTAATCCCGGAGCGGTTGCACCAAGTGCTCCGATGGTTACAGCAGCACTTCCCAAACATAGGAATAATGCCAGACTGCCGAGACATGCTCCGATTACCTGAGCTACGATATAATAGATACTGTCAATGAGTGAAATGTTTTTGCTTACCAATAATCCTACAGTAACGGCAGGATTTAAATGGGCACCGGATATCTTACCGAATAGATAGATACATGCCATTACGGTTAAACCGAATGCTAATGAAATAGCTATCCAGTCACCAAGACCTCCCAGAATACCGATTCCGGCTTTTCCGGGGTTTAAATCTTCCGCTATCAGTAATGTTATGACAGCTGAACCTGTTCCGAAAAAAACGAGGAAAAAAGTCCCGAGCAGTTCAGCGAGAAACTTTTTCCCAATATTACAAGAAGCCATTTTGATTCACACCTAAACAGCTTCTCTCCATTGGCAGTATTCGTGTTTTCCATCAACCAATGTTGCGGATGCACAGTTTTTACATCCTCTTGCAGGTGAACCTGCGGATTCCTTATCAAGCGCAATAATGTTTGTCATCATTGTAGCTGTAATTGGCTCTGATGTAAGCAGGCACGGATAATCCGCCAGTCTCATGAGTGATGAGAATCTTACGGTTATTGCACATGCAGGATAAGTGTATCTCTGAGGGTTCATGATTACTTCATTTTCAGCTATCGGACTTAAGTCAACTGCAAAGCCGCTGATTTTTGGAACAAGATCGATTTTTTCAGAGCTTCTGAGTTTTCTTGCATCGCTTATTGCTCCGAATCCTCTGTAAATCATGTCCATGAAGTCACAGTTGTGCAATTCTGCAGCTGCGCCTCTTCTTGGATATTGCTGCACATAGTTGTGGAACCTTTTATTTAACAAATCAACCACCATAGGTGCGTTGAATCCGTCAAGTTCAAGAATGTATTCGGTAGCGCATGCGGATGCCCCTGTTGCCAGTCTCAATACGTTGGCAGGAGACTTATAGTTGTCAATGTTTCCTCTTAATGTCGCATCAATTACTTCGGTAGTTGCCTTGATGATGTTTAATGTAACGTCATCCTTAACCATGTTATAGCTGGCCTGACCGATGTGGTGACCGATATCTCCAACACAGTATGCAGGAACGGTTACAATATTACCGTAATGCACTCCATCATCGATGGCAGCCTTAACGGTTGCAGTCATTTCCTTTTTATATCCGTTCATGTATTTTCTAACGTCAAAAGAGGAGTGGTCTGCATCGTCCATTAATGTTCCCTGAGCTTCAATAGGTTCACGGTAAACCATCTGCAGTGTTTCAATTTCCTTTTGAGTAGCTTCAGCAGCTGTCAAGCCGTCTTCAATTGCATTTGCAAATGCATCCCCGACACCATATGAGGTGTTCATACCCCATGATTTTGCAGATAATATTGCCTGTTTGTGCATTAACGGAATGTCCAAACCGGTTAAAATCTGATTTACAACATTTGTTGTACTTCCGGGCATTAAAGCAAAGTCAACTACACATGTCGGACCGTAAAATCCACCGTATCTTCTGATTGATTCTTTTGAAATCAGTGCTTCATTGTCTGCAATTGCCTGGATGAATTTGTCAACGCTATCTGCAAATTCACCGTCCTCTTCACAGAGAATTTCCAATACAGGTGGTGTCTGGTAATGTTCAATGAAAGGATCGTCTTCTGGACGGATGGTTTCAGTAACAGAAGTCAATACTTTGTAGTGGCTTGCAACAGAATTTTTGTGCAAGTTAATTACGCTTTCTGCCTGATTGTCAAGCGCTTTCATGTTAGACACAGCATCAGCATATGCCTTTGCGTCAGTGACCTTGAAGTCATTGTATCTGTTTTCGGATATGACTTCAACATCTGCTCTTTGAGCAGCCATAGATTCATTAATCATTTTTTCATATAATTCTTTCATAATATCAACCCCAAATTCTATGAAAAATTCTACTGCCTTTAAAATTGTTAACAATAACAATTTAACCGAAAGATAATTAAAGTATTACCTTTAATTAATAATATTTAAAATGAGTATATAAATCTATTGAAATAATTTTTTAAAAAAAGAGATTAATGTGATGGATATAATCCAAAAGACATTAATTAATAATTAAAATTGTTTTTAACTTCTTCTGTAGTTTGTCTGACTACTTCTGCAGCATCCCTAAACTTGTTTTGCTCGTAATCATTCATATGAATAGGAACAATCATTGCAATACCCTTTTTGGACAATACCACAGGAACTCCCAGGGACACTCCGCTTACGCCTGCAATTTCACCGTTCAGATATGTGCTTACGGTCAGCACCTTATGTGAATCCGTTATGATGGTTGAAATCAGATTTGAAATTGCAAATGAAGGGCCGTATTCTGTAGCTCCCTTTTTGGAAATGATGGTGTTACCTGCTTTTCTAAGTCTTTTGATGAGTCTTGCAACATCTATGTCAACGGATTCCATGAAATACTTCAGCGGCATACCACCGATGGTTGTTGAGCTCAATAAAGGAACCATATGATCTCCATGTTCACCGACAACCCTTGTGTGGACCTCTGAACCGTTGATATTCAGCTGATTGGAGAAATATGCCTTAAGCCTCAGTGAATCCAGGTGGTTTCCAATACCAATCACTTTATTTTTATTAAATCCTGATGCTTCAAGAGCGATTGTGGTCATTACATCTACAGGATTTGTAGCTATCAATATTATACAGTCCGGAGCATGAATTGCAATCTGCTCTGCATAGTTTCTCACTATTTCGGCATTCGGAACGGCAAGATCCAATCTTTTCATTCCCTCTTTTCTTGGAATGCCTGCTGAAATAAGTACAATTTGAGAATCCTTTATATCACAATAATCACATGATGGAGTTAATTTACAGTCAATGTCTTCTGCAGCCAATGCATCATACATATCAAATGTTTCACCTTTTGCCTTATCCAAACTTTCCTCTCTTGCAAATAACACTATTTCATCCACTGTATCTGCTCTTGCCAAGGTGAATGCAACATTTTTTCCTATTACACCGGTTGCACCTAAAATACTTACCTTTACCATAATTATAATTTTATCCTTTTAATAAAAATAATTAACTAATGAAAAAAAAGTCTAAACAAAATATAAAAAATAAGAAATTATTTTAAACAGAAAAGAAAATATAAAAATAAACATTAATTTTGTTTAAAAAAACTAGAAAATGCCAGCAATCATATTTCCGAATGGCACGCTGACATACTCCTCCAGCACCCCGGCAACTATCATCACGAGAAATGCCATAATAAATACTGCCAGTGACTGGTAAAGCATCCTTTTATTGATTTCCAGGGAATTGGTGATTGCACCATTTGCCAAGTATTCAGAAGGCCTGAAAATATCCTTAATGGTCTTTACAAGAAAATGGAATAATAAAAATCCTGCAAAACTGTTTAGGATAGTGCTTAAATCCTCAAAAAATCCGTGAAGACATGTCAGCTTTAAAAAGAGAAAGGGATCTCCACATGCAAGCTCGGTAGCCCTTGAAGCGATACCTGACATTCCAATATTCAAAATCATATCGTAAAAGGGACCATAGCAGAAAAATATGGATTCGATATAGCTCATTACATTTATCATACAGTTGTTGATGATTATCAGCATCATATCCCCAAATGAGAAAAATGTTTCCTGTGCGAGATACTCATAATCCATCAGTTCAGTTGGAGTAAAGAGCCAGTCAGCTATAAAATAGCCTCCAATCCAGCAGAAAGCCGCAAAGAAAACTGTAAATATAAAGATGAATTTATGTTCAACAAAGGCACTTTTCAAATATTTGAAATATGACTCTTTAAATGACATTATTTATAACTTTATAATTACATATTTATATATGAATATAATTTCAAAAGTGATAATATGAATAAGACTTATATTTTCGGACATAAAAGTCCAGATACAGATACAATCACATCAAGTTTAGTAATGTGTGAATTGGAAAAACAGCTTGGAAATGAAAATGCTGTAGCATGCAGATTAGGTAATATCAATAAAGAAACAGAATTTGTTTTAAATTATTTGGATATTGAAGCTCCTGAATTAATCGAATCCCTTGAAGAAGGAAGCAATGTTATTTTAGTTGATCACAACAGTCCATCCGAATCAATCGACAATTTGGAAAACATGAATATCGTTAAAGTCGTGGACCACCACAAAATTGCTTTGGAAACTTCATATCCTTTATTTTACAGAGCAGAACCAGTCGGATGCAGTGAAACTATCTTATACAAGTTATACAACGAAAATGATGTTGAAATCAAACCTGAAATTGCTCACCTAATGCTTTCTGCAATCATATCAGACACCTTGCTTTTAAAGTCTCCAACTACAACAGATGAGGATAAAAAGGCTGTTGAAGCGTTAGCAAAAATAGCTGATGTTGATTATGAGGAATATGGTTTGGAAATGTTGAAGGCAGGAACTGACCTTTCAAGTTTTACCATAGATGAAATCCTTGATTTGGACGCTAAACAAATCGACTTTAATGATGTTAAGTCAATTGTAAATCAGGTAAATACTGCAAGCATTCCTGACGTTTTGGAAATGAAGGATGAACTTGAAGCAGGAATTGAAAAAATCATCGAAAAAGAAGATTTAGACTTATTCATGCTTTTAATTACTGATATTGTAAACAGCAACTCTCAGGTTATTGTCCTAGGAAAAGATGCAGCCTTAGTTGAAAAGGCCTATGGCGTAAAGCTGGAGGACAATACCGCACTTTTAGAAGGCGTTGTTTCACGTAAGAAACAAGTCGTTCCTATAATGACTGAAAACGCTTAATGTGAGTTCAAACTCACTATTATTTTTTTAATGGTGATATTATCGAAAATAAAACCAAAATCATTTTAATCGTAGTTTTCCTGGCCATTATCGGTGTTTTATTTGCCTTTGATTTTACATCAAATACAACTGGCGATACTGCAGTAAAGCACTGGGAAAATGACGTTGGTACAGTGGATAAATACGTATTCGGAAATGCAAATTCCGCAACAGAACTTGTTTTGATTGCCGGAATTCATCCAAGAGAACCCTTATCCATTGAACCTGAAATAAAGGCTGCAAAGGAATTTGCCAAAGACCATGACGTCAAGTTTACGGTCTATCACGTTAACGTGACTAAAAATGCAACGGACTATCAGCAAAGCCGTGACAACGGTGAAAGCCTTGTTCATGACTACGTGAATGGCGACGTCAATACCACCAATGGAAAAGCAGTCATTATCAGCCATTCACATGTTGAAGGCTACGGTGAAGGATTTTATTTAGCCACTCCTGCAATGGATGATGCGTCTGTCGATATTGCACAGAAAATAGCTAATTCAAGTGATTTCAATTATTTCCCAACAAACAAGTCACAGCCGTTTAAGGCAACTTCAGCAACACTTGTTTCAAAGCCAATAGCCGATGCGGGTTATCCTACATTCGTATATGAAATACCTGAAACAATTACAGATAATGATTCCACAAACAAGGCCCTTGAACTCTTCGGCATGATGTTTGATTTGGTCAAAAAGTAACGGATTTTAATAATCTGTTACTCACTATTTTTTAAAAACACTAACTTTTTATAATTTCAACAACATATTAAAAAATAATTTAAAAGGATTGTTTAAGATGTTAAGTATTAATCAGTGTTATTTAGATTTCGTTAATAAAATATTAAAACAAGGAAAAGAAACATATAAGGACAGCAATCATCATTTAATGGAAAATTTAGGGAATTTCTATATTATTGATGACCCGTTGAACTTGAAATTCAGAGCAAAATATCAGCACTACACTACAGACATGATGCTGGCAGATATCAAAGCAGGAAAATTTGACATTGAAGGATGTCCTATTAAAAGCGATGCATTATATGAATACGTCCAGTCAGTTGAAGACCCGGACATTATCAACAACACTCAGGGATTCGTTTATACCTATCCAAACAGAATATTTGCTCATTTTGATGTTGACCAGTTTGAAAGCATGAAAAACAGAATCCTAAACGCTACAGGATCAAACCGTGCAGTTGCTGTTACAATCAATCCCATTGATGATGCCGAAGCTGAAGATATTCCATGTCTCCAGTTCCTCCAGTGCCTTGTACGTAACAATGAACTGACAATACACTGTCTATTTAGAAGCAATGATATTTACGGAGCATTCTATTCAAACATGTTTTTTATCGCTTATATGGGTATGAAAATGAAAGAAGAACTCAATAAAGAAATGCTCGGTGAAAAAATAAACTTTGGAGGAATACATTACCACTCCACATCAGGCCACATTTATAATACTGATTTAAAAGCGGCCCGTAAATTAATAGCTAGCAACAAATAGCTATTAAATAATTCTTTTTTTTAAAAATTAACCTAATTATATACTGTCACCGTATTTCCATGATTTAAAGCATTGTAAGATGAAGTAATTATATATTTTCCCGCATGAAGATTAATGTTCAGGCTTGCAACACCATCCATGTTTGTTGTACGTGTGTAAAAGACACCGTTAATGTTGAAAGTTATTACCTGATTTGCATAAGCGTTACCATTTCCATCAAGAAGCCTGACCGTATATGGAGTTGAAGTTCCGTATTTTTTCGCAAGGTCCCTGGTTATCAGTACATCAAGAACAGTGATTTTATTTGATACCCTTGAACCTTCATATTCGGCAGTGATGATGTAGGTTCCAGGACCCAAATTAATATTTAAACGTGCAATACCCTCCGAATCGGTTGTACGTGTGTAAAAGACACCGTTAATGTTAAATGATACTTGTTTGCCTGCCTCAGCATGGCCTGTTTTGGACAATACTTTAACTGAGTATCCGGACGCATTCCTGTAATACTTGACCAGATCATGATTTTCCACGATTCTTGAAAGGATTTTGATATTAGCTGACTGCATTTCACCATTTAAAGGATGAATTACCGTCAGTATATAATTGCCTGCTTCAAGATTAAGGTTAAGCTTTACAACTCCATTGTCATTGGTGGTTCTCTCATAGAAAACCCCATGAATGTTCATTGAGACCTTTGTGTTTTTTAAAGGATTACCCTGGCTGTCCATGATTGTAGCATAAAACTGAGTGTCATTTCTGAAATATTTGGTAACGTCATTAGCTATAATCGTTGATTTGACATCTAAAGTATTTGAATTGCTTATGGAATCATATCTGGTTACAATTTTATATTTTCCGGCATCAAGATTAATGGCAATTGAAGCATGACCTTTTGCATCGCTTGTCCTTGAATAAGTTATTCCCTGCAATGTGAAAGTAACCGGCGCATTGGCTAAAGGATTACCGTTGGCATCCATTAATCGGGCGTAATATCTTGTGCCGTCCTTATAATACATTGAAATGTCTGAAGTTATAAGCAAAGGCAAGTTTTCAATTACCTTAAACTCATCACTAATGGAAAGTGAGGCATATTTATCGTTTCCTCCATATGATAAAACTGCATTATAGCTTCCGCTTGAGAGTTTATCAGGAATTGCAAATGTCGTCAAACCTCCTTTAACATCTATTGAATAAATCCTGTTTCCTACATTAAGCCTTCCATTAAATGGAGTGTCTGATGTTATCCGGGCAAGAGGATTTGCATTAACCGAAACATCATCTATTTTTAAATCGGCACTGATTGAATTTCTGTTGACCGTGACTTTCGAGGTTGCAGAGCTTGTTGAGTATCCCGTACCTGTAAATGTGGATACCACATCATAAGTACCTGATTTATCAAAGGAAGTAATAAATGTGGCAATACCGTTTTTTACACTTATAATATTGGATTTTGAATTTATAATAAAGTTAACGCTTCCCGTGTTAATTAAATTATTGTCTGAATCAATTACACGGGCAGAAATTGTTGTGCTTTTATCCACATTGGTCACAACATCTCCAACAATTATTTTAGATGATGAAACCTCTTCCTTAACTGTAATCGTTATTTTGGCATAGGATGAGAGATAATCATCACTATTATAAGCTGCATCAACAACATATGTGCCCGCTTTTGTAAATGAAGTGCTTATAGCAGCCTTACCGTTTAAAACATTGACATCGGTATCTTTACCTTCCAGAGTGAATGTGACATAACCTCCGTTAATCAGCTTATCCGAAGAGTCCTTAACCGTTGCAACGACATTGTTTTGGATAAGCTCAAGGGAGATTTTAGACGTTTCAAAGTCTTTAATGTTTATTCTTAAACTTTTGGATGAGGACAAGTAGTCATCACTTTCAAATGATATGTAAACGGTAGCGCTGCGTTCAAGAACATCATTTAAAATAGCCTGACCGTTTTTAACACTTAAAGTTGTCTTTTTACCGTTGATGTTGAAAGTGACTGCACCTGATAAAACAGCTTTATCATTAGTGTCTTTTACAAGAGCAGTGATTTTAACGTTTTTATTTGACACAACTGATGTTGCCGTGATTGCTGTTGGCAAAATTGCATGTCTGACATTAATTGTAGAAGCAGTATATGAAGATTCATAATGTGGAGCCTTAAAGCTGGCATTAATGGCGTGGCTTCCCTCATCATTATAGGAAGTAATAAACTCTGCTACACCGTTATTCACGTTAACAGTCTGGCTTTTACCGTCACTATTGAATGTGACGCTTCCCTCATTGATTCTATTGTTATTTGAATCAACTACAGTTGCCGTAATTTTTGTATCCTCACCGACACGAGGTGATTCAAAGGATAGGGAAATCCTGGATGATGAATAAATCTCATTGACGGTTACTTTAGAGGTTACAGTTGAAGGATTGTAATGGCTTCCCCTGAATGTTGCCTTTACATCATATGTTCCATGCTTTAAAAAGTGATAATCGAGAGTTGCCTTTCCGTCAGTGACGTTAACTGTATAGTCCCTGCCTTCAATGCTGAATGTTACATTTCCAATACTGAGTCTATTGTTATGGGCATCCAAGACGTCAGCTTCAAGAGAAAGGATTGTTCCTTCCTTAATTTCATAGTCATCCATTGAAATAAGAGTATCCAATGTAGTTAATGTTGTAAATGCCTTGATACAGGCAATTTGTGCTGAATTGTGATTGAAATCATAGAGGTCTAACCAGCTTTCGCCGTTTTGACTTAAATAGGACATGCCTTCCTTATAGATGAACTTGTTTGTGTATTTGCTTTGTGATACAGGAATGCTTGCAGTGGAATTTGTTGATATTTTTATAACTATTTCAAAAATGTCTCCAACATGCAAAGGAATGTATTTGTTCAATTTGAAAGTGAAATAGCCTTCGCTCGTGAATCCTTTCTGTGTTGATTTTACCTCGTCGTTTACATAAATCTTTATTTCGTAATCAGAGTCTTTATCGAAATAAGTGGAAAATGCAGCCAGAAGCTCATCATCGGTAGCATTGAATACGTTTTTATACCATATTGTATCAGATCCTATTTCCATGAAAGTCGTTAATCCGATAACGTCATACTGATAGTTCTTATCCAGATCAATGGTATTGTTTAAAATGAAAGTGTAAGCTGAATGCCACTGGCCAACTTCAGCCATTTTTGAGTCATAATATGAGACATAGAAATATCCGTCTTTTCCCCAGGAAGGTCCCCAGCTGTTTTTACAAATCCATGCTCCGTTTTGAGGAGGTCTGATTTTAAAATTGAATCTTGAGTATGAATCATCCCATCCGACTATTGTAACGGCATGATTGACTGCGCCTTCACCGTAATAATAAAATGAAGCGGTATCCTTATTGAAATAATTGTCATCATCATGTAATCCTGTCGCTACTGCACCATATTTTAAAATGGCCTTTTTAATATCATCATTGTCAAGATATGAATTTCTTGAAAGTGCCAGAACGTCCTGTACGTGAAACTTTGAATGAAGAACAGGAGATAATGTTGAGTGATCGTCGAATTCATCTTCAGATTCATAAACAGGTCCCAGCCAGCTGGTAAGATATCCTAAAGCCATCGTGTCAAATCCGCCGGTATTCGTTTCGATGTTTCGACCATAATCGGAATAAAGGCTGATCAGGTTTTTCATGTTTTCTTCTGATAAATCATAAGCGACACCGCTTGTTTTTAAAATACAGGACTCCAATGCGGCAATGGCTGAAAATGCCCAGCAGTTACCACTTGTCTGCTGGTCTTTTACAGGAGTTACCAGTCCGTAATCCGCCAGATTGTATTTTGATGGAATATAAGTAATCTCATCGTTAATGTGGCTGTTTACCAATAGGGTGTAGTTTCCATTTCCAAGCCATAAATCAATTCCATCGGCCACATATAGGTTATTGCCCTTTAAAGCCCTGTTGTTTGAATAATAATTAGCTGAATCAGCAGGTATTTTATTTAATATTGAATGAATTGCACCTCCATAAAGATTTGCGGAATTGTTGATAAAAATAGATGAAGTGATAAAGTGGGAGGTTGAATTATCTATAAAAATAGCTCCCCCGTTGTTTCCATGATTGTCTTTAAACTCACAGTCGTTTAAATGGAATGTTCCGTATAGGGAATATACAGCACCGCCTCTGTATGAAGCAGTGTTTTTTGAAAACTTTGATTTGGAAATTTCAGTTCTTGAATCCAGATCACAGATTGCTCCTCCGAACTGTCCATAACAGTTAATAAAATGGGAATTGGAAATCACAACATTGGCTTTTATAAAGTAAATTGCACCTCCGGAATCTTTAAGTGAGGAATCATTGATAAAATGAGAATCATATATTTCGATTGTTGAATTTTCACCGGCAGCAATCGCTCCACCGTAGTTATAAGCGTTATTTGAATCAAAAGTAGTGTTAATAATTTTCAAATGACCGTGAGTCATGTAAAGCGCCCCGCCGTATTCGGCAGAGTTGTTTTTAAAAATACAGTTGGTTAAGTAGAGATAAGGATTATAGTGTTCTCCTGGATTGTAAATTGCCCCACCGTAGGAGTTATTGTGATGATCGCTTATCGTGGCTCGCGCGTCTTCTATCAGGACATTCCGGATGTCTATTGTTCCGTGATTAATGATATTAACACCTGACAATGTCAAATCAGACAAGTAAAAATGTTTAATCGTTAACGCATGATGACTTGTTATGACAGTCTTTTCCATACCTGCTCCGTAAACCGTAAGATTATTGTACTGGGCAGATACCATAATGTCAAGGAAGTAGTCTCCTTCGGCCAGGTGAATAACAGCATCATTTCTGATATATTCCTGTTTAAATAGATTATAAGGATTTTCTTTAGAGCCGTCACCTCCGCTGGGAGCGGAAGCGTCAAAGTATATGTCATTTGAAGCTCTCAATATAATCTCGTCCTCTTCAATGACTCTGGAAGTTATGTTATCCCCGTCTTCCAGTTCAAAAGCTATTGAAGATGGAACTACAAATATTAAAAGCAAAAATATTGCAGTCATTATCAGCATGATATTTTTGTTAAACAATTGAATGTCCCCCATTTTTTATAATATTAAACATATCTTTATATTTAATAGTATAAATAGGAGTACTATACAATTTTGCTTAAATATTTCATTAAAAAATGGATTTTGTCCAATAAAAACTTTTAAAACTTTAAAAAATCTAAACATCACCCATAATAACAAAGTTATAAATTGATAATATCCAGATTAATAAGAAATTTAAAAAAAAGTATACAAATAATTAAAAAAAATAAAAAAATTAAATCAATATTTAGAATAGTTCTGTGTTCTTGATTTAATATCGCAAAACTTATCATCAATCAGGAGCTCACCGTTTCTAAATACGCATTGAATCAAGTCATCACCGCAGGCATCAATAGGAATGGTTTTAAATGAGTCACCTTCTTTTATGAGCTTGAATCTACCGGTTTTGGATTTTTTACTTGAATCTAGCGGATTTTTATAAATGTCAAACCATTCGTTGTTTCTCAATTGTGCAGAACATTTGAATGCGTTTCTTTGAGTATCACGGGTAACTGAGCTATGAAGTCCTCCGCCCATTCCAAAGATTATGTTTTCAGCTGCCCATCCGTTGGATTTCATTGCAAAGAGAATGTCCCTGATTTTGTGATAATTAAGACCGTCTCCCCATAAAAGACCGATATTTGCATCAAATACCTTATAGCCCTTATCGGTTTTATGGCTTCCAAAGCCCTTTTCCAGAATATTCAAACAGTCAATTGTCGTGGATACCGGTTCACCGCTGTCAGGTCTGAAAACCACCTTGTTGCCTTCGGTTTTTAAAAACTTTAAAATAGCATCATTAAGTTCACAGCCTTCGCTTGATGACTGAATCAGGAAATTCCTGTAGTCATAGCTGTCGATAACCATGGAAAGAATACCGTCTTTGGCGTTTTCGATGACGTTTAAAGCCTGAGCTATTTCACCCTCCTCGCCAAGTGAAGTCATTACGCTGTGTTCTGTTGCCTGAACTGAAAAACCGTAGACATCAGAGTCATTATAATAGTTTTCAGGTATTGTCAAAGCGGGAATTGTATCTGTACCTGAAAAATTCAAAAGATGTGCAGATCCGCAAAGCATAGATGACTCTGTTGAAGTTGCACCCCTATATCCGAAGTCATGAAGCATAAAATCCAGATTATCCTTTGAAGAGCCTGTAACGCCCAAATAGAAATTGGCAAGTTTTCTTACCTCAGCAGACAATGTGGCAACGGTAGAGGGATACCATACCTGAAGCAATAGTGATTCCAGATAGTTCGGTAACCAGTAGCATTCATCATCGGTGTTTTCTACAGTCATCAAAACGTTTCCAACGTCAACTGGAGTTCCTTCAGCAACCGCTTTTATCTCAATAGGCAGTTTTCCGTCGAATTCATCGAGGATATGCTGCCATCCTTCACGGTTGAAGATGCCTTCGCCGAGATGGACGTTCATTAGCCTGTCGGCTTCATCTATTTTTTCCTGAGTTACGACCTTACCTTCAAGATACTTTTTGATAATGTATTGAAGGCCGTAAAATATTGTTTTATTAAATTCAGCCCCAACTCTACTTTCAAGATAGGAATAAATCTTTTTAGTACCTTCAGGATAGAAGTAGTGATGAGTTATCTTATATGAGTCAGTCAAAAGACATATATTATTTTCAATCATATTAATCATCTCTTAGTGTAATTAACGTCTAATATACTGGTTAGGATAAATAAAATCATCCAAAAAGGCTAAACCTTCTTCATCACAGGCCAAATCTTCAATATCCAAGATTTCATAGCTTTCCAATAATGGTTTAGTTAGGTTTTTGCCCATTTTTATAAGTGAAATGTGGTCTTTAGTTAAAATGTGGCGAATAAATGCTTCAGGATTGGTAAATTCCCTTCTAACATTTAAAACCATGGTATCATCCAAAAGATAACAGTTTTCAAGACCGAATTTTTTAATGAAATTGTCACATGCGATACTGTAATAGACCTTAGGTCCCTCATGAACTTTAATGTCATTCAGTTTGGATACAGCAAGCTCAATAAGAATTACCGCTGATGATATCTCATCTGTCCAGTAATTGGCCTGAAATACCAGAAAGTCATTATTATTCAGGACTTTCCTTAAGGATTCCGTTGTCTTTTTAAGCTGAGGATGCAATGTATCCAGAGGAATCTGCGGAATGTCAAATCTGATGACCATGAAATAGCTTTCACGGGATTTTAATTCATCCAGAATTACATTTTTATCTAATTTTTTATCTAAAGGATAGAAATAATCTTGCTTTTTATCTGAATTCAGGTAGTTTCTTGCTGACTGGATAAACTGTGAGTATTTATCAAGCCTTAGAGCTGCACCGACATTTCTGTTTTTATCTGTCGGGTCAATGCAGATTAAAGGATCTTTAAAGTTTTTTGCAGTTCCATAATCCTTTAAATCAATGACATGTCCAAATTGCCACTCTGAAGCCTCACGCAATGTATTTTCAAAACTTCCATACTTGATTATCAGCAATTCGCAGAGATAACCTGCAAATCCGCCTACCTTAAACTCGGAACCGTATGTTCCTGTCATGTCCATGAACCTCTTTAAAAGAAGGACTTCATCATTCTGGCCTTCCTTCAAGTTTGCCTGAACGTATTTGGTATGAAGAATTGTTCTGTCAACTGCAGATTTAAGCTGGCTTCCGTCATCGATCCTGTAGCAGGGAACAAAATCGATTTCAAAACCTTCGATTTCTGTAGTCACGTAAGGATGGGATGCGAACTGGTGGTAAGGTTCGCCGCCAAAGGCGTCACAGCTCTGATGAGCCAAATCTAGGCCTTTTTCTTTCAGATCCTTTTCATCAGTTGATAATGGAAACGCCATGAAAATGTCAATGTCTGATTTTCCTCTGAGATATGTTCCTTTTGCAACGGAACCTACCAGAACGGCTTCAACGTCAAGGTTTTCCAGATGACATTTATCATTGATGAATTCCATGAGTTTGGATGAAACTTCATTTACTCTATTATTTTCTTCTTCAGTGGGTTTAATATCATCCAAAATAAGTTTATAATCCATAAATCATAACCTAAATTCTATTAAATCTTCATATATTGGTCCTTCAGGAGTTAATGTACTTTTCTTTAATGTGATGGTATTAACTTCCATTTCGCCAATATCTACGTTATCATATTTTTCTATTGTTTCTTTAACTTTATCTTTACCTTTTGCAGACCTCATACGGCCTATTGTCAAGTGTGATGAGAATTTTTTGTCCAAATCAAAGCCTAATGAATTGAACTGTTTATCCAGCTTATCATGCAGATCCTTTAGGATTTCATCCTCGTCAAGACCTACCCAAATGACCTTTATGCGGTTCCTATTTGGAAAGGCACCACAGCCTTTTATCTTAATTGTAAATGGATCAAAGTCATTTATTACATTTTGAATCTTTTCGGCCATCAAATCAATGCCTTCGGCATCGATATCGCCGAAGAACTTTAATGTGAAGTGGAGATTGAGCAAATCAACATATTTGATATTGGCATCAATCTGTTTGAATTCACGCATTATCTTATTGATTTTTGGTTTTAAATCATCGTCAAGGTCAATGGCAAGAAATGCTCTGATTTGTGACATTTTATTCCTCACTGTTCAATTATAGTTTCATCAATAGCTATACCGAAGTGTCTTGCACTTTTTTCGATATAGACTTTAACCTTGTCTCCAGGTTTTGCATCTGCAACGGATAAAGGATTGTTTTCAGCATCAACTATTCTGATTGTTTCTGCATTCTGAAGTAATGTTCTGATTGTTTTGCCTTCATATTCGGCTTCTATTAATATTAATGGTCTTCTTTCGATTTTGCTTCTTCCGACATATGCTGTACGGGTTTCTCCTTCGGTGTTAACAATCAATACTTCATCACCTGCAACGAGTTCTGACAAGTATCTTGTCTTGTTTCCGGGAACCATTACATATGCCTGAACAGGTCCTGCGTTAACTCTGAATGGTCTTGAAGCAACATATTCACTTTCAAGGGATTCTGAGTGAACTAAAAACATTGATTTTGAGTATGATCCGATAAGCATTCCTTCACCAGGCTGCATCATGTCTGTTGTATCGACACATACCCTGTCGCCTGAACCCAATGGTCTGACATCAGTGATTGTGGCGATTTTCAAGTCATATTTGACTCTTGATGCATTGTCGACTTCTGATGCGATTTCTTTTATTAAGGCAAAGTCATTTGCTTCAAAGACAACGCCGTCAGTTCCATGTTCAAGGGTTTCAAGGGCCAATTTGGCTCCGTCTATATCTGCTACGGCAGCCATTATCTTAACGTCGACCTTTTGCAAATCGGCAATGATATTTTCCAGTGGAATTACTGTCCAGTCAGTTCCAACAAGTATAATATAATCTACGATTGGTCCTAATTTTACTGCTAGTTGTTCATGTAATTTATCTGTGATTTTAACATATGCACAAACTGTCTTTCCTTCATCTTTAGCTTTTTTTGCTTCTGCTAAATCTTTGGAATCATCCAGGTTTTCACTTAAATCAATTGCTCCGTCACCTTCACCGTTGAACCCTACAAGATAAATGTCTGCGTCTTCATTGTTGGAAATAATTTTGACATTTCCCAATTTGCGGATTTTGTCGCTATACTCCAAATCAACAACATAGCTGATTCCTGATTCGAGTGCGGTTGTTATCATTTCCTTTCTGTCATCCCACGGGAGGTCTGGAGTTACTATCCAAGCGAATTTATTTTGCATTAAATCACCTTAATCTAAGAATTTTAAAGCTTCTTCTACTTCTAAATCATTGTGAACTACTTCTGAAATTGCTCTTGTAATTTTTCCAGGGTTTTCAGCTTGGAATAAATTACGTCCGAATGCTACACCTGCACCGCCGACACTTAAGGAATCTCTTACCATGGTCAATAGTTCTTCATCGGTGTCCACTTTAGGTCCTCCTGCAATGACTACAGGTACAAGTGCTCCTTCAACAACTTCTTTGAATGAATCAGGGTCTCCTGTATAATTGGTTTTTACAATATCCACACCTAATTCTGAGCCTACACGTGCAGCGTGTTTTACGAATTCAACATCCATTTCGTTTTCCACTTTCTGTCCGCGAGGATACATCATTGCTAAAAGCGGAATTCCCCAGTAATCACAGGTTTCAGCGATTGAACCTAATTCCTGTAACATTTCACTTTCTGTTGCGCTTCCAAGGTTTACGTGTACGGATACTGCATCTGCACCTAACTGGATTGCCTTTTCGACTGAGGTTACGGTTACCTTATTGTTTGGGTCAGGTGCAAGGGATGTACTTGCTGATAAGTGTACGATAAGACCTATATCTTTACCGTATCCCCTGTGACCTCTTTGAACAATTCCCTTATGCATTAATATTGCATCTGCTCCGCCTTGGGAGATTTCTTCAACAGTGTCATCAATATTTACAATTCCTTTAATAGGTCCGCTGGAAACACCATGATCCATTGGAGCAATGACTGTTCTTCCAGTATTCCTATTGAAAATTCTTTCTAAACGAATTTTTTTACCAATCATTATATTACCTTCTAAAAAAATAACATTATATACTATATTTTTGATGTTATATATAGTTTAATTTCAAATATGGTAAATTATTTTTTTGGCATGGGTGTCCATAGGTCAAATTCCTTTATTTGAGGTGGAATGCCGCTGTCCTTATATGAATCCAAAAATCCGTCCTCAGATTCATAATCCCCACTTACTTCACTTACGGAATTGTAAAACTCGACCAGTCCACGATTTCTTATTATGGTGTGTTTTGGCTTGAAAGTGGATGACCATATGTAGAATACCTTAAAAACAGTGTCGGGATGGTATCCTCCGCCCAAGTCAATGGCTAGAACGTCACATCTTTGAATAAGCTTAAACACTTGAGACAATGTTTCATGAAGCCGGACATCGGCGTTAATGAAAGTCAAATTAAGTTTCTCCATTTCTTTTCCGGCTTCGGGAGAGTTATCAATAGCTATTAAATCAACATCATTTTCAAGAATTACTTTAGAGGTGTTTCCGGTGTGGCATCCAAGCTCAATTACCTTATCACCATCGTTAATTACATCACGAATCTGTCTTCTGTAATCTGTAACGTCATAGCATAATTTAATCATAATTGCCTCTTTGTGTATAGTTTATCTATATTCAGGTTTTTAATTTTTAAATCCCTGAAGGTGCTTTCATTATCTGCAAAGGCAAATACAGTATTTCCAAGCATTGCCATCGAAGCACCCAAAATATCATCTGACAAATTAAAATAATTAACGAGAGATTCAACTTCACCAGTCATTAATTTTGTATTTTGAGAAAATCTTAAAGAAAGCTTCAGGAAGTTTTCAAGAGAAGAATCTGACTTGAATTTTTCAATACATTCATGGCCGTTTAGAGATATTCTTTTTTTATGCTCAGGATTACTTATGATGGATGAAGTGTCAATTTCTCCAAAGAATTTGGTGGCAATGAATAAATCCTCATCAAAGGATTTGATTTCACCTACTCCAGGAGCTCCGGGTTTAGTTCTTAAAACCATTCCTGAACCTGTCTGAGCTATAACATCACCTAAACCTCCGCCAAGTGAAACTTCAGCCCTGTGGGCAATCTGGCCGCATTCATCATATGAATATCCATAGTCAAAAAATTCGTTTAAGGCCAAAGATAAGCTTAATGCGGAAGCGGCTGATGTTCCAAATCCCGCACCTATCGGCAGCTGAATGTCCTGAGTTATCATTAAAGCATCTTTAATGTCAAAGTACTTAAGGACTTCATTAATTACAATATCAGAACCCTGATTGACATTTATCTTGAATTCATCAGAATCCTCTAATGTCGTTTTGACTCCACGGTCAAGTAAAAATCCGGCACCGCAGGATCCGTTTTTTAAAGGGTCGGCATTGTTTTCAATACTGAAAAAACCGGTGATATGTGCCGGTATGAAAAATGAAACATTCATAATAAAAAATATGGTGGTGATTAATAATAAATCTGTTTATTCCAAATTCAGATATTCCTCATCACTCACTTCTTCGCACCATTCATTTTCAGGATTAGTCCCAGGCACTTCAATGGCTATGTGAGTAAACCAGGAATCCTTAGCTGCCCCATGCCAGTGTTTAACGTTTGGAGGAATGCAAACCACATCCCCAACTTTCAATTTACGGGCATCACGACCAAATTCCTGATACCATCCTTCACCTTCAGTTACTAGCAATATCTGACCGCCGTTTTCATCAGCATGGTGTATGTGCCAGTTGTTCCTGCACCCCGGTTCGAAAGTGACATTTGCTACCATAACTTCCCCTTCCTGGGCTAGAAGTTTCAGATAGCTTTGTCCGGTGAAAAATTCGCCGAAGGGGTTTTCTTCACCTTTGCCGAATAATATTTCCTCAGCCATCCTATTCACTTACCCAATTAGATACCATATCCTTTGCGCCATATACGTTTGCGCCTGGAATGGATAGGCCTTTTTTGATTTCTGCCCCTTCACAGAGTTTTTTCAAATCCCTTTCAGAAGATCCGAATCCTGAGCCTTCATGAGTTACAAATGGTTTAACTGTTTTTCCGGCGAAATCCAACTCTTCCAATTGAGTCCACATCGGCATAGGAAGTGTTCCCCACCAGTTTGGAAAACCGATGAAAATAGTATCGTATTCGCTGATATCAGTTAATGTTTCTTTAATTGGAGGTCTTGCATTGTCTTGCTGTTCTTTTTTAGCCACATCAATACATTTCATGTAATCTGCAGGATATTCATTTGCTGGTTCTACTTTAAATAAATCAGCAGAGGTTTCTTCCTGGATATATTCTGCTATAACTTCAGTATTTCCTTTTTCTATGTTTTTTAACTGTCCGCCAAAGTAGTTTTCACCTGCACGGGAAAAATAAATAACTAAACTATTTGCCATAATTTACACCTTCTTATTGTTATAGATATATTTGAAGGAATTAATATATAAATGTTGCGAAACACAACAATTAAAAATTTGAAAAAAAATAATAAAGAATAAAAAATTATTCTTTAATGGATTTAGCGAGCTCTACACCTTTGTTGAAAGCTTCCTGTAAGATGTCTTCATCTGGAACGAAAGTAACGTCTAAAGTATCGGTTACGTTAAATCCTGAAGATTCCAATTCATCCTGGAGTTTTTTAACAGCTCCTCCACCCCAACCTTTAGATGAAAAGATTAAAGCGTTTTTATTGCTGGTTGTTCCTGCAAAGTTAACACAGTCAAGCCAGTACATCATGTTACCTATACGTGGGAAAGGCTTGTTCATCATGGTAGGAGCACCAAGTGCAATAGCTTTTGAATCCAAAATGTCTGTAATTACATCATCAGGTCCGTCATGCTGCATAAAGTACATTGCAACCTCAACGCCTTCACTGGCAATACCTTCAGCAATCTGGAATGCCAATTTTTCAGTTGAATGATGCATAGTATCATAAATAACCGTGATTTTGTCTTTACATACTCCGGAACCCCATTTGGAATATAAATCTATGATAAATCCAGGGTTTTTCCAGATTTGACCGTGACATGGAGCAATCATTTTGATTTGATCCACAATGCCGTTGTCGGTTAATTCCTGCAATTTCATCCTGAGCATAGGTGAACCTAAGGTTACAAGATTAGCGTAATATTTTCTGGCTTCTTTTTCTAGGATATCCAATGAATAGTCTTCATCAAACCTTTTGGAGTGACATACGTGCTGACCGAATGCATCATTGGAAAATAGGATACCTTCTTCTACCAAAAATGTAAACATGCTGTCAGGCCAGTGCAACATCGGAGCGGAAACGAATGCGAGAGTTCTTCCGCCGATATCAAGTTCATCACCTGTCTGAACTGTGTTAATTTCCAAATCTCCGAAATTGTGATATTGCTGTTCCAGGAATTTGGCACAGTTAGGGGAAGCATAGATTTCAGCTTCAGGGTTGTATTTTTCAATAGTTTCTCTTAAGTGAGTGGAATGGTCCATTTCAGAGTGGTTCTGGACAAATACGTCGATTTTAATGTCTTTACCTTCCTGAGCAAATGCGTCCTCGATTCTTGCATATAACTGATTGTCAAGTCCACCATAGACATTATCTATCAGTACAGTTTTTTCTTCACCAAATACTAAGTATGCATTATATGTAGTTCCAGGAATGCCGTATCCATGGAAAGTTCTACTATTCCAATGGAGAACACCTACCCAGTAAACTCCATCAGCGATTTTTGTAGCTTTAGCTATCATAACAGTAATCTCCTTTAAAAAAGTTTTAGTAATTAAGAGTATATTCATGATAATATATAAAATTAGTTAAAAAAAAGAATATAAAATAGATTGGATAATCTATTTACGTAACATGATTTGACTTGCAACATCCCGTACTGCATTTTCAATTTTACTATAATCGCCAGTATCAAAATCATCATCAAAATCATCATCAATTCCAATGACAGAAATAGGCTTATTATCTTTAATTAAAAGATATGCAACTGAAAATCCTTTATCTTTAATGAAAGTACTTTCATCGTAACTATACTGTCCGTTCAATCCAGTACCGGTATGTGTACTGTTACCTGATAAAGTTTCATTCAATTTATAACCTTTTGCAGCTAAAAATGCATCGATTGCATCATCACCAATAATTTCTGTTGAAATAATAATGGTTTTATCCCCATCTTTTAAAACAACAGTAGTGTCATTAGTTTCTGAGATTTTATAGTCATCAGGAACTTCAAATTTCAAATCGCCCAAAGTTGCATCTTCAGCAAAAACAGCAACCATACTACCTGCTATAAGAAAAATAGCAAGTAAAGCCAGTAATAATTTTTGATTCATTTTTATTTCCCCCAAAATATGAGAATTTAATTCTTTATATTTTTTGTTTATGAAAAGTAATATATAAATTATAAGTGAATAATATCTAATATTGAGGTTTTTAAATGAATAAAAGAATAGATTTACATATGCACAGTTTGTTCAGTGACGGCGAGTTATTGCCATCCGAACTTGCAAGAAGAGCTTTAAAATTAAATCATGAAGTAATAGCCATTACAGATCACGTTGATTATTCCAATGTAGAGGAAATTCCTAAAATACAGTCAGCAATTGATGACGTTAATGAAAATTGGGACATCACTGCAGTTTTAGGAGCTGAAGTTACTCATGCACCGATAGAATCCATTGACGGAATTGCAAAAAGAGCTAAAGAATTAGGTGCAAAAATTGTTGTTGTCCACGGTGAAACATTGAATGAACCTGTAACGCCAGGTACAAACCTTGCAGCAGTCAAATCAAAATACGTTGACATTTTAGGCCATCCTGGATTAATTACAAAAGAAGAAGCTGAACTTGCACTTGAAAATGACATTTATCTGGAAATCAGTGCACGTAAAGGACACTGTCTTGGAAACGGACATGTTGCAAGCATTGCACGTGAAGTTGGAAACAAACTGCTCGTTGATACAGACACCCACGCACCTTCCGATTTGATAACATTTGAAAAATCATATGAAATAGCACGTGGAGCAGGTTTAAGTGATGAGGAAGCCATGAAAGCTATTGTAGACAATCCCCGTGAATTACTTAAAAGCAAAGGAATCTTATGAAAGCATCAAAACTATTAAAAATAATCAGAACTGAACTTAAAGATTATCCTATCGAATATCTTAAAAACAAGGTTACGGATGAGAGGTACAAAGACCCATTGGTTAAAAAACTGGCCAAATACAATTCCGAAGCCTATGATGAAATCTATTCCATTGAAATTAAGGATGACTTTAACGTTAAGGACAGTGCCGTAAACAAGATGAAAGGCGACATAAACTACTACTTTGACACTTTTGCCGGAGGAGACGTTGAAAACCGTGAGTTTACTAAATATTTATCTCTTTATCTGGTATTTATAGCTAAAAAACCCCTCCATCCTTTCAGTGACGATAGAAATGATGAAGTATATGAATTTGATGGCGCATATTACTGCAAAGGCCGTATCAGATACATCAATGACAAAAGATCCTTATGCAGATACTGTGTCTGTAAAGACCTGGGTTATGCGGGAATGTTTTGAAATCTATTTTAAAACCTTATAAATCAATATCAAATCTTTTCCCAGCGTGAATGAATCTGTGAGTTCCAAATCAACCCCTTCATCCATCGTATCAAAGCCGTCACCGTCAAATAACGTTTTTGCATTAACACCACCCACAACCTTAGGTGCAATGCATATTCTTATCTCATCAATGAGGCCCTCTTTTATCATGGAAAAGTTAAGTGTAGCTCCGCCTTCAAGCATTAACGTCTTGATACCATTATCATATAAATAATCCATTAATGCAGGCAAATCGACTCTGGTATCTCCTGAAAAGAAGAATTCCACTCCCCTCTGCTTGAACACATTGCATCTGTCACTTACCAAAAAATCGTACTTGAACTCATTAGCCGCAGCAATTATGGTTTTTGCATCCTTGTTGGTTATTCTAGCAGCCACAGGAGTTCTGCATCTGCTGTCAACCACTACACGAACGGGATTGTCATCAGGGTTTGCATCAACTTTATGAACTGTCAGTCTTGGATCATCTGCAAGCACCGTTCCGATACCCACCATTATTGCATCCACATTTTTTCTAAGCTCATGAACCCTTTTCAAGTCCTCTTCACCGGAAATATTTGAACTGTTTTTTGCAGTGACAATCTTGCCGTCAAGTGTCATTGCTGCATTTAAAATAACGTAAGGTTTCATTAAATCACCTCAGATATGATAAAACATCTCTTTAATTTGAAGGAAGTTTGCCAATGTCTGATTACCTATAACTCCAGGCATAGTTAATGCGACGAATATACCTAAAATACCGAAAATTAAACCGATTCCCCATATTATGCGAACAGCCTGCTTTTCTGTAATAGGTCTTCTGATAACCCATCTGATTAATGACTTGAAACCGGTTTCAGGCCTTATTAACTTACCTTCATCGTCAACCTGAGTTGGCTTGAACTGCTGGCGCTCCATTACGCCTGCACTGTAAAATTTCATTGCCGCATCAATGATATTCGGCATTAAAACGATTAAAGCAATAAGCTTAACCCTACCGATGAATGCAATTGAAACGATTGCAGCACCGATAATTAGCGTACCGGTGTCCCCTGGGAAAATCTTGGCAGGATATTTGTTATAATATAAAAATGCGATTAATGCACCGAGCATACTCATACTGATGATTGTTACGTCATATTTTCCCAAAATTATACATGAAATCGTTAGAGAAGCAAGTGAGATGATACCCAAACCTGATTCAATACCGTTTAAACCTGCAAGCATGTTTGTCAAGTTGGATCCGATTGAAACAGCTATTGGAATTGAAATCAAATACACTATTCCGACATTTGCAGGTGCAGCCCAAATCAATGGAAGACCTGCCAAAAAGAGCAGGAACAGCTTTTCTTTTGAAGACAAAACAAGTAAATCATCAACGATTCCGATAATTCCGACAAGCAGTATTACAATTAACACGATACATAACGGATATGCCAGGATATCGTGCATATAGATACCTGAAAACATTCCGATAATAAAACCGAAAAGGATTCCGAATCCACCCATCTCGGCAACAATAGGTTTCCATGATTTATGCAGGTCTTTTCCTACAATATCAGCTTTTTCCAACTTTCTAATAATTCTAGGCATTGACAAATGGGTTACTGAAAAAGCCAGTAATCCACAGATAATAGCTATAACATATAACGGGAGTTGAGGTAACAACATCATAACAATCACTTAATATAGTATATGTTAATAGTTAAAAAAATAATTTGTGATATTTTGCGTAAAAAAATTCTATCATACATCTAAGAAGTGAAAAAGAATAGATTTTTCTTCATTAGTTGAACTTGATAGAATTCAAAAATGTTTAAATACTGATATGCATATAAACTTTAAGTGAAAGATTGGAAGGTAAAAACTTTTTATAAGTTCAGCCCCTCTAAGCTTCGTCTCCACGGGAGGCGACATTATTTCGGCATTGGGGTTCTTTAATCTCTCAAATACTTTTTTTACTTTTATTTTAAATTATTAATTAATGTAAAATAATAGGAAAAATACTTAAATTAAAAATAAATTAATAAGTTAAATCAATGTCTATAACATGATTGCATGCTGAACAGATAGACATTGAGTTAATTTACTTATACAAATAGATTTAAGTACCCAGAAATGGATTTTAAACTCTAATGAATATTATTAAATAAATTGTATATAAACTTTATTATTTTTTAATTTATAAACTATAGAGAGTGTCAATTAGACCCAACAAACCCAAACATAACCTATTAAGAATTATCGCTAAACAATGGTTCTAATATTTGATGATTCCTACAAGTATTATTCAAATATGAATAATAACCAGAAAATTAAAGATTTGATTGAATCAGACAATAAATCGAAGAACAAAAAAAAAGAATAAATCTTTCTTCATTAGCTGAACTTGATAGAATTCAGAAATGTTTAAATATTGATATGCTCATAAATTTTAAGTGAAAGATTGGGAGGTAAAAACTTTTTATAAGTTCAGCCTACAAGTCCTTGTCGCCACGGGTGACGACTTTCCATAGTTTATTATGGTCAATTAGGTGGCCGTAGGTTCTTCATTTTTCATACTCTTTTTATTGTTTTATTCTTGATTAAATTTTTAAAAATCAATATTCTAATCAAAAGGTAATTATTTATTGTTCAGAATATAGTAAACTGTCCTTAAGGGGATGTTTAATTTCTCGGAAATCTCTTTAGCTTTAAGCCCGTCATCTCTTAAAGACTTGACTTGGGCATAATCATATTTTTTGGTGTTGGTTTCAAGTTTGGTTTTATTTCTTCTAAGCAGATAATAAACCCTGTTAACGGTGATACCCAGCATCTCTGCAATTTCTGATGCCTTATATCCTTCACCGGCGAGCTTTAACAATTCATCTTCATAGTCGCAGGGCTTTTTACTGGCTCCCCAATGATATTCCTTTACAACTTCAATGTCCAGCTGATTTAAAGCTTCAATATAAGTATTTGAGGTTCTGTTGTAAACACTTGGTGAACAGGTTATTTTTTCAAGGTTCGGATAGCTTTCAAGTAAATTAACAATCTTAAATGAAGACAGGGCTTCAGTAATGTGAATTATGGTTACATCTTCATCCATGGCCAGCACTACCTTTTAATCAAATCCAGGAACTTTTTGGATTTGTCCGTTTTCGGATTCCTGATGTTTTCAATATTTTTAATTTCCTTTTTGATTTTGGACTCGTTTACGTTGAATGAATTGCTTATGTTTTCCAAATCAATTTCGCTGTTTAAGTTTAGTATTGCTGCGCCTAAGGCAGGATGGTTGACCTTGATATTTGAGTTTTTCATTTCCTTTTCGAATTTGAATTTTTCATATAAAATCAAATCCTTTTCATCCACGTCAAGTATTCTGATATCACTGAACTGGTTTAGGATATCGATGACCTTTGGAAATGTCTGTGCAAAGACTTTTCTCTGCTGGCGGTCCAGTTCAACACGGATGTATGGAAATGGTCCTATTTTAAGGCGGCGGTTGCTTTCAGAGGTCGTAAGGTAATATCTGAAGATATCCCAGCTGATTAATGCAGGAGCTATATTTTCAAATATTGACTTTACTATGGTATCCCGGGTTTTTAAATCCCTTTTAAGTGATCTGTTTATCTCACCGTAGCGATTGAGATATCTGAGCTTTTTCAATTCCTCATTGATTTTGTTTTCTCTCCAATTTTCAATTTCTGAAATGTCATATTCATCAATGAAGTTAGGTGTGGTATTGTTGTACTTATGAATTATTTCATCATAGGTGTTGATTCTTTTAAAATCAGACAGCTGTCTTTTAAAGATGTCATCACGAATCGTTTCGATAATTTTATCAGCATAGCGAACATAACCCAGTGCAATAGCTGTTCTTGAATGTTTATCGTCAATTATTGCAGGCCTTGTTCTGTGGAATTCCAGCTTTTCTATTCTGACGTTTTTTCCATATCTTTTTCTAAGTTCCTCTTCATAGTTGTCCACAAATTCAGAATCAAAAGTAGCCCTTTTTCTCAGCCAGCGATTGTTTTTATCCTTATATCTAAATAACGGTGAAATGGTTTTTACATGTCCGGTACGTTCCTGTTTAAGTGCATTGATGACTTTTTTAAATGAATTTCTGCCATATTTTGATAATTCTGACATCAATACACGATAGTTACCGGATAATGGTAAATATGGAATTATTTCAATCCTGCAGGTCTTCTGTCTGCTTATCTTAAATGAAAATGATTCGCTTTTGCAGCTGCATTTGCCTTTGAGCTGTTTATATTCGGACATTGAATATTTCTTATAACAGGAATCGCATTTCAAATATCCGAACTGCTCAAGATTTCCAATTGCAATCTGATGTGAGTCAATGGCTGACTTTACCCTGTCGAGGATATTTTTCTTGGCGTTAGCCTTATTTCTAAACATCTGGTTGTGTCTGCTGTTTTCACTCACTTCATCAAGAGAGACTTCGCCTATTGATTTATTTCCATATTTGTTCAAAGATGCGAATGGAGTACTGTATCCCTGTACTTCCATATCACGTCTGAGCTGTTTTAAAGATTCCAATCTGTCATCCAGTTTAAAGTAGAGAGTTTTGAAATTTTCAAATTCATCAATATTCTCCATACTGATATCATCATCTGAAATTTCCTTTAGGTATTTCTCGGCCTTAATTACCAGGACAGATTCTTCCATATAAATCAAATTTATTGAATTTGTTCGCCGATTTCACAATCATCAGGTGAAAGCAATGCTCCGCTTTCTCCGGTTGCAAGAAGCATTCCTTCAGATAATGTTCCGAATAATTTAGCAGGTTTTAAATTGACTAAAACAGCAACTTTTCTGTCAATCAATTCTTCAGGTGCGTAGAATTTTGCAAGTCCTGCTACAATCTGTCTGGTTTCTTCTCCAATATCGACCTGTAATTTCAGGAGTTTATCGGATTTTTCGATTTTTTCGGCTTCTTTAATTTGGCCTATTCTGATGTCAACTTTATCAAAGTAATCAATGTCTATAATGTCACTCATATTATCATCCTCATTTTCTTTTAAGTTTTCTTGTAATTTTTCTTTTTGAAGAGTAATTACGTCATCTTCAATCTTTTTGAATAGCGGTTTTGCCTTTGCGATTTCATAACCGCTTGGAAGGAACACTTTAGCGTCCTGCCAGTTATCAAGATTATCCAATTTCAAAATTTCAGCTATTTCATCAGCTTTGGTTGGTAAAAACGGTTTTAATACATAAGCCAACGCTTTTGCCAATTGGTTAGATAAGTATAATGTATTGGCGGCTTTTTGAGGGTTTTCCTTAACCGCTTTCCATGGTTCCTGATCGTTGAAATACTTATTTCCTATTTTAGCTACTTTAAATATTTCAAGCAGGGCTTCACGGAATTCGTAATTGGATATTAATTCACCGACTGTATCAGGCAGTCTGTTGATTTCAGCTTCAAAGGATAAGTCCTCTTCAGATGGAGCTCTATACTCAGGCACCTTGCCGTCGAAGAACTTATGGGTAAATGTGAAAGTTCTGTGAAGCAGGTTTCCTATGACGTCTGCAAGCTCATCGTTGTTTCTTCTCTGGAAGTCATCCCATGAGAAGTCTGAATCCTTATTTAAAGGAGCGTTGATGGTCAGATAGTATCTGAGCAAATCAGGCTCGAAATCCTTTACAAAGTCAGCAATCCAGATAACCCAGTTCTTACTGGTGGACATCTTTTCCCCTTCAAGGGATAGGAATTCCCCTGCATAAATCATATCCGGCTTTTTGCATCCGTAAGCGGTCAGTAATCCCGGCCAGAATATTGAATGGTGGTAAATGATATCCTTTCCGATGAAATGAACTACATAATCATTCCAGTAATCCTCCCATTTAACGTCTGTTTTTCTGGACCATTGGGCCGCTGAGGAAATATAGCCTAAAAACGCTTCAATCCAAACGTATAATACCTTGCCTTCAGCTTCATCTAATGGTACAGGAATTCCCCAGTCCATGTCTCTAGTTAAAACCCAATCGTTAAGGCCTTCTTTAAGCCAGTTTGATGCGTAGTTTTTAACGTTTGCCGGTAAATTCTCATTATTTTCAATATAATCCTTCAAGGTGTCTTCAAATTCAGACAGTTTAAATGCATATTGATAAGTGTCTTTAATTACAGGTGTGGAACCGCAGGTCATACATTTCGGTTCGTCAAGTTCAGTCGGATCAAGTGCTCTTCCGCATTTTTCACAGTGATCTCCACGGGCTTCGCTTCCGCATGCAGGGCATAATCCTTCAACGTAACGGTCAGGCAGGAATTTCTTACAGTTTTCACAGTACAGCTGCTGAATGTCAAGTCTGTAGATTAATCCTTTATCATATAAGTCCTTAAAGAAATTCTGAGCTATTTCATAATGGATTTCATCGGTTGTTCTTGTGAAATTGTCCAGTGAAATGTTCATTGATTCAACGTCCTGAACAATCATGTCATGATATCTTTTGGAAATCTCAATAGGCTTTTTATTTTCTTTATCTGCCTTAACTGCAATTGGAGTTCCATGTTCATCAGTAGCACAAACCATCAGCACGTCATTGCCAATCATACGGTTATACCTGGCATAAATGTCTGCCGGCAGGTAAGTGGAACGTATATGGCCCAAATGACACGGACCGTTTGCATAAGGAAGTGCGCATGAAATAAAAATCTTAGTCATTTATTTTTCTCCTAAATTTTTTAAGCATAAATATATATGTTTTTCATAGTTTATATAGTATTATTTTTTTAAGATTTATTTAGATTTGAAATTAAAAAAAGGATAATTGATTAATGCCTAAAAAGACATTAATTGCAATTACTATTAAGAAACTTTGATGCATCATATTTTTTAAATAATCAAAGTGGAATTAATCATCAAAGCTTTCCTGCAAAGTGATTAATCCAGTTCATTAAGTACTGTTCCTTTGGTTTCAGGGAACACCCAAATCCAAACACCACAAAGGAAAGCAAACATTGCAGCAATAGCTATACCGAAGCCCAAATCAAAGTATGTAGCAACAATTGTTATGATTACAGGAGTTACGAATTGTATTCCCCGAGCTAAGTTGAAAACCGTTCCAACAGCAGTATTTCTTATCTTTGTAGGGAAAAGTTCTGAGAACAGCGCACCAAATCCTCCAAAGAATCCTGTTCCAAAACCTGTCAGGAACATGAATACAAATATCAGGTCAGGGATTTGTGTGATTTGATTCCAGCAGAGAGTTATCATGGATATGCCGAAAGCCATTGCAAAAGCGTAAATTGTAAATGCGGGACGTCTTCCAAGCTTTTCAGCAACAAAACCGAATGTTGTATAACCAATGAAATCTCCACTTTGAATCAATATGATTCCAAGCGTTGATCCGACCATTGTCAGGCCTCTTTCCTGTGTAAGATAGGTAGGCAGCCATGAATATGTATACCAATATGCAGACATACCGAATATGCATAATATCAGTGATATCAGGAATAATTTCCTGTATTCTTTAGCAAATAATCCTTTGAATTCATGATAAATGCTTTTATGAGCATATTTATCTTTATTTTGAAGCCAAACATCGGATTCATTAAGACGTTTTCTCACCGAAACCACTGCAAGTGCAGGAAGTATTGAGACAAGAAATGTCATTCTCCAGCCGATAATAGGACTTATTAATCCTCCAACAATTGCAGCTAAAATCACACCGACAGGGGCACCGGATTGCATGAATGCTCCAAATTTAGCTCTGAACTTGTCTGGAAACGTTTCATTGATATATGTCTGGCCGGTTGCCCATTCTCCTCCAACACCCAAGCCTGTGATAAATCTAAATATCACAAGGGAGTAAAAGGACCATGAAAAAGCACATAATAGTGTACCAAGCGAATAGATAATAATGGTCCACTGCAGTACACGTTTACGACCAAATCTATCGCCTAATGCTCCAAAAATAATTCCGCCCAAGCCCGTTGCAAATAATGATATTCCCAAACACAACGCAAGCATTTCTGCATTTATATTTAAACTTGCCTGGATTTCGGATACCAAAAAAGTGAATAAAACAAGATCGTAAAAATCAAAGACCCAGCCTGCCCAGCTTAAGGCAAAAATTCTGTAATGATTCTTGTTCAGTTTAGTCTCCTCATTCATCAGCATATCATAACAACCCCATTTAAAAAAAACTTAATCGACATATTAATTTAAGTTTTGCATAATATATAATATTATTTTAAAAAAAAGGTTTTTGATTGTTCAAATATGGATTAAACTTATGAAAAAATTACAACATGAAGGAAATATTGCTTTTAAAAATGAGTTAATTTTTTAATATATGAAACTAAAACTAAAATTATGGCAGAAATCTCATATATCAACCCATTATCAAATGAAGGAAGAGAAATCATAAAAGATTATGGAGACTTGAATCAGTTGGAAAGAGAAGATGAATACCTGATTGAAGAAGTAATCCATACAACAAACCAGAAAATCTCAGATGATTCATTAATACCAAAATCTTATAAGGATTTGGCATTTAAAAGAATGCAGTGGGCAATCGAGAAGAAAAACAATAAAAAGTATAATCAGAATGAATTCGAATTCCTTTTAAATGATGCTATTTTTAAACAGGACGTTGTAATATTTCACGTGCTCTGCCAGGCAATTGCAATACAGTTCAATACAGGTTCTAGAGAAGCAAGACTTTTCATTGAATCCCAGGGAGTATTAATTCAGGAGAGACTGGCCAAATTAACACCGGCCACAAGGGAAGAGATAATTGATGAAATACTGGATGAGATAAAAACTGACGGTTCAATCAAATGGAGTTCCCTAAAGGACGTAATAGCTACCAAAAAGCTTAAGTTAAGTGAACTGCTCATTCAGGACGGAGACATTATCCTTCAGCAGGACGAATTTCTAAACAATTACGCTGATGAATTTACAGACAGAAGCCCTGACAGAATGTACAATATTCTGGTTGGAGACAGCGTCAAGGAGCTGATTCTGTCACGTCTGATTATGCAGAAAACAGAAGAATATATTGCAAGAATTAAAGAAATGTCCAAAAGGGTTGAAATGCATCCCGAAATCGTCAAGTTATCCGAAGAGCTCAAAGAGTTTATTCCCGAAGAAATCAGCAAATACAATCAGTATTATGCAGGAAGCGGTGGAATTTACGGAACTGTACAGGCAGGAAAACTGATTCCTGAAGCATTCCCGCCATGCATTGAAAATACCGTTAACGGAGTGTCTTCCGGTGGACGTAACGACGCTATTGTACTTTTATTAACCTCATTTGCATCCTATGCAAGACTGTATCCAAGGATTTTTGCATCCGATGAAACGATTAAGGTATCTGATGTGGATCCTGACTTAACAATTACTCAAAATGAGATTTTACCATTGATATTTGATGCGGCCGACAACTGTACACCACCATTATTTGAAGACCAGCCACAGGAAAAGGTAAATATCATTTCAAAGTTAGGTTTCGGAATGCACAGCGAAATTGACATCAACCATGAAGGGGAAACTACCTGGTACACTCCAATGAGCTGTGAAAAAATAAAAATCCATTTGCCGCAGTTATGTAAGCCTGACGGCTCATGCAAAGGAATAAATAACCCATTGTCATGTTATGGACGTAAAAAGTTCCAGCTTGATAAGCAGCCAAAAAAAGAAGAATGATTATCGATTATAATAATCATTTATTACCTGACCGTCCCTTATTTCTATTGTCCTATCGGCCAAGCGGGCAACATCTATATCGTGGGTTACTATAATTAATGTAGCGTCAATTGACTCATGAACAAACCTTAAAACGTCAAGTACCTTCTGGCCGTTTTTAGTGTCAAGTGCTCCCGTAGGCTCATCTGCAAGTATTATTGACGGGAAATTAACCAAAGCCCTTGCAATAGCTACCCTTTGACGTTCACCGCCAGACAGTTTATTTGGCTTTTGTTTTTTCTTATCCAAAAGACCGACTGCTTCAATGAAAAGCAATGCCCTTCTGTGCTTGTCCTTTTCAGACATATCCGCATCCATTAATGGTATTTCAACGTTTTCCTGAACATTCAAGTTAGGCAACAGATTGTGAAGCTGGAATATGAAACCAATTTCATGACGTCTGAAATCGCTTAAATCCTTTTCTCTGGCCAAATCAACACCGTTAATAAGGACATGACCTGAATCCGGCGTGTCAAGTGCACCAAGCATATTCAATAATGTTGACTTGCCTGATCCTGATGGTCCTATAATGGAAACAAAGCTTCCCTTTTCGATTGAAAGATTAATGTTGTTTAAAGCTGTAACTGCTCCGCCATCATACTGTTTTAAGACATTTGTCAATCTAATCAATTCCATCAAATCACCTATTCATACCTCAATGCTTCTGTCGGAGCAAGTTTTGATGCCTTATATGCAGGATAAAGTCCGCCGATGATTCCCACGATTAATGTAATTCCGAATGCCATGATAAAAGTCTTTGGAGTATAGACAAGTGAAAATCCCTCGGTTCCAATCAGTCTAACACCGACTTCAGCGATTAAAATACCGAAAGCAGAACCTATAATTCCGGACAGTGTTGTTATAACCAGGGTTTCTCCTAAAATCATTTTCAATATCTTTTTGCTTTTCCATCCTATGGACTTTAAAACACCTATTTCTTTTGTCCTTTCATATACTGTCATTACCATCGTATTTATGACACCTATTCCTCCAACGATAATTGCCAGACCGGAAATTGCAAGAGATGCAGCATCCAGTATACCAATTACATCATCAAGCATTGAAGACATTTCCTCACTGGTCAGGGTGGATACATTTTCATATTTGTCCCTGATGTTTTGACTGACAATCGTGTCATTGACACCTTCTGAGGTTTTAACGAGAATTGATGAGACCTTATCGGTATCTGAAATGTTTTGAAGTTTTGAAAGTGAGGTATATACACCGTTATCCGTCATCATGCTTCCGGTTTCAAAAATTCCTACAATTTCAAAATCATGACCCAAAAAGCTTAAGTTGTCACCCTTACTTAAATTATTCAAATCAGCATATCTTGCACCGATGATTACTTCATATGCGTCTTCCCCATAAGCCGTGCCGTTAATATTGGTGATTCCGACCAGATTTAATTTAGATGCATTTACTCCATAAAAAGTCGTGCCCATAACAGGACTTCTTGACTGCATTAATGACTGGTTGGCCTCGCTTACCGAAAGCTGGCCGACAGCGTCCGATACATTCGTCATATTTTTCAAGTCATCAATAAAGGATGAACTGAGAAGACCGGAAGACCCTCCAACATTGGTTGCATTTGTAACCGTGATTTCCGCTCCGCCCTCATTGAATGTTGTCTGAACGGAATCCTCCATACCTGCAGTGATAAGGCCCAGGGCAACGATTGTAGCAATCCCAATAGCTATTCCTATAATTGAGAGAGCACTGCGGGTCTTGTTTCTAAAAGGATTTTTCAATATTAATGTAATGAACTTAATGATTATTCCCCCATCATAAACTGCTTTGGCTGAACTTGAACGGATTGTGGTTTTCATCAGTCTTGTCATAATACTTGTTTAATATGGCTGATTCCCACATGTTATAATTCTGCTGCTCATCTTTGGAAAATCTGTAGGCCAATATTCCGATACTTCGTGAATCCTCATCAATATCGTTTTCCTCGCAGAAAATGCTGACCATGTCCGGTGCAAATTCAGAAGGTTCATCTTCCATGAAGTCCAGGAATTCATCGTATTCCGTTTTTGAAAATAGTTCTTCAGCATCTATCGGGTAATCGCTTGATTTTATTGTATATAATTCAATATACATCATTGATTGTAATGGCATCTGATTGTGTTCTATTGACAGTCCACGGACTTCACCCGTTTCCAGATCCAGAATGGTATGGCCTGTCTTTTGGGTTGGAAACCAATTGTCATAAGCAGGCTTTACTACATCTTCCGGAGACAATCCGGCCAATATTGTCTTTAAGTGTTCAACACCGATTACCTCAAATATTTCTTCCATAATAATATTTTAAAAAATAGCATATAAATATTTTAATTTCAAGATATTAATCCATGAGAGATTTGTCTGATTTGCTTGAAAATAGGAAAATAATTAAATCAAAACTGATTGACTACGGATTTAATCAGGATTATGTCTTTGAAAAGACCCTTTCCAATCCCAACTTCAAGGCTGTGATAAGCTATGAAAAGGATACATTATTTTCCAAAGTGATTGATTTGGAAATGGATGAGGATTATGTTTTGGTTGATGTGAAAACTCCAATAGGGAAGTTTGCAGCAGAACTGAAAATTGAATATGAAATCATAATCACAGACATTATTGAGAAATGCACAAGATCAAATGTTTTCAAGCTTTCACAAACAAAAAGATTGATGGATAAGGTTGAAAACACATATAACACTGATTTGGAGTTTCTCTGGGAAAAATTTCCAAAGGATGCCATCTACAGAAACAAAGATAACAATAAATGGTTTGTCCTTCTTGTGGCGCTTGACAAATCAAAAATAGGTCTTGATGGTGAAGGCGAAATAGAAATAGCTGTCTTAAAGCACGACAATGTCTCAAATGTCATTGATGGTGTGTCAATTCTTGAAGGCTATCACATGAACAAGAAACACTGGATTACAGTGCCTTTGGATGAGAGAATTAGTGATGAAAAACTCTTTGAATTGGTTGAAAATAGCTATAACCTGATATCATAATATAATCCACATATATTAATGAATCACATCACTTCGATAAAAAACCAAAATTAATACTAAAACCAAAAATTACTGATTAAATTTATAAATTATAACAATAAAAATTATAACTGGAGGACAATTTAATTGAATTATGTTAAATTTATATGATATTCAATAATTTGAGTCAGATTAATATGCTTAAAAAACTTTTTAATAATAAACTATTTATTTTCATATTTACATTCATTATTAGAGCAATATGTTGTTATGTATATGGATACTTGACTATTGCAGGATTGTTTATAGTTCCTGATATCGGACTTGGCCCTGTTTTTGCTATGATGTTTGGTCCGTTTGGAGCATTAGGTCATTCACTTGCAATGTTCTTTTATGAGCTTAGTATTGGCAGTGATTTATTAACGGCAATTACCGACTTTTTAATTACATTTTTCATTTCCATTATTGCATATAAACTATGGTATACTAAATTCAATAGAAAATCAGTGAGCACCCCTAAATTTGATTCAACAAATAATATTTTAAAATTCATTTCAATAATGTTCATCATTTCTATTTGTTATTGGTGTTTTATTAATATTGCACTTAAAGCATACCCTCCATTTGGCTATATGTATCCATTAACAACAGCAATTAATGTATTTTCATATTTCTTAGACATGTTTAACTTTGGAATAATCTTCGGTTTATTGCTCATCAGTCTCTTTAA
>NZ_JAZRKF010000018.1:0-28606 GCF_045646205.1 Methanobrevibacter sp. | reverse complement strand
TATAAATAAATCTGTAAATACCTATATTGGACTCAATTTTGTTAATACTAACAATCTTTTCTCCTTTATCATCCTTATCCGCTTTTGACGGATAAATCCTAACTTTAATATTCTTATTAACAACTTTCATTTAATTATAACTACCATTATTAATTAAACCCAAATAAAATATGTATTAACTACAATTAATAATATAAACCATATAACTATATAAAGAAATACCTAGAGAGCATTTGACAAGTAATGTGCAAACGTATAAATTATAAAAAAAATCAAAAAAAATAGTTATACTGAATGAAAAATCCAATACAAATACCATGAAAAAATAGCCTATTTTAGAAAATCAACTAGGGAAATTAGCAAAAATAAAAGTACCCCCAACAATGCGATTCATCCCGTCGGATAAGTCAGAGGGGTCACCCCCTCCTTCTCTCCTAAGAACCCATCGTGTGACTTTCATCACAATGGGCTCAAGCAAACATTTATCTGAATAAGAAGGTTTAATTTATTATCTATTTGCAAAATAATCTGATTTACTGGCATCATATGGACTGTAATTAAATTTTATCATGGTATACCGTCTAATCGAGTACCAGGACATTCTTTCCATATGTAAACCATTTTTAGGACCAGTTAAAACCCAATTATCTCGGTGTTCTCCATCATTGTAAGGAGGATAATATTTCTTTTTAATCCATTTCTTACTTTCCTTAGGATGAAGCCGTTTAAGGAATTTACTATTCTTAATCCAGATGTAATGATCCATTTTATTGAATATTTCTTTGGAAACGTAATGTTTCCAAAAGTTAGCAATTCCCCTAATAACTGGATTAACAACTTCAATTAATGTGTCAACATTATTTCCATCCATATTCTCATATATATCGGAGATTTTATCTCGGGCTTTCTGAATACTCTCTTTAGATGGTTTAATTAAAGTTTTGTGACCATTTTTGGAGTAGTATATTCTGAAGTTCAGTCCCAGAAAATCGAATCCCTCTCGTAAATGGGAAATTTTTGTTTTGTCTTCAGCGAGTGTTAAACCTCTTTTGACTAAATAAGGTTCTAGAATTTCAGATACTTTCAGTATATCTTCTTCAGTTTTGGCAAAAATAACGAAATCATCGGCATATCGAGTCATTCGATATTTACCTTGTGTTTTATATGTAGTGTAAGGTTTTCCATTTCTGTTGTATGTTTTCTTTCTGTATGAGATGTTTAAACATTCTTCCATGCCTGTCAAGGCAATATTTGCCAATAAAGGCGACAGCAATCCTCCTTGAGGAGTACCTTTATCATTATGTTTGAATATATTATTATCAACATAACCTGCTTTAAGAAAACGCTCAACAAGTTTATAGTATGGAAATCATTTAATTTGTTCAAGAATGAAATCATGGTCAAGATTATCAAAACATGACTTGAAATCTCCTTCATATACATAAACCCAGTTGCCAGGGTGAATATAATTAAATATTCTTTCCGCAGCGTCATGGATACTTCTTTTGGGTCTGAATCCGTAGCTGGTAGGTTCAAAACGAACCTCCCACTGAGGTTCTAAAACCATTCGGAGAATCTCTTGATAAATCCTATCAAGAATAACTGGAATACTAAGAGGACGCATTTTACCATTCTTTTTACGAATATATTTACGAAGAGCCGGTCTCGGGTTGTGTAAATTAATATTACGATTACGAATTTTGTAAAATAACTCCATTCTTTTCTTATCAGTTAAGGCTCTAAATCCACCAATACCTGCAGTTCTCCTTCCTTTATTAGTCTGAGTAACTCTTCTGATTGCCAACAGTTGTGCATATGCACTACGCCCTAATAGTCGTTGCAAATCCCTTACTTTACGATAATCACCTTCACTTTCAGCACGATATATCCGCTTTTGAATTTTATCTACATACTTTTCTGCTTTCTTCCAATCTATAGAAGACCAGTTAGTAATGTTTGAAGTGGTGGACACAAAAGTATACTTTTGTGTATTTCTCATCAGTTATACCTCCAATCTTTGAATAAAATCAAAATATTCGTTTTATATGCATGTTGTTCACCTGCTAAAATCAGCATATCCATTCACAGTTATTAAAATTTGTCAGTTTCCTGCTGTCTTTCGACCAAATAATGGCATTTGCTTTCTTAGCATCCTTTACCTCATAAAGAATTCAAGTTTCCTCACAGTCACCCTACTAGAATAAATTCTAGACTTTATCAGGCTTACCGAGTTTACCTTTTGTTAGATACGATTAGGTTAGGTTCTTTCTGTATCCCGAACAAGCACTAAAAGGTTATGACCTATATACGCTCAAGCCGAATAGCGCATGACTTAAAGTTGGCTTGTTGACACGATGGAATCATTTAAACTCCTTTAATAAAACATCGTTCTTCTTAACGAGACTTTAAACAAAAGTTCACATAACGTTAACCAATACTAATCTTTCTCTCGCCCTCAACAGCCCGGAGTATGACTATCGATTAGGCTTTAAACTATCATGCAACCCACATTATCGTCACCAATAATGCAGTTTCAAGTGAGAATAACCCGCATAACAGGATTATCAGTCCAATGACTGCACTAACATATAATCAAAGATTATATAACAAATTAAAAGGCAATTGCTCGTCGCACCAACTTTGAGAAGTTGGAGTATTCTCGCTAAATTATGATAAAAAAATAACTCTTTGATTAAGAGTTAAAAAAATTAGTTTTTACCATGAATTTAAAAAATCCTCAAGCTCCTTTTGTTTTTGAGCCCTGATTTCTTCATCCTTAAGGACTTCCTCATGGACTTTCTGCTTGTGGGCTTCCTCTTTTTGCCATGTATCGTTAATTTTATCAAGAGTTTCTTTGTTGTTTAGAGGACCCTGATAGAGAGTGTTAATAAGCTTTCTTAATTTGGATTCCAGAGGTTTTGTTGAGTTTGCAATTTCATCATACGTTATTTGAACTGTAATTTTTACAGCCTGAGGTCCGATTCCGTCAATTTTGAAGACGTAATCCTCACCGTCAATGTCAACATGAATTTTTTCATCATATATATAGTGTCTTCTCTCGAAAGCCACCCTTTGAAGCACAGAGGCACTATTCGTTTTTGATGCAATCAGATTATGCAATTCCTTTTCAATCGGCCCTACGGATGAAACTATTTGGAAATATTTGAAAAATCCCACAATATCAAGTGCATTGTGTCCGATATCATGAACCAGAACTTCGTAGGATGAAATTCCGCTATCAAATTCTACATGCTTTCTTTCAATTCTGAATTTGTTGTCAAAAATAACACTTCTTAACTTAAAAGCTTCGTAGTCCATGTTAATTAATTGTGTTTAAATGGTATATATAATTTGTGCCCATCCATCATGATCCTTAACAAAAATATCTTGAAAAGCATTATGTTTTTACTATGCGTTTGTGACGTGATTCCCCCCATGCAATCTGAAAATTATTTTTTTACTGGCTGATATGTATAGATTGGGTTTTAGAACTTTACTTGATTGGAAGTGATGTTTAAGCATGTTTAGTATATGATTAATTATTTGATAATTAATTTGATTGACCATTAAAAATATTGGCCATACTTTTAAGTAAATGCATGAAAAATCTTTCCGGATTTTCTTTAGGAAGTGGAAAATGTCACCAGCATTATATGAATAATTGTTTTAAAACGTCTTAAAAATCCAATATCCCTCCCAAATACACAACCGAATTATTTAAATCATTTTAAATAAGATTTATATGAAAGTAAGTACATACATGCGAAAAGACATATATAAGGTAGATTCCAACATCAATAGTAAGTACTAATCACATTGACGTGAAAAAGTACAAAAAAATGGAGGTAAAATTATATGGAATTAAATAAAATATTCGCTTTATTAGCTATTTTCGTATTATTTGCTGGAATAAGTACTATTTCCGCAGCAGATATTGACGTTAACAGCACTTCAGCAGATAATATAACTGATATTGAAAATGTTACTAATACCGGAGCAGTTATTGACGGCAACGGTAATTTCGTCATGAGCGTACCGACCACAGCAGGAACCGGTTACCACTGGGAAGTAAGTCCGCTATCATACGGTGTTGAACTTTACTCCTCCGATTTTGTTGCAGACCATCCTGGAATGTGCGGTTCATCAGGTACAACTTACTTTAATTTCCACACAGACGGTGGAGATTACTATGTTAAATTAGTTTTAGTCAGCCCTAGCGGCGATATCGTGGATGAAATTGATTCAGATATGCTAAACTAAAATAAATTCTTTCAAACCATAAATTCCATTAAATCGGGGGATTATTCCCCCTAATATTAATTAACTATTTTTTAATCTTTTGTGAAATAGTCATATAATTCATCTTTAACCGGATTTTCTATTTTAAATGTGAAATTAACAATAGGTTTTTCTTTACCACCAATATTTCTATAACGTTGTTTATAGTTTAAAGGAGTTAATTTACCCATATAATAAAATTCAATACCTTCATCATTATTTTTCTGTATAAATAACTCAACATCCAACTCATTATAATTAATTAAAGGTTCTAATTCAGATGAAGAAGTTTTCCTATTATCTCTACTCATCCAAGAAAATAATTCCTTATTGATAAATTGATCATCATAATTAATTGTCTCCGAAATATCCTCCGCTTTATCATAAGTGACAAAAATAGGGCAAGTATTGTATTTAATTTTATATCCACCAATATTTTGACCATTCATAAAGTATTTCCAATTTAAAAGCCTTAAAACATCTTCACGAGAATATTTTTCATATAACTTAAATGGCTTCTCATCCATATAAACATTATCATATTTAAGAAATGCGTAATTTAATACATCATTAAAATGTTTTAAATAAGTCGGATTATTTAAACAACTTCTAAAATAAGGTGAAATCTTAAAATCATCAGTGAAAAACATATCATCAAACGAAATAACATCACCAATAAATTTTTGAATAGTATTTGCTTGATAACCTTCACCTTTTTCTTTTTTATAGAAATTTAAACTTAAAAAGTTAATAGCTCCTTTTATTGAGTCTTTTTGATTTTTCAAACCATAAATATCGAATAAACATTTTTCAATCATTTCAATAGTGAAATATTTATTATATCTAAGACAATTTAAAATAATAAGTTCATGAGGCCTTATTCCTTTAATTAGTTTTTTTGAAATAAATTTTAATGAAATAAGTTCATTATTCGATAATTCACCAGTATAATCATCCTCAACTTCATTTAAAAATAAATGATAACAAGGAAAATCATTATGTTTTAAAATTAATTCTGGACTAAAATCAGCATTATTATAAAAATCACATAATAAAGGAATTTTACCCAATTTAGCTTTTAAATTCATATATTTTTCTTTAAAAAGAGTTTTTCTATTAAATGAAGCAGTGTTAATTGATTCATAAATCTTTTGTTTAGAAACTTCATCAAAATTAATAGATGATACACCAGGAATAATCTTGTTTCCCTCCATCAGATAGCGTCTCAAGTTATCCTGGTCATATGATCTGTCCCCAGACAGTGCCAATGGAATCATATAATTATTCTTATAATTACCTATAAAATCCAAAATGACAACAAATTCCTTATTTTCAAACTTCCTCAATCCTCTACCAAGCTGTTGGACGAAGATGATTGGAGACTCAGTCGGCCTTACAAGCAAAACCTGATTGATTTCAGGAATATCCACCCCTTCGTTGAAAATATCAACAGTAAAAATATACTCTAGTTTATTTGGATTTTCATCATTGGTCAAACGGTCAATTGCATCAAGACGTTCATCCTGTGAGTTTTCACCAGTAAGTACTACAGATGGGTGGCCACGTTTATTAAATTCTTTTGATAAAAGTTTGGCCTCTTCTTTTCTTGAACAAAACACAAGTGCCTTGATTCTATCTCCAGAGTAGCCATAAAACTCGGATTTTTCTAGCAAGTACTCAACTCTTTTATTCGATGCGAGATAATTAAAATCCCTAAAGTTATCATCAATGAATACTATATCAGAATCACCATTACCCAATACATCAGAATCGTCATCAAAATTCTGTTTTTCAAAAGTAACATCACTTATTCCGAAATAATGGAATGGACAAAGCAAATCTTCATCTAGAGCCTCCTGCAATCTGATTTCATGAGCAATATTATGGTCGAATTTCTCATAAATATCAAAACCATCTGTTCTTTCAGGTGAAGCAGTCATTCCCAAGCAGAATTTTGGAGTAAAATAATTTAAAATCTTTAGATAAGTTGGAGCACCCAACCTATGCGCTTCATCGATTATGATATAGTCAAATTCGTCTTTTTTAAATTTCGTGTAGACATCATCCTTTGATAATGTCTGAATCGTTGCAAAGACATAGTCTGCATCGAAGTTCTTTTCATTACCCGTCAACAGTCCAAATGACTTGTCTTTAATAACGTTTTTATAAGCGGCAATTGACTGCTTTGCGATTTGTTCACGGTGAACGATGAATAAAAAGCGTTTAGGATTAAAATCCTTTATGGCAAAAGCGGAAGCATAGGTTTTACCTGTACCTGTGGCTGAAACCAGAATGGCTCTTTTTTCTCCTTTCTGAATTAAGTTTCTGATATTTCTTAAAAATGCTTCCTGCATGGTGTTTGGAACCAAATCCCTAATGTTTCTTTCCTTTAATTTATCAGTGATTTCCCTTAACTCTTTGAAATTGACATTGTCATTGTATATCTTTTCATAAGTAGGTAAAATATCATTTAAACTCTTTGATTTATTCCATAATTCATTGAATTCATTTAAAAGACTGATTATGATTTCACCATTTTCAGTTGTGGTAAATCCCACGTTCCATTCCTTGTTTTCAACCAGTGCGGCTGACGTTAAATTGGAACTTCCCACAATAGCTGAGTAATTGTTATTTTTCTTAAAAACGTAACCTTTAGTGTGAAAACCTTCATTTTCCGTTGTAAACATTCTGATTTCTATGTTTTTAAAATCATTGAGTCTTTTTAAGGCCTTAGGCTCTGTAAAATATAAATAATCAGTGGTTAATATCTTTCCTTTGACATCATTATTTTCAAGGTTTTTCAGCTCCTCCAAAAGAGGTACGATTCCTCCAAAGGTAATGAATGCAGTTGAAATGATAAACTCGCCACATGTCCTCAGCTGGTCGATTATTTCGTTTCTGACCTTTGTGTGTTTTGAGTTGAAAAGCAGTTTGGGTTTAAAGTCCGGACTGGATGAATTGTTTTCATCGATAAATGCCGTTTTAGCCCCGTTTAAAATGTCTTCATTAATCATTCTTATCAATCACGATAGTGTCCAGGATTTCAATTGACCTGATTTCAGCATAAATCAGCTGTCTTTCGAATTTGTCTTCGGTGTTTTCGTATAATTCCTTTAACTTGTCAAGGTCGTAACCACATTTCTGCATTTCCTCATCGACCTTTTTCATCTTTTCTATGATAAGTTCTTCATTTAAGGTCTCTTTTAGATAGTTTACGGCATCGACATCTGCCGGAATCCAGTTAACGTCATCAAGTTCCTGTTTTGAAAGCCATCTTGCATCATTGTGCTCGATGAGTTCAAGCGTTCCGCTTTTTATTGTACAGTCATAGCAGGACATTTTAAGATAAAATGTAGGGTACTGATACTCGATATCCAGTGCAAAATTAGTGATTTCAATATCGATGTTTAATTCCTCTTTGATTTCCCTTTTAAGGGCTTCTTCCTTGGTTTCATTTTCTTCAATTTTACCTCCGGGAAACTCCCACTGGTTAATGAACTCCCCATAGCCCCTTCTGGTTGCAAGGATTTTATCGTCCTTGTGAATAATAGCTGCCACAACATTCAATGTTTTCAATTTAATTCCCCTACTTTAATGAATCTTCGAAATCTGCCGTCGATTTCAATGTAATCGCAATTTTTGAATAGCTTTTCAAGTTCGTTAATGAATTCCATGTCTTCATTTCTGATGTCTTCTGTGCTGATTGAGTTTAAATCCTCTTTTGTCAATATGATTGAGAATTCATCATGCAAAAAATCAGTGTCTGTATCAAATAACATCAATCTGTCAATGAATGGATAAAATAAGTTAACATTGTAATTGGTTTTATAAAAAGTGGACAGATTGTTATTGACAGTTGAAATGGAAATATTGCATAACATTTAATTTAAACCTCTAATTAAATATTATGCAGCTGATGTTATATAGTTGATGATATTAATAGCTAGAACTTAAATATTCATAATTAATTAAACCGTCTTGATACAATAATATCTTAATAACATTTTTTATGAATTTAGTTAAGTCATCTTCTTCAATTTCATTATTACCTGGAGTTAATGAAAATGCACTATACAATTCATATGAATTAATATTTATAATAATTATTAAGATTTTACGATGTTAATTAAAGAGAATAAATATCCATTATCTAATTTGTCTTTATTTTAAAATAATCCTGCTCATCCCACGGATGTAAATCAAAAGGTGACCATGCATCAGGCAAAACATCCGAAAATTTTTCTTTAATCTCTTTAAATGATTTTCTACGTAGTTGTTTAGCTTTATCTTGAGGTATTTGTTTTCGTTCCAAAATAGTTGAATGAAAATCAACTTCATGCCTCATACAAATATTGTGCCTACGAATATTTCTCCGGAATTTTCTTACTTTTGCATCAGTCCAACCCCCTTCTTCATGAATATGATAATCATCAGGACCTTGTTCCCGCTTATATGAACTATAATTATCATCTTCTGCATTTAATGGCCTATATCGACAATCTGTTATTTGAACATTCCATTCAGCACAAAGTTGCCTTTTTTCTTCCATCTCTTCATAAGGAATTTCATAATTATAAATCATGAAGATAGATATCTCTTTTGCTGCAAATCCTGCATCAATTAATAAATCAATTTGCTCTTTAATTTTAGGAGCTTGACATATACCATGATCCCAAGCAATTTTTGGATTTTTAAACCCTGCTTCTTTCAATTTTTTAGCCAAATGTGGTTTTTTTATAAGTATCCTTCCATCGAATCCAGATTGAGATTCTACATAAGTTATTTTCCTTTGTGTTTTTAACTCTTTTAATTCATTAAGTATATTTTCTATATGTTTATTAGCCAAAAGATTATTGTCATAAAATATTATTTTTTTCAATGGTTTTTGATTATGTTCATATTGTCTTTTTTGATTTTCTTCAATTTCTCTTTTAATACTTGACTTACAATCCCACACTGGTTCAATTATATATGTTCCACAGAATCCACACTTTCTAATGCAACCTCTACTGGTATGAATTATTTGATAATCCACATCAACTAAATCATATGCGGGAGCACATTTTTCTACTTCAGGAATTGGTCCAGTAATTATTTCATCACAGTGCGTATTTTTTAAACAATGTTCTGGCATTAAAGAAGCATAAATTCCTCCAACAATTATTTTTGCATTAGGATATTTATTTTTATAATGTAAAACTGCTTTTTTCACATATTTTGACCAATAAGTAAATATTGAAGTGACAAATATTAAATTAGGCACATTATTAGAGACATCATTTTTAAAATCTAATTTTGTTTGATAATAATCTTCATCTTTTTTCTCTTCAAAACGTATTAATTCAACATCTATTGATTTCTCTCTAAAATAACTAGCTATTTTTAAAAGACCTATTGGTAAAAAATTAGAATGATTTCTACTTTTATTAGGAATAGGAAAGTCTGGTTCAACAAGTAAAACACGTTTAATGTCTTCTGTTATCAAATCTTTAAATTCCATAATTTTCCCCAAGACCATTAGTAAATAAATTTTATATAATATGGTATCCTATTAATTTTATTTAAATTTTTTTTATATCAAGATTATAATGTATTTTACTTTGATTTTTGTTATATGAATGATTTTTATCAGGTTTATAAATAACATGAGTAATTATTTTGATCTTATTGAGATCGTTAATATATTGTACATATTTAAACTTTTAAAATCTGATCCCTCCCAGATTTAATTTTTAAATCGATTTATTCTTTTTTTATTTTACTATTTGATTTAATTTAATCTGACATGAGTTATTATATGAGATATTAAGATTTTATTTTAATTTTTAAGATATTTTAGTAATATATATATTGTTATAACAACAATATAATTATTATTAGTGGTAATTTTGTGGCTATTGGAGAAGATTAAAAATTTTATAATATGGGGTTTTAATGTCATTACAAGATATTGATAGTTTAATTAAGCCAGATTATTTTTCTGCAAATGAAAATTTGGTTGAAAAATTTTATAATTTGGCACTAGCTGAATCCGTTAAGTATGATAGACTTTCAGGATACTTTAGTTCTGCAAGTTTATGTGTGGCTGCAAAAGGAATGGCAAAATTAATCGAAAATAATGGACATATAAGACTACTTTGCGGAGTCCAATTAAGTGAAGATGATTGGGATTCAATTTCAAATCCAAATCAATTCAAAGAATTAATTAATAAAAATTTTTTAAATGAATATGAAAATTTAGAAGATGAATTAATTTGGAACTATACAAAAGTTTTAGGTTGGATGATTGCAAATGAATTTCTTGAAGTTAAAATAGGTTTAAATTATATAGATGGTAGATATATGCCAGATAATATTTATCATCCAAAATTAGGAATTATGCATGATTCTGAAGATAATTGTATCATTTTTGTAGGTTCAGTGAATGAAAGTGCAAGAGGTTGGGTAAAAAATTCTGAAAATTTGCACACATTTAAAAGTTGGCAGGACGATGTGCATATTCCTACAAATATTTCTGCTTTTGAAGATTTTTGGAATGACAATAATGATAATCTAAAAGTATACAATATTCCTGATGAATCATTAAATTTTTTCATCAAAAATGCTCCAAAAGATAAAGTAGAACTTGAAAAAATTATTGTTCGAATTAAGCAATTGGAAAAACCTCCCTATAAGAAAAAAAAAGTAAAAACACCATATTCCTACCAACTTGATGCAATTGACACTTGGTTTTCCCATGGTAAAAGAGGAATTTTGGCTATGGCTACAGGAACTGGTAAAACAATTACATCATTAAATTGTTTAAAAAAAGTTGTAAAAGATGAAGATGTTCTCACAGTAATCGCATGCCCCTATATTCATTTAATTGAACAGTGGAAAGATGAAATCATTAGTATGGATTTGGGAAAACCCCATGAATTTTATGGGGATGCTAATCCAAAATGGGGAGTGGATTTTGATAAACTTAAAAGAAAAATAAATAATAATGTAAATTTTAATAAAGCACAAATTATTTTAACATCACACGTAACCTTCTCCAAAAAAGAATTCATTACTAAAATAATGTCTATAAAAGAAAAAAATCCAAATAAAAAATTATTATTAATTGTTGATGAAGTTCATCATGTAGGGTCTGCGGGATATAGTGAGGGATTAATCCGTGAATATGATTATAGATTAGGTCTGAGTGCTACTCCTAAAAGACATATGGATTATGAAGGGACTGCAAGAATAATGAATTATTTTAAAGGAGAAATTTTTGAATTTAATATTAGAGATGCATTAACTAGAAGATTCGGTTCTAAAAGAGAAAAGTTTTTGACACCATATTATTATATTCCAATTAAAGTTAACCTAACAGAAGAAGAATCTAAAAATAGAAGCAAAGCAAATAATGCTGAAGACAAATATAAAATATTAGGGGAAATATTAGATAATTTGGAAGAGCCAATTGATCATTTAATAATATTTTGCTCATATAAACAAATAGAAAGAGTATTACAAATTTTAGATGAAAAGAACATTAATCCTAAATCAAAGTTTACATATCATGAAAATTTAAAATTACGAAAACAATTGTTAGATGGTTTTGATAAAGGTGATTACAAGGCATTGGTTGCAATTAGATGTTTAAATGAAGGTGTAGATGTTCCATCAACCAATAAAGTTATTATTATGTCTAGTTCATCAAATCCTGCAGAATATATTCAAAGAAGAGGCAGAGTTTTAAGGAAATCACCAGGTAAAGAAAAGGCATATATTTATGATTTAGTTGTAGTTTCTGATAATGACGATTCTTCAAAGTTGAATAACTTTTTTGATTCTGAATTAGATAGGTTAAAAGAGTTTATTTCTACTTCGGACAATGCTGGCGAAAGTTTAGATAAATTAAAACAGTGGGGATTATAATGAAAAGTAATATTAATTCAGTGATTTTAGGAATTTTGGACGAAATGAAAATAAAAGATAATGAAAAAAATTATATTTTAGATGCTTTGAATTTAGAATATGAATACAGTGATAAGAAAAAGCCAAGATTAGATGACAATTATGCAAAATTTGTTGAGGAGTATAGTGATTAAAATGATTATCAGATCATTGACAATGAAAAATTATGGACCATATAGAAACCCTCCAAAAATTAATTTTGCATATGGTGAGAAAAATTTAACTATAATAGAAGGAGACAACGATTTAGGAAAAACTACTTTTTTAAGTGCAATTTATTGGTGCATATATGGTGGTAAGGAACCTTATAAAAATTCAAGTAAAGGTAGATGTAATTTAGAGGCAGCTAAAGAAATAAAAAACAGTAAAATTTTGACAGTTGAAGTTGAAGTTGTAATGGAAGACAATGAAGGTAATAATATAACAATTAATAGAAAACAAAATTATAATAAAACATCTACAGGAAAAATGCGTAAAAAAGGAGAAGAAAAGTTTGAAATTTACAAAAATGATAAACCTTTGGGTGATCCACTAGGATATAGAAAAACAAGATTGCCTAAGCGCCTACAAGAATATTTTTTATTTGATGGTGAAAGATTATTAGATTGGTTTAATGGTGATACTAATACTGTAAAAGAGGAAATAATAAAATTATCCCAATCAAATTTAATTGAAAAAACAATAGAACGTACTGAAACACAAAAGAATAATTTAAATGATGATTTAAAAGAATTAAATGAAGAATTAGCTGATTTAAATGAACAAAGAGATAAATTAATTTTATCTAATAAACAAGATATTAAAGATTTAGAAGAAAATAAAAACAATATTAAAAAATTAACGAAGGAAAATGAAAATTTAAATGAATTACTGAATCCTGGAGGAGATAGTCCTGATGAATTATTTATTGAAATTAATAATTTAAAAAAAGATATTGAAATTTTTAATAATAGTTTAAATAATTTAAATGAGACTCACTTAAAATTTTTATTATATAATTTTTCTTATGTTTTGAGTTATGACTTATTAAAAACATTTATAACTAGAAAGATTAATGATGACTCTATTGATGATAATGAATATATTTATTCAATTTCATCCAAAGACCTCAATTTTATTTTGAATAGAAAAAAATGCATGTGCGGTCACGATTTAAAAGAAGATAATTCAGCATTTGAATTATTGTCCAAACTCAGAGATAATACAATTAAAATTGAAAATAATTCTATAATTAATAAAAAAATTAAAGAATTAATTAATGAGTCTAATGAAATAATTAGCAAAATTCCCAAATCATTTCAGAATGATGTCGAACAACATTGTAATGAGGTTAATAAGATTGAAGAGTATCTTGAAAGTAAAATAGAATCCCTTGAAATTAAAAATGAATTATATAACTCCGCTTTAAAAGCAAAAAATAAAGAGAATGAAATTAAAAGTAAAATTGATGGGAATGATAAATTAATTGAAGGTTTTAAAGAAAACATCAAAAATCTTCAGAATAATATTGATGAATTTGAACCCGAAATGCAAAGAATAGAACGAGAATTAGATTTATTAAAAATTAATATAGGTGATGAAAAAGAACTTAATGATAAAGTTAATTTTTGTAACAAAATTATAGAACACTGTGAATTTTTAAAAGATGAATTAGGAAGAAAAATTCATAAATCAATCGAAAATAATGTTAATAAACAATTCAAAAAAATCTATAATGGTGATGGGACTAGAAATAAATATGATGCAGTATTAATTAGTGAATCATTCGATATTTCATTGAGAGAAACAGATGGAGAAATTGTCACATCCATTACTCCTTCAAGTGGTGCTCAATTAGCTATTGCATTGTCATTTATCACAGCAATAAACTCTTCATCTGCATTTAAACTTCCCCAAGTAATGGATACTTCCATTGGGCGATGGGGAAATAGATTAAGAAATAATTTTGCTGATTCAATACCCCATTTATTAGAAAATAATCAATTAATTTTCCTTTTTTTAGATAGTGAAAACTCGTCAGAATTCCATGATAAGTTATGTGAATACGTTGGAAAGGAATATGAACTACAATTTGTAACAAAAGATGAAACAACAATTGTTGATGTTACTAAAGAGAGATTAGGTGAAAAACATGATAAATGATGATAAAGGTACAACAATATATACTGATGAAATGTATTATAAACATACTTCAGATGAAGAAAATAAATATTCCTATCAATATTTTGGGAAAAAACTGGGATTAAATAATCTGGAATTATTTTTAATCACAGTATTAATTGGTAAATATATAGTTAAAAATCGTGAAAATATTAATGACCCGGTTACTTTAATTAAATATGAAAGTGCTTTAAAAATGGGAGAACCAATTAAAATATTACAAATTTTAGCAATTGAAGAAACTGATGATATAAATATATTAAATGATAAACCAAGAATGTTTGATATTTGGGAAGGTTATGCTATGGCGGGAATGAAAGAATTCTGCAAATGGTATCATTCTAATGCTATTGATTTTGAAGCTAAACTTGAAGAAGAGATGTCCAAAGTTTTAATTCATTGAAATATTAATTTGTGATTTTTATGACAAATGAAGAATATATTTTACAAGATGGGGAAAAATACATAGTAACTCGCACATTTGATAATGACAAATATAATTTTGGCAAATTTGATTCATTAGAAGAAGCTATTAAAAAAAGAGATGAGTTGGATTATGAAGGATGGCCACTTGACGAAGAATTTCTTGTGGATGATGAAATTGATGAGCCTCATTTAGATTTTTCTTTTAAGATTGGAACTTCTTATAAACATGGTTTTTTAGTTTTAACAAGAGATGAAACCAAAGATTTGATTCCTCATTTGCCTTATGAAGAAGAATGTGATGTAATTTTTGATGAAATTAAAGCAAAAATAAAGTTAAATGTTCTTTTAAGGTTGAGTATTACAAGTGGAAATGAAGAACTTAGGGAACATTTAAAAGAGTTAAGCGAAATTGATCCTAATCAACGTGCAAATATTAGTTTTTTATTAAATAAAGAAGATGATAATCCCTTAAATTTTGATGAACAAGAAAAATTATCAAAATTAGAACAACAATTAGAAGATGCAAATAAAGAGATTTTATTACTAAAAGAAAAATGTAATAAATTTGAAAAGAATATTCTTTAATTTTAATTTTATAAATAATAATAGAATTCCTATATTAATATGTTAAACAATTAGATATCCAATAGATTAATATAAAAGTTAATAATAAGTTATTCAAAAAAAATCAGAACATTACTCCTAATTAAAGAAAAATTGATTTAATATCTAAACATGATGTTTTTATTTCATTTTCAACCAAATAAGTTTATTAATTGATGAATTTGACTAAAAAGTCAACATAAAATATCATCCATAAAGAAAAAATAATAATTAATATAACCTCTTTTTAACAAATATATCACCACTAATTAACGGTGATAACAATGACAAAATGTCCAAAATGTGGGGAGGAAGTCGAAAAAGATTCTAAATTCTGTGATAAATGCGGATCTAAAATCGGAAATACACAAGAACCCAAAAACAATAAAAATAAAATAATTATAGGATTATTAATAATAATTGGAATACTTGTAGCAGCGTTTGTTCTCACAAATGTACCATTATTTGACGAAGAAGTTACATTGGATGGTGTGAAGATGACAGCACCTGCAGGCAGTACGTACATAACAAAACAAGAGGGAATGGAATTTTATGGTAGCGATGGAAAATCCATATTCATTATTAATAATAAAGGAATGACAACTGAAGATTTTGATATCACATATTCTGCATTATCCACAGGTGAAATTAGTGCTAGTGAATTTTTATCAATGATGCAGCAGGGTATGGACAATGTCACATTCACGAGTTATAATTTAGAGACAACTCAAGGATTTAAAACAATAACAGTACATGCAGAAGGAATTATTAAAGATACTCGTGAAAATGTAGTTGTTAAAATGATTAAAACTCCCAATAATGTATATACAATTTTTTACAGGGAAAATAACGAAAACAGTATGAAAATGTATAATTCCATGCAGTTAAGTTAAATGATTTAAACCATCACCACAAATAACAAAAAGTTTTTTTGGGAAATAACAAGCCAATAGATGATTTAAATTATCAACTTCACACTGAGACAATTCATTTAAATCAAAGAAAAATTTTAAGCATAACACTCATTTCAAATCTTCTCTTGGAATTAGCTTTTCAATATCAAATAATTCTTCACCAGGCAAAGCTAACATTCAACATCAACGGAGCATTCCATGTAAGACACACAGATTCCTCAGGAATAGCTAGGTTAAACATCAGACTGATGGCCAGAGAATACATCATCACCTCCGAATATGACGGAATGAGAATCGCAGAAAATAATTTTTAAAAAGCAAGCCAAATTGCAAGAACAGATGTGCAAAAATGCTGAAAAAATAATCCGTGAAAAATTATTTATTTAATAAGTAAATGATTAATAAACAGTAATTATAATGTATTTTTATTATATGTTTTCTGTTATTTAAACAAATAGATAATGTCCATATTTATTTTTTAAAATTTAAGTGATAGAAAAGTCTCAATTTTCATAACGAAACACGAAATCAAGTAAAATTAGAAAAACAAGAAAATTAGGAAATTACCAAGTAATGGGAATTCCGCTTAATGATAACGCATTAAATGAATTCAACAAACAATAACGTTATCCCAATTGTATTCTAGGAGTACAAACTCCAATTTACTTTTTTAAGACATGACAACATATAAAATTAGAGTCTGCCTCTTTAACATTAATATAAATATTTAAATATCAATTTTTTATATAATTTATATTGTGATAATTATGAATGTTTTAAAGGTTATGATTGTCATGCTTGTTTTAATCATGTCGGTGGGGGCTGTCTGTGCAGCAGAAAACCTTACAGATGATGTTATAAGTGATGATGGTCAAGAAATCATAGGAATAGACAGTGAAGATTCATTCACTGATTTGGCAGATGAAATAAATAATGCAACCGGCGAGTTGAATTTAACTCACGACTATAAATTCAACAATGAAACCGACAGTAACATGGGAATTTCTATTGATAAGGATAATTTTGTCATTAATGGTAATGGCTATACCATTGACGCAAATAACCAATCAAGGATATTCATTATTAGAGGAAATAACATAACTATAAATAACCTTACTTTTATTAATGCAAACTCTGATATGGGCAGTATTTTATATATCCCGGATTATTGTTCCATAAATACAAATAATGTGGTTTTTGCAAACAGTACTGCTTCAAATTTAGCAACAATCTTTGTAGGAATGTTTGCTTCATTTATAAGTAACGAAGACGAATTTTTAGATTTGACATCAAAAAATTATGGTGCTATAACACTGAACCAAAATGCAAATGCGATATTCAATTCTGCATTTATGATGAATTCAAAAGAATTGATAAGGGGATTTATTTTAGCTTTGGGTGGAAACGAATTATACGTCAGTAATTCAGTATTTGCAAATACCACATCCAATTATACGGCTGCAATTCGGGGAAGTAAAATAACAAGAATCTTGAATTGCAGTTTCATTAATCTTCATGCCCGTATTTCTGCAGGAGCAATCCTATTGAAAGGTACGGAAGATGGTTTTATTGCAAACTGTACATTTACTAATGTTACTTCCGAAAAAAATGCAGGTGCAATACTTTGCGATGTATATGCTAAAAATAACACGAACAACATTACAATCATGAATTCCGATTTTACTGATTGTTACTCCGGATTCGGTGGAGCATTAGTCCAATTGGGAGGTAACCTTCTAGTAGACAATTGTAACTTCACAAATAATTCCGCATTATTTGATGGTGGTGCAATATACACTTCCATGACCAAGGACACTATTTTCAGTTCAGTATTCGATAACAATTATGCAACATATGATGAAGAGGATAGGGCCACTTACGGCGGCGCAATATACTGTGACAACGGCAGTTTAATGTTATTTAATTCTAACATAACCAATAATGTTGCAAAAAATGGTGCTGGAATATCTTTATATGATTCAAACTATACCATTAAAAATAACACATTTGACAATAATCATGACTATGAGGGCAATTATAGCGACATTTACACAGAATTTGACTCTACGATATGCATTATAGAAAACAATACCTACAGCGGCAATGATACTTTATCTTTGAACAATACGGAATATGAATATGTTGTGCCTATTCCAGGAATGGAATTGAATATAATCAATAATACAATAGATGTTAATACACTTCCAATTCGCTTTGATTTACGTGATTGGGGATGGGTTTCACCTGTCAAAGACCAGGGCCTAATGGGAGCTTGCTGGACATTTGCAACAACAGGAGCCATAGAATCTGCAATGTTAAGATTTTTAGGATTGGAAGGATCCCTTTCTGAAAATAATATGCAGGACGTTTCACTCCAATATTCCCCATATGGAACATCAGGCATTCCTGAAGGAGGATCTTATGAATCAGGTGCCGGTTATGCGTTAAGTTGGTTAGGTGTACATCCAGGAGAATATGATACATACGACGAAGTCGGAAAAATTTCACCATTAATGGCAACACCGGAAAGTATTCATGTCCAGGACGTGGTCTTTATACCTCGTAAAAATATAAGTGATAATGACAATTTAAAAAGAGCTCTTTTAAAATATGGTGCTTTAAGTATCTTTTATCATTCTGAACAGCAACCCCCATATTGTGACATGATAAACGGTTATCAGTATTTTAATGAAAGTGGTGTGACGAATCATGGAGTTACCTTAATCGGATGGGATGACACATTTTCCGCAAGCAACTTTTTAATTACTCCTCCTGGTGATGGTGCATGGATATTTAAAAACAGCTGGGGAACCGAAAAAGGACAAGAGGGATATTTCTATATCTCATACTATGATTTGACTTTTGGAACAGAAAAGCCATCAGTTGCATTTGTGTTTGAAAACAATATCCCATATAGCAAAAATTACCAATATGACATCAACGGAATAATATCCTTTATCAACAAATCAAATGAATACATGAATACATATGAAGCAATCGAAAATGATTTGATTGCTGCCGTTGGAACCTACTTTAATGAAAGCGGCATTAACTATACTGTTGAGGTCTACGTTAATGACGTTTTAAAATATGCGCAAAATGGTGTTTCACCATTCTATGGTTTCCATACCATTAAATTAGATTCATATATCCCAATTAAAGAAGGAGACATCTTTGCTGTTAAAATTATATCAAACAGTGTTGCAGCCATTATAGGATCCAGACAACATCATGAACCTAGTTCATCACAATACCTGGTAAATGGTACATGGATTGATTCTTTTGATGAAAACAATACTGTTTGCTCCATAAAAGTCTATACATTACCGCTGGATATTTACACCCAAGATTTAGTTAAAATCTATAAAAACGATTCACAATTTGAGGCAAATATCGGAGTGGCTAATGAAACCGTAACCTTTGAAATCAATGGCGAAAGCTATACAAGAACCAGTAATGAAAACGGAACCGCAAAAATGAACATCAACTTAGGACCAGGCAACTACACAATCAAAACAACATTCAACGATACAACAGTTGAAAACACAATTACAGTATTGCCGACATTGATTGCAGAAAACCTCGTTAAATACTACAGAAACGCTTCCCAATTCCTCATTTCATTAATTGACGGTGAAGGCAATCCTGTAACTGGCGTTAACATTACCATGAACATCAACGGAGTATTCTATGACCGTTTAACTAATGAAAACGGTACCGCTAAGCTGAACATTAACCTGGAGCCGGGCGAATACATCCTAACCGCAATTGACCCGTTAACTGGACTCATGATGTCCTATAACATTACCGTTTTACCAGTCTTAAGCGCCGACAATATGGAAATGACATACATGGACGGTTCAACATTCAACGCAACCGTCATTGACGGTGAAGGTAATCCTCTAGCCAATGCATCAGTAACATTCAACATCAACGGAGTATTCTATGTAAGACACACCGATTCTTTAGGAATAGCCAGATTAAACATCAGACTGATGGCCGGAGAATACATCATCACCTCCGAATATGACGGAATGGCAATCGCAAACACAATTACAATCAAGGATTAAATCAATTTAATCCTTTTTTCTTTTTTTGAATACATTCATTAACTGAATGCTTGAATTATTAAGTATCAGAATCAAATAACAAATCATTAATTGAAGAATAATCAAAGATTAAACCAGGTGAAAAAATGAACATAGCTATTCTTGGAGCAACGGGAAAATTCGGAATATCATTAACGGCGAAGTTACTTGCAGTTACAGACCACCACCTGACACTCATTTCAACTAGTGCAGGTCATCTCTATGAGGACAATCACAGAATTACGGCTAAAAGCGTTAATGCACTTGATTTTAGAGCCTTAAAGAAAGCCTTGAAAGACCAGGACCTGGTTTACTTTGCAATTTCAGGAGACTACATTCCAGTCATGGTGGACAATATCATTAATATGGACCCTAAAAGATTCATTTTCATGGCTTCTGTTGGAATTTACAACGAACTTGAAGGGGAAGGTGCCGAATTCAATGTGGACAATGACCAGACTCAGATTCCAAACCAGTATGCTGCAGATCTTATTGAAAGCAGCGACGTTGACTATACAATCATAAGGGCAGGTTATCTTGAGCATGGCGATGAGGACGATTATGTAATTACCAGAAAGGGCGAAACGCCTGCGGGATACAGAACGTCAATGGAATCCGTTCATAAAATAGCTTTAGAAATTATAGAAGATCCTAAAAAATATTCACGTGAAAGCATAAGCGTTACCAAGGACATGAGCGATAATTAAAAATATTTATTCATGAATAGGGAGAAAAAATGATGAAGATAATTAAAATATTGCTTGTACTGGCTATTTTATTCATCTCAATCAGTGCCGTTTCGGCCGAAGGAAACTTCACGGCACTGCAAGAAGAAATAGATTCAAGCACAGACTTTCTAGAAATAACACAGGACTATACATATGACAATTCGACTGATTATGAACTTATTAAGGGAATTAACATAACTAAAAATGATTTTACCATTAACGGTAACGGCCACACCATTGACGCATCCAACCAAGCCAGAATCTTTGGCATTAGAGGAGATAACATCACGATTTTAAACCTCACTTTTATCAACGGATACACAAATAAAGGCGGCGGAGCAATACTTTCAGAAAGAAATGTAAACTTAATAGACTGTTTGTTTGAAAACAACACTGCAGAAATTGGAGGTGCAGTCTGTTTCATCAGTGAAACTGAAAACATCCGGATTTCAAGCGTTTTCAATAAAAACACAGCCACAGAGCTCGGCGGAGCAATATGTTTCATTTCAAATACAGAATACAATACTATTGAAAGCACTTTTGAAAACAACGAAGCAGCGTATGGCGGAGCAATATATTTCTACAGTAAAACAAACAACAATATTTTCAACAGTGATTTTATAAACAATACGGCAAATTTCGGTGGAGGAGCAATAATTTTCTTCGACGAAGTAAGCAACAGCAAATTCAAAGGAAAATATGCAAATAATACCGCTAAAGGCACAATTAATTTAGCAGGATATGGAGGCGCAATAACATTCCAAGATTTCGTGAAAAACATCACAATCAACTGCGAGTTTATCTCAAACAATGGATCAAATGGCGGAGCCCTACACTTTCCAAACTTCGGGAATGGATACATTAATCCAGAAGAAAAAATGGTAAGCATAGAAAACTCCATTTTCATAGGCAATACTGCAGAAAATGGTGCGGCAATATATTCTATTGCAATTATTGCATTAAACAATAGCGTCTTCATTGACAACCATGCAAATATTGGTGGCGGAGCAATATTAAGTTACAATGAAACGCAAATAACAAATTGTCTTTTCATGAACAATTCCGCAAAGAACGGAGGAAATGTCAATTTGAATTGGGAAACTAACATCATTAATTCAACATTCACCAATTCAATAGCCGAAAATGGACCGGCAATATATGCAAAAGCTGAGATTAGCATTGAAGACTCCATATTTGAAAATTTAGTCGGCAGTACAAACGGCGCCATTGTATCAGCGAAATATATGGAAATTACAAATTGCCTTTTCATGAACAATACAGGCACATGGGGCGGAAGCATTTATTCCAAAGGCACTCTAAACATCCGCAACTCAAGTTTTTCCAATTCAAAATCCAAATATGCATCTGCAATATATGCTGAAGGAAATATAACCGTAAGCGATTCGATTTTTGAAAATATGTATGCAAATGAGACTGCAGGATCTGTAGGGCTAAGAGATATGGATATTATAAATATAACAAACTGTACCTTCATAAATTCCGAAGCACGCAAAAACGGCGGCGCAATCTATATAGACATCAACAGAAATCCCAATACGACTACATCCATAGGCAAATCAACCTTCATTAATTCAACTGGAGATTTTGGCGGCGCATTGGTTCAGCTAGGAGGTACTTTGATAATAGAAAATTCAACTTTCACAGAAAATACTGCATTTTATGCCGGATCAGCAGTCTTTATTTCAAATGGAATGATGGGTATAGGAAACTGTTCTTTTGAATCAAACAGGATACTTTATAAAGAAATATATGGGGGAGGAACACTTTATTGTGACAATACATACTTCCTTTCCATCCTTTTAACTTTCAAAGACAATGATGGGAATGCAATTTACGGCTATGATGCGAACTTAACCATAAATGAAAGTGAATTTGAAGGAAACGGCGAAGCCATTCACTGCGTATTTTGTCAAGTCATATTAAATGACAATGTATATAACGATGACCTTCTCATTTTAAATGATACGAATTATGCATCAGTCTTAATGTCAAATGGCATGAAACTGGAACTCATCAACAATACAATAGACGTGAATGACCTTCCGGCACGTTTTGATTTACGCGATTGGGGATGGGTTTCATCAGTTAAAGATCAGGGAGATATGGGTGCCTGTTGGACTTTCGGGTCATGCGGAGCATTGGAATCCGCACTGATTAAGGCAACAGGAATTGAATATGACTTTTCAGAAAACAATATGCAGGACAACCCACTGGCATTTTCAAAATACGGTATCAGTTACGTCACTGAAGGAGGATGGCAAGAATTTGCTTTAGAATATATTTTAAGTTGGTTTGGACCATTTCCAACCGAATATGACAGTTATGATGAATTGGGCAAATTATCACCAGTTATCATTACAGATGAAAACATACACATCCAGGATGCAATACTTGTAAAACAACGTGCAAATTTCACAGATAACGACGCATTTAAAAAGGCGCTGATTAAATACGGTTCCATTCACATCACATATAACCCATACAGAGCTGCTCCTTACTACAATGAGAATACATTCGCACAGTATCAAAACATCAGTACCGAACAAACCCATGCTGTATCACTTGTCGGATGGGACGACAATTTTTCTGCAAGCAACTTCCTGATAACTCCACCAGGAGATGGTGCATGGATAATTAAAAACAGCTGGGGCGATTTTGGAGAAAACGGATATCAATACATTTCATATTATGATACGAGTATCCTCGAATACATACATAACGTAGGATTTGTTATTGAAAACACCGAGGATTATACTGCAAATTACCAGACAGACCTCAGCGGATATTTAGACATTATTGAATATGATTACAATATAAGCTATAAGATAACCTACACCAGCCTTAGAAATGAACTGATCAGCGCTGTCGGGACTTACTTTGCTGATGAAGGGGAAGAATATCTTCTTGAAATCTATGTAAACGATGATTTAAAACACACACAAAGCGGAACAGCGCCATTCAGAGGGTTCCATACAGTCAAATTGACAGACGAAATTCCAATTAAGGAATGGGATAACTTCACTGCAGTAATGAAAAAGCAGAGCATTCCTATATTAAACATGTCAAGACAACACTATATTGAAAACATAAGCTTTTGCGATTTAGGCGACGGATGGCAAGACATATCTCTTGAAAACATAGCTATATCCTTAAAGGTCTATACCAAGGATTTGGCCATTTACACAGAGGATTTGATTAAGTTCTATAAAAACGACTCCCAATTCGAGGCAAATATTGGCATTGCTAATGAAACCATAACCTTTGAAATCAATGGCGTGAACTACACAAGAACCTGTAATGAAAACGGAACCGCAAAAATGAACATTAACTTAAACCCAGGCAACTACACAATCAAAACAACATTCAACGACACAACAGTTGAAAACACAATTACAGTATTGCCGACATTAATTGCAGAAAACCTCGTTAAATACTACAGAAACGCATCTCAATTCTACGTTTTATTAATTGACGGTGAAGGTAATCCTGTAAGCGGAGTCAACATTACCATGAACATCAACGGAGTATTCTATGATAGAACAACTAATGAAAACGGTACCGCCAAGCTAAACATTAATCTGGAGCCAGGTGAATACATCCTAACCGCAATTGACCCGTTAACAGGACTCATGATGTCATATAACATCACAGTTTTACCTGTCCTAAGCGCAGATAACATGGAAATGACATACATGGACGGTTCAACATTCAACGCAACCGTCATTGACGGTCAAGGTAATCCTCTAGCCAATGCATCAGTAACATTCAACATCAACGGAGTATTCTACATAAGACACACCGATTCCTCAGGAATAGCCAGGTTAAACATCAGACTGATGGCCGGAGAATACATCATCACCTCCGAATATGACGGAATGGCAATCGCAAACACAATTACAATCAAGGATTAAATCAATTTAATCCTTTTTTCTTTTTTTATTGAGTTTTTTGAATAATTTTTAACATCCACCACATTAAATGAAAACTTTTTAAAAACCAAAAATAATATTATATAATATTGAATATAGGGAGAAAAAATGATGAAGATAATTAAAATATTGCTTGTACTGGCTATTTTATTCATCTCAATCAGTGCCGTTTCGGCCGAAGGAAACTTCACGGCACTGCAGGACGAAATAGATTCAAGCACAGACTTCTTAGAAATAACACAGGACTATGTATATGACAATTCGACTGATTATGAACTTATTAAGGGAATTAACATAACTAAAAATGATTTTACCATTAACGGTAACGGCCACACCATTGACGCATCCAACCAAGCCAGAATATTTACAATTAACGGGAACAATGTAACATTAAAAAATTTGAACATTATAAATGGAAATGCCAAAAATGGTGGGGCTTTATACATTTTATCCGACGCCACACTCACTACAAAGAATATTGTCTTTAAAGACGATAATGGCAGTGAAATGGGCGGTGCCGTCGCAAATTTAGGAAGATATACAAGCATAAATGACAGCTTTATCGATAACTGTGCCGATATGGGAGGGGCGATTTATTCCCAAGGGGGTGAATTGAACATAATAAACGGAACATTTTCAAGCGAAAACAGTCAAAATTGGGCTTTAATCTACATGATGTACACTTCAATGTATATTGAAAACACCACTTTTGCAAATACCACTTCAAACTATTCCACTGCAATTTTTGCCTTCCAAAGTACGGGAAAAATCAGGAAATCCACTTTCATCAACCTGACCGCCACAATGACTGCAGGAGCAATAGGAATCAAAGAACTGTGCGAGAACATTACAATAGATGACTGTGACTTCACAAGCACCTATGCCGAGAGAAATGGGGGAGCGATTTATGCTGATGTCGGGGGAGATTATGGACTCTGCGAGGGAAACATTACAATCATCAATTCCCGCTTCACTGACTGCTTTTCAGAATTTGGAGGAGCATACCTTCAGCTGGCCGGACATTTAACCATTGACAGCACAAACTTCACCTCAAACATTGCATTATTTGACGGAGGAGCCATATACACTTCATGGGTAGAGACAGTCAACATTACGAATTCAATATTTACTTCAAACATTGGATATTACGACGGCTTTTCAAATGGAGGAGCTGCCTACTTCGACATGGGCAATGTTACCATTGATTCATGCATTTTCGAAAACAACACTGCAAGCGAAGGCTCATCACTCCATACATATGACTGTAATGTATCCCTATTTGATAATTACTTCAACAATCCTGCAGAAAACGGCTCAAGCATCTACGGAGTTTATTGCAAATATTATGAAAGCGGAAACAATTTCACGGACGACATACTGTCTTTAAACAATACGAATTATGATTTGAATGTTGAATCATCCCAGACCAAGTTTAATCCGCTAAACAATACGATTAATGTCGAGACCCTTCCGAAAAGATTTGACCTGCGTGACTGGGGATGGGTTTCACCAGTTAAAAACCAGGGCAACATGGGTGCCTGCTGGGCATTCAGTTCAACATCAACATTGGAATCAGTATTGATTCGATATGCCAATGTCACCTATGACTTTTCTGAAAACAACCTGCAGAATACGATGCTGAAATATTCAAAATACGGAGATGAGCGGATGGCAGAAGGTGGAAACATATTTGATGGAATATATTACTATTCCAGCTGGCTTGGAGTATCTCCAGCCATATATGACACCTACGACGAATTAGGAAAGATATCTCCATTGATTGCCACCGATGATGATATCCACATAAAGAACATCATAATAATCTCGGAAAGAAAGAATTCAACGGACAATGACTGGCTCAAAAAGGCATTGCTCAAATATGGTGCTGTATCCACCAATTACTATGATGAAGAAAATCCGGCATACTATAATGAAGAGACTTACGGATATTACAATTACGAAATCACTGAGTCTAACCATGTCGCATGTATCGTTGGCTGGGATGACACCTATCCCAAGGAAAACTTTGTAGAAACCCCACCCGGAGATGGCGCATTTATCATTAAAAACAGTTGGGGAACCGAATGGGGAGATGAAGGCTATTTCTACATATCATATTATGATATATCCTTTGCTACAGATGACTTTTCCATGACATTCGACATGAAAAACAACAACGATTATGACAAACTTTACCAGCATGAAATCGTCTACAAGGATTATTCAAATCACACATATGCCATGAACAAATTTGTGGCACAGGAAAATCTCATGATTGCAGCTGTCGCATCATTAAACGTAGCTAGTAAGAGTTATGACTTTTCAATACTCGTGAATGGCGAAAAAGTATATGAACAAAACGGAACATACGAATATTACGGATATGCAACCGTCGAGTTAGATGAATTCATTCCAGTCATGAAGGGAGATGAATTTGCAGTCATATCCAAGAGCACAGAACAAAATTTTGGTACAGCAAGAAAGCATGCACAGCCACATGTCTCATTTGTAAGTTATGATGGCGTCGAATGGGAAGATCTAACCGAAAAAGAAGCAGCTGCCATGATAAAAGTCTATACTTTTAACCTGGACATCTACACCCAGGATTTGGTTAAAATCTATAAAAACGACTCCAAGTTTGTTGCAAACATTGGCATTGCCAACGAGACCGTCAACTTCGAGATAAACGGCATAAATTATACCCGTAAAAGCGATGAAAACGGAAGCGCAAGAATGGCCATTAACCTGGAGCCCGGAAGCTACACAATCAAAACAACATTCAACGGCACAACAGTTGAAAACACAATAACAGTATTGCCAACGCTAATTGCAGACAACCTGGTAAAATACTACAGAAACGCTTCACAGTTCTTTATTTCATTAATTGATGGTAAAAATAATCCTGTAAGCGGAGTTAACATTACTATGAATATCAATGGAGTATTCTATAATAGAACAACAAATGAAAACGGAACCGCTAAACTAAACATCAACTTAGAGCCTGGCGAATACATCCTAACCGCAATTGACCCGTTAACAGGACTCATGATGTCATATAACATTACTGTTTTACCTGTCTTAAGCGCAGATAACATGGAAATGACATATATGGACGGCTCAACATTCAACGCAACAGTCATTGACGGTGAGGGAAAAACACTAGCCAACGCATCAGTAACATTCAACATCAACGGAGTATTCTACACAAGAACCACCGATTCCTCAGGAATAGCCAGGTTAAACATCAGACTGATGGCCGGAGAATACATCATCACATCCGAATATGACGGAATGAGAATCGCAAACACAATTACAATCAAGGATTAATCAATTTAATCCTTTTTTATTCTTTTTTATAACTAAGAATTAATTATAGTTAATTACCAAACTTTTGGTATATATGTTTCAAACCATTTGTCATAAACTTTTGTATCTAAAATCGATTCTTCATAGGTTTTTATAGTTAATTCATGTAAAAATTCTTTTGATTCAAGATAATAATGTTTTATTTC
>NZ_JAZRKF010000017.1:0-109706 GCF_045646205.1 Methanobrevibacter sp. | reverse complement strand
TCTTCGGAATTTTTCATGGTATTTCCTATTTTCATTGATAATGCATGTCTGATACTGCTTGAAGCAAAATAATATTTCCATGGTTTTTTAAGTCTTCTTGAAGATCCTCCAAATGGTTCACAATGAAATATCAATTCTGTCTTTTCAAGCAAATCCAATATATTATTGACATTGGATACTGATGTCTTTAAGTAATTGGACAATTTATGCTGGCTTACCTCACCCGGTTTTTGAAGAGCCAATTGCCTGATTATTCTTTTAGCTATTGCCTGATTATCAGAAGTTATAGTTTTAATCTGCATAATGTCTTCTGTAATAATCTTGTTGGTCATTGTAACTATCTCTTCACGAACATCGGTTAATGGCTTATCTTCATCGACAGTTGGAAATCCACCATATTTCAAATAATAATCCCATTCACTAGAGGTGTATTCCACAATATTTGTCAATGCTTTATTTGCTTCAAATTCGTATTTTATAGCATTTTCAGGATTACCCGTGAAAATTAACTCACATAGACTGTCAGACAGATTATTAAATGATTGATTGTATTTTAAGTTCAGATGTTGGTTATAGTTTAGCGGAGTCAATACCCTTCTTTTAAGTCTTCTTGCGGCATCGGCATTATATTGCAAGTGTATTGCAGATGAACCTGTTATTATCATGAATATGTTATCTGATTTGTCAAAGATTATTTTATTGGATACTGCCCAATTTTTATCGTATTGAGCTTCATCAATCAAAAGAAATACTTTTTCATTAAGTGTGCGTATATTTTTGTTGAATTTATTTTTTAGATAGATTTCGACTAATTCTATTATGCTGCATTCCGTTATGTCATTTAATTCATCACAAGATATGTATAATATGTTATTTAATGGAATGTTTTTCTCTTTGAATAGGTATTCGTATGTTTGATATAATATTGTTGTTTTTCCAACCCCTCGAAGGCCAGGTATGACAATAAATCTATTAGAATATTTATCCTCAATAAAATTATCGATCTGTTTTTTAATTTCATTTAATTCCAATCTGGAATTTAGTTTGATTCCGTGATTGGTCAATTTTGAATTTATAGTGCTTGGAACAGATTCCAGTTCATCATTAACATAATTTAATATTAATTCGTTTCTATCCAACATTTTTTAACCTTAATTTTTACATCCTTTGTGTTCTGATATTTGTATACAACTTTATAAATGACTGTTCACATATTTGTACACTACCATATAAAAATTTTACCCCCGCGATATCCTCAACTTTTAAAGAAATAATATTTTTACAACCATATTCCCCAAAAAGACGAACAAATCGTATAAAACGTATGATATAGTTCGCAACCTTATCATTTTCACATCATTAAAACTCCAGTAAAAGATTTGTTCTGCAGTTCAAATTAAATTTTTTGAAAGCGTTGTTTAACACTGCAATATTGCTTTGACTTCATAAAATTGCTTTTATTTCAAACAATACCTATATTTACTTTCTGATTTAATAGAAAATATATGATTAATTCTTATAGTATAAAAAAAGTAAATTTAGAATGTAAAATATATACTAAAATTTATAGTACATTCAATATGTACTATAATTTATAATACATGCTAAAATTTATATTATACTTTTTTAGATTTCATTTTAATTTTTTTATATTTGTCAAAAACAACCTCATATCCTTTATTATAAAATGGACATGCTTTTATACATTCAGTGCAGCCTTCACTACATCCAATACATACATCTTCAATAAAACTCACAGTTTTAGTTTTTTTATCCAAAACTAAAGCATCATTTGGACATGCTCTAACACAGGAGTTACAATAATTGCAATAATCAGGAATCCATTCATAAGGATTAATTTTGGTTTTAGGCAAGTTTTTAATATTGACTAATATGGCCGATATTTTTTGATTGGGGCCTTTATTAGGACTGATCAGCAAACCACTTTTTCCAATGCCCCCCATTCCTGCTTTTTGAGCCAAATGTGAAAAATCTATTGTTTCTTCACGAGGATGGGCAACTAATGTTTCAAATCCCCTTAGTCTCAGGTAATCTGAAATCTTATATGTTAAATTTCCAAAATCCCGATATAACTCATCATTATATTCTTGAGCTTTAATACCTGCGCCGGCATCATGAATGCATTGGCTAATCTCATAAGAAAATAGAATGGCTGAGTTGAAATCAAAATCTAAACCATGCAAGAAATAATCTTTGATGCCCTCAACATAAGCTATTTCCACAACACCCAACTGTTTCAAATACACTTCAAAATCCTCTAAAAATTCTTTTGTAACAGAATTTATTGGATTTATAGGATTTTCAATTTTTGATGTGTTTGGAAATGAAATATCCCCGCAACAAGAATTATTACTGGATTTAACCAATACGTTCTGAATCAAACCATCAAAGTTCCAATTATCTGCCATTTAACAACACCCACAGCTACAACCAGAGCCTATTTGAAAACCGAACTTCTTTAAAAAATTTCTATAATCAAATCTGTTCAATGTGGCCTCATCAACAAAGGATAAAATACCAATATCATCCGCTAAAGTAAGATTTTTAAATGTTTTAAATGTAGAATCATTCAAAACGCTTTCTATAGTATTTTCACCAAATTTAAAAGCTATTTGTGCAAATGGGAACTCAAATGTATTCCTATCATCAATAACAACAGAGATTGTACCCCCTTTTTTAAGAACTATAAGATTATCCGTATCCGGCAATAACATAGCTATTTTAGCACCATCTTTAAGGGATTTGAATTCATCATAATTATTATTCGCCCAATTTTCCCAAACTTTATAATCAAAATAATCCATATTCATTCCTCTAAATATTTTTTAACTCATAGTTGATCTTATTTTTAATAATCTCAACACATTTTTCTCCATTGTCGTCCAATCTGAAAGGGTCAGTGGAAAAAATTTTATGCTTTTTTAAAACATCTCCAACACCAACAGTTTTAGAAACGTTGATTCCCTTGTTATTAAGAATTTTATTCACACATCCGTTATCGCAACCGTTGATTGCAATGATTGGATATTTTTTTAGCATATCATCGTTTAATCCTTCAATGTCAGCGGATGTGGAACCCATGCAAATTGATATTATATTATCGTTTTCCTTTTTACAATCCCCAACTGCTACGCGAGATACCAATCCATTAGCACTCATTCCATTGCAGGAAGCTAAAGCAATCTTTTCGACCATGTTATCAGCCTCATAATAGTTTTTCAAGACTTTGTATAATTTCTTCATTGGCCAGTTTATAATAAATCCATTTTCCCTGTTTTCGTGCAGACAACACTCCTTCTTTTTTCATCATGTTCAAATGATGAGAAACCGTTGATTGGGATTTATCAATAACTTCCAATATCTGACAAACACACAATTCACCATTTTTCAATAAGTATATTATTTTTAATCTTGTCGGATCAGCCAAAGACTTTAATATTGCCGCATGGTTTTCTAAAGTTTCATCTGAAGGCAATGTTTTAATTAAATCTTCAACAGAATAGGTTATCTCACAACATTCATCACTATTTTCAACTGCCATGTATAATAATATTATATTGATATATTTAAATGTATCGATATATTATCTTTATAATTATTAGTCAATCAGATAACATTAACGACAGAATTCTATCAATATACATTCATTTTAACTAATACATACAATTAGTTGTAATCCTATTCATACCAAATGTTAGTGATTATTATAGGAAAAATAAAAGAAAAAAAATTGAGAAAAATCATTAATAAATTACGAAAATATTCTCAAATACAAAATTTAATTAATTAGGCAAATTATTTTGAAAAAAAATACGAAATGTTCGTATAAAACTAGTAAAATAGTTCTTGTACTTATCGATTTTTCACAGTAATCACAAAAAAAGAAAAATAAAAAAAATTTAATTAATTTTTAATATTTCATCTAAGTCCAGTCTTGGGGATTAATATTCGCTGATAGATTATCTGATTCATATCCAAGTGCAATTCCCATGAGGATGTCTTCATATCCCGGAATAGGCAAGTTATTTCTAAAATATATGGATATTTAACAAGTTCATAAGCAGGAATTGAATCCGCCCAAATCCGTTACTGCAAGCATCAATATAGCCAAAATAATGGGGATGTGATATCTAAGGTTCACTGTTAATGTGAAACCAACTGAAAAAAATCAAATATGTAATAATCTGAATATCATATATTAATTTTCAAGATTCTATTTTAAAATTTCATATTTTTAGGCATTATATTATATTTTATAACATTATTTATATAATATTAATTAAATATATTTTATTGAAAAACTACCGACATTTATGAAAAATGTTAGATGGTAAAATTGTTATCATTACTTATGTTTCTGCCGATATTGACACTAAAATAGCAGAAATATTTGCAAAACATAATGCTATTGTAAACTGTGCAGTGATTACTGCAGATGCTGACTGGAAATAAAAATAAAACATTATTTGGTATAAATCTACTACCAGAACCTTTAATTAAAACATAATCTCGGGTGATAACATAGGCATTAAAGTGGTAATTCTTGATGATGAAATAGATGAAGAGGACTATTTGGAACTTTATAAATTAAGGGCAGAGTGTGATTCAAAAATTGAATACCTGAATAATAGTAATAATCCTGAAACCATAAATAAGATTAATGAGTTTAAAAAAGAATTAGGATTAGAAGTTCCGGAAGTTAATCTTACACAAGAAAATGAAGATGAAAACAATAAAAAAAGATTTGTTACTTTAAGAAAATTCCTATCAGATTTCCAAACGGATATTGATATAAGTCCCAGCAGGCTTTTAGATTTGGTAGATGGGATTTATGGGATGGACATGACTTTGCTTATGGTCGAAATTCTTATTCCGCAGGTAGATTTTACACTTGAAGGTAGTCTTCTAGATCTTCTTTGGACGCTTCTTCCAACTGTCGGAACTGCAATGATTAGTTTCATCATCCTTGCTACATTCTGGATTTATCATCATCAATTCCTTGAAGTTACAAGGGTTAATTTAGTGTATGTATGGTTAAGCATGATGTTTTTAGCTTTAATTACCTTTCTGCCAATTGCAACATTTATACTTGGTTCAAATTCAGTAATTGGATTAGCTAACTTCGTATTTGGTTTTACACTATCATTAACATTATTAATATTTACTTTAATGTTTAAATATGCCGACAATAGAGAATTCCTCAAATCAGAAATATCTGAAGAAGAAAGAAAATATACTTACCGTACATTTATCATGCTATTCTTAATGACTGTTTCCATAACTACCCTTGATTGTTTATATTCTGGAAACCTCATTTATTATTATGTGACACTTCCTTTTATTTCAATCATTAGAGACAGATTATTTAACATAAAAAATAAATATTAATTAGTTTAGGTGTTGAACTTGAATATATTCGGGAAAGAAATGACCAAATATCAGTCAATAGCTATTTTGATTAATATTTTAATAGTAGTTGACATCATACTGATAACTGTTGCGATTTTTTTAAAATTGCCTGCTAATGTTGAATCATACATTTATAACTTTGATTTTTTTACCTGTTTGATTCTTTTAACTCAATGGATTATAGAGTTATATAATTCTAAACCAAGAAGTAAGTTTTTAAAACAAAAAAGAAATTGGGTTGATTTAATCGCTTCAATTCCTTTTGATGCAATCTTACCAATAATAATTCCACAAATAAGTATCATAAGATATCTTAAACTATTAAAATTACTACGCATAATGGCATTGTTCACCCGCTTTTTCAATATCTTAAAGACATTCATCAAAACCACACATTTGGATAAGATTATTGGAGTAATAATCTTTACAATACTAATTTTTACTGTAGTTTTATGGCTTTGGGGACCAACCTATGATTTATTTGACGATTTTTATCTCGTAATAGTGACTTTAGCAACAGTAGGGTATGGAGATGTTACACCTAAAACATTTGATGAAAAATTAATTGCAATAGTCATGATAATTGTAGGCGTTTTTGTATTTTCCACAATCACAGCTGCAATATCATCATATTTCACAAATCGACTGCTTAAAAATGAAAACAAAGATGATAAAATAAATGAATTGAAAACGGAATTAGAATCAATACACGATGAAAATGCTGAATTAAAACGTGAAATAGTGGAACTAAAAAAATTGATTAAAAATAAATAATATTAACTATTTTCTTTATTCCTCTAAAAATTCTCTAAACAGATTGTAAATATCGAATTGTCCTCATATAGACACCCTAAAATACGAACATTTCGTATAAAACGTATGATATAGTTCGCATGATTATCAAATTCCAGAACTAAAACTAGGATAGGGAATTTATTTTTCTGTAATTATTAAATTTTTGAAAGTTAACCTACACCATAAATCTATAGGTAATTTTCAGTTATTTTAGTTGCAGATTCAATCATTTTTGGACAAAACTCCTTGAATATATTATTATCCAATGCGTATTTAACACCTTCTTCGGTTCTAATGTCACAATTAAGTAACTCTCTACAGATATATGATCTGTTTTCCTTTTCAAATTCATCTAAAAATTTTTCACACACTTCATTGCTTTTGGTTTTACTATCACCATATTTAAGGCCTAATGCCATTAGTGCACCTGTGCAAGCACCGCAAACTTCACCTTTACGCATACCTCTGCCAAAGCATGCGCCGATTTTCAAGGCTTGTTCTTCTGAAAGACCTAAATTCTGTGAAAATGTTGCAAATACCGCTTGTGAACACACATATCCGTTTTCAAATAATTGAATAGCATTTTCTATATTTTTCATATATTATAATTTAATTATTTTGACTTATCAATGTATAGCATTAACTGGATGGCACTACGGGCATTACCTACTAGGCATGTTTCATATGTTTCAAGGATTTAGAAATTTTCAGACAGAACATATAAAATAATTCCGATACTTATCGATTTTGCCTCTTAAAACTCTTTAATTTATATGAAGAACCCCTATAAAAATACGAACATTTCGTTTAAACAAAGTTAATTCTCAAAACTTTCATTTGGTGAGCTGCTGACATTTAACGCCAGAGATATTGAAAATCAAACTTGATTCAACTCATATAGCAGGGTTTTTCAAAGCAATTTTCAAATCTCAAATGGCTGATGTTAATGTCAAAATCAACTGTTAAATGAAAAGAAAAAATAGCTATTAATTATATATAACTTGAAACTTAAAATATTAATTAAGTATTATTTGGAGAGGTTAAAATATGAAAGGCGATGTATATTATGGAAAAGGTATTCGTGAACTTGAAGATCAATATCCCGAATTATATGAACTTGTTTCTGATTTGAACGAAACTGTATGGGATGGTAAAATCCTTGATTACAAAACTCAAAAATTAATTGCTATTGGAATTACCGCTTCACGTGCAGATCCAAGAGCAACCAAAAAACAAATAAAAAGTGCAATTGAAGTGTTAGGTATCAGTAAAGATGAAATCGTCGATGTTTTAAGAGTTGTTTTATTGACTTCAGGTATGCCTGCATTTTCAAAATCATTACAAATCTTAAATAGTGTTTTAGAAACTATGGATTGAACTTCAAATTAATTTTGAAGTTTTATTTACTTTTTTTTAATTATATTAGATTTAAAGATTTTATTATCTTAAAAATATGGAATATGATAAAGCAGATCATTCCTATATTTATCATTACTGTTGAAAAGGGTTTTTCAAGAAATATTTCTCGGGCCGAATCATTCAACTCAATTTTATTGTAATTTGTCAGTATTGCGATTAATCCGACAATCCATGCAACTGCCAATATTAGTGCATATCCTCCTATTATTGCAATGTCTCCTGTGTTGGCCATTGACATGCCTTTTACCAGGTTTTGTGCTGATGAGGTGACAAATACACTCACTACTGATCCTAAAAAGTTAACAAATCCGTGCAGTACTATTGAATACTTAATATTTCCGGTTTTTATGTAGACATATGCGAAAAATCCTCCTATGAAGAATGCATAGAAAAATTGATTTAAATTTCCGTGGAATAATGCAAATAATAATGCGGATAAAAGTATTGACAGTTTTGCACCATATTTTATAGTTCTGTCAATCAGAAGCTTTCTAAAGAATAATTCTTCAAATATTGGTGCAAGAAGAACTACTATTATGGCATTGACATAAATGTTCGTGTTTTGAATCAGGTGTTCTATCGGATTTATTATCTCGATTGTGGTTGCATGTCCGATTAATGCAGTGATTCCAAGCCCTATAAGGTTTCCAGCCCACATTAGGGTTAATGCAACACAGAAATATTTGGCTATTGTTTGGATGGAAAGCTTTTTCTTATCAATGTCTGTTGAATCTATTTTTCTCATCAGATATATGAAAATTGGAAGCACTAGGATATAGTTGCATGCTGATGAGATTATTATCTGGTTATTGCCGTTATGCAGCTGATTGATATCCCAAAGTGCAATAGTATTTGCTATTATTATTTGAAAAAATATTGGAATCATGGCCAAAAGCAGATAGTTAAAACCAATTTTTGAAAATACTTTTTTATATTCGTTCATATATACACCATTTCGAATAATGTAAATTATATTTGACTTCATATTTATTAAATTTTTTGGTTTTACTAAATTTTTTTTTGATGCACGTAAATTTAAATTAAGTTTAACCTAATAATTATTCTTTGTTTTACCTAAAAATTTATTAAATTCGAATATTTTATATATCGCTTATTATTTAATATTATACTATCCAATGTATTATTTAAACAAGAGAAAAAATTTACGTGTGCTTAAAAATGCTTTTTTTAGGCATACCTAATAATTTATATATTGGGGTCAACAAAAATATATGTGTTATTGGATTTTTTAAATTCCAATATGATTTTTTGAAAAAAAATTCGTGGGAGATAATAATATGAAAAATAATGAATATGTAGAAAGAGTAATGAAACATAAACATGCATTAATTTTTGCTGGCGGAATCGCAACAGCTATTATCGGTAAAAAAATATTAGAATCCGATGCTTTTAAAGAAACCTGTACCAAAAGTATGGCTGCTGTAATGTCTGCTAAAAAAGATGCAGAAGAATGTTTCCAAGATATGAAAGAAGACGCAGAAGACATTGTTGTTGATGCTAACGCTGAAGTAAAAAAAGAAATCTACGTTGAAGATGATGAATAGTTTTTCCGGTAGTGTAGAAAAATGAAATATCGAGTAATGTATGATAAGGGAACCCGTTTAAGGGTTCGTTCGGGCCAATGGGCTTTCACTAAAGAGGAAGGCTATGGTCTTGCTTCATTACTTTTGGAAAACGATTTTATCCATGAGGTTTACACATCCCATAGAAATGGAAGTATCTTAATTTACTATGATGATGTGAAAAATAAAAGTAAAATCTTCAATATTTTGAATTCAATCACGATGGATGATTTGGTTGAAGCAGAACCTAGTCAGCTTCAGGTTTCAAAAGAAATCACTGAAGAATTCATTTTCAAATTATTTAAAATGATTGGAAACCGGATTTTTGGAAGAATATTTTTACCGATCAGGATTAAAAATATTTTAACTCTTATACGTGCTTCAAAATATATTTGGGCAGGTTTGGACAGTTTAACCAGTTTCCGTATTGATGTTGCACTTCTTGATGGGGCCGCTGTTGCCGGAGCCTTATATATGAGGGACCTTGCACCGGCCAGTTCAATGATGTTCCTATTGTCTATTTCAGATGAATTGGAGGAATACACTGTACAAAAAGCTAAAAGTACTTTAAAAGACAGTTTGGCTTTAAACATTGATACATTATGGGTAGTAACTGAAGATGGAAGTGAAGAACAACGTCCTGCTCTTGAAGTCAAAAAAGGAGATAAAATCAAAATCCACATGGGAGATGTAATTCCTGTGGACGGTAAGGTAATAGACGGCGAAGCTATGGTAAATGAGGCTTCAATGACTGGAGAACCATTGGCCGTACATAAAATGTCTGGTAAAACAGTACATGCAGGAACTGTAATCGAAGAGGGAAATCTCATTGTTGAAGTATTTTCAATCAACAAGGAGACAAGATTAAACAAGATTATTGATTTAATCGAAAACTCCGAAGATTTAAAGGCCGATGCACACAGCAAGGCTGAAAGATTGGCTGATTCAATTGTTCCTTACAGTTTACTTGCAACGGCATTAACCTATCTATTCACTGGAAATGCTACAAAGGCACTGTCCGTATTGATGGTTGACTTTTCTTGTGCTATCAAACTGACCACTCCTTTATCAATCATATCTGCAATGCGTGAAGCTTCAGATAATCGTATGATGGTAAAAGGAGGAAAATTCCTTGAAAAGTATGCAACTGCAGATACAATAGTCTTTGACAAAACCGGAACTTTAACGAATGCCTCTCCAAAGGTCGTTCATGTTTTCCCAATGACAAAAAGATACACTGCAGAAGAAATCCTGAGAATGGCCGCATGTATTGAGGAGCACTTTGCCCACAGTATTGCAACAGCTATTGTAAAGCATGCTGAAGAAGAGGGAATCAAGCATGAGGAAGACCACAGTGAAGTCGAATACATTGTAGCTCACGGTATTGCAACCACTTATGATGATAAGCGCGTTGTAATAGGTAGCAGACACTTCTTATTTGATGATGAAGGAATTAAAATCAATAAAAGACAGGAAAAGAAAATCAAAAAAGAAGTTGAAGACCATTCCGTAGTTTACATGGCTATTGACGGTAAACTTGAAGGTCTTATCTGTATAGATGATCCTGTTCGTGAAGAGGCAAAATATGTCATTGAAGAGCTTAAAAGTTTAGGCATTGAAAATGTCATAATGCTTACCGGAGACAGTGAGAGCGGTGCCAAATCCAGTGCTGAAGCTTTAGGAATCACTGAATACAAATCACAGGTTCTTCCTGAAGATAAATCCAGAATTGTTGAGGAACTGAAAGCTGAAGGCAAAACCGTTATAATGGTCGGTGACGGAATTAACGATTCACCTGCTCTTGCGGCTGCCGATGTATCAGTATCCATGAAGAACTCTTCTGATATAGCCCGTGAAGTTGCAGACATTTCACTTTTATCAGATGATTTGCATGATTTGGTAACCTTGAGAAAATTAAGTGTCGGTATGTTTGATAAAATCAATACAAATTACCACAGAATCATTGCAGTAAATGGTACCCTGCTTCTTTTAGGAGTATTCGGTGCAATTTCACCATCAACATCTTCAATGGTGCACAATTTATCTACAATGTTATTTGGTGCTTTAAGTACCAAATCCGTCCTTGATGATACTAAAAACGAAGATATTGAAGTTGAAGCTATAGAAGTGGCGGACGCAGTATAAATGTAGAATATTTTTCTACATTTTTTTCTATTTTTTCTTAACCTTTTAATATTATAAAATTCAAACTTATTTGTATAAAATTTTTAGTAAAGTGATGTGATGAATAAAAGAAAGATTTTACCATTTATTTTACCGATTGCAATTATAATTTTTTGGCACATTATTACTGATGGTCTTAATTTAGTTCAACCATATGTGTTGCCAAGTCCTCTTGATGTGTTAAACTCTGCAATTAATATTATAGAATCTGGAAAATTGGTTAAAAATACTATTGATACATTGTTTAAAGTATTTTCCGGTTTAATTTTAGCATCAGTTGTTGCTATTCCTTTAGGTATTCTTCTTGGATGGTATCAGACTTTGGAAGATTTGGCATCATTTGTAATCAGTGTTTTAAGGCCAATACCTCCTGTTGCATGGATTCCATTTTCAATTTTATGGTTTGGAATCGGAACCATTCCTGCAGTATTTATTATATTCATGGGTTGTGTATTCCCGATTCTGGTCTATACTCTTGACGGTGTGAAAAGAACGGATAAGGTACTGATTGAATCTGCTCAGACATTAGGTGCAAATGATTGGCATGTCCTTAGAAGAGTAATATTGCCTTCTGCTATCCCGTATGTTGTTTCTGGGCTTAAGGTAGGTGTTGGAATTGCTTTGATGTGTACAATTTCCGCAGAAATGATCGGTTCAAGCAGTGGTTTGGGATATATGATTTTGACCGCTACAAACTTGTTTGATACAGGTACAACTGTTGTGGGAATGTTAGTTATTGGATTAATAGGCTTAGTTCTTGATTATGTCTTTGGACTTGCACAAAAAAGGATTTTCTGGTAGGTGTTTTGAATGTCAATTGAAATTAAAAATATTAACAAATCCTTTGACGGAAGAGGAAAGAATTTATCTGTTTTGGAAGATATTAACTTAACGGTTAATGATGGCGAATTGGTATGTTTGCTCGGTCCCTCAGGTTGTGGAAAAACAACTCTTCTTCGTTTAATTGCAGGTCTTGACCACCCTACTTCCGGTGAAATCATCACTAATGGGGAGCTGGTTGAAAAGCCGTCTGGAGACAGGGCAGTTATTTTCCAGCAGTATTCATTATTCCCTTGGTTGACTGTTTTAAAAAATGTTACCTTTGGTCTTGAGATTTCAGGTGGTTCAAAAGAGGAAAATATTCAGGCTGCAGAAAGATATCTTCAAAGTGTAGGTTTACTTGAGTTTAAAGATAGCTATCCTCATGAACTTTCAGGAGGTATGAAACAAAGGGTCGCAATTATCAGATCTCTGTTAAACCATTCACCTATTTTGCTTATGGATGAGCCGTTTTCTGCATTGGATATGCAAAATAGACACAAGCTTCAGGAACAGCTGATAGGCGTCTGGAAAAGATTTGAAAATACAATCGTTTTTGTAACTCACGATGTCGATGAAGCGGTTTACCTTGCAGATAAAATAGTTTTGCTTGATAAGAATCCTGGAAAAATCGCTGAAGTTATTGAAGTTGGTCTTGAAAGGCCAAGAAAAAGAGATTCTCAGGAATTTTTAAAAATCCAGGAATCTATCGTCGAAAAACTTGATATGGAAGAATAGCTTTAAGCTATTTTTTTAACTTTTTTTACTATAATTTAGCTATTAGAGTACCGTAATCTCCATTTTCAATGCCTTCATAAACATAATCAAATGATTTAAGGCAGGATGTTTTTATATCAAAACCTTTTTCCAGGTTAGCAACAATTGCTGATGAGAGGTTACATCCTGTTCCGTGGAGATTATCACTTTTTAATAATTCCTGCTTTTCAATTGTGATTTTCCCGTCAATATTCATTGTGTTGATTCCGTCCAAATGCCCGCCGGTAATCAGGGAGTTGCAGGGAATCTTTTCCGTTGCTTTAATCGCATCTTCTTTAGAAGAAATTTTAAAATCAGTCAGCTTTTCAGCCTCTTCAACATTCGGTGTGGTTAAAATTGATTTTGGAAGCAGATACCTGTTCAATGCATCTGCCAAATCACTTTTGGTCAAGTCTCCGCCAGAGGTTGCAACCATAACCGGATCAACCACTGCTTTTAAGTCATATTCCGTTATCTTTTTAGCGATAAGCTTAATTATTTCCGGTGAGTATAACATGCCTGTTTTAATGTATGTAACGTCATATGCATCCAAAACGGCATCAATTTGTTCTTCCACATAACCGGCATCGATAGGTTTAACTGAAAACACTTTATAGGGATTCTGTGCAGTTAATGCAGTAACTACGCCGCATCCGTAAACGCCATGTGCCTGAAATGTTTTTAAATCAGCAAAAACTCCCGCTCCTGCTGAAGGGTCAACGCCCGCAATTGACATTACAACCATGATTCAGCCTCTTGTGACTTTTAAACGTTCGCTTCCACGGAAAGGCTCAACGTTAACTTTCAGTTCCTTCAGGTATTTTCTTGTATGGGTCTTTTCGCCATGAATCATTATTTCCCCTAAATCTTCGGCAGTGTTAACGTCCAGTGCCATAAAGAATGAATCATGAACCTGAGGATTCAGTTTTTTCCTCTCTGCAGCCTGTACATGCTCCTTATAGCTGAAACCCTCAAATCTTGTATGTATCGCCATAGGTTTCATGATTATCATGTTTGTTCCTCCTCCTTTTGAAGGAACAATAATAAAATCAAGACTTTTGGATGCATCAATCAGCATCTGAACATTGGTTTTGCCCATTAACGGCACGTCTGAAGGAACGATAATTATTTTTTTGGCTTTTCCTTTGCAGTATTTCATCGCCTGCTTTAGAGCCTTATTTAAATTTGAGTTTTCATCTTCAAGAATGGTGCCTAAATTTAACTTTTCAGCATATGCCAAAACGTCCTCGTCTCTGCTTATGATGTAAATCTTATCGACATATTTTTTCAATGTGTCTGTAACGTCATGAAGCATTGCCTTTAGAAGCCCTTCCCTTTCCTCTTCTGTTAAAAAAGGGGAAAGACGGGTTTTAGCATTTTTAAATTTACTGACAGGTATTATTGCGTAAATGTCATCCATTTTAATCCCTTAATAAGTTTTGGCAATTAATGCAAGATATTTGGCATCTTCACCGCTTAAGATACATTTTGCACCGTCTTCTGCATCATTATGGATTCCTAAAATGTCATAACCGGTTTCTTCTTCAATCTTTTTACCGCATTCCTCATCTCCACACCAGTTGAATGAAACAACGTTTCCTGCTTCAATCAATTCTTTAATTTCATCCACATTTTCTGCAAATTTAACATGTTCGGCCTGGAAATCCCATGCAGTTTTTGAGAGATTTTCACCGTATTTTTCAAGCAGGTCTTTAACATTGTCTACTAAATTGTCGTCAAGTGCAATTTCGACTTTTTCACCGTCGTCTCTTCTCATAGCTATTGTAATGTTGTTTTCCAAATCTCTAGGTCCGATTTCCAATTTTAGTGGAGTTCCTTTAAGTTCCCAATCGTAGAACTTTTTACCAGGTCTTATGTCTCTGTCATCGATATTAACGCGTAGGCCTGCTGATTCAAGGTCATTTTTAATCTCAACACATTTTGCCATTACTTCCTCTTTTCCTTTCTTGAATAGGATTGGAATTATGGTAACTTGGTTAGGTGAAACTATTGGTGGAAGGCGTAAACCCTTTTCATCACCATGAATTCCGATAATTGAAGCAACAACACGGTCAGATACACCTGCACAGGTCTGATAGACATATTTATGTTCACCATCCTTATCTTCAAAGGTAATGTCGAATGTTTTTGCAAAAGTCTGGCCTAAATTGTGGATTGTACCTACTTGCAATGTTTTTCCATCCGGCATGATTATATCAAAAGCCATGGTGTAGTCTGCTCCTGGGAAAGTGTCCCATATAGGCCTTTTTGAAATCAGATAAGGAAGTCCGAAACTGTCAAAAAACTCTTTATAAATTTCAATGAAGTCTTCAATTTGCTCATCGGATTCCTCTTTGGTTGCATGAGCAGTATGTGCTTCTTTAAATGTAGTGATTTCACGGACACGAATTAACGGTCTAGTGTGTTTTGTTTCGTATCTGAATGTATTAACTACCTGATAATATTTGATAGGTAAATCAATGTGTGACCTGATCCATAAAGCATACATCGGATAGATTGCAGTCTCACTTGTAGGTCTTAAGGCTAAATTTTCGTTCAAGTCGTTTTTTCCGCCTTTTGTAACCCAATAAACTTCTTCTTCAAACCCTTTTACATGTTCTCCTTCTTTAGCTAACTCTGCTTCAGGAACAAGTAGTGGGAATAAAACTTCGTCATGATCTTTATCGAGCAATTCCTTAATTTTTTCAAGCATGTATTTTCTTATTTTAAATCCGTATGGCATCCATATAGCCATTCCTTTAATAGGATATCTTGAATCTGTTATATTTGCTTCTTCTAAAATGTCATGAAACCATTCACTAAAATTTTCCACCATATCACCTATAAATTTTAATATGTTTTAATTTATGTTTGTGATTAGTATTAAATTATGCAGTTGATTTTTTCTGGATTCTTTCAAAAACTTTGTTGATTTTCAAAATTTTGTTTTCGATTTTCATTCCAACTTAAATCTTTGCGATATATTCATTTTAAAAGGCATTGTATAGTCTTGAATGTTCGTCTTCTGGATTTTGGCATTGTTTTTTGAAAAGCATTCAGGTTTATTACTAGTTTTTTCTATTTTCTTATCTTTTATGTGATAAATGAAGTTTTTATATCTTGGAAAGATTGATTTTCTTTTTATTTTATAAATTATAGGATGAAATTCATTTTCGAGGTAAATTAATGATTGTAATTCTTTATTTACTTCATCATAATTTTCTAGATCAAATAAATCTTTAATCATCTTGAGTTGTTGATGTATTTGTCATATTCTTCATCCGAAAAGCAAGTTTATCTTTAAAATCTTTTAATTGTTTTTTAAACTTTTTTTAGTATGAAAAATACACAATTTATATTTAAAACCTAGTTCTGGTATGATTAAGGAATAATTTTTATCCAAATAGGTGGTGATTGCAATTTTATTCTTATTTGCTGTTGATTCTTTTAAAAATTTAGTAATGGTCTTTTCATCTTAAGTATCAAAAATAGCATCAGCTATAATATAATTAGAAACTGTATCCATCAGTGTATACCTATATTTCCAATTTCCATTAATTTTTACTCATTGAACGTCAAAGACATAATAACCCGAGCAACGACCAAAATCAAACTTTAAATTATTTTCATTAACAAAAAGCCAATTTCAATTTTTTGATGAGAACACTAATTCCAAAAAACTTTTTAAAAGATTTACAAACATTTTTCAAGCTTCTAAGATAATCAGAAATTAAATGCTCTGATTCAATTTTCAATTTGTTAGTAAAATTACTGTTTTTATTACAATGTTTATAACTATAACGTTGAACTTTCACATCTGTCCTTCCAATTTCTTTAAATATTAATTTCCTATTGGTAAAACCATATTTAACAACATTTGAGAACTACAATAATGGCATCGAGCAAAATTCATTTTAAAATACAGAATATCCTTTTTAAAACTCAAATTAAAAGGTTTAAAAAGTTCTCTACAAGATTTGAATAATTTCACAAATTGTGGGCTTGAAAGTACAAATCCGTCATCAGAATCACAAAATATATATTGTTTAACGTCTAAAATACTTTTGGAGTAATTGTTTTTTGGTTTTGCATAATAAAAACTTTTAATTACCTTTTTATTAAATTTAACTATTTTTAAATAGAATTTAAAAATCAAAATTAAATGTCATCAAAGAATTTCAAATCAACCAAGTTTTTGAAAGAGGTATTGCTATTAAATATGTAAAGTTTATTATTAATGAAATATAAAATTTTAGTTTTATGAAATTCGAGGTAATTAAATGAAAAGAATATTAATTAGTGGATTATTATTGATAATATTTATTAATATTTCATTTGTTTGTGGAACAGATGATATGAATAATAATTTTACTGAAATTAATCAAAATAATAATCTAATGATTGTAAATGAAAACATTGAAAATATAAATGATAATAGATTTAATAAATCTTCTACTGTAATATTCGATAAAACTTATGAAATATGTGATATGATTCCCATTAAAGAAAATATGTCTTTTCTAAATAATACTAACTACCAAATTGAATATGAACAAAATTTTGAAAATAATCAAACATACTTAGTAATATCTCCGATTAATGTTAAAAGTGCATCAATTAAAACTATTTTAATCGGAAATGATGTTGAGAATTATTATAAAAATTGTATTTATTCTATTTATTTAAAAACGCAATCAAATAAACCTATTTCAAATAAACAAATTATATTTGCAGTAAATGGAGTTAGTTATACTAGATATACTGATAAAAATGGAAAAGCATCATTAAATATTAATTTAGATCCGAATGTTTATACAATAACAACATTATTTAGTGGAGATAATACATATAAATCCTGTACAAAAACAAATAAAATTACTATTATATCGACTTTGGATGGAAATAATCTCATAAAATCATATAAAAATTCAACACAATTTTATTGTAGGGCATTTACAAAAACTGGCGATTTTATGAAAAATAATATAATAACATTCAATGTAAATGGGATTTTATATAATAGAACTACTGATGAAGTTGGTTTAGCTAAATTAAATATCAATCTCGGTCCGGGAACATATATTATCACAGTTACTAATGTGGATGGGTTGAACAGAGCATATACGATAAATGTAATAAAAGAAAATGTATTAATTGGATGTGAAAATTTTAATATTAATAGAAAAGGTGAATATTATGTTGTAAAACTAACAAACAATCAAAATAATACTATTTCTAATCAACAATTATCAATTGTTGCTAATGGTATTTCTTATTCAAGAACAACAGATGCTGAAGGCTTTGCAAAATTAAAAATAAATTTTAATCCAGGCTCATATTCAGTTTACTGTGAATTAAATAATGCATATGGTTATAACAATTTTAGAACATTTACAAAAACGATTAAAGTCTATGAATCAACACATAAATTTAATGTAAATTTATATACTAATAATACATTTTATAAAGAAAATGGAAAATATTTTTATGCTATATTAAATGATAATAATAATTTTCCAATTTCTAATCAACAAATTAAATTTACAATAAATGGAAATACAAATACCCAACAAACTAATGATAAAGGAATAGCTAAATGTTTAATAAATGTAAATGGAGGTACATATACGATAAAAACAGAGTATTCTTGTTCATCATATTATAATTCGAAACAAAATATTAACACAATAAAAATGAATTTTACTCCAGATTTAAAATATTCTATTGAAATTCCAATGTATTTAAATATTACTGGATTATATGTATCTAAACATTATTCTAATTCAAAATATATAATTAAAGAAGGAAATAATGGTATAGTTAAAGTTCCAACATCTAGAAATTTCATTATTTCAATAAATGGAAAAACATTATCATTTAATGCAGGATATTCAAATCCTAGTTCATTTACTGCATTGAATAAAGGAACATATTTTATTAATAGTTCTGGAAATTCAATGAAAGTTTCAAATAGTTTTTCTCCTCAGACTAGTGGAATTTTAATCTCTGAGACAACAGATTTTGTTAAAATTACCTATTGTGGAGTATCTGACTCGAATATTGTCAATCAATTTAGTTGTCCATATATTGGACATAATCGTGGTGCTGATTTTGGAAGTGAGACTTTAAAAATAGTTCAAAATGGGAATGAAAAAGTTAGTGTAACATTTTCAGAACCATTACCGTGGTATGATGAAGAAGGGCTAAAATTACAATTAAATAAAGGAAATTATTATTCAAATAATATACATATAAGTAAATGTAGTTATTATAATTTGGCTCAAAAACCCATTAATCTTAAATTTTTAAATACTAATGTTAAACTAGAATATAGGATATCAAATGTAACAATATTCAATGCTCCTGAGAAAGATACAATAAAAACAACATTTGTTTTAAATAATATGGGTTTTGAAAAAAATGAAAAAATAACTTATAATTACCATAATTATATGGAAGATAATGGTTTTGATATAGTACAATCTTATGCATTTTCAAATAAAAAAATATCTGATGAAAACTTAGATTATTGGTTAAATAAAAAGAATAATTTTACTGTAGGTTATTTAAAAGCATCATATGGTACTTTTTTAAATGGTCTTGGAACATTATGGTTGAGTGATAAATTTGCAACAACTTTATCGGAATCATATTCAATTTCTTGGACAAGAAATGATTATTTTACCATAATGTCAGGTGTGGAAAATGGATATAAATCTTACATTAATTCTTTAGACCCTATGTTAGGAAGAATAATGGCCGGGAATTTAGAAAACAAATCCATATTTATGTTAATTAATTCTGCAATTCTTTCGGAAATAGAAAACATAATCTTAAAGGGGAGTGGAAATAATGTTGTATCCCCTTTGAGTAAGATTATTAGTGGGTATTTAAATGGAGAATCAATAGATATTATACCAATTAATGAAACAAATATGATAATAATTAAACTTACTAATGATAGTGAATCTTATATAATTTTAGATATTGAAAATAATTTAATACATGATTTATCTTTAATTAATGGAGAAATAATTAAAGGATCATATTCAAATGATTATTCTGGATGTTATCATGATGAATTAACCGATGAATTATTTAATTTATTAACAACATTTTGTGAAAAATTTGTTGGAAATTTTTTTGATCCGAATACTCTAATTGGAACAATTGGGGGCCTTGCAATAACTGTGGGACTAATTGCCTCAGGGCCCTTAGGTTGGGGTGTTGCACTAATATTAATAAGTGGTGGTGTACTGATGACTGCATACAGTGCAGGTTTATTTGATAATTTTGGACAATCAAATGCTGGATATTATGATTTCTATAATTGGTTGGAATTTGGTGGTAGTATGTTATTATCTGCCTATGGTGGTAAAGCAACATATACTGCTGGAAAAGCTACATTTAATACTGTAACGACAACAATTATGTCAAACACAGAAATGTATTCTATAGAAACTGGAATCAAAACAACAACTTTTGCTTTTTTTAAACAGACAACACAATCTAATATAGTCAAATACACTGTTAAACAAGAATTAAGGAATATCTGTAGAATAACTCTTGGAGAAACAAAATCAAAAGTTATAATAAAACTTTTAAAAGAAAATTTTAAAAGTACGGGTTTTGTATCTGCAATGCAATTCTTAGAATATTTTTCATCAAATAGTGGGGAATAATATGAAAATAAAAAAATATTTAAAGTTTATTCTAGATTTACGTGAAAAATTATATCAAAAACTTTCAAAACACCCCGCTGCATACAGTTGGTGTTTTTTAATTTGTGCAATAATTTGGCTATTTTTAGGAAGCTTTCTTGTTTTTGATTTTATAACAGGGATGATTTATCTGATAATTGAAATAAACCTTTTGGGCATTGCTAAAATTGCATGGACTATTGAAAGTATTTTGGATTTTATGCCCGAGGGTTATGATAAATTCTAAATAGGAATTATTTTGGAGGAATAATGATTTTAATTATTTTTGGGATTTTAATCCCATACATATTATATGCGATTTTGCAGTTTTATGCAAAACAGAATGTTCATCTAATATCTGAAAAGATAAATTTTAAAGTGTGGAGAGTCGAATGTTTATTCGCTATGATAGGTTTTCCATTATTATTTATTTCAGGAGGGTTTTTCGGTTTTTACATTAATGCAATCCCTCCTGTTGAAGGAATACTCTTTTCATTTTTCTATCCCTTAATAATCATATTTTTACGAGATAATGTATTTGATGTAATCAGTATAACTTGGAATGAAAGAATTTTTCCATTGGTTTTCATAATACTCTCATTTGCTTGTTGTATGGTATGGTTTTTAATTGGTTTTTCAGAGATATTTACAAATAACTATGCTATATTATACATCTTAATCGGATTTGTAATGGGATTAATTCCTTTAATTCCAGATTTCTATGATAAATTATTCCATTGTTTTGGTAGTGAGTATTCTCAGGATGATTTCTCATTAGGCGTTGCAATATTGTTATTAATTATCATAACATTTTTTGCAGAAGTCATAAATTATCTCTTATTATGCCCAATTTTTCATATTATTAGTTAGGATTTTAATAAGTTTTACATAAAAAACTATTTTATATTTTTTTAATAAAAAGTCTTTTATAGAAAACTATTTTAGTTATTTTAAATAAATAGTTTTTTACAGAAGACTTGTGTGGTGAATTTTGTATGGTTGAAAGAATGTTATATATGGATAAAATTACTTCATTGATGGATTTAAATTTAATTAAAATCATAACTGGCATTAGAAGATGCGGCAAATCTTATTTTTTCAGTCTGATTATTGATTATTTGAAAAATAATGGTGTTAATGAAGAGGATATTCTTTTAATAGATTTGGAACTTCCCCAATATAATCATATTGAAACTAGGGAAGAATTGGATGAAATTGTCTTGGATTTTCTTGAAAAGCATGAAAACAATGTATATCTCTTCTTTGATGAAATTCAAAATGTTTCCAAGTGGGAAATAAGCATTAACGGTTATTTTAAACTATCCAATACAAATATTTTCATTACAGGTTCAAACTCTAAACTGTTGTCAAAAGAATTGGCTACATTTTTAACGGGGCGTTATATATCAATTGAAATGTATCCATTTTCTTTTAATGAATTCCTTGATTATAAAAATGAATTGGGTGAAAAACCATTATTGGAAAATGAATTCAACACAGAAATTGAGAATTATTTTAATGAGTACCTTAGTTTTGGAGGTCTTCCTGTTACAATAGACTCAAAAAATCATAAGGAAATAACCTTAAATGATTTGTATAATTCAATACTCTTGCATGATATTGTGGAGCGATTCGAAATTCGAAATGTAGGTCTTTTTAATAGGATTACAAAATTTTTGGTTGAAAATATTGGAAATTTAACATCAGCCAATGCTGTATACACTTATTTAAAACATGATTTGAAAATTTCAAAATCAACAATTTACAATTATCTTGAATATCTTGAAAATGCATACCTTTTTTCTAAAGTTTCAAGAGAGGATTTAACTGGAAAAAAAGAAATCGTTGGTTCTGAGAAATATTATTTAATCGATCAGGGATTTTATAAATCTCAGCTTGAAGAAAAACAACATAATATTGGTAAACTTCTTGAAAATATTGTCTATCTGGAACTTATCCGAAATGGTTGTAAGGTAACTGTAGGATGCATAAATGATTATGAAATTGACTTTGTCTGTCGAAAAGACAATGAAAAATTCTATATTCAGGTATCATATCACTTAGAAACAGAAGAAACTAAAGAACGTGAATTTAAGCCGTTGATGTTAATAAAAGATAATTATCCTAAATATGTTTTAAGCATGGATAAGGAAAATCATTCCCGAGATGGAATTGTTCATATCCATATAATTAAATTCCTGAGGGAATTTTTCTATGAAAATTAAAAAGAAAGTTATTTAATATAATTCATATCATATATATAAATGTATATTTATTTTTATGGGAGATACTTATGAATCATAGGAAAATACAAATGCCTCGTGAAGTTTACATTGGTCCTGATGTAATTTATGAAACGGCAGAGATTTTTGAAAGCTTACACCTTTCAAAAAAGACTTTAATCATTACAGGCCATCATACTTTTGATGCAGGGGCCAAACATGTAATTGAAAACCTTGAGGATAATGATTATGAAGTTGATTTGAAGATTATTGATGATGCTTCATTTGATAGTGTTGAGGAAGTAGAAGAACATATTGACTCCAATACCCTTGTTGTAGGTGTAGGTGGAGGAAAAATAATTGATGTGGCAAAATACGCTTCATTTAATAAGGACGTTTATTTTGTTTCAATGCCGACTACGGCTTCACACGACGGTATTGTATCTCCTTTAGCTTCAATTAAAAATCCTAACCGATCCACGTCTGTCAAGGCCAATGCACCAATCGCTCTTATTGGTGACAGTAACATTATTGCTGATTCTCCATTCAGATTATTGTCTGCAGGCTGTGCTGATTTGATAGCTAATTTTACTGCAGTCAAGGATTGGCAATTGGCTCATCGTTTAAAGCATGTTGAATATAGTGAATCCGCAGCATCCCTTTCAATAATGTCTGCTAAACTGATTACAAACAACATTGATAACATCAAGCCGGGTCTTGAGGAAAGTGCAAGAATTGTCATGAAATCCCTGTTCAGCAGTGGTACGGCAATCAGCATTGCTGGTTCAAGCAGACCTGCAAGCGGATCTGAGCACATGTTTTCACATTCTCTTGATAAGATTCTTGATAAGCCTAAACTGCATGGTGAACAATGTGGTATAGGTTCCATATTGATGATGGCGCTCTATGGTGATGATTGGAAATTTATTCGCGATTGTCTAAAAGCCGTTGGGGCACCAACTAATGCTGAGCAATTGGGAATCGATGATGAAGATGTAATTGAAGCATTAATGATGGCTCATGAAATCAGGCCTGAAAGATACACTATTTTAGGAGACAATGGAATTTCAAAAGAAGCTGCTTATGAATTGGCACACAATACTGAGGTGATTTAAATGATTACACTAATAGGTAAGGATATAGCTAAAAAAGGATTTGAATTTGTCTTTTTGGGTCCGGCCAAAGAATGTGAGAATTGCAGATTTAAATCATCATGTATAGATAATTTGGAATTAAACAGGAAATATGTGGTCACTGATGTTAAGGATAATGAGCAGAAATGCGCTATTCATTCACAAAATATTGTAATTCCTGTAGAAATTGAAAGGGCTGAAATAGATGTTTTAACAACTTCCAAAAATATTTTTGAAGGTTCCACATTTACATATAATGCTCCTAAGTGTGATGAATATTGTGAATTCCATGATTTTTGTTTCCCTGAAGGTTTAATTGAAAATGACAAGTGTATTGTTTTAAAAAATCATGGAAAACATAAGGGAGAATGTAAAAAAGGTCTCAGACTTACTAAACTTACTTTAGGTTTTGTTATTTAATTATGGTGTTGATTATGAAAAGTGCTAGTAAAAACGATTCTAGTAAAAAGAATGCAGGATATAAGGCTGCAGAGTATGTTGAAGATGGCATGGTTTTAGGATTGGGAACTGGTTCTACAACCCATTATTTCATTGAAAAAGTTGGTATGAGAATGGCTGAAGAGGGAATTAGCGTTAAAGGAATTCCGACTTCATTTCAATCATTGTTGCTTGCTAAAAAATGGAATATTCCTATAACTACCTTGGAAGAAAATGACATCGATTTGTCTGTAGACGGTGCAGATGAAGTTGACGGTGATTTTAATCTCATTAAAGGTGGTGGAGCAGCACATACCAAAGAAAAAATCGTAGATTATGCTGCAAAAGAATTCATTGTCATCGTTGATGAATCTAAAGTGGTTGAAGAATTGGGAACATTTCCAGTGCCTGTTGAAGTAATTCCTGATGCATCACGTGTTGTAATCCAAGAATTGGAGGATATGGGTGCACAATGTGAAATCAGAATGGCTCAAAGAAAGGACGGTCCTGTAATCACTGACAACGGCAATTTTGTAATTGATGCTAAATTCGCAAAAATTGACAGCCCGCAGCATTTGGAAATAGATTTAAATACAATTCCTGGTGTTGTCGAAAACGGAATATTTTCCCAGATGGTTGACCGTGTAATTGTCGGAACATCTGACGGTACAAAAGAGTTATAGGGTGAATTAATGATAATTCCGGGCTTGGATGAATACACTATCCGTTCATACATCAACAAGTTTGCACTTTTAATTGGTATTATAATCATTATTTATGCTGTTTTGTGGATGTTGGCTGAGCTTAAGATAATTCCAATGATTTTCTTTGCGATTTTCCCGCAAATTGTATTATTGCTGATTGGAATATTCATTGTTTATATGGCATTGTCCAGAAGAAACAATTTTTAACTATTTTTTTTAATTTCTTCTTTTATTTCATCAATATATTCGTCGTTATATCTATCTAAAAATTTTAAACAGATTTCTTCTCCATTTAAATTAGAGTTTTGCCAGTAATAACTTTCAAATTTGGTATAATCAACAATATCCATGTGATATTTTTCATAGTAATGTAATGGATGATTATTTAAGAATTTTATTCCTTCTGATGTAATCTTTTCATTTTCAATAAAGTAATTTTCTTTTAGATATTTCTCCAGTGATTTGAAACGAATATTGAAATTATTTTCAGTCATGAATACGGCATATTCAAAGTCAATTTTTTCATATATCATTTTTAAAAACTTATATGCAATGTATCTGATATCTTCACTGTTGTTTTCATCGCTGAACTGGTTGATTGCGTTTCTTAAATTATTTTCAACTTCATCGGGATTGTAATCCAGGTTGATTCCGCAGTAATGGCAGTATCTGTCGTGGCTGTCTATAGGCATTTCACAATAGGGACAGGTTTCATCATGGGTGATTAACGTAGGCTCTTCGGGAACATGAAATAGATAGGCCAGCCTTATTAATAATGATTCATTCAGCACCATTCCGGCTTCATATTCCTCTTTAATCTGTTCTCTTATCTTTAAAGCTTCGGCATAAGTAACGTGTGCATCATCAATCAGTGTTTCAATATAAGGGGATAATTCATCTTCACTTCCAATAACCTCTTCCAGGCCATATTCCTTTAACGGCAGGTTTTCTTCAAGTTCCACCAAAGTTTTAAGAATTTCATCTTCTTTTTTAAGGAACAGTTCTCTGATTTCATTAAAGTATTCATCATTTATTTCAGATCTCTTTTCAATGCAGTCATAGCGGATTATATCATCATTTAATGGCAAACTATAAGCTACGATACATTCATTCATATCAAGCAGATGAATGCTTGATGAGATATTCAGGTCATAAAAGTGAGTTGAGAGTTCCTCTTCCTTTAGGATTTCCTTGTTTGTGATTACATGCTCTCCCGGAACAATAAGCTCAATTGCGCTTGCAACGATATTTTCATTAATCTTTTTGGCATATCCGTATTTTATCAATAGTTCTATTAAAAAGTGTGTCGGTTCAATAATGCTTGGTTTATTATGCTCTGCCATTGTCTTTTCAAGTTCCTGTATAAATAATCCTTTTCCTCTGAATTCCGGCAATACATAAATGTTATTGAGAGCAGCAGTCATGAACTCTCTTGAAAAGTCATATGAACAGAATCCAACCACCTTATTTTCATAAACCAATTCCTTAAACAGGTTGCATTCTTCGCTTTTCAGGATAAAATTTTCTTCTTTAATCGAATCCATTATGTATTGGTAGGTACTGTTTAAAAGTTCTGTTATGTCGATGATGCTTTCGGTTAAATAGACTTTTTGTGTGTTGTTTTCTCTTGGCAGATAATTAATTTTTTTCATGTAATCTCACTTATTCTTATTTTAATGATTGTTATATTTAAATTATTCTATTAATTATTTAGTTTTAACTAAAAATTGGCTTAAAATTTAGTTATTCCTAATTTGGTGTTTTTTTAGGTTAATAAAAAAAATAAAAAAGAAGTAAATGATAGTTAATCATTTACTTAAGCAGTTACTTTAATGGTGTTTGCAATGTTACATCCTTCATATGATGAAGTGATAATGTATTCTCCGGCCATTAAATTAATGTTTAATTTAGCCTGTCCGGTTGCATTGGTTGTACGTTCATACATTACTCCATGAATGTTGAATTTAACAGTTGCATTAGCTAATCCGTTTCCTTGTCCGTCTACTAAAGTAGCAACAAACTGATCCGGTGTGCCGTATACTTTTGTTAGATCTTCAGCATATAAGACAGGTAAAACGGTAATGTTGTTTGCAACGTTACATCCGCCGTATGATGCAGTAATGATGTAGTTTCCTTGTTCTAAGTTGATGTTTAATTTTGCATATCCGGATTCGTTGGTTTTTCTTTCATACATTACACCGTTAATGTTGAAAGTAACAGTTTCTCCGGCACCGACAGGATTACCTTCATCGTCCAATAGTTTTACAATGTACTGTGAACCGTTTCTATAGTATTTGGTCAAGTCTTTGTTTTCGGTTATTTTTGGAAGAACTGTAACTGTATTGGAATGCATTTCACCATTAACTGGGTGGGTTGCTGTAATGATGTATGTTCCCTGTTCTAAGTTGATGTTTAATTTAGCGGTACCGTTTTCGTTAATTTTACGTTCATACATTACACCATTGATGTTGAATATAGCAGTTCCGTTTTTTAATGGATTGCCTTCGCCATCGAGGAATGTTGCACAGTATTGTGTTCCGTTTCTGTATATTTTTGTAATATCTTCACCGTTAATTGTACTTAAAACAGTTATTTTGGAGTCTACTGTTGCAGGGTCGTAAGCAGAAGTGCCTTCATAGAAAACAGCAACATCATATTCTCCTTTATCTAAGTTAATAGCCATTCTTACAGTACCGTTTTCATTGGTTTTACGGGTATTGTTTACGCCGTTAATATTGATAATAACTGTTTCGTTTGCAATAGCCGTGCCGTTGAAAGTTAATGTAACGATGAATCTTGTACCGTTTTTATAATACATTTCAATTTCAGGTGCTTTTAAATCAACAGCTTTGGAACTGTTAACAATAATATTTGCCTGTTCAGTTTTTTTACCTAATTGGCTGTCTCCTTTAAAGCTTACTTTTGCAGCATATTCTCCATTAGGTAAAATTGTGCTGATTGTTGCAACACCTTTTGCATCGGTTACAGCAGTGTAAACTTCTCCGTTTATTTCAAATATTAAAGTTTTATTTGCAATTTCAGTTCCGTTTGTGTCTTTTAATATTGCACTGTAGTTAAATGCTGTACAGTTACTAATTAAATCTTCTGCAATGATTGTTGCAGGAGGTATGAATGAACCGTTTCCTCTTTCACCGTCACTGTAGGTTCCTTGCACATCATCAGCACTTTGGAATTGGCTGTCAGCAAATGCAATGTATGTTACAAATGTTGGTGGGAAAGGTAAGAAGTCTAAATCATATGAATTTGGACCGACGGTAACGTTATAGTATCCTCCACCAAGTAAAAGTCCAATTCTGCTTCCTTTCATGGTGTTGTTGAATATGTATTCGTTTCCAGAACCATATGCAGTTATTGAAGCTATTTTAGCGTTTAAAATTGTGTTGTTGTAAACCTTGTGGCCTCTTGAGTGCATGAGATATATTCCTTCTTTTGCACTGTCAATGGTGTTGTTGAATATGACTACATTTGGTCCGGTTCCGTGTCTTACGTCGATACCGTGGTTAACTACGTTTGTAATGGTGTTGTTTGCAATTATGTTTCTTGGAGATCCGAAGTTGATCATACCATTGGTGTACTGGTCGTGAATATTGTTGTTGGTAATTCTTGAATCACCTGAGTATTGTATGAATAAACCGAAGGAAGCGCCTTCAATGTCACATCCTGTAATTGTCAAGTTTGTACTTGCATCGGAGTAGATTCCTGCGGTTTTATATGCTTCTGTATTAGGTGTAACTTTGGTAGGATTATATCCTGGATATTTGCTTACGATGTTTAAATCGGATATAACTACTTGGGTATTGTTCAATGTGTATAATACTGCATAGTAAGCAACAGCGTATCCGCCATCAGCACTTTGATTTCTTACTTTTTCAGGTACGTCGCTAGCGTTTAATCTGTTGTATCCGATCAATGTTGCGTTGTTACCGAAAATTTTGATGTTTTTATCAGTGTAGATGCTGATGTCATTAAAGACTGCATCTTTAGGGAAGTTTAAACTGTCCCCATCTTCCATTGAATCAATTATTGCTTGAATTTGGCTTGAAGTTGAACCGCTTGGAACATTGTATATGGTTCCTGTTCGATTCAATATGCTGTCATAATCAATTATAATCTCTTTTGGAGTTGGTATATTGGTAATGTTTGAGTATGCTGGTTCGTAGGAACTAGGGTCACTGTAAACTCCTATATCGTCAGTTGGACTTTGATAATCTGAGTCTGCTGTTGCAACATAGTATACGAATGTTGGAGGGAATGGTAAGTTATCTAATTGGAAAGTGTTTTCTCCAATAGTGATGTTGGAATATCCTCCGCCTAACAATACACCAATTCTAGATTTGCGCATTGTGTTGCCGTATAAATCTACTTCGGATGAACCGTAACATGTGATTGAACTGATGGTACAGTTAATCAAAGTGTTCTGGGTTGCAGTGTGTCCTTTGGAGTGCATTAAGTAGATTCCTTCTTTTGAACCGATAACTGTGTTGTTAATTACTTGAACATTTGGTCCGGTTCCGTGTCTTACGTCAATACCGTGGTTTTTAGCGTTGATTACGGTGTTGTTTGTAATTAATGTTCTTGCAGATCCAAAGTTTAAAAATCCGGTAGTCTTCTGGTTTTTAATTATGTTGTTTGAAACAGTTCCGTCAGGAGAACTGGTCATGTAAATACCCCATGATGAACCGTCAATTGTATTGTTGTCAATAGTTACTCCTTTTGCTTGGCTTAGATATAAAGCCGCATTGGAGTATGTTGATGAATCAAGTCCGACAATTGTTAATCCGCTCATGGAAATGTTTGGAGCACTTAATAAGTATAATGTTGCAAAGTTAGTTATTGCATATCCTCCTTCGGCAGTAGTTGCTCTAACTTTTTCTGGAATGTTGGTTTTATTAACTCCAGGGGATGAATAACCGACTAAAGTTGCACCATTTCCGTTAATTGTAATACTTTTGTCTACATAAATACAGATATCTGTATATGTTCCAGTTTCGAAATTTAATGTGTCGCCGTCAGACATACCATTAATTGTATTTTGTATTGTGGTACTGTTTGATCCAGTACTTATGGTATATTCTGAAGCACTTTGAATGTCGTCATTATCAATTATGGCAAGGGTATTGTCCGGTGAAGAGATGTCTGATGACACATCTTCTGCAAATACCATGCTTGAGCTCATAAGGACAATGAGGACTAATAAAATTCCTAAAATTAATTTTTTATAAGTCATAATTTTCCTCGATTTATATATTATTAAATGTAGGGAACAATTAAGCGATATACATTTAATGTTATATTGTATATAAAAATGTACTTAAATAGATTTTCATAACTATGTTATATTTTCTTATTTTTTTAAAACAAGTATTATGTGTTCTTTTTTTAAATTTTTTTTTAAAAAGATTTATATTACATAACGATAAATAAAATAAAGTGTAAATCAGTCTTATTGTTATGATTTAAAATGCATATCGAGAGTAGATTTTATATGGCTATAAAAGAAGTTAATAAATTATTGAATGTTTTAATAATCTGTTTATTTGCTTTATGCTTGATTTCATCAGTATCTGCAAATGATGATTTTACTAATGGAACAACTTATTCAATAACTTCAGATTTATCTAATAGTGAAATTCAAACAATGCTTGACGGCGCCACAAATGGCGATATATTTGAATTCACATCGAAAAATTATGATAACATCTCTTTGGTTGTGGATAAGCAGCTTAAAATAATTTCCAGTAAAAACAGTACAATCAATGTGGCCACTTCATTAACTGATAAGGCTAAAGATATGAGATTAGGCAATACTTTCGGATTCTATTTTACTCAAAACAGTTCTGGCAGCATATTATCCGGATTGAAAATAATAGCTGCCAATGCTGATTATGCAGTTATCTTAGATAAGTCATCTAATACAATCGTTGAAAATAATGATATTTCACAGGCATTGAATAATGTTCTTGTAAAAAATGCAAGCAATGTTCAAATCAATGAAAACTACATTCACAATGCTGGCAATAACAGTCTTCAGCTTCGCGATATCAATAACATTTCAGTATTCAATAATACAATTGCATTCAATGGAAGATCTGGAATTGAAACTTCAAACATCTTTGTTTCATTAATTACATGGAATGAAATTTATCATAACGGATTTAACGGAATTTCCATGTATAACAAATCTTCTAAAAATCAATTCATGTATAATCATGTTTACGAAAATACCAATGGAATTTTCCTTAATGCCGAGTCATATGGAGATAAATTCCTATATAACACATTAGAATATAATCGTATGGATCCTAATTCTGAATTGGGCGGTTTTGAAACTGGAAACGGATTTTTATTTGGTGAAGGATTTGAAACTAGTAAAAAACAGCTTCCGGACATTTCATACAATGCATTAATGCACAATGAAAACTTCCAGGCAAAAAACAACCCTTCAAAAGAACAGTTTAAGTTAGGACCAAACTATTTCGATTCAAATGACGGTGAACACACATTCATCTGTCCGATGCTTCTTGCTAAAATATTGAAGATGGATTTCACATCAGTTTCTAATGGAATAGGTATTCAAATATATGAAGACGGTAAACCTGTTAATGATTTTGCATTTTTCGACCAAAAAATATCTGTTGACGGTAAAGAATACAGTGTAGAAATACAAAACGGAAAAGGATTTATCCAAACAGATTCAAGTCAGGACCACGAAGTTGAAATTAAGCATGGTGAAAAGGTACCTGATTATCGTAAGGAAACAGTAGAAAAATATACTCCTTCTTCCGATGATAATCAAGGTTCTTCTTCCGGAAGTTCCGGCAGTGAAAAAGGATCAGGTTCTACAAGCGGTTCATCATCCGGCTCCGGTTCCGGCAGCGGTTCATCAAATACCACAACAGATTCAAATGACGGCAATAAAGGAACCTCTTCAAACAGTAACGGAAATTCAAATACCAACAGCACTTCAAACAGTGTTGTATCAAACAATCAGGGTCGTGTAATTGCAAATTACGGTACTAACAGCTCTGATGTCCTCTCTGAGTCAACTTCTCAAACCGGTGAAGAGGAGCAGTCTCAAGGACAGGAAAATGCCGCTGAATCAGGAAGCGTTGATGCTGGTGAGTCATCTTCTCCTGGGGATTCTGATGCTGAAGGAAAAGCATATGAATTGGACTCCGTCAGTAAAAAATCCAATCCGTTACAGGACAATTCAATAATAATTGTTTTAGCTATTGTATTTTTAGTTGGAATATTTATCTACGGATACAGACGTAAAAACGAGTTCGAATAATATTTAAACTCTTTTTTATTTTATTTTTTATATTAGTTTTTACAAATATTAAATCAATGTCATCTAAAAAACTCATTTTGAATTCAAGCAGAAATTTTGAAATCATTGATATCACTGCAATGATTAATAATGAAATAGATATCGAATCGGGCATTGTCAATGTATTTTCAAAGCATTCCACATCAGCCATTGTTGTAAATGAAAATGAAAGCGGACTTTTAAAAGATTTGGAGTTAATGTTAAGTGATTTGGTCTCAGATAAATATTCCTGGCAGCATGATAGAATTGACAATAATGCAAAATCCCATCTGAAATCATTTATACTCTCTTCAAGTGAATCAATACCTGTTTTGGATGGAAAGCTTGATTTGGGAACATGGCAATCTGTATTTTTTGTTGAACTGGATGGGCCAAGAAATAATAGGACAGTTAACCTGACATTTCTAAGTGATTAAAATGAATAAACGTTTAATAATTTTGATACTTGTCATAGTAATTATTGTAATTGCGATACTTTTAAGCAATTTGCCGTTTGATGTTACTCAAAACAATAATGTTAGTTATGAACAGATGGATGTACAGATGAGAAAATTGTGGTATTGAATATTTCTAATTTAATTTGAATGAATTAGGTAGTCTCATTAATGCATGTAACAATAGCGAAAAAAATATTACTCGTCAGATGCTCTCGGATTAGATTTATATTATAATTAATATTAAAGTAATATTTAGGTGATTATATGATTAATGTGGCAAATACAAAAATATATGTTGAGTTCTTGGGTAATGATTGTTTTTTTTGATTTTTAATGTTTAGATATAATTATAAAAATTTACACTTGAAATAATACTTATTTTTATTGGTTATTCGTAAATAGTTTAATTTAACAGAATTAACTTATTTAAAAATTAATGGTGGTGTATATTAATTTTTTTCTACAATTCAATACTTTTATATACTATTAAAACATAATATAATTTAATTAATCATTCAACATTTAAGTAATATTTCAAGTATATTAAAAAACCTATTTATGATTTTTTTTAATATAATTCATAGGTAGATACCAATATTTTGATTTAAAAACTTTTTATCCATTTTAAGAGATAAATAAATATTTTTAATGTTGAAATTTGTAATGCTTCTATGATTGTATTCAATAGTATTATTAATATTCAAAAAGATATCTATTACTAATCAGGAGGTGTTGCAATGTCCGATAAAAAAATAATATTTGGTGATGAAATGATTGAAAATCAGTTGAAAGAAAATTCAGAAAAATTAAACATCTCTGTAGAAGAATTAGTTGATCGATATATTAGAAGAGGGTTATATACTGATGATTATTACAAACAGCCAAAACTCTCTAAAGAAAAGTTAAAAGAAATCTTTAAAATCGATGATGATGTTAATATGGAAGAAAACAATTCAAGAAAAAAAGGAAATATGGATTCTATTATTGGAATATATGATTATTCTAAAGAATAATCTGAAATAAGGGGGAATTTCATGATTTTCTTAGATAGTGGATATTTTAAGGGTTTAATGAATTATAAGGATGCACATCATAACGATTCATTAAAAATACAAGAATATTTAAATAATTCAAATGAAACTACTGTCATTAATACCACAGTACTTGTTGAAACATTAAATAACACTGTAAAAACAAATATATTAGCAAAGGATATGTTTAATGTTCTTTACTCTCAAAATCAAATTATTCAATTAACTTATGAAGATTATTTAAAATCATTAGAAGTAAATATGTGGTATGGAAATTCAATTAATTATGGTGATTGCACTATTATTAATACCATGATAAATATGAGTATTATTGATATAGTTACATTTGATAGTGATTTTGAAAAAGTTAATGGATTTAATATTATTTCTAGTATTTAAAGGAGATTTCAAAATGGAATTTCAATATGAAATTAAAAATAAAATACTCAAAAAAATGGTTGAAAAAAAGGCTAAAAAATTAAATATATCGGTTAATCAATTAATTTGGGGTTATGTTAATCGTGGATTAATGAGTGATGCTTTAAATGATGATGTATTTAATAAATTGCATTCTAAGAAATTTTTAAAAGAAATTAATGAATCATTGGGTGTTGATTAACATCCAACGATTATACTTATTTTAAAATGAAATGAGTTATTTGTTAATGAACTCAATTTCAAAAGCTATTACCGGATACTCTAAGGTAAAGTTTGTAATTACTTCAGGTGATATTTCACCAAAGAAACCTTCAATAGTACCGTTATCTGCCTCACCAACCAAATCAGCGGCTCTTCCATAAATGAATGTTGGATTTTCGCTGTCTGTAATTTCCATTGAATAACCTAAATTGGAAACAACGCTTGTTACAACGGATTTGATTTCAGTAAAGTTTGCAGTTGAATGGCATATCAATCCAGCTAGCTTTTTGGAAGGTCTGACTTTGTTTTCAGTGGTTTCATCGATGTATAAGACATCACCGATTTCAAATATCTTTTGAGGCAAGTCTTCATGTTTGTTGTCTTCTAAAAATTCCATTAGGCTGTTAATTAGGCTGGTACGAATCATGGTTCTGTCGATTGTAATAGGTCTTGCAACCTGAACGTGGTCTTTTTCTTCCTGCTTCATGAATTCGTAATGGGATTCTTCATTAGTTAACATCAAGCTCATTACTTCCTGGAAGCCTAAACCAACCATAACTTCACGAATACTGCTTTCTGCTTTAAACCAGTCATTTTCATATGCTACAGTATTGATGTCAGGTAATTCCGCTTCAATGGAGTTGATTCTGTATTGAACTGCAATATTTTCAACAACATCGACTTCGTGTAAAATGTCAACCCTGTATGCCGGAACATAGACTTTCAGTTCATTGTCGTTTAAGATTTCAGCATCAAAACGTGCTTTAAACAATAATTCCTTAATGTCTTCTGCAGTTAAGCTGATCCCACCAATCAATTCGTTTGCGGTATCAACATGAACATTGATTTCTTGAGGAGTTAAATCAGGACTTACAACGGTTTTATCTGAGTATTTGACTTCCATTGTTTTTATTTTACCTCCGACTTCGGCAAATGAACAGCAAATGATATTTAATGCCTGATTTACTGCACGTTCATCTGTACCTGTAACGTCAACAATAATGTTTTTGGTATCTTCCTTGATTTTGGTCAATTCTCCGTTAATGATTGGAGGCATTGATAATATATTGTCGTCACAATCCAGGATTAATGGATATTTATCGAAGTTTTCAATTAAATGAGCATAATCCTTACCTTTATCATGTTCAGTCAGGATTTCTTCCGGAGTCATTGGAGTATCTTTTTCAAGAGGAACGAATGCATTTTCCTGTTTTGGAGTTGCAATGTATTTGTAAGGAGCTTTTACAACATCTGCATTGTGAATACCTATAGCTACTTTTTTCCTGTCCCTTCCGATTACCCAATGGAGGTTTTCCTGGAAATCCATGATGTATTTGAGCTTGTCTCCTGTAAAGTCAACGTCATCGATTTTTGCAAAGGCAATGTATGGTCTGATTTCAGCTACATCGTCATCCACAGTAACGCTTTCACCGGAAGATGTTATTTCATACAGTGGAATGCCTATTTCCTGGCCAATAAATCCTTTAAAAGATCTAGCTACTCCTTCTACTGACAAATTGTCCGGACGGTTAGGGAAGAATTCAACTTTGATTTCCTCATCGTCAAAGTCTTCAATATCACTGGACATCATAGGCAATGTGTCTATTAATTCGTCTTTTTCCATATCTATTCCTAAATCTTTTAAATCTTGATATTTAAATGTTATAACTGGCATTCAAGTATACTCCATATATTTTTTTATAATCCATAAATTAAAATGAAAACAAATGATTCAATTATAAAATGCAATGCTCTGTGTTCTATTTCGCCCATATGGCCAATTAAAACGGTATGGCATACATCTATTATAAAATGAATTAGGGCTGCGATAATTCCTATTGTCGGTGAGAGGAATATTATGGACAATACGACAAAGTGAAATGCTGCTTCCATCAGTTCATGAACTACCCAGGTTTTCCATGGTGAAGAGTCTACGGAATGATAGATTAAACCGCCTAAAATAATATAAAAGTTATTTAAGACTTTCCACATTAATTGGGTATGCAGTATATCGCTTATAGCTAAAACAATTGCAACATAAAACCATATTAATTCCATTATTCAACAGTCCTTTAAATAATTTATAATATAATTATTTATGAATATTTTATATAATATATTTATCTATATCCAAATTTTTAAATAGATTGATAATGCATATTATTTTTTTGATGAAGAGTTTAGTCAGAGTTTTTAAAAATAAACTTCCGCAGGTTTTAATCATATTTCTGCTTTTAATAGTCCAGGCTTACTGTGATTTGGCACTACCTTCATACACTGCCAGCATTGTTGATATAGGTATTCAGAATACCGATATAAACTATATCATTGATGTGGGATTTTTAATGCTTGTCATGGTGGCCATATCCGTTTTTGCAACAATTGGTGTGTCCTATTTTTCAAGCAGGGTTTCATCAGGTTATGCAAAGGATTTAAGAAAAGTGGTTTATTCAAAGGTTTTGAAGTTTTCCAACCATGAACTCAATAAGATTTCCCGTTCATCACTTATTACGCGTTCCACAAACGATATCAATCAGCTGCAGAATGTTTTGATGATGATGCTTATGATGCTATTCTTTGCTCCGATATTGGGAATCGGAAGTATTATCAAGGCATTTGAAATCGGAGGAGACCTTTCATGGATTATTTTAGTTACGTTTCTGGTTGTTTTATCTCTGTTGGCCATTATAACTATAAGGGTTCTTCCTTATTTTAAATTAACTCAGGAAATCATTGACAAAATGAATAAAACCGCAAGAGAAATTCTAATAGGAATACCTGTCATTAAAGCTTTTGTAAGGCAGGACTATGAGAAAGAGAAGTTCGGTAAAATCAATAAGGAATTTCTCGACGTTAATCTCTATGTTTATAGAAAGATTTTCATTTTAATGCCTACAATGACCTTGTTTTTAAATCTGATGATTGTTTTAATATTGTATTTTGGTGCATATGATGCGATTGCCGGAAATATCCTAACCGGAGACATCATTGCATTCATCCAATATTCCACCCAGGTTGTATTTTCATTTATAATGCTTGGGGGTGTCATGATTATCCTTCCAAGATTTTTAGTCTCAGCCAGACGTGTGGCTGAAGTACTGAATATGGAATTGTCAATTACAGATGGTGAATTGACATCAATAAGCGATAATCCGACTATCGAATTTAAAAATGTATGTTATTCATATCCTGGAAGTGAAAAAGAAACTTTAAAAGACATTAACTTTAAATTAATTCCAGGTAAAACCACAGCAATTATCGGCGGAACAGGAAGCGGCAAATCCACTATTTTAAACCTGATTCCAAGGCTTCAGGATGTTACTTCCGGTGAAATTTTAATCGATAATGAAAACATTAAGAACTTTAATCTTAAAACTCTAAGGGATAAGATAAGTTTCACCCCCCAGGATGCCATTCTGTTTCAGGGAACTGTAAAATCAAACATGAAAACCGGTAAAAGCGATGCCGATGATGAGGAAATTAAAAACGCTTTAAAATTGGCTCAGGTTGATTTTGTAGATGATATTGACGATGAAGTTTCCCAAGGTGGATCCAATTTCTCGGGTGGTCAAAAACAGCGTCTCTCAATAGCAAGAGCAATTATCGGACCTCATGATTTTTATTTATTTGATGACTGTTTTTCAGCTTTGGACATGAATACTGAAGCGGTAATTAAAAGCAATCTGGATAAGATTGCCGAAAATTCATCAGTTTTATTCGTATCACAAAGGATTTCAACGATAAAGGATGCCGATGAGATAATCGTTCTGGATAATGGTGAAATAATCGACAAAGGATCTCATAATGAGTTAATCAATCGCTGTGAAGTTTATTCAGAAATTGCATCATCACAAATGGGGGATTCGTTATGCCTCCAATAAAAAGAAAACCTCCTGAAAAGGCTGTTGACAATAAAAAAGCCATTAAAAATATTCTATTCTTATTAAAAGATTACAAGCTCAAATTGATTATTACATTTATCTGTGCATTGATATCAACTGTATTCAGCATCATCGCTCCGTTTTTAATCGGAATGGCAACCACAACAATATTTGACGGTATTAATGCAATGAATGCTCATACGGGAACAATAGATTTCAATACATTGTTCTTCCTCCTTGGTGTTGTTGTGGTTTTGTATATTATCAGTGCAATATTTTCCTACCTTCAGTCATGGTTTTTAATTGATATTTCAACAGATATCAGCTTTAACTTGAGAAACAGGATAATGGATAAGATTACGCAGTTGTCCATGGAGAATGTCGATGAAAATAAACGTGGTGATATACTATCAAGAATCACCAATGATGTGGATTCACTTCAGACCGGAATTACACAATCCTTCATTCAATTGATGACGGCGGTAATCACTATTGTAGGTGTTGTGGTCATGATGCTCTACATTAACGTATGGATGACTCTTGCCGCATTGATACTGATTCCGATAGCATTTATTCTAATCACTCTTATCACAAAATACTCTCAGTCTTACTTCTTAAAGCAATTGGCCTATAAGGGATCTTTAAATGCTCAGATTGAAGAAACATTTGTAGGTCATGACATTATAAGAACATTCAACCAGGAAGAAATTGAGATGGAACACTTTGAATATGATAATGAAAATTGGTTCAAGCACGAATGGAAATCACAGTTCTTTTCAAGCTTCAACGGGCCTCTGATGAATTTCATTTCCAATTTGGCTTATGTTGCAATAGCCGTTTTGGGAGCAATCTTTGTAATTCAAAAGACAATAGCTGTCGGAGATATTTTGGCATTCTTCCAGTACATTAAAAACTTCACACAGCCTATTCAGCAGATTACGAGGGTAATGAATCTGGTTCAAACCGCAATGGCTGCAAGTGAACGTATATTTGAATTTTTGGAGATAGATAATGAGGAAAATCCTTCAGATGTTAAAATCTCAAGTTTAAAAGAGGAAATTACTTTTGAAAATGTTTGCTTTGATTATAATGAAGGAGAAAATGTAATCAGAAATCTATCATTTAAAGTTAAAAAAGGCGATAAGATAGCTATTATTGGTGAAACCGGTGCCGGGAAAACAACTATCGTTAAATTGCTCATGAGATTTTATGACGTTGATTCAGGTGAGATTAAAATCGATGGCATCAACATTAATGACTATGATAAGCATTCTGTCAGGTCTCTGATGGGTATGGTATTTCAGGATTCATGGCTTTTCAGTGATACTATTGCCAATAACATCAGATACGGTAATTTAAATGCAACGGATGATGAGGTTGTCGATGCAGCAAAGAGCGTTCATGCAGATGATTTCATAAGACAGCTTCCGGAAGGCTATGATACTGTACTCAATGAGGATTCAGACAATATTTCCCACGGACAGAAACAATTGCTCACAATAGCCAGAACAATTCTTACAGATAAGGAAATCCTTATTTTAGATGAGGCAACATCATCAGTTGATACAAGAACTGAAAAACTGATTAAGGAAGCTATGGATAAGTTAATGGAAAACAGAACCAGCTTTATCATTGCCCACAGATTGTCAACCATCAGGAATGCGGATAAAATCATCGTAATTGAAAAGGGTGAAATAATTGAGCAGGGAAATCATGAGGAACTCTTGAATCAGAAAGGCTATTATTATAGGACTTTGAACAGTCAGAACAAATCCGCTTAAAAATTAAATATTTTTATAAACCATAAAGAATATAATTTAATATATTATTTTTACTTAATTATTTTAGGAGAAAATATATGTCAAATGAAGAAATTCCTAAAGACTATGATTTTAAAAAAGAAAAAGTTTGGGAGAAGAAATGGGAAGATGAAGAAGTCTACAAATATATTGGAGACGGTTCTCGTCCTAGATACGTAATTGACACTCCCCCTCCATACCCAACAGGTTCTATTCATTTAGGCCATGTTTTAAATTGGGTTTACATTGATATGAACGCAAGATACAGAAGACAAAAAGGACAGGACGTTCTTTTTACCCAGGGATGGGATTGTCACGGTCTTCCAACTGAAGTGAAAGTTGAGGAAACTCATGGAATAAAGAAAAATGATGTTTCCCGTACTAAATTCAGAGAGTATTGTGTTGATTTAACTACAGATAATATTGCAAAAATGAAAGCTCAGATGCAGGCAATGGGTTATTCGCAGGACTGGTCCCGTGAGTTCGTTACGATGACTCCGGAATACATGAAAAAGACCCAGTACTCATTTTTGAAAATGTATGATGAAGGACTTATTTATCAGGGAATTCATCCTGTAAACTGGTGTCCTCGTTGTGAAACAGCTATTGCTTTTGCAGAAGTTGAATATTCAGACAACACTACATTTTTAAACTATGTCAACTTCCCTCCTGCAGTAGAAGACTCTTATGATGATATTGTATCTTCACAAGCATCAGGTAAACAGGCTGATCCTGCCGACGAAGGCATATTGATTGCAACAACTCGTCCGGAATTGATGTCTGCCTGTGTAGCGGTTGTAATTCACCCTGAAGATGAAAGATACACACATTTATTGGGCAAATATGTTGAAGTGCCTTTATCACACCAGAAAGTTAAGATTATCGCTGATGAAGAGGTTGACCCTGAATTCGGTACAGGTGCAGTAATGATTTGTACTTTTGGGGATAAAACTGACGTAAGTTGGGTTCAAAAGTATGATTTGGAAATCATCAATGCCATTGACGAAACAGGTACATTGACTGCTGCTTCCGGAAGATATGAAGGAATGGACTTGCAGAGTTGTAAAAAACAGACCATTGAAGACTTAAAAGCTGAAGGATATCTGTTAAAACAGGAAGAAGTCGATCAAAATGTAGGTCAGTGCTGGAGATGTAAAACTCCTATTGAAATTCTTGTTAAAAAACAATGGTTTGTAGCTGTAAGGGATTTAATCGAAAAAACCAAAGTAGCAGCAGATGAGATGAAATGGGTACCTGAGCATATGAAATCCCGTATGGTCAACTGGGCAGATTCCATGGAATGGGACTGGTGTATTTCAAGACAAAGAATATTTGCAACTCCAATTCCTGTATGGTACTGTAAAGACTGTGGAAAAGTAATATTGCCTGAAGTCGAAGATTTACCTATTGATCCAACAGTGGATAAACCAAAACATGCATGTGAATGTGGATGTGAAGAGTTCATCCCTGAAGAGGATGTTTTGGATACCTGGATGGATTCATCAATTTCACCTTTATCAATTGCCGGATGGCCTGATGAAGATTATGTTAATCATTTTCCATCAAATATCCGTCCTCAAGGACACGATATTATCCGTACATGGGCATTCTACACTACCCTTAGATGTATAGCCTTAACCGGCCAAAAACCGTTTGATGACATTGTAATTAATGGAATGGTATTTGGTGAAGACGGAAATAAAATGAGTAAATCAAGACCTGAGTTTGTTGTCGGACCTGAAGAGGTCATTGAAAAGTATGGTGCTGACTCTTTAAGATCATGGGCTGCAAACAGTGTTCCGGGTTCTGATGTGATATTCGACTGGAAAGACATCAAGCACGGATACAGATTCTTAAGAAAATTCTGGAACGCATTCAGATTCCTAAGCATGCAGATATTTGATGAAGAGGTTTCATATGAAGATGTTAAGGATAATTTAGGACCTCTTGATTCCTGGATTTTATCAAAACTGAACTCATTAAACATTAAGGTTGACAATGCATTTGCAGAGTATAACTTTGCTGATACCATAACCTCAATTGAAAGATTCTTCTGGCATGATTTCTGTGACGAGTACATTGAAGCCGTAAAGTACAGACTCTACACTGATGTAAGTGACGAGTCAAGACGCGCTGCAAAATACACTTTAAGAACAGTTGTTGAAACCTCTTTGAAGTTGCTTGCTCCAATAGCTCCTTTCTTTACCGAAGAGGTTTATCAGTACTTCGGTGACGAATCAATTCACAAAACATTATGGCCTGAAGTTAATGATGAGTTAATCAGTGAAGAATTTGAAGCCAAAGGTGACATGACAGTTGACTTGATTGATGAAGTAAGAAGATTCAAATCCGCTTCAAAAATACCTTTAAATGCAGAGCTTGCAGAAGTCAATGTCTACACTACTGATGATGAACTGATTGGCATTTTCGAAGACTTTGCAACTGATATTGAAGGTACTTTAAAAATTAAGGACCTGTCCATCAAATCCGGAAAACCTGAAGTTCATGAAAAAATCATTGAGGTTGAACCGGACATGTCTCAAATCGGACCTAAATTCAAAGGGGATGCCGGTAAAATCATCGGTTATTTAAAATCAACTCCATTGGATGAAATCGATTCCGTTTTAGCTGAAAATCATGAACTGGCTATTGGCGATTTGGTTGTCAGTGAAGACATGTTAAATATTAAAAAAGAGATTGTAGGAGCATCAGGTAAGAAAGTTGATATTTTACAATCCGAAAACTTAGACATGATTTTAGAAGTAATTAGATAATTACTTCTTTAAATTACTTTTTTTATACTATTTTTTAAAATTAAAAATGCTTTTTTGAATTAACGGATTATAAGGGTGAGATGAGACATACATTTTCATGTATGCGGTGATGTGTTAGTGAAAAGCAATGTTTGAACCTCTCACTTTATTTTGTTATTAATGATTCACATGAGCCTATTTTAATTATTGAAATCTCACCCTTCATCTAATGTTTTACCATCAGATTTAATGTTGAATTTTGGTATATAATCCGACATCAATAGAGATGTCATTTTGTCTTTTAAATAATGCTATATATAAAGCTTGTTGAGCTCACTCATAAAAATTGTTCTGAGTCATAAAAATTGTTCTCACTCATAACAAAAAGTATTTATATGGGTTTTTCAATCTCTTTAATTATCCTTGCAGGGACTCCTACGGCCATGGAGTTGTCTTCTATATCACGATTAACGACCGCTCCGGCGCCTATGATAACGTTGTTTCCGATGGTCACACCAGGTAAAATGCAAACATTTGCACCAATCCAGACGTCATTTCCGATTCTTACCTCACTTGCCTGAGCCAATCTTTTTCTTCTGCCGTTCGGATTGATTGGATGGCCCACCGTTGTTATGGTTGTATTTGGCCCAATCATTACATCATTACCAATGTAAACTTCTTTTACATCCAAAATGGTTAAATTATAGTTTCCAATGAAATTATCGCCGATGAAAATGTTTTTGCCGTTATCGCAGTTAAAGGTTTTTTCAATATCCACATTTTCCCCAACGCTTCCAAGCATTTCTTTTAAAAAATCTCTTTTCGCCTGTCTGTCTGTAACGTCCATATTGTTGTAGATTTCACAGTTTATTATGGCATTTTCTTTTAGTGCAGCCACTTCTTCATCGTCAAAGCAATATTCAAGTCCGGCTTTAAGTTTTTCAATTTCTTTCATATGCTATCTTATTTCTTTAGTAAAGTATATTTTTTGTGAATATTTCAAAAATTGATTTTATAGGTAACTTTATTATTTATTTAATTCATATTTATTTTTAGATATAAATGAATCTTAAAGTAAAAAATATTTCTGATATCGGTGGGGTCGTTAAAGCTCCCCCTTCCAAAAGTTATTCTCACAGAGCAGTCATTTTAGCATCACTGGCTTGCGGAACTTCTAAGTTATATGATATGCTATATTCCGAAGACACTTTAGCTTCAATTCGTGTATGTGAAGCATTGGGTGCTGAAATCACAAAACATGACGATTATCTGGAAGTTAAAGGTACTTCAGGTAAACTCCATAACTCCAGCAAGGATCCGATTGATTTGGCAAATTCCGGTACCACATTACGTTTAATGACAAGTGTCGCCAGTTTGTCCGATAATGATGTTGTATTGACCGGAGATGAATCCCTCAAGACTCGTCCTATGGATTTGCTTATCAATTCAATCAGGCATTTGGGAGTTGATGCCGAATCCATTAACGACAATGGGAAGGCTCCTATTTTAATTAAACCGGGTTATTTCGGTGGACATACTAACATTTCAGGTAGTGTCAGTTCACAGTATATTTCATCAATTCTGATTTCTTCCCCATTATCTGAAAACGGCGTTACATTATTCGTATTGCCTGAGTTTAAATCACGCCCTTATGTTGACATGACATTGGATATCATGAGAAAGTTCGGTGTGAAAGTCTTTAAAGGATTTTACCTTAAACATGAAAGCTGCGATAAGGAGCATCAAAGCTGCCGAATTGACGAGTTTAAAGTGAGAAAACAAAGTTACACTCCATGCGATTACACTGTTGAGGGGGACTATTCATCCGCTTCCTATTTGCTTGCTGCAATTGCAATTAATGGAGGTCATGCTAAGGTTTTAAATCTGTTTAAAGGTTCTAAACAGGGAGATAAAGTAATATTGGAAATATTGGAAAAAATGGGTGCTGAAATAGATGTCCATAATGATTATGTTGAAATCACTTCTGACGGCAACCTTAAAGGAATTGATATCAATTTATCCAACGCTCCTGATTTGCTGATTACTGTGGCGGTATTGGCGGCAATGGCTGAGGGAACAACCAACATCACTGGCGTCAAGCATGCAAGAGTAAAGGAAACTGATAGAATCGATACTACATGTAAACAGCTTAAAAAGCTCAATTGTGAACTTGAAGAGTTTGAAGACGGCATGAGCATTACTGGCGGGGTCACTGGAGGTATAGTTGATTCCTGCGGTGATCATAGGCTGGCAATGGCATTCAGCTTAATCGGTTTAAAGCATGATATTGAGATAATTAACGGCGAAGTATTTGACGTGTCTTTTCCAAACTTTATTGAGGCAATGGCAGAAATTGGTTTAGAACTGGAGTTGATTTAAATGAGTAAAGGAGATAGAATTCTTAAAATCGTTGAAGAGTTAGATAATGTTTTTGAAATTAGGGTTTTTCATGACCATGATCCATATAGGGTGTTAATCAGAACAATTTTATCTCAACGAACCCGTGATGAAAACACCGATCAGGCTACTGAAAATTTATTTTCAAAATATAAGGATATCTATGAGGTTGTTGATGCTCCAACAGAAGATGTTCAGGAATTAATCAAGCCTGCAGGATTCTATCGTGTAAAGGCTGGCCGTATTCAGGAAGTTTCACAGATTCTGATTGATGAATATGGTGGCGAAGTGCCGGATACTTTAGAGGAACTTGTCAAGCTTCCGGGTGTTGGCCGTAAAACCGCAAATTGCGTTTTGGTTTTTGCATTTGAACTTCCGGCAATTCCGGTTGATACTCACGTTCACAGAATTTCCAATAGGATGGGTCTTGTCGATACCAAAACTCCTGATGAAACTGAAATCGAATTGTCCAAAATCGCTCCTCGTGAGTCATGGATTAAATTAAATGACCTTATGGTCCAGTTCGGTCAGAATATCTGTAAACCTACATCTCCACAATGTGAAATGTGTCCTGTCAGCTATTTATGTGACTATGACGGGAACTGATTTTTTTAGAAATATTTATATATAAAAACAATGTTATATAACAATGGTTATAATAAAAATAACTATTGTTATACTAACCCTTAACTATGCCTTTGAAAACAATTATAAAAAATTAGGAGATAAAACTATGGTGAATGTACCTGAATTAAAAAGAGGAATATTGGATAGCGTTGTTGACGCTATTGGAAATACTCCAATCGTAAAATTAAATAATTTAACAAAAGATTTAGAAGCAGAAGTGGATGTAAAAATGGAATCTTTCAATCCAACAGGAAGTGTTAAAGACCGTGTTTCTGTTGCAATGATTGAAGATGCAGAAGAAAAAGGATTATTAAATGAAGATTCTGTAATCGTTGAACCTACCAGCGGTAATACTGGTATTGGTCTTGGTTTTGCTGCAGCTGCAAAAGGCTATAAGTTAATTTTAACCATGCCTGAAACAATGTCTGTTGAAAGAAGAAAATTGCTCGCTGTTTTCGGTGCTGAAATCGTTTTGACTCCAGGTTCTGAAGGAATGGGTGGAGCAATTGCAAAAGCAAATCAAATCAAAGAAGAAAATCCTAATGCAATTATCTTAGGTCAATTTGACAATCCTGCTAATGTAGAGATTCATGCAAAAACCACAGCTCAGGAAATTTTAAGAGACACTGAAGGAAATGTTGACATTGTCGTTGCCGGTGTCGGAACTGGAGGAACAGTTACTGGTATTGGTAAAGTCTTAAAAGAAGAAGTTCCTGATGTTAAAATTGTTGCAGTTGAACCACAAGATTCTCAAACATTAGGTAAAGGTGAAAAAGGACCTCACAAAATCCAGGGAATTGGTGCAGGATTTGTTCCTTCAATTTATGATGAAAATGTTGTAGATGAGATTTTCCCTGTAGCTAATGAGGATGCGGGCAATACTTTAGTTGCACTTGCTAAAAAAGAAGGTATCTTTGCAGGTATTTCCTCTGGTGCTGCAACTTTCGCTGCTTTAGAATTGGCTAAAAAACCAGAAAACAAAGGTAAAAGAATAATTGCGATTTTACCGGATAATGGTGAAAGATATTTATCCGTTGACTGGTTATTTGAATAAATCTCGTTTAATGTATAAACAACATTTAAATATAACATATGGTATAAATATTTTATACTGTATATAAATTTTATCCATTTCAAATTTTGAGGTTTATCGATGTTTGACGGGCTGAGAAGTGAAATTCAAGCTATAAAAGAAAAAGATCCTGCTGCAAGAAGCACTCTGGAGATATTTTTATGTTATCCTGGATTTTATGCATTACTTATGCATAGGGTTAGTCATTATCTCTGGAAACATTCTTTTAAGCTTCTTGCAAGGATGAATTCTAATTTGGCAAGATTTATCACAGGTATTGAGATTCATCCCGGTGCAACTTTCGGTAAACGTGTCTTCATTGATCATGGAATGGGTGTTGTTGTAGGTGAGACTACTGAAGTTGGTGATGATGTATTGATCTATCAGGGAGTAATCCTTGGTGGAACCACTACTCAAAAAACCAAACGTCACCCTACTATTGAACGTGGAGTAATTATTGGTGCCGGTGCTAAGGTAATGGGAAACATTACTGTTGGCGAATATTCCAAAATTGGTACTGGTGCTGTTGTTTTAAAGGATGTTCCTCCGGAATCCACCTGTGTCGGGGTTCCTGGAAGAATTGTCAAATGTAAAAATAATGCTCATATTGTCGATTTAGAACATAATAAATTACCTGACCCTGTTGCTGAAGCAATTAGGTCTTTAGAAAAGCAAATTGAAGAAAATGAGGAAATTATAAAAATTTTACTTGATAAACATGATCTCTGTTTGAATGATGGTGTCTTAGAGAATAAGAACTACGGAGACATATTTAAAAAAGATGGTGATTGAAAATGAAACCACCCTGCGAAATAGTTGTATGGTATGTAATACCTGCTATCAGATCAGAATTGGCTAAAGAACTATTGAATTTAGGAATGAAACAGAAAGATGTTTCTGAACTTATGGATATAACTCAACCTGCAGTATCACAGTATATCACAGATAAACGTGGTAGTGGAATTAAGTTGGAGGACGATGTTAGAGCAATGATTAAAGCTTTTGCATTTGAATTGTCAACCGGTGAATCAACTAAGGCAGATTTAATTCCAAGAACCTGTGCAATTTGCAGAAATGTCAGTCCTGCTGATGTTTTAAACCAACTTGATGTTGACAAATCTGACTTAAACGAAGATTGTCAATCCTGTATGGGTTCTGAAGCAAAATAGGAAAATATCGATATTTTTAGTAATATTTATATACTATTAATATCTAATATTTTATTAGACTGTTGATTTTTTGGGCAAGTTAACCGAGCGGCTTAGGTGCGTGGCTGCAGACCATGAAACGGGGGTTCAAATCCCTCACTTGCCTCTATTTATATAATTATTTTTTTGAGGAATTTTTTATGGATATTTACTCTACATTAACTCGTAGTAAAGAAAATTTAGAAACCATTAACAAAAATCGTATAAATTTATTTGTTTGTGGACCAACTGTTTATGATGATGCGCATATCGGTCATGGAAGAACCTATATCTCTTTTGATACAATTAAAAGGTATTTGGAATACTCAGGATACGCTGTTTTTTACATTCAAAATATCACTGACATTGATGATAAAATTATAAACAGGTCAAAAGAATCAGGAATTCCAGCACATGATATAGCTAGGAAATTTGAAAAAAGGTATATTGAAGACATGACCAAATTAAATGTCACAGGCGTTAATTTATTCGCAAGAGCAACTGATCATCTTGGTGAAATAATCGACCAAATTCAAAGATTAATAGATAAGGGATTTGCTTACGAAAGCGAAGATGGAGTTTACTTTGAAATTGAAAAATTTGAAGAGTTTGGAAAACTGTCAAACCGTAAGGTTGATGAGCTTGAATCACACCGTGAATTGGCCCAAACCACCAAAAGAAATGAACAGGATTTTGCGCTATGGAAAAAACGTGAAGGTGTAGACGAGCCGGTATGGCCTTCTCCATGGGGTGACGGAAGACCGGGATGGCATATTGAAGATACTGCAATAACAGAATATTACTTCGGTGAACAGTATGATGTTCACGGCGGAGGTCTTGATTTGATTTTCCCTCACCACGAAGCTGAAATCACACAGATGGAAGCTGTAAGCGGCAAATCTCCAATGGTAAGATACTGGTTACACACAGGATTTTTAAATGTTAACGGAGAAAAGATGTCCAAATCCCTCCACAATTTCATTACTATCCGTGAATTGCTTGAGGATTGGGATGCAGACACATTCAGATTCTTTGTTTTATCCACCCATTACAGAAGTCCTATTGACTTTTCAAAAGATTCACTTCATCAGTCTCAAAAAAGTTTGGAAAAAATTAAAAAATTCTATTCTGCATTGGATGTTGAAGCAGGTGACGCTGAATCAGATCTTGAAGCTTTAACTGCTGCTAAAGAAGAATTCTTTAACAGTATGGATGATGACTTTAACACTCCAAAAGCTATTGCTTCTATTTTCGTTTTAATCAGTGACTGCAAATCCATTGACTTATCAGATAATGATAAAATAGCTATTAAATCATTTTTAGATGATGTTTCTCAGATTTTAGGTATTGACTTTACCTTGGAAGAAGTATCTGCAGGCTCAGACGATTTATTGAATCTGATTACTGATGTCAGATCCCAGTTAAGAGCAGCAAAACAATATGATTTGTCAGATAAAATACGTGATGAGTTAATTAACTTAGGTTATGAAATAAATGATTAAGAAAGGAGATTTAAATCTCCAATTCTTCTATTTTTTTAAGCGCATCTTCGATGCCTTCGCCTTTTCCGGCAGCACCTTTTGCAATAATTGTGTCGATTACTTCCATTCCCATGTAAGCAAACGGCATTGTTTCTAATGATTTAATGTATCCGTCAAATGCATCTCCAGGATTTGCCTGGGTAAATATTTGGATAACTTTTTTACCTTCTAATGATTTATCAGGATTTTGTGAAATCATATAGAATCGGTCTACAATTGTTTTTGCCTGTGCTGACATTTGACCATAGTAAATTGGTGATGCGAATACAATAATGTCTGAATCCAACATTTCATCGATTATTTTTCTTCCGTCATCATCTTTAATACAGTCTCCTTTTTGACATGATTGACATGCATTACAGAACTGTAAATCTACATCGTTCAGGTAGAATTTTTTAGTATATCCTTCCATATTTTCAAATAGTTTTGAAACTAATTGGTCACAATTTCCTTCTTTACGTGGACTTCCGATTAAAGCAATAGTTTTCATATTAATCTCTCCTGATTATTATTTTAGTATATATTACAATTAAAATTTTCTAAAATATAACAATGTTTATATAGTATAATAACATATGTTATAATATAACAGTACTTATTTTTTTCCTAAAATTTAGGTTAATCAAAACATTTATATATAAAAAATAACTATTGTTATATTGTCATTATAACATATGACATATTTTTAAAAAATAATTTATAAGGTGATGATAAATGAGTAATAAAAATTATAGATTAGCAACTTTAGGTGTAAGAGCAGGTCAGGAACCAGATCCAGCAACTGGAGCACAGGCAGTTCCAATTTATCAGACTACTTCATATGTATTTAAGGATTCTGACGAAGCTGCAAGGCGTTTCGCCCTTCAAGAATTTGGTCAAATTTATTCAAGACTTACAAATCCAACTAATGATGTATTTGAAGCAAGAATTGCTGCTATAGAAGGTGGAAATTCTGGTATTTCAACATCAAGTGGTCTTGCAGCAATATCCTATGCAATATTGAATGTCACACAACCTGGAGACAATATAGTATCTGCAGATAACCTATATGGTGGAACTTACCAGCTCTTTGATTACACATTTAAAGATTTGGCAAGAGAAGTAAGATTTGTTGATTCACAGGATTTACAGGCATTTGAAGATGCTATTGATGAAAAAACAAAAGCAATCTATGCTGAATCAATAGGTAATCCAAAATTGGATGTTCCTGACTTTGAAGCTTTGGCTGAAATTGCTCACAGTCATGACATTCCATTAATAGTAGACAATACTGTTGGTGTAGGTTTAGTAAGGCCTTTGGAACATGGTGCTGATGTAATTGCAGCATCCGCAACAAAATATGTTGGCGGACATGGAACTGCTGTCGGAGGATATATAGTTGACTCAGGTAAATTCAACTGGGGTAACGGTAAATTCCCTAACTTCTCTGAACCGGATCCAAGTTATCATGGATTAGTGTTCTGGGATTCATTTGGAGATGTGCCTGAACTTGGAAACCTTGCATTTACCGTAAGAGTAAGAGCAAGATTATTAAGGGATTTAGGAGCAACTTTAGCACCTGTACACGCATTTCTTTTCCTACAAGGTTTGGAAAGTTTGGATGTACGTGTAAAAAGACATTCTGAAAATGCATTAAAAGTAGCGCAATTTTTAGAATCCCATCCTAAAGTAAAATGGGTAAACTATCCTGGTTTAGAATCCCATCCAACATATGAAAATAATAAAAAATACTTGAAAGATAATTTCGCAGGTATTTTAGGATTTGGAGTTGAAGGTGGAGAAGAAGCAGGCAGAAAAGTAATTGAACATTTAAACCTTTTCTCAATTCTTGCAAACATTGGGGACGCTAAAAGTTTAGCTATTCACCCGGCAAGTACCACTCATCAGCAATTGACTCCGGAAGAACAGGAATCAACTGGTGTAACTCCAGACTTCATTAGATTATCAATAGGTCTTGAAGACGTAAATGATTTGATTGATGATTTAAGTCAAGCTTTAGATAAAATTTAAAATTAATATACAATCGGGGAGATATGGATGTATTTAGATAATTCAGCAACAACAAAAATAAGTGATGAAGTATTGGAAGAAATGTTACCTTATTTAAAAGATGAATTCGGTAATCCTTCCACTTTATATTCAATAGGTCGTGAATCTAAAAAGGCTTTGGAAGAAGCTAGACAAAGAATAGCTGATTCCATTAACGCAAAAAAAGATGAAATAATATTTACAAGTGGAGGTTCAGAATCTGATAATTTGGCTATTAAAGGAATAGCTTTCAAATTACGCAAAAAAGGTAAACACATTATTACTTCTGAAATCGAACATCCTGCTGTTAAAGAATCTTTATATTTCCTGGAATCTCTCGATTTTAAAGTAACTTATTTGCCGGTCTATGAAAATGGTATTATTAAAATTGAAGATTTAAAGGAGGCTATCACTCCTGAAACAATCTTAATTACTATTATGCATGGTAACAATGAAATCGGTACTTTGCAGCCTATCGAGGAAATCGGAAAAATAGCTCATGAAAATGGTATTCTATTCCATACTGATGCTGTTCAGACTTTCGGTAAGGTTAAGATTGATGTTGAAAAGCAGAATATCGATTTATTGTCCGTATCCTCCCATAAGATTAATGGTCCAAAAGGTGTAGGTGCAATATATATCAAAAAAGGCGTCAGATTAATACCGATTATTCATGGCGGTGGCCAGGAAAGAGGTATCAGGGCAGGTACTGAAAACGTTGCAGGAATCGTCGGTTTTGGAAAAGCTGCAGAAATTGCCACTTCAAAACTTGATGAGCATGCTGAAAAGTTATCTAAAATCAGGGATGAAATCGTTGAAAAAGTACTCAATACTATCCCTGAGTCTTATTTGAATGGTGATGTTAATGAAAGATTGCCTAATATTGCCAACATCCGTTTTAAAGCTATTGAAGGTGAATCCTTAATTTTATTATTGGATGCTAAAGGTTATCAGGCTTCAACAGGTTCTGCCTGTTCATCCAATAAACTGGAAGCTTCACCAGTACTCACTGCTTTAGGTTTGGATCCTGTGGATGTCCATGGTTCCTTAAGAATATCTCTAGCTCCTGAAAGTGATGAATTCGATGTTGATGAATTTGTAGATGTTCTTAGTGAAGCTGTTCAAAGATTAAGAGAAATGTCACCTCTCTGGAATCAGGAACTTGATTATGATGGTGTAATGTGTAAAAAACATGATGATTGTAGGATGTGTTAAATATGGATTATAGTGAAAAAGTAATGGATCATTTTGCAAATCCAAGAAACTGTAGAAAAATGGAAGATGCTGATGGGGTTGGAACTGTTGGAAACCCTACCTGTGGAGATTTGATGACTATCTACATCAAAGTTGAAGATGATAAAATTGAAGATATATCCTTCCAGACATTCGGTTGCGGTGCAGCAATTGCAACAAGCAGCATGATTACCGAAATAGCTGTTGGAAAAACTTTGGATGAGGCTTTAAAAATTTCACGTAATGATGTGGCTGATGAGCTTGACGGACTTCCACCGGTTAAGATGCACTGTTCAAATCTTGCAGCCGACGGTCTTCAGGCAGCTATTGAAAACTATTACGAAACCCATCAAAGTTAAATAGTCATGACAACTATACATAAATATAACTAAATTTATGGAGATGTTTGTTATGGCAAAAATATTAAAATGTGACGATTGTGGAAGCATTATCCAAGTTTTAGCTGAAGATGACGGTGACACTTGCGATACTCATATGTTTGAATTCCCGGCACAGACTGAAGGAGAAAAATCTCCTAAACACAAACCTGTTGTTGAAATTGATGGTGACAAAGTAACCGTAAAAGTCGGTGAAGCTGCTCATCCAATGGATGATGACCATTACATTCAATTCTTGATTGTTGAAGCAGGTGCTGAACAATACGCAAAATGCTTCAAACCAGGAGATGTTGCAGAAGCAACCTTCACAGTAAACTCTGCTGATGATGTAAAAGCATTTGCTTTTTGTAACTTACACGGACTCTGGTCCAGCGAATAGATTTTAAGATTTTATCTTAAAATTTTTCTTTTTTTTCTTTTCATGACAAATATTAATAACATCTTTTTTACATATATTATAATGTGTCAAATTATAGTAAAGTAATAATTTTTATCGTTATTTTAATCGTTTTTTCAGGTGCTGTAATCTATTTATATAATACTGAAAGCAGTATGAACCAGGCAATGCCCGATATCAGTTCAAGTATCGTTGCGGGGGATTCCGATTACAACCGTGCCGTTGATTTGTTGAATGATAAAAGTTATAATGAAGCAAAAAACAAGGCCATTTCGGCCGAAAATAATTTTAATCAAAGTATGATTCAATTATTGGATATAAAAGATAATTTTACGTCTGATACTAATGACGTTCATAAGAACTATATCAATACAGTAATTAAAGAGCTTGAACTTAAGATTAATGCTACTGAGAATTTATTGGAATCAATAGATTATTATAGGAATTATCAAAACAGTACAGGAAATGATTATTCAAGCCATGCCAATGAACTGATGAACGAAGCATTAGACTTTCAGAATGTAAGAAACAATTTGGTTAGAGAAAATCCTAATTTATTTAAATGAGGTATTAAATTGAAGAAGAATTGTCCAAAATGTAACGGTTCCGGATCTGTTGTTGTAGATTATAAGGAATGTTCTAGCTGTGGAGGAACCGGATATGAAGAGGACTCTTTTGATGTTGGAAATCATTTCAAAGGAGTAAATAACAATGCTAGAGCAAAATTTGATTTAGGTGCAGAACAGGATGTTCCATGTGAAGTCTGTAATGGAAAAGGCCAGGTTGAAGTTTATGAAGACTGTGCTTATTGTAATGGAACAGGTCAAGTTAATGTTTGCCGTGATTGCGGTAAACCTTTAGATGAAAAATACGACATTTGCGCTGAATGTGGAGCTAAACGTAGGGAAAGAAAAGAGGCTGAAGAGAAACGCCGCGCACGTGAAAATGAAGTTAAAGATGTATATATTTTAGATCCTCTGGTTCAGATGCGTGATATGGACCGTGATAAACTATACAAAGGAAAAATTACCAGAATTGAAAAATACGGTGCATTCGTTACTTTAAACAATAACGTCTGGGGTCTCATGAGAGGAGAAGTCTCCGGCTATAATGTGGGAGATGAAGTAATAGTATTCATCACTTCCATCAAATCAAGGGAAGGAAAGATTGATTTTGCTCCTGCTTACGTTAGAAATCATAGGATTATCAAATTAACAAAATCCATTCCCCGTACTGTCATTGATGACTTGGACAGTAAAATGGGAAGGATGGTTCGCATTGACGGTGAAGTTTTACAGGTTCAGCAGACATCAGGCCCTACAATATTTACCGTAACTGATGAAAGTGGCGTTGCTGAAGTTGCTGCCTTTGATGAGGCAGGTGTCAGGGCATATCCTGAAGTTTCAGAAGGTGATGCCGTTGAAATATTGGGTGATGTTAATCAGCATGGCGGAAAGACACAGATTGAAGCATCTTCAATGACAAAACTTGAAGGAACCAAAAAGGATGACATCTTAAAATTAATTGACGATGCATTAAATGAGAAAGCCAGACCTGAAGATGTTGAATTCTTAGTCAAAAGTGACATTTTAAACAAACTTAAACCTAAGATGAGGGAGGCTGCCCACAAGATCAGAAGAGCAATTCTCGACGGCAGGACAGTTTTACTCAGACACCACAATGACGCTGATGGAATATGTGCCGGAGTTGCTATGGAAAAGGCAATCGTTCCTTTGATTGAAAGGAACAATCCAAGCAATGATGCGCAATATTATTATTTCAAACGTTCTCCATCAAAAGCTCCATTTTATGAGCTTGAAGACGTTGTAAAAGACTTGTCCTTTGCACTTGAAGACCAGGAAAGGCACGGTCAGAAGCTGCCGTTAATAGTTTTACTTGATAACGGTTCTACAGAAGAAGACATTGTGGCGTTAATGCAGGCTAAAATCTATGATATTGAAGTTGTTGTAATAGATCACCACTCTCCTGGAGATTTATTGACTGTAGATGAGCGTGACGGTGAAATCGTAGGCGCTACCGTTGCAGTTGATGAGTATGTTGATACTCATGTAAACCCTTACCTTGTCGGCGGAGACTCACAGTTAACTGCAGGAGCATTGGCCACAGAAGTTGCCCACATCATCAACCCTGAAGTTAAAGAGCTAATAAAACATCTTCCGGCTATTGCAGCATTGGGAGACCGTGCGGAATGCGGTGAAGTTTATCAGTATCTGGAACTTGCATATGAAAAAGACTTTACAAAAGAGCATTTGTCAAAAGTGGCTGAATGTATTGATTTCGAATCCTATTTCCTGAGATTCATGAACGGTAGGGGAATAATGGATACCATTCTTGCTGTCGATAATTTTGATAAACATTATAAAATGATTGATGCTTTATATAAGGAATATGAAAAGAGAATCGATACTCAACTTAAAGCGGTTCTTCCAAACATTGAAAAAACCCAGTTTGAGAATGGAATTTACTTCAATATGATTGACGTTGAGAAGTTTGCCCATAAGTTCACATTCCCTGCTCCAGGAAAAACCTGCGGTTTTGTCCATGACAGTGTGATAAAAGAGCTTGGGGAAAACAAGCCTATAGTTACCTTAGGTCACGGGCCTGATTTCGGTGTATTCAGAGCAACCGATGCAGTTAATGAGGAATTTGGGTTCAATGTCAACGATATTGTTTCAGAATTAGCTGTTAAGGTACCTTCAGCAGGTGTTGACGGAGGAGGACATGAATGCGCAGGTTCCGTCAAGTATATTGAAGGGTTGGGAGAAGAAGTCCTCTCACAAATAGTTAATGAAATAAAATCTTTATCTAAAATTTAATTGATTTTTATGGGGTTTTGGAATTATTGTCCTGATTGCGGAAAGAGATTAAAGCCAAACGAGAAGGAATGTTCTTCCTGTGGGGCTGAAACAGTTTTTCTCGATAATGAGGATAATTATTTTTTCACTCCTCCAATCCATAATATTGGTTTTTTTGATTTGAAAATTGATTTTTCACCATATATCAACACTGATGCTGATTTTAAATATGATATATGTGAATGTGGATATTTAAATAAGATTGATAATGAATTCTGTCCATTTTGTGGTGTAAAACGTATTGACAAGAGCATATCAAGATTCATTAAAAAATTCGTAAAGCCGAAATTTAACATGGACGATATTGAAGTCAATAATGACATTATCTGTGAATGCGGTGCTGTAAACTCCGAAGACAGTGAATTTTGTGAAATGTGTGGCAGGTATTTGCATGAGGAAGTTAAAATTGATGATGCTCATGCCAATTTTAATTTGGAGTATAAAAATCCTATTTTTTGTGTTTGTGGAGAAGAAAATTCCGAAGACAGCCAATACTGTGATAATTGCGGAATTCCTTTAAACGGTTATCACCATATTGATGAAATCAAAATATTGTGTGTATGTTCTGTTTTGAATGATTCAACCTCTGACTTTTGTGTTGAGTGCGGAAATAGTCTTAATGAGGAAATCTCAGAAATCATATGTGTCTGCGGCACCAGAAATCCTTTGAGTGCAAGATTCTGTTCATCATGTCAAAAACGTCTGAATCCCGAAAGACTCATTAAATCCAAGATCGTCTGCAGCTGCGGTAAAATAATGGATTTCAATTCAGAATTCTGTCCTAATTGTGGTAAAAATGTTAAAAAGATTATTAAACGTAAAAAATCTTTTTCAAAAACTATCAAGTCTGTTAGAAATGCATGGAACGGTGTTTAGATGAAAAAATGTGAAGTTTGCGGAACTTTGAATTTGAAAAAAAATAACTATTGCACACACTGCGGATGCAGAATAGTTGAGGAAAACATCTGTCCTGTCTGCGGTCAAAAAAATCCTGATTCAAGTGATGTCTGCATTAATTGTCACGCTCAGATAACGCCGATAGCTATTGACAGTTTTGATGTCTTATTCAGTGAGCATAATCTTTCACGGATTTTAAATGCAAATTTCCAGTATGAGGAATATGTGGAAATATTAAACAATATTTTTAAGAAACTGGATTATGCAAATATTAGTGGGGAAAGTCCTAAAGAAAAGGTTTTCCAAATTGCCAATGTTTTTACCTATGTCGTTCCAAAATCAAGCGGTATCCAGCGTGGAGAATATGGAAGTCAGCTTATTTTATTTGATGACCGTTTAGATGAAAGCCTTCAGACTTCAACAATTATTCACGAGCTGGCTCATTTTTTACTCTTTGACATTACTGTTAATATTTTATCAAAAATTTTGGAGGTAAATCCTTCACCGGTCATTAAAAGTTTTGTGGAGCATTTTTTGACATTGCCTGATATTGAAGTTATCAATGAATTCTACGCCCACAGCGTTGAAAACAGATTCATACCTTTAAAATATCAGAATTTCAATTCATTCATTAAATGTGTAACCGATTTGAATATGGGCAGTGAAGAAATTGATGTCTACATTAGGATAGCTAATTCCTTTGCTTATGAAGTTATTCATTATTTGCAAAAATATATCAATGATGATTTAAGGGAAGCCATTAGACTGCAGTTTAAAATAGACATGATTGAAACTAAAAAACTTGAAACTGATTTTGGTGATCTGGTCTGTGACCCTCAGGAAAAAAACATTGTATTTTTGAATTTAATCGGTAGTCACTTTGAGTATTTATTAAATAATGAAGAAGCTAGAGAAGAATTAGGATATTTGAAAAATAAGTTTGAAGATTTTGATTAATCTTCTTTTTCATTTATAGTGTCTAATACTTCTTTACCGGTATCAGTTAATCTATATAATCTTCCTTTACGAGCTTCTTCATTTATGCATTCAACAATTTCTTTGTTCTTAAGTTCGCTTAAAACTTTTGAAATGTGATTAGTTCTAATACCGCTATCTTTTGCAATGTTTGTTGGTATTTTTACTTCATCACCAATAGACTTTAAGGTTTTTTCACGATATTTTGATATTTGAACATATGATGTCAATTTCAAAAGCTCGTCATTTTCTTTACTCATAATACTTATTTTATATGTTCTAATATAAAAGATTTTAGAATTATGGCACTTTTTTAGTGTTTTTAATGTATTGTTTTGAACATTAATGTATTTTTATGTACATCAATTTAATATTAATAAATTATTTATTAATTGTGTTAAAGATGCTAACTAATTAAAAATTTTTTAATATTTTTGTTCAAAAATTAAATAAAAATCATATATTTTTCATAAGTTTATTCAATTGTCAAATATTTTTTTAAACACAATAAATGTATATTTTGTCCATAGGAATAAATCATTATTAATACTAAGTTATTTATATGATGTGTTTAAGATTATTTAAATAGTATTATTCTATCTTAAAAAGATATAATGGAAATCTATAATTTGTATAAATTCTAAAATTACTATTATAGAATCAATTAAATTATTGATATTATGAAATGTAGTAAATGTGGTTTTGAAAATAAAAACACTGCGAAGTTTTGCAGTAAGTGTGGTAACTCACTTGAAGCAAAGCCTGAAATTGAAAAAAACAATAACAATTCCAAAATAATTATCGTTGCATTAGTGATTATAATTCTTATTTTGGCAGTTAGTATAGGTTATTTTGCATTAAATAATAATTCTAATGTTTCTAATCAAGTTCAGTCAGCTTCACAAAGCCAGCAAGCCCCATCTTCTAGTGGGGAAAGTTCACAACAGACCACTTCATCCGAACCAGCTAAAGAGTCAAAAGAGTGGAAACTGATCGGAACATATTCCGGTTCAGGAAGTGGTAGTCAGTCAATAAATGTTCCTGCAGGACAGATTATGGTTAAGATATCTGCATATCCTATTAAAAATTATGCAACTAATCATTTGTACGTTACAGGTTCTAACGGACAGTCTGCAGGTGTGGATTGGGGTTCAAACAGTGCTGTTGAAACAAGATCCGATTCCGTATCTTACACATCCTCATCTCCGCAAACCTTTACTATTGATTATTACGAGACTGTCAGCTGGCAAGTAGAGTTCTACAGATACCAATAGCTTTTCATTTAAGTGATTATTTTAATCACTTTTCTTTTTTTCTTTTACGCCAAAATTGAAATTTTTTGAAATAAATGGTGATTTTTTAATATTTTTAATCGGATATTATTAATTTTAAATTGTAACTGCAACTGAATATTATATTTTTTTTAGGTTTCCTGACATAAAACTATATATTTATGTATTATAAAAATATTAATTGGTAATATATTGTGGGAGAAGTGTTAAAAATGAATTATAAAATTTTATTATTGACTTTAATCATATTAATTGGAATTTCAAATCCTATTGTTTTTGCAGAGGATATTGATGGAATTTACAATTCAATTGATTTGAACAAAATAGATATTGTAGAAATAGATAATCAGAAATATTTGAATACAGAAATTGAGCATTTTTATACAAATCAAACAGATAAATGTAAAATTGAGGTCGTTGATGATGATATCGGCTTAAATTATGGTCAAAAGGAATTAATTTATAATGATCCTCTCACTATAAATCCTGAGGACATAAATTCAAAAAATTCTCAGAGATATTTTACTATTTTAACTCAGGATGTTCAAAAAGGATCATATTTTCAAGTTATTCTAAAAAATCGTACTGTGGGGTCTACTGATGGTATTCCACTTCCTAATCAGCAAGTAACTTTTAATATTGAGGGTGTAGAAACTCAAACAACAACAGATACCAATGGTATCGCTAAAATTAATATGACACAAAATGCAGGGTATCATGAGGTGCACTTTAGTAATGGTGCATATAATAATGTTATGAATGTAGAGGTATTTGAGGGTAATTGTCATTTTAAATATCAATTAAATGAATTATATCAAACTGAATATTTTACTATTCTTTTGTTGGATGAGAATAATAATCCATTAGCAAACAAAAATGTATATATCAATGTCAATAATATCATTTATCCTAGAATTACTGATGCTAAAGGTATGTCTAAATTACGTATTAATTTGGATACTGGTACATATGTGGTTTACTATTCATTTGCAGGAGATACATTTTATTCTCAATGTTCTGGTTCAACTACGATTACTGTTGCAAGAAAAAATGTAATTCTCACTCCATTAACTAAATCTGTTGTTACTCATTCACAGAAATACTTAGTAAAATTAACTGATAATTCATATCAACCAATTAGTAATGCATCTGTTCTTATTTCAATTAATGGAGATACTTATACTAGATATACAAATTCTGATGGGATAGCTAAATTAAATATTAATTTAAATCCAGGTTATTTTTATTCTATTACTGCATCATATAACCCTCAATCACCAACTCCTTATAATTCAAAAACAATAACAACATCATTGGCCGTTTATGAATCGAATATAGCGAGCACTATAACTTTTAGTGGAACTTACTTTAATAAAGATACTTTTTTAACTGTTACATTAAAAACTACTGGTGGAAATGTAATAACTGGAAGATCTGTTGACTTATGGATTAATGGAAATATATATTCCAATATTACAAATAATCAAGGCAATGCTTTTTTTAAATTAAATCAGGCTACGGGAGTTTATGGTGTTTCTGCTATGTATGCGAGTGTTGCTCATCTAAGTAGTTACATTTATAAATTAATTTATATCACTGATGGTAACATGAACAATGATTATCAAACGTGGACTGATGATTATAATGATTATCAATGTTTAAATAATACTTTAATAATAAATTTGGCTAATCAGCTCACTGCAAATTGTAATAGTGATTTGGAAAAGGCTGTAGCTATTCATTCATATGTTTCAAGAATGAATTATCGTTTGTATGGTAACGGATTAAATGATGCTTATAATTCTCTTATGTTGTTCATGGGGAATTGTGTTGACCAATCTAATGCATTCATGGCTATTGCAAAAAAAGCAGGACTTATTGTAAGGGGTGTGACTGGAGTTGATTCTAATCTCATTAATGGTCATGCATGGACACAAGTTAAAATTGATAATAAATGGGTTGTTGCTGAGATTACGGGATATAATTTTGGATGTTGGCCTGGAATTGAAACTTATTCTATTAATAGGGATTATTTCGCTGCATTTAATAAAGAGGGATATAAATCATAAAATATTTAAATCATTAATATATATAAAATATATTACATATTAAATTATAAAGGAGGCACGTATGGACAAAAAATACGCAATAGTTATTGGTATTATTTTAGTTGTATTTCTCATTTCATCAAGTTATGCACTTTTAACTAATGGTAATGCAAATTCTACTAAAAATACTAATGATGTTACAAAAGACAGTAATATTTCTGTAGATAAATCTGTTAGTGTAGACAATAGTAGTATGGATAATTCTGCTGGTGTAAGTAAATCTATTGCTTTAAAATCTGAAATAAATGGTGTAGTTCCTAACTTTAAGGTTGTCAGTGAAAATCCTCCTGCAGATAGAATATACCGTGAAAATGGTAAATTGTTCTTCGAAGGATATGATGCAAATGGAAATAAATTTGTTTCAGAAATGCCTGATTTACCTAATGAACATTATGCTGATGATGGTGATTCTGTAGTTTCAGATAATTCCGGAGATAATTTCAATCCAGATGACGATCCTGTCATGAAAAATAAAAAAGTATATTCACAAATGAATTTAACTCCAGAGACTATGGTCTATATTTAGGTTAGATTATTCTAACCCCTCTTCTTTTTTTTAGTAAAGTTAATAATATATAAAATATTAAAATTTTACTATGTTTGATTTAAATGTTAATGGAAGCAGTTTTGATAACAATTTAATGTTGGCGAAACAGGCATCCATTTATGACTGGAAGCACATTAATTTTTCATATACTCAAAATGAATATGATGATGCCTTATCTTTTAAAAAGGATTTAGAAGATAACTTAGAAGATGTTATTGGTATTGATTATACATTGCTCATTAAATCAAACAATCCTTCAGAAATCAGAAAGATTGTCCGCAAATACAGAAAGAAGTCTTCATGCATTTCTGTTTTGGGAGGTGACTTGAAGGTCAATCGTGCATCTTTGGAAAATATTCAGATTGATGTACTTTCAAAACCTTATCTTAAAAGATATGACTCTGGATTAAATCATGTTTTGGCAAAAGAGGCAAAGGATAATAATGTTGCCGTTGAAATTGTCTTCAGTGATGTCTTGAAGTCCTATCTCACACACAGATCAAAGGTACTTGCTAATTTTAGAGACATCTATAAATTGCATAGAAAATATGATTTTCCTCTGATTTTATCCTCCGGTGCAGAATTCGTTTTTGATTTAAGAACGGTTAAGGATTTTCAGGCTGTTTTTACCCAGTCAGGTTTAAGCCAATTGGAAGTTAAAAATTCATTTAAGGCTTCAGAAAACATTTTGAAATTCAATAATGATAGGAAAAACATGATTCTCTCAGGCGTAAAGGTGGTGGATTAGATGAAACTTAAAGTTCTTCCAAAATCTCAAAGAAAACATAATCATTATCTTGTTTTGGATATCAAATCCGAAGAGGAACTGACAAAAAATGATTTCACTTCAATCGTATGGGATGCATGTGTCCGTTTTCAGGGTGAAAACAATACGTCCAATTTCAATTTATGGACTATTGAACTGATTGATAAGGATAATATTTCATTTTTCAATGAATATAAAGCTATTTTAAGATGTCAAAGGGACTTTGAAGATGAAGTCCGTTCCAGCCTGGCATTGGTTAATAATTACAATAGAAATAAAATTTCAATAACATGCATTGGCATTTCAGGCACAATAAAAGGCTGTTCCAAATTCATTTAATAACTTTTTGTTATTTAAAAATAGAAAACTTTATAAATATATTAAATATATAAATAACAATTGGATTTATGGAAAAAAGAAAAAAATATTTTAATTATTTTCATGATTAAAATTAAAAGTACCTTTTCATGGAGATTTGGTTTTAATTTTGTATTTTTTAGTAGTTGAATTTAAAAATTATATTTATAAAATTATTTATTAAATGTGAGGTAATAATATGCAACCTTTACAAAATGCTGGATATGATAGGGCTATTACTGTATTTAGTCCAGATGGAAGACTTTTCCAAGTTGAATACGCAAGAGAAGCTGTTAAAAGAGGTACCACATCAATAGGTGTTAAATGTCCTGATGGTATTGTTTTAGCAGTAGACAAAAGAACTACTTCTACTTTAGTAGAATCATCATCTATTGAAAAATTATTCAAAATAGATGAACACATAGGTGCAGCCACTTCAGGTCTTGTTGCTGATGCAAGAGCATTGGTTGAAAGGGCAAGAGTGGAAGCTCAAATCAATAAAATAACCTATAGTGAACCTATTAGAGTAGACAGCCTAGCTAAAAAATTATGTGACATGTTACAGTTATATACCCAAAACGGTGGAGTAAGACCATTCGGTTCCGCTTTAATTATTGGTGGAGTATATAATGACAAATGCAAACTGTTCGAAACAGATCCTAGTGGAGCATTAATTGAATACAAGGCAACCGCTATTGGTTCAGGAAGATCCGCTGCAATGGATATTTTCGAAGAGCAATATAAAGATGATTTATCCATCGATGAAGCTATTGCATTAGCAGTAACTGCTATTAATGACGCTACCGAACATGATACTACTTCAGACAATGTTGAAATAGCTGTCATTAAAAAAGACGATGGTGAATATGTAAAACTTTCAAAAGATGAAGTAACTTCATACATTGATGACGTTCTCGGTAAAAAAGAAACCGAAGAAGAAGATGTAGAAGGCGAAGAATCTGAAGAATAAATGTTTTTCGATTAATTTTAGTTGAGGGATGTTTCAATGGTAAATGTAGATGAAGCAATAATAGCTAAATATGAATATAGTGGTGAACATTTCGAAATATTGGTTGACCCTGATTTGGCAGCTGAATTTAGAAATCCTGATGGACAGGACGTTGCCATTGAAGATCTTTTAGCTGTTGAAGAAATTTTTAAAGACTCCAAAAAAGGAGATAAAGCTTCTGAAGAAGCGATGAATAAAATATTTGAAACTACAGATCCTATTGAAGTTTCTAAAATAATCCTTGAAAAAGGAACCGTTCAACTGACTGCAGACCAAAAAAGACAGATGCAGGCAGAAAAAAGAAAACTGGTTATTAATAAAATAGCTAAGGAAGCTATTAATCCGCAAAACGGCCTTCCGCATCCTGTTCAAAGAATTGAAAATGCATGTGATGAGGCAAAAGTTAAATTCGATCCTTTCACTTCTGTAGACCAGCAGGTTCAAACAGCTCTTAAAGCCATTAAACCGCTTATTCCAATTAGATTTGAAAAAGTTAAGGTGGCTGTTCGTTTACCTGGTTCTGCAGCAGGTGGTGCTTATTCTGTTATTCACGGTTTTGGTGAAATTTTAAATGAAGAATGGCAACAGGACGGTTCATGGATTGGTATTGTAGAAATGCCTGGAGGCCTTCAGGATTCTTTTGCTGCTAAAATGGCTGAGATTTCAAGTGGTGAAGCAGAGACGAAAACTATTAAATAATTTATATTCATGTTCATAGAGTGGGATTTTTATGATATATGTGGAAGATAAAAATTTAGTAATTCCTGGTCAAATATTGGCAGATGACGATTATTATCCAGGAAGAGGAACTTTTAAAGAAAACGGCAAAGTCTGTTCTTCTTTAATTGGTTTAGTTTCTCTAAGAAATAAGAAAATTCGTGTAATCCCTCTCAAAAGCAAATATGTTCCTAAAAAGGGAGATGTTGTAATCGGTAAGATTAATGATGTCAGATTCTCAATGTGGGATGTAGACATCAATTCTCCATATTCCGGAATTTTACCTGCTTTTGAGGTATTTGGTAGGGATAAAAAAGAACTTAATAAAGTATACGATGTAGGTGACGTACTCTTTTTAAGAGTAATTGATGTAGATGAAGTTAAAAAAGCCAAACTTGGTTTGAAAGGCCGTGGATTGGGTAAATTTAAAGGAGGAATCATTGTAGATATCTCTCCAACAAAAGTTCCTAGATTAATCGGTAAAAAAGGTTCCATGATCAACATGATTAAAAATAAAACCAATTGTAAAATTGTCGTTGGTCAAAACGGACTTGTTTGGGTTAAAGGAAATGAAGACATGGAACAGCTTACCCGTGAAATTATCCATACTATTGAAGCTGAAGCTCATACTTCCGGTTTAACCAATAAAATCAAAAACAAATTATGCCTAGCTATTGACGGCGAATTGCCTGTTGAAGAAACAGAAGAAGAATTTGTATTGGAAAAACCTAAACTTCAAAACTTCAAAGAAGAATTAGAGCAAGAAGAAAGAGAAAAAGCTGAAGCTGAAAAAGAAATGCAGGCTGAATCTGAAGTTGAAGAGGAAGCTGACACTGAAGATGACAGTGAAATTGAAACTGAAGAGGAAGCTGACGCTGAAGAAGAAGTTGAAGCTGAAGCTAGTGAAGAAAAAGATACTGAGGATAAACCTAATTTTTATGATGTTATCGAAGAATTGAAAAAGAAAAGTCAAAGTAGAAAAGATAAGAATTTATCCTACAGTGATAAGTCAAATAATAATTCATTTATATTAAATAATCGATAATTTCTGTTTATGAGGTTGATAAGATGTCTGAAATGATTAGAGAGGATGGTAGGAAGTATAACGAATTACGTCCTATTAAAATTGAAGCAGGCGTTCTTGAACGTGCTGACGGTTCCGCTTATCTTGAAGTAGGTGGAAATAAAATTTTAGTTGCTGTTTATGGGCCTAGAGAATCATATATTAGAAGGTTACTTGAACCTAATACTGGTGTAATTAGATGCAGATATAATATGGCTCCATTTTCAGTGGATGACAGAAAAAGGCCAGGTCCTGACAGAAGATCATCTGAAATTTCAAAAATTACTGCAGATGCATTAAGACCTGCGTTAATGTTGGAAAATTACCCACGTTCAATGGTTGATATTTATATTGAAGTAATTGAAGCAGAAGGCGGAACCCGTTGTGCTGGAATTACAGCAGCTTCCGTTGCTCTTGTCGATGCAGGAGTTCCTATGAAAGATATTGTTGTAGGATGTGCTGCAGGTAAAGTCAATGATGAAGTTGTTCTAGATTTATCTGAAGTTGAAGATAAGGAAGGACAGGCTGACGTTCCTATAGCTATCATGCCAAGAACTGGTGAAATTACTTTACTTCAAAGTGATGGAGATTTAACTGAGGAAGAATTCCAAAAAGCTATTGATTTAGCTATGGAAGGATGTATGAAAGTTAGTGAGCTTCAAAAAGAAGCATTAATGAAAAAATACTCTACAGAATAGGTGTTTAAAATGGATATAGTACCGGAAATTACAAGAGAAAGTATTACAAGCCTTATCAGCAATGATAAAAGGGAAGATGGTAGGGCACTTGATGAATATAGGGATATTTCTATTGAAACTGATGTTATTTCTAAAGCTGAAGGTTCTGCAAGAGTAAAAATAGGTGGAACTCAAGTTATCGTAGGTATCAAACCTCAACTTGGTAGTCCATTCCCAGACACTCCTGATCTTGGTGTATTAATGACCAATTGTGAAATGTTGCCGATGGCTGATCCTACCTTTGAACCTGGACCACCTGGTGACGATTCCATTGAACTTGCACGTGTTGTCGATAGAGGAATACGTGAAAGTGAATTGGTCGATTTGGATAAGCTCTGTGTTGAAGAAGGTAAACACGTCTGGATGTTGTTTATTGATTTACACATAATCGACAACTGCGGAAACCTTTTCGACGCTGCGGAATTGGCTGTTATGGCTGCACTTAAAAGCACTAAATTGCCTACTGCAAGTGTTGTAGATGATGAAGTTGTAATCGATAAGGAAAATACCTTCGATTTACCAATCAATAATGAAGTAGCTATGTGTACTTTCGTTAAAATTGGTGATAAAATGGTTTTAGACCCTACATTATCCGAACAACGTGTTGCTAAAGCTCGTTTAAATGTTGGTGTTACCAAAGAAGGCAGAATTTGTGCTATGCAAAAAGGCGGTCAGCAACCGTTAACTAAAGAAGACATATTTTCCGCTGTCAATACAGCAATTTCAAAAACAAAAGAATTAGTCGAATATCTTTAAGTCCTCCGGATGATTAAGATTTCTAAATTCTTTTTTTAATATTTTTTCATTATCTATTAAAACAAATTTCGTATCTATTTTTTCTATTACTCCTTTAATGTGCAGGGAGTCTTTTGAAATCAGATCTTTTATTATTGGAACAATATTTTTATTGTATATTGAATGTAGCGGTTCTGATGTTTTTAGCTTGTTTTCGCTGTCATGGTATGGTACAACTGCCTGTATATCTTCTGTAATTTCACTGAAAAGAGTTTGAATGGTGTTTTTTGTAACAAATGGGTTGTCACATGGAAATACTATTGCATAATCTGTAGAAATGTTTTCAAGGCCGGTTAAAATACCTGATATCGGACCTTTATTTTTAATCTTATCTTCTACAAATCTCATCTCATAGTTATAATCCTGAGGATCAATAAACTCCCCATATTTATCAATCCTCTCAGCATCATTTAAAACGATTATAACTTCATCCATTTCATTATTTAATGTGGAAAGTATGTATTTAATCATGGGTTTATCTTTAATAATTAAAGACCCTTTGTCTCGCCCCATCCTTCTGCTCTGCCCTCCACATAAAATAATGCAAGATTTCATTTTTTCATTCCTTTACGTATGCGTCTGCATTTTCATCAAACGGATTTGTACGAACTATTAATGCAATCATGTATGGGTAGTGTTTGTTAAGGTATCTTAAGTAGTAAATCCATTCGTGAATTAGCTTATTGTAAATTCTTTCCATATCTCCATTGAGGTGATTGAAATCGATATCGCTGACTTTGCTTAAATCAGGTCTGTGTTCGAGTTCCTCATCCAAATGAAGAATTGCAGTCAATAATCCTGAAAATTCTTCTTTTTCAAGTAAATTCGGATTATTCAATAAATTAATTATAAATTCTCTTTTATTAATCAATAAATCTCTAATATTTGTTAAATATTCTTCTCTATCTTCCGGTGAAACATCCGCTTTAAATGGGATATTTTTGTTTTTGATTTCTTTCAATTTGTTTTTATAGTCGTTATCATCCCAGTTTTTGATGGATTCGAGATAATTGGTATCCGCTTTATGTGCATTGACAGAACTTAACTGGCCGATTAAATCGTTTCCAATTTCGGAAAAGAATGTGGACATAATCATATCAAGTTTTTCCATCATTGCTTCTTTTTCTTTTTTGCTTATTATTTCATCAAGTACAAATGCCACGATGAGTATATCTACCGGAATGAAACCTAAATGTGTCCAGATATAAGAGACGACATGTTCGGGATCTTTTAAAATCAGTATATTTGATCCGTAAATAACGATTATTGCAATAATCATTATTATTGAAAATTTTATTTTCCACCTGTTATGGCTTTCCATTTTATAATCTCCAAAGTATTTATCTTTTTTTAGCAGATATTATCGCTATCGGGTTTTCACTCATCATCATAATCCCACGGTCAAGAACTCTTCCTTTAGAGATGTTCACTTCCATGATTCCAGGATTATAATTCAAATCTTTCAATTTGTTTACCGCTTCCACTTTAGTGTCAACAAGAATGGCGGTAACGATGATTCTTCCTTTTGGATTCAGTTTGGAGTCAATCAGCTCTAAAATGTTTTCCAATTGTTTGCCACTGCCCCCCACAATAGCAATATCAATATTTTCAACATCATTAAGTGCTTCAGCTCCGTCGCCACAGATTAATGTAACGTTATCTCCAAGTCCGAATTTGTCAAGATTTTTCTGAGTCATTTCAATAGCTTCAGGATTTATATCGATTGATGTCACGTGATTGGCTCTTTGAGCGAATTCACATGTAATGCCTCCAGTTCCACATCCCACATCCACTACATTGTCAGTGTCTTTAACATCTGATTTGTAGAGTATGATTGCTCTTATGGCTTCTTTTGTAGGGCCCGGAACATCGCATGATTTAATAAAATCCATATCTTCTAACATTTATTCCCACCTTTTAAATAAGTTATTTTCTATATTTAAGGAATCTAAGATTTTACCAACAACAAAATTTATCTGTTCGTCAACAGTGTCATGATTTGAATAAAATCCTGGCATTGCAGGTAAAATTATAGCTCCTTCTTGTGATAAGGTAAGCATATTTTTTATATGTGCAGTTCTAAGTGGAGTTTCTCTCGGAACGATAACAGTAGTTCTTCTTTCTTTTAAACTCACGTCTGCAACTCTTGTAATGGTATTGTCGCCATATCCGTTGGCTATTGATGATAATGTCTTCATGGAACATGGTACAATGGCCAAACTTTCAAATTTAAATGAACCGCTGTTAACTGATGCGGTTAAATCATCAAACTCATAATAATTGTCTGCCAATTTAATAATGTCTTCTATTTCCCAGTCGGTTTCAGTTTTTATCACGGTTTTAGCAGTATCACTAATAATTAAGCTGGTTTCTATTTTCAGTTCATTCAATGCTTCAAGAAGTCTTATTCCATATATTACTCCGCTGGCTCCTGTAATTGCAACAACTATCATTCTATCACTTAAAATAGTTTAATCTGATCATAATGTATTCCATGGAATTTTTCCCTGTCTATTTCAGGTAAATCCAGGTAATGATTTAATTTTAACTTGTCAAATCTTTCCTTTTCCTCGATTGGGACATAAACACTGATGTCCGGAATATTGAATCTTGCTTTGCTTAGTGCTCCTATGATATTGGAAATTTCAGTCAACGGATATAATTTTTCATCAACGCTGACCTGCGTTTTCATCTCATCGAAACGAGGATATTCGGCAATATTTATAAAGACATAGTTTCTGTCCATATTATAATCTTCAGCTATTTCCTCTTCAGCTTTTCTAAGGGTTTTCTGTTCGATTTTATATAATTTTTCAGGAGTTTTAAAGTTATCCAGCCTTATGGTTTTCACCCTTTTCGGGATAATTCTATTGTCCAGTCTGTTAATCATGTCTCTAACTATTTCATCGTCACTTTGTCTGAATAATGAAATGATGTCTGAATCATCATATTTGTACATGTCATGTGCATCGATTTTCCCTGAATCGATTTCCCTTTTTAAGGCTCTTCTAAACATTGAATTAACAATTCTTGTGGTGTGGTGCTGATAAACACTAGGATACATAAAGTATCTTGATACTAAAGCTCCTTCGGCAGCCTGAACACCTTTTATGTCAAGCACCAATCCGTCATCAAGTCTTAAATTAGATATGATTCTTTCATAATCGATTACTCCATAGGCCACACCGGTATTATGTGAATCTCTTAAAAGATAGTCCATCCGGTCAACATCCAATTCTCCGGATATTATCGGACCCAAATGTCCGTTACCGTTAATGATTTCGACAATTTCTTTAGTGTCAAATTTTTCATCAAGTAAATCATGCATTGATGTTTTTTCAATCACGTATTTTGTAAGCTCTTCATGGGGAAATGAAAGTACTGCTTCAGATACATGGGAAAATGGGCCATGGCCAACATCGTGGAGAAGCCCGGACATTCTGACCAGTTCAATTTCATCTTCGGATAAGTCTAACTCAGTGCCCAGTTTTGATGCCAGATTCATTGTTCCGATGCAGTGTTCAAATCTGCTGTGGTTTGCTCCGGGATATATTAAATTAATTAATCCTAACTGTTTGATTCTTCTAATGCGCTGGAACTGTGGCATATCCATTACTTCAACTTCAAATTCAGATAATCTAATATCTCCATACACACTATCTCTTATGAATTTTCTCTTTTTTTCCATACTGATCACCCTATTATCTCATTCCAGGTATTATCAGCCACTTCTATAATGTCATCGGTTATGTTTTTTAGTGTTGTCGTGTTTTGTGTTGTATTCTGGACTTTTGGAACGATTACTTCCACATTTTTAATATCATGCGGTTCAAATCCGTCATCTTCAATTGCAGTAAGTTTTGTAGTGTTGGTATTGTCTATATCAGCTACACTGGCAAATACACTACTAAAAACAAATGCCATCACTGCAATTATTAGAAATATCACTAAATATACTTGGGTTGATTGTTTCATAATAACACGATTAATTAATTTTAATTTATATGTTATTTACTATGGTTAAAGTGTTATTTAATCTTTTATAATTTAATTAAATTGCTCTGGTGATGTGATAGGTTTAAAAAAATAAGATAATACAGTTTAATACTGCACTACAACACCGCATATGTCATTAGAATCTACCCAAGTCGAAATTCCTTTTGTTTCATATAAAACTCCGTCTCTGTATTCTGATTCCACATTGGTATTGTCACTCGTTAAATAGATTTTGCCTCCCTTAATCTGGGATACTCTTTTGATGATGACGCCATATTCTGATGAGTTGGCCACCACTATATTTCCTGCTTTGATGTTTTTGGTTTTTTCAACGATAACCGTCTGTCCGTCACTTAATGTAGGATACATCGATTTTCCCTGAACGTGGTATAAAACAGGAATCTTATTTTCACCTAATGATGAATCGACCTTAACCTTGACGTTATCCAGACCATGTGCAAGACAAATTCTTAAAATTCCCTGCTTTAAACTTTTAGCGTCTGCGGTAGTATTATTCATTGCGCTGAATGTATACTCACAAATTTCCTTGTTCAGTTCATCAGTATTAACGCCGGCAAACGGGGATATTCTTGCTTGTGAAGTGACGTTTTCACCATCTATATAAACAGTAATGGATTCTCCGGCAAACAGGAAATATCCTCCCATAATAAGTAAAATAATTAATGCAATACCTATAGCTAAAGTACCCTTGCTAGCCATTCAAATCACCCTTCATCCATGATATTCAAATCCATATTAAGCAATGCCTTCATAGTTTCTATATCAATCTGTCCAGGAGCGGTAGCATCTCTTCCTGCAGCAAAGGTAATTGGTGAATTAAATTTGGAAGCCATTACTCTTGTATAACTGCCCAAATCACTCATTGAAATGGCGATTGTGTTTTCGCAGTGGGAAAGAATGGCCAATACCTTTAACGTATCATCCAAATCCTTTGGCATAAATGCAACTTTGGCAATATCTCCAAGTTCCTGTTCCTTTTCAACGATATAGGTTATTTCATCAATTTCCGGTGTTTTTTCAAAGTCATGGTAAGAGACAATGGTCTTAACACCGGTATCATGAATCATATTGATATATTCATCATCGCTTTGAAGTTCAATGTCAACGTATTCAACTAAATCAGCACATTTATATAGAATATCAATCCTTTCCTCTTCTGATCCTTTAAAAGAACCTCCTTCTGTCGATATTCTATTGGTTGCAATCATGGGAAAATTAATTTCCTCAATAGTATGCTTTATTTCATTAAAATCAGGATTTTTAAGTGCATCAATTCTAAATTCCAAAATATCTGCACCCTTGTCTATACAGTCATTTGCAACTTCTATTACTTCATCAATTTTACTTTGAAAAATTGGAATAGCTATTTTAGTTTGTGAATACATTAATAAATATTTTTGAATATTGTTATAATTAATTTTTTCTAAAAACTTTTGGTTATGACTTAATATTTAAATAAATTAACTAACATAATATATTACAGATAAAATTTTGATTTTATTAATTTTTTTAATTAAATAATTAAAGGTGTTATTTTGAAAGTTACAGCTATAGGTGCCGACATTTCTAAAAATGATGTGTCCTGTAGTAATACATTAGTGGAAAATATAGAGAAAAATCTTTATAGACTTATTGAGTTAGGGGCTAGTCATGCAGCTTTAACCAATGTCACCGGTGATGATGTTGTTGTCACGGCATTTGTTGAAGATGATTTGCTTGAAACTGTTAACGGAGGAATAGTTGATATTTTAAAGGACTGTGCTGAAAACTTGGGAGATTTGTCCGGAATATCAGATGATGAATCTGAAGCCGGAGAAGGAATTTCCTATGCAGAGGCCAAGTTCCGTCCGGGATATTATCCTGATGCAATTATTTTAGGTTTTGACACTTATGGTGGAGAACCATTTGTTGCCGATGTTGCAAATTCTGCCATCAAGGCGGCAAGAGGCATGGACAATTTAACTGATGTGTCAGATTTAATTGAGGCAAAGACAAGAAAAATTCCCGGTATAGGATATGTTTCTTCTGAAACAGATGATCCTGTTGTTGTTGCAACGGTTGAAAATATAGAATCCGTTGGTGTTATAGCAAGCGCGATGATTGGAGCTGCCCTGGGTAATAAGAATACTTATTTGGTTGAAAGAGGAACAACCTGTAATGTATTGCCTGGTAGTGTGATTTTTTCCGCTACGGCATTAATGAACGGTAATGTAATAGATTTAGCTATTCCATTTCAAAATAAAACTAGAATTTTACGTTAATTAAGGGATGTTATATTATGATTTTATTAGATAAAAATACAAAATGTTTAGTTCAAGGAATCACTGGAAAGCAAGGTTCTTTTCATACAGAACAAATGTTAAAATATGATACCTGCATTGAAGCTGGCGTAACTCCTGGAAAAGGAGGTCAGGACTTCATGGGTGTACCGATTTTCAATTCCATCGAAGAAGCTGTTGAACAAACTGATATCAACTCTTCAATCATCTTTGTTCCTGCAAAATTTGCAAAAGATGCTGCTTTTGAATCAATCAGACACTTGGATTTGGTCGTAATCATATCAGAACATATTCCTGTTCATGACAGTTTGGATATTATGGCTTATGCAAAACAGATGGGAACTACTGTTATCGGCCCTAATACTCCTGGAATCATTTCTCCTGGCGTCGGTAAATTAGGAATCATGCCTACACATATCTTTGATGAAGGAAATGTAGGTTTAATTTCAAGAAGCGGTACATTAACCTATGAAATTGCAAGTGAACTTACCCGTGCAGGAATCGGACAAAGTACCTGTGTCGGTATTGGTGGAGACCCTGTTGTAGGTACCAATTACATTGATATCTTAAAAAGATTCGAAGCTGATGATGATACCGAAGCTGTTGTTTTAATCGGAGAAATCGGTGGTAATGCAGAAGAAAAGGCTGCTGAATACATTAAAAATGAAATGACAAAACCTGTCGTATCATATATTGCAGGAAGAACCGCACCTCCAGGAAAAAGAATGGGTCACGCAGGAGCTATCATTCAAGGAAATAGCGGTACTGTAGAAAGTAAAACCAAAGCTTTAAACGGTGCTGGTGTGGAAGTAGCAAAAATGCCATCTGAAATTGTTGATTTACTTAAAAAGGAAATATAACATGACTCATCAAGAAATTATTGATAAATTACTTAATGGTGAAATAAAACTCTACCAGGTAGACAAGGAAGTTTCAGCCAAAGAGGCCACAGACATTAGACGTGAATTTTTAGAACAGAAATATTCCATTAATCTGGACAATATTTCTAATTATACTCTTGATATGGAAAGGGCTTCAGCCAGAAACATCGAAAACTCAATAGGAGTTTTGCAGCTGCCTATGGGAATTGCAGGACCTTTGAAAATAAACGGTGATAACTGCAAACGTGAGGTTTACATTCCTCTTGCAACTTCCGAAGGAGCACTTGTGGCTTCAATTAACAGGGGAGCATCTACAATTACTGCTTCAGGTGGTGTTAATGCTCACGTTCTATCAGATATCATGACACGTGCGCCAGTTATCAAAACCGAAAATGCTACACAGTCCATGGAAATCAAACAATGGTTTATTGATAATTTCGCTGAATTAAAAGAAATCGCTGAAAGCACAACATCTCACGGCAAGCTTCTTAAAATAGACCCTATTCTTATTGCCGGATCATATGTTTACCCACGTTTCGTCTACTCTACAGGGGACAGTATGGGTATGAATATGGTAACAATAGCTACAGAAAAGATTTTGGATAAATTGGCAAGCGAAACCGCCGCACGCCACATTGCACTAAGCGGTAATGTCTGTGTTGACAAAAAACCTGCAGCAATCAATATGGTTGAAGGAAGAGGAAAAAGTGTTGTTGCAGATATTTTAATTCCTGAAGATATTGTTAATAAGAAGTTAAAAACCACAGCAGAAGCAATGGAGGAAGTCAACATTGCTAAAAATCTGATAGGCTCTGCCGTTGGTGGAAGCATGGCTTATAATGCCCATTACGCTAATATGGTTGCAGCTATCTTTTTGGCTACAGGTCAGGATGCAGCTCACGTTGTTGAAGGGTCATTGGGTATTACAACTGCTGAAGCCCGTGATGGAGATTTATACTTCTCAGTTAACCTGCCGGATTTACCTGTTGCTACCGTTGGCGGTGGAACCAGTCTTGAGGTAGCTAATGAAGGATTGAATATTTTAGGTGTTGCAGGTTCCGGAAAAGCCCGTGAATTTGCAGAAATTGTTGCAAGTACTGTTCTTGCAGGAGAATTATCATTAGTTGGTGCTTTAGCTGCCGGACACTTGGCAAGAGCACATCAAGAATTAGGCCGAGGTTGAAAAGATGGAAGACATTGACAATTTACTTTTACCTGAAATTAACTTGGAAACTGACGATATTATAATGAATATTGCAGTTAAAAAAGATTATTCTGAAATTGAAGATATTGACAAAAGAAAAGAAGAATTTATCAAGGATTTAAAAGCTTTCATTGAAGAATTTTCTCAAACAGAAGAATCTAAAGAATTCATGAAGTATTATGATTAGTCTTTTGAATTGATTATTTTTAATACTTCACTGACATCCACTTTTGTTTCATAACATCCTGTTTTTTTAAGTAGAACACCTTGTGGGCAAAAATCAGATAGCAACATCATTATCTGATTTAAATCCTCATGGCATGCAACGCCAACCACTGCCTTGAACTTATTTTCCATAACTATTTTTTTAACAAAGCTTGATCCTGGTACGATATAAAGTTTATACCCTTTAGGTTCAGCTTTCTTTTTAATGACTCCAATGGAGCATAATCCGCAGCAGGTACAGTTAACGCCGTCCTTTTGAAGTGTGGCCGGACAGTCCCTATGTCTTAAGCAATGTGGTAAAAATATTAATGTTTCCTTGGCGGGAATCTGTTGGAATTTCTTTTTATTGATGTCATTTCTTATTTCTATACTCATATTGTCAATCAGATAATCATCAAGCTTTAAAAGCTTGGCAATTGATTTAAACGGTGAGTAAAGAGTGTCAATTATAAATAAAAGTGCTTTTGGAAATATTATTATTCCCCTTTTTAAAAACATTCTTCCGAAAAGAAGTGCTATAATAAATAATATTATAATTAGAATAATGATGAATACGAGCAGCTGGCCTAAAAAAGTATAAATAAAGTCAAAGTTAAACATGTTAGAACCTTTCAATAGTGTAATTTTCATGATTTCTATTTAGTTTTACGCCAGTTGATGTTTTAACGATAGATAATCCTGACAGTGAGTCGCATGAACATAATACGTCCTGTTCGGGGTGTGTTCCGGGAATGATATTGCAGTTCAACTTAACCTTTTCACCTACAGACAATACCTGTGCCAATCTCTTGACGGATGGATGGTCCTTATTCAGGATAACTATCGGTGAGTCCTCTTCACGGGTTAAATAGGCTTGTGATCTTATTGCACGTTTGTCTTTTTTAAAGTTAGATACTGCTATGATGTCGTCCTTTTCAAGGAACTGAACAATTTCTTCATTGTCCTGCGTAGCTATAAAGAGCATTTTATTGTCATGTGCTACTTTTACAACACCGACAATTCCGCTTTCCCCTTCCAAAAACAATATTTCATCATAATTAAAATCAATATCCATTTTATCCCAAAAAATAAAAAAAGAAGAATAAATAATTATTTATTCTTTTAATTCAACGTTGTCGCTTTGGCAAGATGGACAAACAACTTTCTTACCAAGGCCTTTGAATTCATTTCCACAGTCTAAACATCTATATCTTTTTGTTTTTAATTTATTCAAATCAATGTCGGCCATCGGCCCACCGCTAGAACACATTTAAAATCACCTTTATAATATTATATATTAATTATATAATTAAATTTTTCTTTTGTTTTCTTTGCATCAAATCAAGTTTTTTGATTTTTTCAAAAATTCTATTTTCTTTAGTAATGCTGTACAAGAGACGATAAAAGAACAGTGACTGATTTAAAAGATTGTCCTTTTCATATTCCATTGCCAGTTTTTCCAGGTTTTCAGTTATGAATGAATCAACTTCTAGTTTAATGTGCTTGTAATGCATTAATTCCTCACATTTTTCATTATCTAAAGAAATATTGTATGATTTTTCAAGCTGTTTTATTCTCTCCTGAGTAAATGGGTCATTTTCATATTTTAAGCTGTACCTGTAACATGAAACAGCCAGTTCAATATTGTTTTCCTCATAATAGTAAAATCCCAGATTCCTGTAAATCTGTGCAAGTTCATATCCTGAATATGCATATCTGAGAGCATCCATTGTATAAAAGTAGAATTTGTTGAATGTGGGAGCTTTCATTTTATAAATGTCACATAATTCCAATATGATTTTTGCTGATACAGGATTTATTCTGAGGGCCTCTTTTAAAGCTATTTCCGCTTCCTCCAAACGTGCGGCATTTCTTAATAAAAATCCATAAGCATAATATAAATCTTCCAACGGCTGGTTGTCCGGTATATATCTAATTTCCTTCTCACATCCTATAAACTCATTGAATATCAGTTCCTCTAAAGGGTTGGAAAAGCTATGGTACTCATTGATTTCATCATTTTCATAGAGTTGGGGCTGTGATTTTATGAATGTATCAAGTTTTTCAAGTGCAGTTTCATAGTCATTGTTCTGTATATAAAATTCCGCTTCAATCAATGTTTCCTTAATGGGGTTTTCCTCATTAACGATTCTTTCGAATTCTTCCTGCTCTTCGGGAGTTAAACATTCCCAAATCATTCTGGAGATTTCTTTGATTATTTCCGTTGAATCCTCATGGGTTTTATATATTTCAATTTGGGAAATTAAATATCTGCGGTTCAGCTCATTGTTTGACCCGAGGTTTCTTTTTATATCTTCAATGACTTTTTGATACATATAATATTATATATGTACTTCATCTTTTAAAATTTAACATATTTTTAAATATAATTTATATTTTGAATTGAGCTTTAATTATAAGTTATTTAGTTTATAATTGGTTATTTTTTCTTTTTTAATCATTTAACAATGCAAGTGAGTACTTACATTCGAAAATCTTTATATATGGTCTTTTTCAAATAGTATAACTAAGTAGATGTATTAAAAAACTAATACCTTTACTTTAAATTTATTAAAGTGATACTATGAATAAAATAATTTTAAGTTTATTATTAATTTCAATAGCTTTTATTGGAATAGGTGCTGCTGCAGCATCTGATGTCGATAACTTCGGTTCCGATAGACCTGAGTTTGGTGTTAATGAAAATGTTGTTTCAGATTTAGAAGGTCCTAGTATTATTCAGGCTCCTAGTATTATTAGTTCAGATTTAGAAGGTCCTAGTATTATTCAGACTCCTAGTATTATTAGTTCTGATAGACCTGAAATGAATCGTCCTTGGATGTATGAATCTTACCCTGCAGTGGACTTAGGAGGTACTCCTATTTGTATTTATCTGGAATCTTCAATTTGTGGAGGTTTGGGCCCAGATTTTGGTCCACATTTTCCTGGTGTTAATTTCGACATACATGATCACCCAGTTAATCCTATTGGTCCAAAAGGTCCAATTTTACAATAAATCAAGTTTCTCCCATAATTTATATAAGTGCTTTTTTAAGCACTTATTCTTTTTTATCTAATTTTTCAATAATCTTTAATTATTGGTTATTTATATTATAATTGGTTATTTTTTATTTTTTTATCATTTAATGATGTATGCAAGTGCCTACATTCGAAAACATTTATATATGGTCTTTTTCAAATAGTATAACTAAGTAGAAGTATTAAAAAATAATACATTTACTTTAAATTTAATTGAAGGGATACTATGAATAAAATAATATTATGTTTATTGTTAATTGCAATAGCATTTGTTGGGGTCTATGCTGTTGCGGCATCTGATGTAGATGTGATTGTTCCGAATATAGAAGATCATTCATCTGAAGATATTCCTACAGTTGTTTTTCCGGGAGATGAGAGACCTGTTGTTGAGCCTACTTCTCCAGAGGGAATGGAACTTATACCTCTCAGCATTCTTGAGGGTTTTTTCAGATAACGGATTAGCAATATAATTAAATCAAGTTTCTCCCATAATTAATATAAGTGCTTTTTTAAGCACTTATTCTTTTTTATCTAATTTTTTTTAAATTTCATTAATTTTTCAAGATAAGGCAATATTTTTATATTATCACAAATCAATATTATTAATGTATAATGGTTATACAATATTATGAAATTAATTTTAAAGGTGAAAATATATGGCAAATCAACCAATATTTATTCTTCCTGAAGGAACCGAAAGATATTCTAAAAGAGATGCTTTAAGAATGAATATTACTGCTGCTAAAGTATTGGCAGGTATTGTAAGAACTACTCTCGGTCCTAAAGGAATGGACAAAATGCTTGTTAGTGGTATGGGTGATATCACTATTACAAATGACGGTGCAACTATCATGAGAGAAATGGATATTGCACAGCCTGCAGCACGTATGCTTGTAGAAACCGCTAAAAAACAAGAAGATATTGTTGGAGACGGTACTACTTCTGTTGTTGTTATTGCAGGTGAATTATTAGCTAAAGCTGAAGAATTATTAGAAGGCGGTATTGCAACTTCTGTTGTTGTTAAAGGATACAGAAATGCAACTAAAAAAGCTGTTGAAATATTAAATGATATAGCTATCGATGCTGATGATAAAGAAACTCTTAAAAGTGTTGCTGTAACTGCAATGAGTGGTAAAGGATCAGATTATGCAAAAGAACATTTAGCAGAATTAGTTGTTGATGCTGCTTTAAGAATTGAAGAAGACGGCGTATCCGATATTGACAATATTAATATTCAAAGAGTTTCCGGAGATTCAGTGGAAGATTCATTTTTAGCTGAAGGTATTGTTATTGATAAAACTCCTTTATCCAAAAACATGCCTGAAAGTGTTGAAGATGCAAAAATTGCAATCATGAAATATCCTATTGAATTGAAAGATATCAATACCAGTACTAAAATTGATATTACTTCTCCTGATCAGTTTGCTGCATTTTTAGACAATGAAGAAGAAATGATTAAAGATTTAGTTAACCAGATTGTTGATTCCGGTGCTAATGTATTGTTCTGTCAAAAAGGTATTGATGATTTGGCTGAACACTATCTTAAAAAAGCAGGAATCATGGCATTTAAAAGAGTTAAAAAATCAGATATGGAAAGAATTGAAAAAGCTACCGGTGCTAAATTGGTCACCGATATTGAAGACTTATCTGAAGATAAATTAGGTCACGCAGGTAAAGTTTATCTTGAAAAACTCTTTGATCACAAATTAACTTTCATTGAAGAATGTGAAAATCCAAAAGCATCCTCAATTGTTTTAAGAGGAAGTACCCGTTATGTAACCGAACAAATCGCAAGAGCTTTAGATGATGCTTTAGGTGTAGTTGCCGCTACCATTGAAGAAGGTAAAGTTCTTATTGGTGGAGGAGCTTGTGAAATTGATTTGGTAAAACAGTTAAGAGATTATGGTGAATCTGTAAGTGGAAGAGAACAATTAGCTATTTTAAAATATGCTGAAGCTTTAGAAGTCATTCCAAAAACCTTAATTGAAAATGCAGGTTTAGATACCATTAACTTAATTGCTGACTTAAAGGCTGCTCACGAAGACTCAAATGCTATCGGTATTAACGTATTCTCCGGTAAAGTTGTTGACATGAAAGAAGACGGTGTTATTGAACCTTTAAGAGTAAAAGTTCAGGCTCTTCAATCTGCCGGTGAAGCTGCTGAAATGATATTGCGTATTGATGACATGATTGCAGCTAGAAATGCACTCAACTCAACCGGTCCTGATGAGTCCGGAAATGATGCTAGCGGTATGCCTCCAATGCCTCCAGGTGGTATGGGCGGAATGGGCGGTATGCCTCCAATGATGTAAACTTGATTTACATCATTTATTTTTCTATTTTTTTTATTAAAATTTATAATTTTAATAAGTTTTTTGTAAATATTTGTTATTTTTGATTTTAATATTAGGTTATACATTGAATTTAATATAAGAAGCATTATACTAATTTTTTTGATTTTGATTTAAGGTTTTAACCTAGTTAATAAATCCATATCCTTTAAGCTTTTTATTAGCTAATCTACACATATTTTTACTTCTTAGGTTATTTTTACAGTTTTTTAGTATTAATTTTTAAAATTCGTCCCGTTTAAAGCCATAAAAATAATAAATAACTTTATATAAGATATTCTTAATATATTATAAACATAATGGAAAATAGGATTTTTCCATAGTTGTAAAATACGTTACAGGAGGTTAAGTATTTTGAAAAAACAAATATTCTTGACATTAATGATATTGATTGCATTTTTGTCGATCGGTGTTATTTCTGCAAGTGAAATAAATATAGATGATAACTATACCGCTCAAGTTTCAGACGGTGTTTTGTTAGCTGTTGATAATGGGGGTGTAGAGTCAGATTCTTCAAATATCTTATCAATTAACAACGTTGATACAAACGTGGATGATACTATAGGTGCGGGCAATGAATCAACGAAAAAAGCTGTTAAAATAGATGCACCAGATATTAATTTATATTATAAGAACGGAACAAAATTTATAGCTACTTTAAGTGATATTGATGGAAATAAGTTAGCTAATCAGACTTTATTAATTTCAATTTCTGGGATAAATTATACCAGAACCACTAACAGTGATGGTCAGGCTTCAATTGCCATTAATTTAAATCCTGGAGAATATAATTTTGATGTTTATTATAATGGTAATGATAATTACTTAGATACTAAAACAACCGCTAAATGTGAGGTTTATTCTACAATTTCTGGAGATAATCTTGTAAAATATTTCAGAAACTCAACACAATACTATGCTACATTTTTAGATGGTGACGGTTCTCTATTAACTAATGCTACAGTCATATTCAATATTAACGGTGTATTTTATGACCGTAAGACTAATCAAAATGGTACTGCTAAATTGAATATTAACTTAGAACCTAAACAATATATATTAACTGCTATACATCCTGTTACCGGATATATGTATAGTAATAATATTACTGTATTATCTACCATTTCAGGTGAGGATTTAACTAAAGTATATAAGGATAGTCATCAGTATTATGCTACATTTTTAGATGGTGATGGTTCTCCATTAACTAATACAAGTGTTAAATTTAATATTCATGGTGTATTATATACTCGTACTACTAATTCTAATGGTACTGCTAAATTGAATATTAACTTAGAAGGTGGGGACTATATTATAACAGCATATCACCCTAATGGTGAAATGCATGCTAATAACATTAAGGTATTAAGTTCAGCTAAGACTAATATACTCACTAATAATTATACTTACTTTGTAGATGATAAACAAACTATTAATGTTACATTAATGAATGAGTTAGGTTATGGTGTAGCTAATCAGAATATAGATATGGATTTATTCGGCAGAACAAGTACTCTAACTACTAATGATGATGGTGTTGCTAGTATAGATGTTATTTTACCAGCAGGTTATTATGACCCTGTTTTCACATATGCTGGTTCTGGTCCATATAAGTCATCTACAGCAAAGGGTTCTATTATTATAATGGAAGGTATTCCTATATCCTTTAATACAAGTAGCAGTATTATATATTATAATAATAAGGAAACATTTGATGTTACTGTATTTACTGATGATGGTGTTGTTATTCCAAATGAACCTATCTATTTCACTGTAAATGGTATTGTTTATAAAAGAACCACTAATGCTAATGGTACTGCAAAATTAAATATTAATCTAGAACCTGGTGTTTACCCAATCTCATATAGGTTTAACAGTACCAATTATCAAGACTTGACTGAAGAATTAGATCTTTTAGTAATTGATGGTAATAAATCTGTACTGATTGGTGAAAATACAACAGTTGGTTATGGTGATGGTGAAAAATTCTATGTTACATTAAATGTCGGTAATGTTGGATTGCCATATAGGATAATTACACTTAACATCAATGGTGTAAATTATACCAGAACAACTGATGAGTTCGGTGATGCGTCAATTGCAATTAATCTTAATGTCGGAACTTATCTCATAAAATATTACTATGCAGGTGAAGACAGAATTGAAGCATGTCAGGGTGAAGCATATGTCACTGTAAAAGAAAAAATTCCAACTTCATTAAAATGGATGTCTGCTTCTAAATTCATTGCTGATACAGATATTAATCTTAAAGTTGCATTGTATGACGAAAAGAACAATCCATTAGCTGATCAAATTGTTGTCTTCAAAATCAATTCTAGACAATATGCCAGAATTACTGATTCACAGGGTATAGCTACATTAACTGTACAATTGAATGCCGGCACATATTTCATAGAATATTCATTTGACGGTGATGAGGATTACTACTCAAGTGAAACTGCAACTCAAATTTCCGTTTCCAAATCACGTACTTCTAACGGATTCGGTTACTGGTCATTTGGTAGAGATATGGAAAGCATTGATTTAGCTCAATTTGCATCATTAGGTACTACTGATATTTTATTAAACTTCTATGCATTTACAGTACATGGTGAATCTAAAGTTCTATCATGGATTGAAAAAGCAAACTCCTATGGAATTAATGTCCATATCTGGATGCAGGTATTCTATTCAGACGGATCATGGGTCAATCCTGTCTCTGGCGGATCAGTTAATCAAGCATACTTCAATCAAGTTATTAACGAAGCAAAATACTATGCTGGCTTAAAAGGCGTGGCTGGTGTTCACTTCGATTACTTAAGATATCCTGGTACTGCTTATAAAACCAGTGGAGGTACAGCTGCAATCACTGAATTTGTAAGGCAGGCTACTACCGCATGCCGTGAAGTAAACCCTAACATTATAATGTCAGCTGCTGTAATGCCTGAAACCACTAATGATATCTATTATTATGGTCAGGACATTCCTGCTATTACCAAATATCTTGATGTAATTATTCCAATGCAATATAAAGGAAATTACGGTACTGGAACAAGCTGGCTGGCTTCAACTACAAAATGGTTTGTACAGAACTCCAACGGTGCTGAAGTTTGGTCAGGTTTACAGTCATATGTATCAGATGACAATCCTACAAAATTAACATACACTGAACTCTTTGCAGATTCACAAACAGTTATTGATAATGGTGCTAGCGGTGTCATAATGTTTAGATACGGTTTATCCGTATTCCTGGACTTCAATGATTTGGTGGATCCTTCATATGGTGATGTAATTGATATTAATGATGTTATAATTGCAGCATCTGATTTAAAATATTATATTGAAGAAAATTATATGTTGCCTTACAAAGTCGGTGTAGGTCTTGACAGTTACACACTTCCTCAGTTCCTATACCTGATGAGTGAAGCATTAATGATATTGAACGGTGATGTTAAAGAAGACATTGTTTCAATAATTGTGACTGACCCTGCGGATAATGCCGGTCATGTTATTCACAGCGAATTGGATAAAGCTGCATATATGGATGTCTGTAGACGTGTAAATGAATATTGTTACTCAAATAATCAGGCACCAACTAACATGACAGCTTTAATTGGTGATATTAAGTATGAAACAATGGTCTACATGTTTGCCCGTGCTTTGGATTTCTATTCATCCAATTCTGCACTTCCTGCAATGGTATTGGTAAATAATTTCTTGGATGAACCGACTTTAACGGTTAACATGCTTCCAAGTTATTCAACACAGGAATACAGGTACATTAACTATACTACAACCTGGTTGAACTACTGTCCAAATTGCGAATATTATGGAACTTTACTTATCAATCCAAAAGGAACTTATGAAGGTGAATTGACTTGTTATCACTGTGATAGTGATTACTGTGGTGTTACCGGTCATGAAAAGATTATAGGTTCCGATTCTGTATTAACAAGACTTTCAGAATCTGTTCCTACAGACCCTGGTGATTCAGGAGATGAAGTTTCCATTGGAAGTATTGTTGACGGTGCAGCTTATCTGGCGGATTATTATGCTGAATATGATGAATTCCCAGAATATATTGTTGTGGAAGAGGGTAAATACACTATCCAGCAGTTCCTGTACTTGATGACTAGGGCTACTGTACAGATTGATGCTTCTAACTTCAAGCCAGTTACTCTCGTGGATATTACCGGACCTGAAAATCCAACCGGTGATGCTGTCGACGGTGACTTAACAAAAACCCAATATCTTGATGTTGCAAATAGGGTTGCTAACTTTATTAGTAATAATAACCTTATTCCAAATTATGCTTCATCTGATTTAGGTAGAATTGCATATGCTACATTAGTGGACACATTCTCACGTGTATTGAACTATTATGCTGATCATGGGGCATTACCTGCTTCCGTTCATGTTAAATATGTTTCCCCTTCATCAAAATCCGTATCTGATTTAGCTAAATCATTGGTTGCTGGATTGACTTCGACTAGGGATAAAGCTACTGCTTTATTCAACTATGTAAGGGATTACATTGAATATGAATTCTATTATGATACTCAAAAAGGTGCTGAAGGTACATTAATCTCCGGTTCAGGTAACTGTTGTGACCAGGCTCAACTGCTTGTTGCAATGGCAAGGGCTGTTGATTTAACTGCCAGATTTGCAACAGGATACTGTTATTTCACCTTAAGCGGTTCATGGTATGGACACGTATGGGTACAGTTCCTGGTTGATGGAGTATGGGTTAATGCAGATCCAACCAGTGCAAGAAACTCCTTTGGAGTTATCGTCAATTGGGATACCTCTTCATACACTGACAGAGGAACATATGATATTTTACCTTATTAGGTCTGAAATCGTAAAATAATAATTAAAATCAGTTAATAATTAATTTTATTAACTTTTTTCCTATTTTTTTTAAAATAAGCAACTTATTTTTTAGGTTAACCAAAACTTTTTTATACTCTTAAATTAAATATATTAACATTTATAAATTTAGGTGGATTTTTCATGGCTGATGAAAAAATAAGTGAAAATATTGAAGAATACTTGGAAGTTCTTTATAGAAACGGTAGTAATAAAGAACAAGTATCAACCACAACTCTTTCTAAGGAGTTAGGAATTGCTCCGGGCAGTGTAACTCAAATGCTTAAAAAATTAGAAAATTTAGGTTATATAGTTTACACTCCATACAGAGGCGCTACCTTAACAGATGAAGGAATGAAAATCGCTCAAAAAATCACTAGAAAACATAGAATTTTAGAAAAATTCTTATTGGATATTTTAAAAGTTAAAGAAGAAAATATTCACGATCAGGCTTGTGAAATGGAACACACATTATCCGACGAAGCTGAAAGGGCTTTATGTACCATGTTGCACCATCCTGATTTATGTCCTGATGATAATGTAATTCCTGCATGTGATTTGGATTTTGACAGCTGTCAGCAATGTTTCTCTGTTAAAGACTTTGACAATGTTATCAACAGGAAATTTAACCTGCTTTCAATTTCTGAATTAAATCCGGACACTTCAGGGGTAATTTCATTCATTCGCGGAAATAGTGAACTCCTGGATTCAATTGCCGATGCCGGAATTGCAGTTGGAAATAATATCCATTATTACAATAATGATGGAAATGAATTTGTAGTTACCATTGAAGATGAAGACTTTTCTCTTTCACCTGAAATGGCAAATAACATTTTTATTAGGGTTTAAACCCTCAAATCTTTTTTTTAATTTAAAATTTTCTTATAAACAAATATTTTATATAACATCAACTTCATAATATATTGCATTAAAATAATTTTTTTCTTATTATGGTGTTTTAATGCGTGGTAATTTATCTAATGAAATTGTATCAGTTAAAATAGAAGAAGGCAGTAAAAGGCCTATTGCTTTACATGAGAAAAGCTTTTTTGGTAAAATCGAAGAGGACACATTAAACCTTTCTTTAATTGAAGCTTGTTATTTAATGGAAAAGGACCGTTTGGATGTTTATGAAGATGATATCCTGTGTACTGTATCCTATTTAATCGATCTTTTAAAGGAAAGGGATCTCTACGGCAGATACATTGTCTACCGTGACCTGAAGGATAGGGGTTATGTTATAAAAACCGGATTCAAGTACGGTTCCGATTTCCGTCTCTATGACCGTGGCCGTTCTCCGGGAAAAGGCCATTCAGATTTTCTCGTTAAAATCGTATATGAGAATTATGACATTTCAGCACTTGACTTTGCAAGCTATGTCAGGGTTTCTCACGGAGTTAATAAAAAATTGTTATTGGCAATTGTCGATGATGATTTGGACATAACGTACTATAATGTGGAATGGACAAGACCATAGCTTTAATTTATTCAAGATACAATATTTCAATTAGTTATTTAAATTACTATAATAATTATTAATCAAACATTTAATTTAATGAAGTTACATGAGTAAGGTGATAAAATATGATTGATCCATGGGCATCAACTAGCGTAGATTATGATAAGTTAATCAATCAGTTCGGTATTGAAAAAATTTCAGATATTATTGGAGATATAAAAGACCCTCAAAGATTAATGAAAAGGGGAGTAGTATTCGGACACAGGGAATTTAATCAAATTAATGACTTGATCAATAAAAAGGAAGATTTTGCAGTAGTAACCGGAATGATGCCGAGTGGCCAGATGCATATCGGCCATAAAATGGTAGTTGACCAGTTAATATGGTATCAGCAAAAAGGTGCGATGCTGTCATTGCCAATAGCTGATTTGGAATCATATGCCGCAAGAAACATGAGCTTTGAGAAAGGAAAGCAGATTGCGGTAGAGGAATACCTGACAAACTGGATTGCACTTGGCCTTGACTTGGAAAAGGACAATGTAAATGTTTATCTTCAGTCTCAAAACAAGTCACTCTTTGATTTGGAATTCAAGGCATCAAGAAAAACCAATTTTTCACAGCTACATGCCATTTATGGATTTGACAACTCAACAAATATTGCACATGTGCAGGCGCCGTTAATGCAGGTGGCAGACATACTGCTTCCACAAATAGAAGAGTTCGGAGGCCCGAAAAAGGTTGTTGTTCCCGTTGGTGTTGACCAGGATCCCCACATCAGACTTACAAGAGACATTGCCCACAGGTTAAATGAGGAGCTGGGTTTCATTCAGCCTGCATCTACCTATCACAGATTCCTCACCGGATTAACGGGAGATAAGATGAGCAGTTCAAAGCCAAACACTGCAATCTATTTGAATGAGGAACCTGAAGTTGCAGCCAAAAAGGTAAAAACAGCTAAAACCGGCGGAAGAGAATCCCTTAAAGAGCAGGAAGAATTGGGCGGTGAAGTGGACAAATGTGTAATATATGAAATGCTTGTTTACCACCTCATTGACGATGACAAGGAACTTGAAAAAATCCGTGAAGAATGTTTGGCCGGAAACCTCCGCTGCGGTGACTGTAAGGCAAGAACCGCTGAATTGATGCAGGAATACTTTGAAGATTTAAAAGACAAACAACTTGAGGCATCTGAAATTGCTCAAACAATATTATAAGGAAGTTAAATCGGCTTTTTTGGAAAATAAAACAGCCATTTACATTTCTTTATTTATTCTTATTTTTTCCTTGATTTTGGGATATTTTCTGGAACCCTATCTTTATAGCTATTTCAATCCCGTAGTTGATGATTTGTCACATAAGGTCGAAACAGGCGTAGTTAAGCTGACTTTTGGAGATATTTTTTTAAATAACATTAGGATAATACTTCAGATGTTTATTTATGGATTGCTGTTTTGTCTGTCCGTTTTTTTATTGGCTTATAATGGATTTTTCGTAGGGTATTATGTAGCTATTTCGAATAATCTTTTCAGGGTGCTTGTCATGCTGATTCCTCACGGGATATTTGAATTGACTTCATGTGTTTTGGCCTGTTCATCTGGTCTGGTTCTATTCACTTTTCTGTTCAAATTCCTTAAGACCTATTTGATAGAAGACATGACCTTGAAAGAAGCATTTTCAATAAATAGCTATAAAATAAAACAGGCTGTAATCATTTTCATGGTCGCAGTTTTTCTTATGGTAATTGCAGGTTTTGTAGAGGTATATCTTACAATTCCGATAGCCCGTTTTTTCTTAAGATAATTTTTTATATGATTTAATTCAAATTATTAATATATAATTTTTAATTTATTTTAGTGATATTTATGATACGTTGTGTTTCATGTGGAGCAGAATATGACGACGATGAAGTAATTTACACTTGTGAAAAATGTGGAAGTGTACTTGAACTCGTCAGTGATATTGATGTTTCTAAAGATATATTTGATGGTAGAAAAGATACCTTATGGAAATTTAAAGAATGTATTCCAGTAGATGAAAGCAAAATTGTTTCTCTCGATGAAGGGGGAACACCATTCTGCAAATGTGATAAATTAGGTGAAGAACTCGGCGTTAATCTTTATGTAAAAGTCGAAGGATCCAACCCTACTGGAAGTTTTAAAGACCGTGGTATGACTGTAGGCATGACCAAAGCTATGGAATTGGGTGTAAGTACTGTAGGATGTGCTTCAACAGGTAACACCTCAGCTTCCCTTGCAGCTTATGCGGCACGTGCAGGTTTACGCTGTATCGTATTTTTACCTTCCGGAAAAGTTGCTTTAGGTAAATTGGCTCAGGCAATGTTCCATGGTGCTGAAGTAATGTCTATTAACGGTAATTTTGATGAAGCTCTTGAAGCAATGACTGCTCTTGCTTTAGAAAAACATCTTTACTTATTGAATTCAATCAACCCTTACAGATTGGAAGGTCAAAAAACTATCGGTTATGAGATTTTAAGGGACTTGAACTGGGAGGCTCCTGATAGAATAATTTTGCCTGTAGGTAATGCAGGAAACATTTCAGCTATCTGGAAAGGTGTATCTGAGTTTTATAACGCAGGTTTTGTTAAAGACTTGCCAATGATGACAGGTATTCAGGCTGAAGGTGCATGTCCTGTTACCAATGCGTTTAGAAAAGGGGATAAAAGAGTAGTGCCTGTTGAAAATCCTGAAACCATTGCAACTGCGATCCGTATCGGTGCACCTGTAAGTGACATCAAGGCATTGAATGCAATTTATGACTCAAACGGTTACTCCGAAACCGTAACTGATGAAGAGATTCTTGATGCTCAAAAATTGCTTGCAAGAACTGAAGGTATAGGTGTTGAACCGGCTTCTGCAGCTTCAATTGCTGGTCTTAAGAAATTGGTCGATCAGGGTGTAATCGATAAAGGTGAAACCATTACCTGTGTTGTAACCGGACATTTACTTAAAGACCCTAATACAGCTATTGATGCTTGTACTAAACCAACAGAGGTTGATGCAGACATTGATACTTTAAGAAAATTATTAATGGAATAATAATTTTTCTTCTTTTTTTATTTATCTTTATTTTTATATTTTTCTAAATTTTTTTTCTAATTTTTTCTATAACCTTATAATACAATAATATATTATGTTTCAATTATTGCCTTTGTAATGTTTGAAAAGTGTAGTGTAGTTGGTGATATATATCAAAATTTGACCCATTTTTACCAATAGATTTATATATGGGAAAGTTTAAAGTATTAGTATAAAAAAATGAGGTGAAAAAATGGAATTACCAATTGCTCCTGTTGGCAGAATCTTAAAAAATGCTGGTGCAGCTAGAGTATCCGACGACGCTAAAGAAGCATTAGCAGAAGCAATCGAAGATTACGGTAACGAAATCGCAGCAAAAGCTGTTGGATTCGCACGCCACGCTGGCAGAAAAACTGTAAAAGCAGAAGATATCAAATTAGCAATCAAATAGATGTATTCTGTTTAGTAAGAGTGGATAGTAATTTTTTAATTACTATCTTTTTTCTTTAAATACTACTTTTTTTTAAAACTTTTTTTGTGAAATTTTACTGATTTTTTGATGGTTATTTTTTATAATCCAGAATTATTTCAACGACATGATTAAATGCTTCTTTTGCCTCAGGCATTACCGGATAGATTGCATAGACATGATTCATTTCTTTTCCGACAATCAGCTCTGCATCAACGCCGTTATCCTTTAATTTTTCATGAAATTTGACAATATCTGGATATAATATTTCATGGGTTCCTACAAATAGTGTAGTTTTTGGAAGTTTTCTTACTTCTCCAAATAATGGGCTTATCTTATAGTCTTTAGGATTTAACTCTCCCGCCCAGCTTTTTCCCATTTCACGCAAACCGTCTATTCCCAGCATAGGATCGAATTCAACACCATCATAATCTCCGGACATTGTCACGTCGACCCAGGGGGATATTAAAATTAAGTTTTTAGGCTGGGGTGAATCATTAACTGCCAAATATTCGCAGAATGCTGCTGACAATCCTCCTCCTGCAGAGTCACCCATAATTATAATTGGCTTATCCAGAGTTAACATGTAGTCATATAGTTTTTCAACAATTTCATAGGTTTCTTCATAGGTATGGTTTGGAGCAAGAGGATATATTGGTGCAAATACACTTCCATTAATCTTTTTTGCAAGCTTATCGCAAAATAAGATGTGAGGTCGCCTAATTTCGTTTACGTATATTCCTCCATGGAGATATATGACAATGTATTCTGTATTTTCAATGTCATTGAAGGTTACCACCTGACATCCAAAGAAATCTTTGCTTTCAACTTTGGTGTGATATATTAGTTTTGGTATTTTGTAGGGTTCATCTTCTTCAAGGGAACGTTTTTGCATATGTTCTCTCGCTTTTCCAGCATCGTCAACATATTCGCGGTGTTTTTTGTCTAAAACTCTTTCCACAACTTTTGATATTATCGACATTCTGCCACCTTTTTTCATTGGATGTTTTAAGTTATGTTTTTTAAAATAAATAATGAATGGTGTTGATATCTAATTCTATCATTATTTGAATCCAACCTCATTTTTTGAAAGAATTTTTCAAATTTTCCTGTTTATATTTACGTTTTCCTAAATTTTACTTAACAATTAATTTAAATTAGTTTAGGATATTTTTTAATTGTTCAATATTACAAAAGATTAATATAAAAGTAAATTATAATATATTCATATAAGTAAGAGGAGTTCGAATTATGGATAATGATAAAATGTTGGCCCGTTTTGGAATTTCTTCAAGACTGGCATATGGTCTTTTAGTTCAAAGTATATTGGTGATAGGTGTAACTATAATCAGTATATGGGGTATTTTTGAAATATATCAGGGTTTTACTATTAATTATATAACAAATATTATTTCATTTCTGGTTTGTATTTCTCTTTTGGTTTACTCATTTTATGGATTCAATGCTAAAAATCATCAAGAATCCTTTTTTGCTGCTGCAATAATTTTATATATCATATTGACTATCTTCGTTTTATTCACGACCATAACTAATATTAGAAATCCGGTTACCATACTCTCAGTAATATCATTGGTTTCCATAATCTTTTTCTTCCGTGAATATAAAGTAAATTATAAGGCTGCTAACTATGCAATGTTGATTGTTCTTATTTCAAACATAATTCTATTAATAATTAATGTTATGGGTGGAATGCCTTGGTTTGTTGGTATTAAATACATTATTATCCCAGTTACAATTGGTTTAACTTACTTTGAAAGAGTCCAAAGAGGAAAATATGATTTTGAAGTGTGAAATGGCTTTTATGGATGATTGAATATTTTGCTCTTCAATTACTTAATAAATGATTCGGATATTTTCCGGCGGTTTGGAAAATGGATTGCAAAAAATGTACTGTCTTATTGATATTGGCTATTTTCCTTTTAAGCATTTCGGCAGCATATGCTATGGATGATGGAATGGGCAGTGAGCATGCCGAATCACAAGATGCAATATTGGCGGAAAATCCAAAAACTTTCACACAATTAAGTGCAGAAATTAATGCATCCGGAAATACCTTTGATATTCAGTCTGATTATGCTTTCAGCAGTGAAAATGATGACGCTTATGTTTTTATAGATAAGACTAATTTCACAATTAACGGGAATAATCACATTATTGATGCAAATAAGGAATCCAGAATATTTTTCATTTCCGGAGACAATATAACAATTAATGATTTGGTTTTCATCAACAGTAATTCAACCCGTGGCGGAGCAATATATTCTCTTGGAAACATAACATTAAATAATGTCACATTCATCAGTAACACAGCGACTAGAGGAGGATCTGTCTATATTGACTTTGGTGAACTAAATTGTTTTGATTGTAAGTTTATAGATGGAAATTCCAGTTATGGTTCTGCAATATATTCATCTAATTCGATTACAAACATTGAAAATTCATATTTCACTTCAAAATATCTGGAAACTGGTGGTTTAATCTATTCCAGATATGGTGGGCTGTCCATAAACGATTCTATTTTTACAAATATTTCATCAAATAGATTCGGTCCTATTTGTTCTTTATATGGAAAATTATTTGTAGATAACTGTCTTTTCACAAATATCGCATCAAAGAATGCCGCAGCTATTCTTTCTCGAGAGGGTCAGGCCATTATTTATAACTCCAAATTTAAAAATTTGAAATCAGACATATCTGCTACTGCAATAGGAGTAAAAGAGTTTAAAGAATGTGAAATTGAAAACTGTACTTTTGTTAATCTCACTTCCCACAATAATGCTGGAGCAATATTTGCTGAAGCTGAAGATGAAAATAAATCCGCAGCAATCAGAAATTCCGAATTCATTGATTGCAGTTCCGGATTTGGTGGTGCTATTGTTTATATGGAAGGTAATTTATCCATAACTGATTCAAAATTTATTAATAACGCTGCTAAATATTATGGCGGAGCTATCTATACATCTTTTGTTAATTTAAATATTATAAATTCTTCATTAATTAATAACAGTGGCGAAAATTACACGGTATTATATTTTGATAATGGGGAATTGTTTATTGTAAATTCCACTTTATCAGATAATAAAGCTTTAAATTCAGAGAATTCTGTTTATGCAATTTATTTAAACGATGCTGATGCAAAAATTGAAAATTCGACTATTGACAATGGTAAATTTAATATTTATGGAAACTTTGTAAAAAGTTACGAATCACTAAACAGCTCTCTTGATGAAGATACTGTTTCAATAGATAATCAAAATTACATAACGGATGTTGAAAACACAGGACTTGTTCTTAATCTAACAAATAATCTTCTTATTTCTGAAGAATATCCTTCCAGATTCGATTTGCGTGAAATGGGTTTGGATACTCCTGTAAAATATCAGGCAATGATGGGGTCCTGCTGGGCATTCTCTGTTATTGTATCATTGGAAACTGCATTTTTAAAATCAACTGGTTTGAAATATGATTTTTCTGAAAATAATGTGAAGAATCTCGAAATAAAATATTACCCGACAGGGTCTGCAACAGCAACTGAAGGAGGATACACGTTTTGGTCTTTAAATCATGCTCTCAGCTGGTATGGTGTTATTCCCGAAGATGAAGACATGTATGATGAAGTGGGTAAAGTGTCCCGTTATATAGAATCTGAAAACAGAATACATCTTCAGGATGCTTACTTTGTAATGCCAAATTCAACCAACTATATACAGGACCTTAAAAAGGGAATTTTTAATTTCGGTGCAGTTTCAATAGAGTATAAGTCTGCTCAAAATGCACCATATTTCAATGTAAATACTTCAGCCCAATACATTAACGAATCCCTATCCGTAAGTCATGCAGTTGCAGTAGTTGGCTGGGACGATAATTTTTCAAAAGACAATTTCTTAATCACACCGCCTGGAGATGGTGCCTGGATTGTTAAAAATAGCTGGGGAAGTGATTGGGGTGATAACGGATATTTCTATCTCTCATACTATGAAAAATCATTGTTTACAGTGGATCAGGATACAAATTTTGCCTATCCTTATATTGCATGTATTTTTAATAATACTATTAATTATCATGTTAATTATCAAACAGACTTAAATGGACTGTTTTATTTTGATAAGAATTATAATTATTATTCCAATGAATTCATTTCCAAATATGATGAGTTGATTGGTGCTGTTGGAACGTACTTTAATGATTCTGGTATCGATTATTCTTTTGATATCTATGTCAATGGGGAAAAGCTTTACTCCCAAAACGGCATAAGTGAATTTGCAGGGTATAGGACTATTGTTTTAAATGATTACGTTTCTGTTAATTCAGGTGACAAATTTAAAGTTGTATTTAGGAATAATGCCCTTCCTTATGAAGCACAATCAAGAAGACATTATGTTCAGGGAATGTCCTTTGTCAGTGTGGACGGCGAATCCTGGAGTGATTTTGCATTGGAAAATAAAACAGTCTGTCTTAAGGTCTATACTGTAGCTGATGATTCAATAATGATTCCCATAAGTAATGTTTCTGAGGTATATGAACCTGAGTCCTCTTTCAGCGTTAAGGTAGTGACTTCTGATGGACGACGCGTAATTGGAGCATCGGTTGAATTTACAATTGATGATAAAATTTATAATGTTAAAACCAATGATGAAGGCATTGCAATTTTTAAAATACCTGTGTTAAACCCTGGAAATTACACATTAACAGTTTCATATAAAAATCAGACTATAAATGTGACTGTGTTATCTGTTGATAAAGGCAATGAATCACAAAACATGACAAATGTGAGTGTTAATTTAAATCAGACACTGGAATCTGCCGGAAATCCAATTTTAATGGCGATTTTATCAGCATTATTGATTGTTGCTTTTCGCTGTAAAAGAAAACTTTTTTAATTCTAAGATATATGTTTTAGGTCTTTTGGAAAATGGTGGTTCAATGGCACCAATCAGAGAATATATTGCAGTCAAATATTTTACAGAAATCAGAATCTCCAATTCAAAAATCTGCTTTAATGATATTTCAGACTATGTCTTTTAATAAAAAACTTATTTGAACAGGTCAGGAATTATTTTGGTTTTTTCAAAAATTATAAGTATTCACAACAAAAATATAATATTAAATTGAATATTTACAATACTTCAAATTGAAGTGATAATCATGGATAAAAAAACAAAACAACGTTTGGGTGAAATTAGACAAGCTTTAAAAAAATACGGTTTTGATGAAATTTTAGGTCAAACAGCAAAAAGTAAAATAAGAAATAAGGATGATGACGAAGCACATAGTCTTTTATTAGATGATGAAGTTCCGGTAAAATTAAGATTAATGCTTCAGGAATTAGGAACCACATTTATTAAATTAGGTCAGCTGTTAAGTACACGGCCTGACCTTGTTGGAGAAAAAATTGCAGGAGAACTGGAAAACCTCCAGGATGACAATCCTGCCATATCCTATGATCAGGTTAAAGCGATAGTTGAAAGTGAACTCAATGGTAATATTGATGAATTATTCGAAGATTTTTCACATGAACATTTAGCAACAGCATCCATAGGTCAGGTTCATGAAGCTAAATTAATCACTGGTGAGAGAGTTGCAGTTAAAGTGCAAAAAGAAGGAATCACAGATAAGATTGACCTTGACATAAGAATAATGAAATTTGTTGCCAACCGTGCAGACAAATGGAATGCTAATCTAAGAAAACTGAATCTTCCAGGAATCATGGAGGAATTTGACCGTTCAATCCATAAGGAAATTGATTACAACAACGAATTCATGAACATGCAGCGCATCGAATTGAATTTCGAAGATAATCCAGAGATACATATCCCGGAAACCTATTCCCAATACTGTTCATCAAAAGTTTTAACTATGGAATTCATCGACGGTACCAAACTAAACGATGTTTATGCAAGCGAAAGCGATGAATTTGACAAAAAGCTTCTTGCAAAAAATGTCCTGGATTCATATCTCCAGCAGCTATTCATTGACGGGTTCTTCCACGGGGACCCACACCCAGGAAACATAATGATTTTAGAGGATAATGTTTTATGTTATCTTGATTTGGGTATGATGGGATTTTTTGACGAGGAATTTAAAAAGAACCTTTCAGAATTAATGATACTATTCGTAGACCAGGATATTGATGGATTAATAAATCAATTGATGTACATGGACATTTTGGATTACGACATCGAAACAAGAACCCTGAAAAGAGATTTGAATGATTTATTTGGAAGATACTTCGGTGTTGAACTCAACCGTTTCGATGGAGTCCTCGAAGAGCTTCTAAATCTTATGCAGGATTATGGTGTTATCCTTCCAAACGAATTCGTTACAATGGCAAGAGGATTGTCAATGGTTGAGGCCATTGCAGAGAACCTGGATCCCGAAATTGATGTTTTCGCATCAATCAAACCGATTGCAAAACAGGTTGCAAAGGAAAGAGTCAATCCTAAAAAGTATTTGAAAAGCAAGAAAAGCAATATTATCCTGTATGAACATATGATTCAGGCATTGCCTAAACTCCTTACAAGGACAATCCACAAGATTGACAATGAGGAACTGCAATTCAAATTTGAAGTAGACATTACAGATAAGGTTTCAATAATTGCGCTCATATCAGCACTCATTATCGGTTCTTCTGTTGTTTCATTCGGTCCGATTGTATTTGACATGCCTTTGATTTCATTAATCGGTTATATACTAGCTATAATCTTAAGTATTATTGGCCTTAAAAGATATGTCTTAAAATAAGATTGCAGGCAACTCAGCTTAAAAGAGTCGTTTAAAATAACTCAAATGTTTTAAACGGCTTTAAAAATTTTTTTAATTATTAACTATCGTGGACTCATCACCAATTCCTACTATTGATGTACAATCACTTCAAAGGATTACTTTTTTTAACTTCAAATAGGGTCAATAAAGTTTTTTTTACTATTTTTTGGATAAATTTTTAATTCTCATATGTCTATTATTTTTAGAATATTGAAAAACATAAGAAACATAACAATCATAAATTTTTTTTATGTTTTATATGTTTTTTATGTTTTCTAATGAAAATTTTTAAATACTCTTAAAAACATAAAAATCATAACAATCATAAATTTTTTTTATGTTTTTTATGATTTAATTAGTAGGAGTAGTAACCATGAAACATAATCCATTTAGAAAACGGACTGGAATATTACCATCTTATTTCACGGGCCGTGAAAATGAATTAAATGAACTTAATACAATATATCACTCAACTAAAATGGGTGTTCCCGGACATTTAATATTATATGGGCCAAAAGGTATTGGAAAAACATCTTTGTTATTGAAATTTCAAGAGCAAATTTCCAGTTTTGATAATGTATATTCAGTTAGGATTCCATTAATAGAAGGAAATTTTGAAGATATCTACACATTAATAATAGAAAAATGTTCTGATTATTTAAACATTAACATTGGTCATTTCTGGGAGAAAATAAATTCATTAGGTATTAATATACCATTGATTGGAGGTATATCCTTTTCACGTGAACTTCCAAAAACCAGTCCTGTTGTTGCTTTTGAAAAAATTTTAAAAGTGATTTATGATGAGTTAGGCTCTGATAATCCTGTTTTGATATTGTTGTTCGATGATCTACAAAGGATTATGAAGACTGACGAAACAATGAAAATATTAAGTATCTTACAAAATGCTCTTGTTGAATTAAATTTGCAGGGAAAAAATATAATGTTTGTAGCTACTGGTTCAGAAGATATTTTCTATAAAATACAGGACAAACTTGATTCAGCAGTACGAATATTTGAACCTTACTTAATCGGACCTCTATCCTATGATGAATTATGTGATGCAATTAATGTTCCACTCAAAAAACAAGATGTAATCTTTGAAAATGATGTTTTAAATGAGATATATGAGTTATCCGATGGAATTCCATATTACATGCAAATTTTAGCTTACTGCTGTTTTGAAGAAATTAATGAAGATAATAAAGTAACTATGGCAGAATTTAAAAAAGCATCTTTATGTGCATTAAATATTTTATCTCAACGTGAATTTAAAGTATTATTTAACAAATCCACTACAGAAGAAAGAAAAATACTATGTTTGATGGCTGAAAGTGATGAAACAGTTCTCTCGTATTCTTATATCAAGGATAACGCCAACTTAAATTCAGAACCTTCTTCGTTATTGAAAAATTTGATTAATAAAAACATGATAATTAAACCATCAAGAGGAAAGTATAAATTAAAGAATAATCTTTTCAGATTATACTTACAAAATTTGCGGATTAATCAGGATACTGGTTCAATTAGCAATTTTTAATTATGTTTCATATGAATTCTAAAAATGTATTAATTAAATTGATGAGAAAACCTTCATCAAATCAATTATCTTTTTTGCCTAATTTTGCCTTATTTTTAATAACATTTATATGTAATGAGAACAAAACATAATTAATGTCTAGTTCTCTAGAATTATTTCATTAATTACTAAATTTTTATTTTTAGTTTTGCTAAAAATTATATGAAATTCAGAAGTATTTGTATTGAAAGTTTAACTCCTCTTGTTTTATTATTATGGAGTTATATTTAGTGATATATGAATTATTCAAGAATTAGTATTATTAAAAACTATAATAGATTATTCATTTATTATATAGTTTGAGTAATTTCTATAGTTAAAAAATAATATAACTATATATAATTACAATTATTATAATTCAATGAATTATAATAAGCCGATGGATGGCATAGCCAGATGAAAAAGGAGGTTTATTTATGGCAAACATTTATGTAAAATTTGACACACCTGAAGAATTAGCTAAACAAGCTGAAGAAGCATTACAAACCGCTCAAGAAAGTGGTAAAGTAGCAAAAGGAACTAACGAAGTAACTAAATTTATTGAAAGAGGAGACGCAGCTCTCGTTGTTATCGCAGAAGATGTTGATCCTGCTGAAATCGTTGCTCACATTCCAGTTCTCGCTGATGAAAAAGAAATCCCATACGTCTACTTACCTACTAAAGAACAAGTTGGTGGAGCTGCAGGTTTAACTGTTGGTACCGCATCCGCTTGTATTGTAGACGCTGGTGATGCTGAAGCTGCTGTTGCTGAAATTGTAGAAAAAGTTGCTGAATTAAAAGAATAATTAAATTCTTTTGATTAATCATACGGTGATTTACATGGAAGAAGGAACTCCTGCTGAAGTCATTGAAGTTTTAAAAAGAACTGGTATGACTGGTGAGGTAATGCAAATCAAATGCAGAATCCTCGATGGTAGAGATAAAGGAAGAATTTTAACAAGAAACATTATGGGTCCTGTAAGAGAAGGCGACATTTTAATGTTACTTGATACAATTAGAGAAGCTAAGGAAATTAGAACTCCTTAAGAAGGTGTAAGAACATGAGAACTTGTTCATTCTGTCATAAAGAAATAGAAGAAGGCACAGGAAAGATGTACGTCAAAAAAGACGGTTCAATTTATTTCTTTTGTAGCAGCAAATGTGAAAAGAATATGATTAAACTCGGAAGAGTTCCAAGAAAAGTTAAATGGGTTAAAGAATGATTCAAAAAAGTTTTGTAATGATGAAACCGGACGCTGTTCAAAGACGTCTTATGGGTAAAATATTGTCCCGTTTTGAAGAAAAAGGTCTTCAAATTGTAGCTGTTAAATTAATGCAAATTGATGAAGAATTAGCAAAAACTCATTATGGAGAACATGCTGAAAAACCATTTTTCCCAAGCTTAGTTGAATACATTACTTCTTCACCAGCTCTTGCTATGGTTATTGAAGGGGAAGAAGCAATCACCACTATCAGAAAATTAGTCGGTGCAACTAATCCTTTGGAAGCAGATCTTGGAACAATCAGAGGAGATTATGCAATGGATACTGGAAGAAACATTATTCATGCTTCAGACTCTCCAGCTTCTGCAGAAAGAGAAATTGCTCTTTTCTTTAACGAAGACGAAATTTGCGATTATCAAATTGTTGATAACAATTTAATTTACGAATAAATTTAAAGTGATTATTTAAAAAGATATTATGAAAATTAGATCCCCTATTGTATCAGTTTTAGGACATGTAGACCATGGAAAAACTACTTTGTTAGATTATATTAGAGGAAGTACTATTGCTGATAAGGAAGCTGGTGGTATTACTCAACATATTGGAGCTACTGAGATTCCAAATGATACTATAGATGAAATTTGCGGAAACTTCATTTCTGCATTAACAATTAAAGACTTGATTCCTGGTTTGTTTTTCATTGATACTCCAGGACACGCTGCATTCACCAGTTTGAGAAAACGTGGTGGAGCATTAGCTGATTTGGCAGTCTTGATTGTTGACATTAATGATGGGTTTAAACCGCAAACTTATGAAGCTTTAAATATTCTTAAAATGTATAAGACTCCATTCATTGTCGTAGCTAATAAAATCGACATGCTTTTCGGTTGGGAAACTCATGAAGGTGTTTCCTTTAAGGAATCATTTAATCAGCAAGCTCAAAGTGTTCAGCAGGCTTTGGACACTAAAGTATATGAACTTGTAGGTACCCTTCACAAGGAAGGTTTCCAGTCTGAAAGATTCGACAGGATTAGTAATTTCGCTTCCCAGATTTCAATCATTCCGATTAGTGCAAGGTCTGGTGAAGGAATTATTGAAGTTTTAGCTATGCTTTTAGGACTTGCTCAAGAATATTTAACCGAACAGCTTGAAATAAATGAGGATGCTCCTGCTAAGGGTACAGTTTTGGAAATTAAGGAAGAAACTGGACTTGGACTCACAGTGGACAGTATCATTTATGATGGTGTTTTAAGAACTAATGATGAAATTGCTTTAATGACTTCTAATAATGAAGTTTTAACAACTAAAATCAGATCTATTTTAAGACCTCTTCCTTTAGAGGAAATGAGAGATTCCAAAAAGAAATTCCAAAAATTTGATGAGGTTGTTGCGGCAGCAGGTATTAAGATAGCTGCTCCGAATTTGGATGATGTCGTTTCCGGTTCTCCTTTACGAGTTTTAAACGATGAGGAGGACGTTGAAGAAGAAATCTTAAAAGAAATCGAAGACATTACCATCAATACTGATGATGAAGGAATTTTAGTTAAGGCAGATACTCTTGGTTCACTTGAAGCTATCGTTCAGCTGTTAAAAGAGTTGGATATTCCTATTCGTGAAGCGGACATTGGAGATGTTAACCGTAGAGATATTATTAATTCTTCAATTGCTTTAAACGAGGATGAATCACATGGTGCAATCATTGCATTCAATGTTGGTGTTCATCAAAATTCCGTAGAGGATTTAAATAATTCTGATGTTAAGCTTTTCAAAGGCGATGTAATTTATCAGATTATTGAAGATTACGAAGAATGGATTAGACAAAAAGAAGAAGCTAAAAAGAAAGCATTTTACAATGCAATTATTAAACCAGCTAAATTTATGGCACTTCCGAAATTAGTGTTCCGTCAAAGCAAACCTGCAATTATCGGTGTTGAAGCGTTAAGCGGAACAATAAAACAGGGTCAAAAACTAATAAATAAAAATGGTGAAAGTGTTGGAATAATTGCTAGTATGGAAGATAAGGGTGAAACATTACCTGATATTTCCAGAGGTCAAAGGGTTGCTATGGCTATCGATGATGCTATAGTAGGTAAAGATTTCGATGAAGGGGATGAATTATTTATAGACGTTCCTGAAAAACATTATAAATTCATTGAAAGGGAGTTTAAGGATAAGTTGACTGAAGATGAATTTGAAACTCTCTATGAATTTTTAGAAATCAAACGTAAACAAGATCCTGATTGGGGAAAATTCGGTCTTTTTGAATAATATATAATGATGATAAATAAAAAATAAGGAGGAATACCATGGCATTCAAAGTTGTTGTGTCTAGTAAAGCAGATTCTTACCAAGTGGAAGTCGATGATACTAAAGCTCTCAACGGTTTAGTTATCGGCGATGAATTCGATGGTAGTATTGTTGGTTTAGATGGTTATACTTTAAAAATCACTGGTGGTAGTGATAAAAACGGTTTTACTATGAAAAAAGATGTTCCTGGTACTAGAAGAATCAAAAGTTTATTAACTGGCGGTACTGGTTATCATCCTAAAAAAGCAAAAAAAGTCAAAGGTGTTAGAAAAAGAATCGCCATTGACGGTGTTAAAAGAAGAAAAACCGTAAGAGGTAACACTATTGCTGATGATATCGTACAAATTAACACTGTTGTTGTTAATCAAGGATCAAAACCAATAGCTGAAATTCTCGGTGCTGGTGAAGAAGAAGAGGAAGAATAGTTCTACTATTTTTCTCATTTTTACTTTATGTTGAATTAAAATTATTAAAAAAGGTGGTTATCTGTGAATGTACAGTCAGATGTTAACATAGGTTTGGTTGGTCATGTAGACCACGGTAAGACTACTCTTACCAAAGCATTGTCAGGAGTATGGACAGATACTCACAGTGAGGAAACTAAAAGAGGTATTTCTATCCGTTTGGGATATGCAGATATCGAATTTAGAAAATGTCCTAAATGTGGAGAACCTGAATGTTATACTACTGCGGATGTCTGTGAAATTTGTGGTAGTGAAACCGAATTAATCAGAAAGGTTTCTTTCGTTGATGCTCCAGGGCATGAGACTTTAATGGCAACTATGTTATCTGGTGCTGCTATAATGGATGGAGCAGTTTTAGTAATTGCTGCAAACGAACATTGTCCACAACCACAAACTAAAGAGCATTTGATGGCACTCGACGTTATCGGTGTTAAGGATGTTATTGTAGTTCAGAATAAAATTGATATTGTTTCAAAAGAAAGAGCTATTGAAAGTTATAATGAAATTAAGGAGTTTGTTAAAGGTACTTGTGCTGAAGACGCTTTAATAATACCAGTTTCTGCTCAACAAGGTGCAAACATGGATATCTTAATTGAAGCAATGCTTAAAAATATCGAACCTCCTGAAAGGAAGTTGGATGGCAGCGCTTTAATGCATGTTGCAAGATCTTTTGATATTAACAAACCAGGTTCTGGTGCTGATAAAATCAAAGGAGGAGTTATTGGTGGTACCTTGGTTCAGGGTAAATTAAGACTCGGTGACACTATTGAAATCAGACCGGGCATTAATAACAATAATCAAAGAATATATTTGACTTCAGAGATTATTGGTCTTGAAGCTAACGGTAAACAGGTTGAAGAGATCGGTCCTGGAGGACTTGTCGGTATTGCAACCAAATTAGACCCATCTTTAACCAAGTCAGATTCCCTTTCAGGTTCTGTAGCCGGTGAAGAAGGAACATTGCCTGATGTTTTAGATAGTTTTACTATGGAATCTCATTTGCTTGACAGAGTAGTTGGTACTAAAGAAGAACGTGACGTAGCTCCAATTAAACTCAAAGAACCTTTAATGATTAATTGTGGTACTACAACTACAATTGGTGTTGTTACATCAGCCAAAAAGGATGTTGTCGATGTTACACTTAAATTGCCTGTATGTGCAAGTCCTGGTGACAGGGTGGCATTGTCCCGTCGTGTTGGTGCACGTTGGAGATTAATTGGTTACGGTATTATTAAATAAGTTTGAGGGCAATAATGAGCTTAAAAGAAGTTGTAATTGATACCAATTTTTTTATGGTTCCTTTTCAGTTCAATGTTGATATCATCACTGAACTGGAAAAAGTATTACCTTCTTACAAATTAACTACTCCAAGCTTTGTTATCAATGAATTGAAGGGTTTGAAAAGAAATAACAAAGGTAAAATACGTTTAAATGCTAATTTAGCCTTGAAGTTAGCTAATTCTTCAAAAGTTGAAATAAAGGATATTTCATTGCTTGAAAATGAAACTGTGGATGATGCGTTACTGAGAGTTTCAGAAGTTTTAGCTACAAATGACATAGAATTAAAAAAACGTGCAAAGGCAAAAGGCATTACTATTGTCTATTTAAGGCAAAAAAATTATATAACTGTTGACGGCAAGATATAAACATATAATAATTAAACTTATTAATTAATTAATAATTCATAAAAAAATAAAAAAATGAGGGATTGTTTTGTACTACAAGGTCAAAATTGAAGACACAGTAAGAATACCTCCTCGTCGTTTCGATGAGCCTCGTGAAAAAGTTGCTATAGAAACTTTGAATGAGACTTATAACGGTCGTTTAGACAAGAATTTAGGTTTATTCATCTGTGTTAATGAAATTGAAGAACTTGGTGAAGGTAAACTCATTATGGGTGACGGTGCTTCATACCATAATGTTATTTTCAACTCAATATTCTTTAAACCTGAACAGCAAGAAATTATTGACGGTGAAGTTATTGAAATAGCTGAGTTCGGTGCTTTTGTTAGAATTGGTCCTATGGATGGTTTAGTCCACGTATCACAAGTAACTGATGATTACATTGGTTATGATGCAAAAAGAGGAGCATTGCTTGCAAGAGAATCTAATAAAACTTTAGATGAAGGAGATTTAGTTAGAGCAAGAACTGTAGCTATTAGTCTTAAAGACAATTCTGTTAAAGATACTAAAATTGGTCTTACAATGAGACAAAATAATTTGGGTAGATTTGAATGGATTGAAGAGGCTAAACAAAAAAGTAAGAAGGCTTAAAAATGAAAGCGTGTACTGTTTGTAAAATGTTATCAAATAAAGAACGTTGCCCTTCCTGCGGTAACCCTACTTCAGACAACTGGAGTGGTCTTTTGATTATTACTAATCCTGAAGAATCTGAATTGGCTCGTGAATTAAATATTAAAATTCCTGGAGAATACTGTTTAAGAGTTAGGTAGTGGTTAAGTGTTACGTTTAGATGCAGAATTAAATAAAGATGTAATTGTCGAACTTAAAAAACCGTTAGGCAAGTTATATCCGGATTTCGAAGATGCAATTGATGAAATTAAATCTTCCAAGTTTTTAATTTCTGTAGGTGATGCAACTTTCTCTAATCTCATTAAATACGAATTATATCCTAATCTTGCGATTATTGATAATTTAGTTCAGAGAAAAAATTACGATCATGATATTATACATACGGAAAATATTTTAAAGGCTAATAATCCTGCGGGAACCATTACTGATGATCTATGGGAAACCATAGGCAAAGCTCTTCAGTTATGTGACAATGGCGAATGTTATGTGATTGATGTTGCTGGGGAAGAAGATCTTGCAGTTCTTCCTTGTATCTTAATGGCCAGTGAGGATACAACCATTTTATATGGTCAACCTAACGAAGGTTTAGTTATTTTAAAAGTTTCTGATACAATAAAAAAAGCTCAAACGTTGATTGATGCATTTATTGAAGAATAAAATTAAGTGAGGCTTAATTATGGAAATCGATATTTTTGAAGAAAAAGAAAACAAATTGTTTAATAGAAAAGAAATCAAATTTTATGTTGATTACGATGGAGAAGCTACTCCTAAAGTATTAGACATTAAATCTAAATTAGTAGCTTTATTAAATGCTAAAAAAGATGTTGTTGTTGTAGACAATGTACAACCACACTACGGTGAACCTAAAGCATTAGGTTATGCTAAAGTTTACGACACTATCGATGATTTAAAATACATTGAAGCTGAACATATCATAGCTAAAAATACAGAACCTGAAGAAGAACCTGCTGAAGAAGAAGAGGCTGAAGAATAGGTGATTTTATGGTAAGAAAATCTGATTTATACAAAGTAGATGGCGACAAAATTGAAAGAAAAAACCCAATTTGTCCTCGTTGTGGCGAAGGTGTATTCATGGCTGACCATGGTGACAGATTTGCATGTGGTAAATGTGGATACACTGAAATGAAAAAATAAGATTTTTTAAATCTTAATTTCTTTTTTTATTTATTTTTATTTTTAACATAATATTTTTAAGAAGGGATTTCTTTGGATAATATTAGAAATGGTCGTTTTAAGACTGGAATGACTGATGAAGCTGCCGAATACACTTCATCTCTTGAAGCGGACATGCTTCTTTTCGAAGCTGACATCAAAACTAATTTTGCACACACTTCAATGCTGAAACATGAAGGAATAATTGATGCTGAAATTGCGGATAAGATTTTATGTGCTCTTGATAATCTCAAGGAAGAGGGTTATGAAGCTCTTGTTTTTGATGCCACCATTGAAGATGTCCATATGGCAATTGAAAACTATGTAACTTCCAAAATAGGTCCGGATGCAGGTTTTATGCACACTGCAAAATCCCGTAATGACCAGGTTGCATGTGATGTCAGACTGGTTTTAAGGGAAATGATTGAAGAGATTCAGATAGGCATCCTGGAATTCATGGAAGGATTAGTTGAAATGGCAGGAGAGCATTTGGAAGACATTTTCATCGGCTTTACTCACTTGCAGCATGCCCAACCGATTACAATAGCTCACCACTTGATGGCTCATGTTCAGGCTCTCAAAAGGGATTACGAACGTTTGGCAGACACATATAAGCGTGTAAATTTAAACCCATTAGGTTCAGCGGCAATGGCAACTACTAGTTTTCCGATAAACAGGCAGCTGACCACTGACCTGCTTGGATTTGATGCTTACCTGGAAAATTCCATGGATGGAGTTTCAGCACGTGATTTCATTACCGAAACAGTCTTTGATTTGGTCTCACTTTCATCAACCCTTGCTAAAATGTGCGAGGAATTGGTATTGTGGAGCACTTACGAGTTTGGCGTTATTGAAATGGCCGATGAATACTCATCAACTTCTTCTATTATGCCTCAAAAGAAAAATCCTGACGTTGCCGAGCTTGCAAGAGGCAAATGTGCAATTGTCAATGGTGAACTGGTTACCATTCTGACAATTCTCAAGGCCATTCCATACACTTACAACAGGGATTTGCAGGAAATAACTCCTCATTTATGGAATGCCGTCAAAGTAACAGGTGAAACATTATCAATCGTAACAAAAATGATGCTATCAGTTGAGTTTAAGGTTGACAGGTGTGCAGAGCTTGCTGGCAAAAACTTTGCAACAGCAACTGATCTTGCAGACATCATGGTTCGTGAAAAACAGATTCCCTTCAGAACAGCCCACAAAATCGTTGGTAGAATTGTTAATGAAGCCACAGCAAATGATATGGCTGAAGAGGATATCACTTCCAAATTCATTGATGACATTGCTGCTGATTTGGGCTTTGATGTGCTGAACTTGGAAGATGATTTGATTCAAAGGGCTTTAAATCCTGCTGAAAATGTTAGAATCAGAGCGGTTCCTGGAGGACCTGCTCCTGAAATGGTGGAAATTGCTCGTGATAATATTAAAGTTTTCTTGAATGAAGAGTTTGAGAAAAAGGGAATTTAAACAATTCCTAATATTTTTTTTAATTCAAAATTATTTTAGGTATGCCTAAACTTTAAATACTTTAAAAAACAATATCATTATTGTGGATATAATCTTTTGATTATTGAAGCAGATAGCAAGGGATATCTGGAAACTTATTTAAGATTTGTTCCTCAATGAATTCAAATAAGTAAATGCTCAGCTCCAGTATCTCCTTGCTCATCTTTAACTTCTTTTGTAAAAAAAAGTTAACGTAATGACTTATTCTTCTTTTTGAGATTCCTCGTAATTTTCATGAATCTCATCGGCCAGGTCTTGGTTTCCTTCTATGATTGGTCCGGTATAGTCGCAGTCATAGCACACCCATTGGGACCAGTTTTGAGGTATAATCCATTTTACATTTTTTGACCCGCATCTTGGGCAAATTTTGTGCATCATATTATTAAATTTCTGTTAATATTAATTAAATTTTTGCAAACTATTTGGTTTTGTAGAAACTCCATATCAGGTCAAGCGCCTCACCGGGTTCC